>JAHDGF010000046.1 GCA_020627785.1 Saprospiraceae bacterium
ATAAATTTAAAAAGTTACTAAATATTTATTGACACACTTTTTTGGATAGTCTCTTAGAATTCAGTGGATAATAATTATAATTTCAAGCAAACTATAAGCCCAATTTTTTCCTTAATCCTTCATCCTGTAGTCCATGTTTATTCCAATAGTCAAGCATCATTGATTCCTTTAAAGTTGCAATGGTCATTCGCTTTTTCTGATCAAAAACTGAAGGATATTCATCTGTCCACCCAACAATTTGATGCGGAAAACTTGATTCAAAAACTATTTTCAAAGTTCGTTGTAGACTTGGGTAAGTAATCACATATTCTTTAAGGTTACTTCCATTAAATTCTTTTCCTTCATAAGACTTTATCTCCGCAGTAGCCTTGAAAGGCCTAGTCTCTTTGTGTATTAAACGCAGATAGCTCATGGAAGGAATTAATTCTATCGATCCTTCTGGCAAAAGCTTAGAATCCATTCTGATCAAAGTATACAATTCATCTTCTAATAAACTCGCTTTGACTTTATTCTCTTCATCTCCTTCTTGTTCAAAATAACTGAAAAGGGTAGAGACATATTGATTGCCCCTCAGATTTAATTGGGAAAAAGTTTGACCACACCATTCGAGGGAACTTGAAGATACCTTAGGCGTATGTGGAAATTGCTTTCTATTAATCGGAGTAAATAAACTAGTAGACATGGTGTAATCATATACTCCTGTCGTGAATTTTTTTACTCTAATATTTTTAAGAACCGTCGTCGAATTCTTACTTGCATTCGTTTCGTTTTTTACCTGCTTATCAAGTAAAAAAGGTTCAGTTACCCAGATTGCTGTTAGATTTCCTTCATGTACTGCATTGTATCTATTTTGCTTAAGCTCATAGACATTGACCTCCGCCTGACCAGATCCATATTGCTTCATTACTTGATCAATGTTTGGAGAAATACCTTTGGTCTCTGGTTGTGCACATGAGGCTTGTGCCATGATTAAAAGAATACCTGTTGCCAGATAGAAAGTTTGGATTATTTTATTCATAGTACATTAACATCAAAGTATTCTGCTTTGTTTTGACTAAACTAATTTTCTATACTTTATTGTTGTTGTTATATTTTGCTCTATTTTCGGGCTTCTAGATATGGTATTTAGTTCAACAACATTCTTAATTTATTTTTTGCCAATCTTTCTGTTGGTGTATCAATGGCTTCCATCTAATCGAATTAAGAATGTCTGGTTCCTATCAACAAGTATTTTTTTCTATGCATGGGGTGCACCGAAATTTGTTTTTATACTGCTTGCCTCGACCATCATAGATTTTTTCTTAGTGAAGACTTTACATGATTCAGAAGATTCAGGGAAAAGAAAACGGTTTTTAATTTTATCCTTATGCCTAAATCTTGGCTTGCTGGCCTACTTTAAATACGCCAATTTTTTTGTAGAAAACGCGCAGCAGTTACTCTCTTCCCTAGGGTTCGAAACTTTTACTTGGGTTAAAGTGCTTTTGCCGATTGGAATTAGTTTTTACACTTTTCAGACTTTGACATATTCCATAGATGTTTATCGAAGGAAAGCAACGCCACTAAAAAATGTCAGTGATTACCTTTTATACATCATGATGTTTCCGCAACTCATTGCCGGGCCTATTGTTCGATACAATGAAATTGCACAACAACTCACCGATCGAAAGATTTTGAGTCATAGTCAATTGCAAGGGTTTTTTAGATTTAGTATGGGCCTTTTTAAAAAAGTCATTATTGCTAACACTCTAGGTTCTGTTATTGAACCATATTTCTCTAACATTGAAGCATTGAATCCAGGCATGGCATGGGTGGTTATTTTTGGCTATGCCTTTCAGATTTACTTTGATTTTTCTGGCTACTCTGACATGGCAATCGGGATAGGAAAAATGGCAGGCTTTAAATTCCCTGAAAATTTTAATAGCCCGTACATCTCAAGCTCAATTACAGAATTTTGGAAACGATGGCACATGACCTTAGGGACTTGGATGCGAGATTACTTGTATATTCCTTTAGGGGGAAATCGTGTAAATTCTAAAGGCAGACTCTACTTTAATCTGTCTTTTGTTTTTCTAATGTCTGGTCTCTGGCACGGGGCGTCCTGGAATTTTATTCTATGGGGAATTTTTCATGGTTTGTTTTTAATTTTAGACCGCCTCTTCTTGAGTAATTTTTTAAAATCGATGCCAAAAATCCTAAGCGTTTGGTTGACCTTTATGATTGTCACCTTAAGCTGGGTAATTTTCAAAATAGAAGACCTGTCTCAAGCGTATTTGTTTTATCAGAAATTATTTACCTTTTCTAATTTCGAAATTTACAATGTTGGAGGAGGTGCAATGATCGCCTTTGCGCTATCCATAATTTTTGGTTTCTCAGCCTTGACTAAAATTGGAAAAAAGTGTGAAATTTTTCTTTTAAAGGATCACCAAAAGCTTGGTTTTGTATTGCTGAAAACTAGCTCTAGCTTATTAATCTGCTGGGTCTGTTTAATTGAGCTTACAACCAGCAGTTTTAATCCATTCATTTACTTTAGATTTTAATGGTATGAATGTGACTCATAAAATAATTTGGAATGGATTGCTTCTTTTACTGGTTTTTGTGACCTACAAAAGTAGCTTGGTCTTAGGAGTGCCTTCTAAATTGAAGGGAGCTTATGCTCAAGAGACAAAAGGTGATTTCACCTCGGATGAATATTTTAATGGTAAAGCTCAAGCCAAATTTGATAGGCTAAGCCAACAGAATTTTTTCGGTCATGACTTATGGGTGACTTTACACAATGAATGGGATTACAGAATATGGAATCACTTGAACGTGCATGAGGTAGTCGTAGGAGAAGATGGGTACTTATTTGAACAGAGCTACATTGATAATTTATATGGTATTCATCGCTTTGCGCAAATGGAGCGATTGGAAGAAAGAAAGGAAAATATTGTTTTTACAGATTCTCTACTAAAGACTAAGTCTAAACAACTGGTATTTCTTTTGATGCCAGCGAAATCATTTTTATACCCGGATAAAATTAGTGGTTATAAAAATGAATTTGTGCCGGACAAACACATTCATGATGATTTTTTGAAATTTGCGAAAGCGAATGAAATCAAAGTACTCAACTTTTTAGATTATTTTCAAAACCATAAATTAGGCCATCCTGCATTCCCCAAACAAGGTATTCATCTCAGTAAATATGCTGAAACAATGGTGCTCGATTCTCTTTTGTCTTTTCTTGAAGCAGAGACGGCGTTGGATTTATATGATTACGAATTTACGGATATCGAAATGAGTCAACAGCCAAGAGGTAGGGATGATGACATTGGTCAAGTCCTGAATCTTATCAATCCAATTCCATTAACCGAAGAATTAGCTTACAGGGAGTTCAAATTTAATAGGGTAGATACTTTAAATACGCCGGACGTATTAGTTATCGGAGATAGTTCGTTTTGGGGAATTTATCCAAATATTTCTAATTATTATCTTTTTGGGAATCATGAATTTTGGTATCGAAAAAATGAAATGTTTTCAATAGATATCACAACACAGATGTACACTGATCCGCAAATTTGTCTAGCATCTATTGAGAAATTTGATTACGTATTTATCATGATAAATAACACGGATGTAGACTTCGTAGGTTGGAATTATTTTGAAAAAGTTAAGTCTGAATTTTTGAAAGGCCTAGAATAACGTTCTATTAACGATTTCAAAAGACTTATTAACAAGGCTACACTCGATCTTAGAGTAAAATTAGTAGCTATGAAAACATTATTATTATTTCTCGGAATTTTTACAACGCCACTTTTCCTTTCTGCTAATTATTCATTAGATAATGGAAGGTACTTTAATCATCGATTAGATAAGAAAGTGAAGGTGGACTGTGACGCTAGATCAATTGAAATTAAAGGACTGACTCATTATAATTGGGTGCGCTTTCGCAAATTTGGACCAGGAAAATTCTCGGACCGTCGAGGCAATCACGTCAGAGTAATCGGAAGAAACTCTTTTGAGTTTATTCCTAGACGAGGCCCTCGGGTTGTTTTTCACAGAGACAACATTGGTGCACAGTGGAATCACAGTTATAATCATAGAAATGTCGGATGTACCTCTGCTTGTGGGGCCAATTGTTCCATACATAGAGGACAAGGCCAACGAGGTTATGACGATAGATACGATGACAGATATGATCGTAGGAATGGTTATGACAGTTTTGCAACACTTGAAGGTGTATGGGCTTCAAGTCAATTCGATACAGAAGTCATCATAGAAAATACCTCTGAAGGATTACGAGCTAAGTTTTTAGGTTCTAATAGAAGTTGGACCTACTATGTAAATGATCTCTATGATAAAGATGAGTATGTTGATGATCGAGGCAATCGATACGTTCGCAGAAGCAACAGAGAGTTGGTCTGGTATCCTTCGAAAGGAGGCAGTCCAATCGTCTTGACTCGACTACGATAGAAAATATTAAGATGGTTTCAATGATTTATGCTTAATAGGAATCTCTCCCGATGTGCCGGGAGGGATTTTTTTATTCGTGCAAATAGGATTTAAATCCTGTGGTAAAAACACTCGTAAGCTTGTCCCCATCCGAACTAATAAAACATGCTTCTATTTCTGCATTACTTTCAGCATGCTTTAAACTTTCTTCCAATCCCATAACCATATAAGCTGTGGCAAAAGCATCTGCATACATACACTCGCTGTGAATAACAGAGACGCCAAGCAAAGTAGTCACCTCAGGATAGCCAGTTAGTGGATTTAATTCATGACCATACTTTTTTCCATCGACCTCATAGAAATTTCGATAGTTGCCTGAGGAAGCCATGGAGGTGTTTTCTAAAGCAACGACCCATTCTAATGAATTGAGCGCAGCTTCTGATTCCGGTTTATTGATTCCTATTTTCCAGGTTTCACCTTTATCGTTTACGCCACGAGTATGTACTTCGCCGCCGATTTCAACCATGAAATTCCGAATGCCCTTAGACCATAAAGTCTGAGCTAAAAAATCTACCGCATAACCTTTGGCGATGGCACTAAAATCAAGAGCCATATTTTTATTCGGCTTTTCTAGCAGCCGTCGATTTTCCTTTTTTTGAATCTTTAATTTTGATAGCCCCACAGATTTCATCATATCTTCAATGGCTAGACTATCTGCTTTTTCTACGGCCTTCTTTTCAGTATACCCGAATCCCCAATAATTGACCAGAGGCATTACCGTAGGGTCAAATTTACCTTTCGTATCTTCATAAATCAAGGCAGAAATATCTACATTCTTAAGGAAGTGTGCCGTTGGGAAATGGTGTTGAGGAAAGCTCATCGTATCAACTGATTGATTAAATAAGCTGATGGTTGATTCTGGTTCATAGGTTGAGACCGCAGCATTGATGCTCACAAGAATTGAATCTACTTCCGTTTTGCTTATAGTAGCCTCTTCCTTCTTCTCGTATTTGATGGAATAGGTGGTGCCCATAGTTTTCCCTTTGATTAGCTCATAATCTGCCTTGGTAGTTACAGTTTCTGAAAATTTGCAAGAGCCAAGTAACAGTAGGAAAAAAATAAATGTGCGCATAAAGTAGGGTATAAAAAAAGCCCCGAATCATCGGGGCTTATATCTTAGTCAAATAATCCTTCGTAGTCGTTTTCACTTGTCCCTCGATCTCTGTATTCTATTTCTCTTCTCTCTTCATTAAGGTCCAAAGTTTCTTCGTTTTTCTCAGCACCTCCCAACAAGAGTAGGGTGCTCTTCTTCTCATACTCCTGTAACATCTTCAATCCCTTCTCTTCAAACATACCGTTTTGTAAATCAATGGAATTCATGAAGTCTGAAGACATTTCCATAAATTGTTCCATCTCACCAACCTTGTTGGATACATCATCTGCAATATGCTCCATCGCTTGATCAAACATTGCTCTTCTGTCCGGATCTCCTTTGATGATGCTCATGGCTGATTTCATCGCCGAGTTGGATGCCTTAATGGCCTTATACTCTTGTTCCTTTACTCTCACCTGATCTTTGGTGTCTTCTAGAAGTATCTCAGAATTGGAATACATCTTAGTTAATACCTTATATAATACAGCCATCTTTTTGTGAAGGGCTACATATTTACCATTTGATTCTTTAAGTCTGGCAGCTTTTCTCGTCGCCAATACCAACTGACTCTCTTGCCCTTGTTTCTTTGCCCGTTGAGCCATCAACATATTATTCTCAATCTCTTTGTTGTTGTCTTCAACCATGGTCTTAATCTTCCGCATCTGACCTTTCAACCCACCGATCTGCTTGCCCATCTTTTTTAGGTTGTCTTCTAAATCAGAGATATAGTTCTTAAGAATCCCAATAGGGTCAATGGTAACAAAGATTCCTGTGATCTTTCGCATGACACTTTGGTACATGTAAGAAATCAAAGTTCTGGTCTTACCATCAATGGCCATATAGGCTATGACACCTAAAACACCTAATCCAACAACGGTACCTAAGGTAGAACCGGTCAAGAATCCGATCAAAGCTTTTCCAAAGGTCAAGCCTGCCCAAGCCATGACGCCTAGAATACCTAGTAAAAATATGCCACCAGTGACTCCCTCTGGCTTACTCCAAAATGATTTTTTGCTCCCTCTTGTTGCCATTTATATATACGTTTATTACAAATATAAGTTTATGAGTTCAATATCCTTCTTTATTATATCCGTAATTGTGGTATAAGAGTTCCTAAATCGCTCTTTTGTTCCATCAATTTTTGCCTGAGCGGCGTCAATATCTGTATCTACATTGTCGATTTTTTCCTGATATGTGACGATTTCACGCTCTAATTCAGAGATTTTCCGCTTATTCTCAGAGATTCTCTCCTCAAGCTGAGCAATCATAGATTCTCTACTATTTACATTCTTGTCGATCTGAGACTTTAATGCTTCAGTGAAATTTGCCCCTTCAGATTGCAAGACTCCTAAATATCTATTAGCACTACTGATTAATTTCTGTTTGGTCAATCCCATGGTCTTACCCGTCGCAAAAGCTGATTTAAAGCTGGTAGTTTCATCCATCGCCAGCTCTTTCATAGAACCCACGGCTGCTTTAAATTTCAAATACTCAAAATCACTACTATGCGAACCGACCATTGCCTTTAATAAGGCACGGGTTGATTTCTCGTCTAGGTCATTCTGTGGATTGAATAAGTTGTTTAAATCTATATTCATTTTAATTTATTTCTTTATATATAATCAACGTCTTCTATAAAAGGGTAAGACATCATAAATCTAATGGCCCGCTCAACTTGGACTCCTTCATAAACGACTTGGTAAAGTAAATTCGTTATGGGAGCATCAATGTCATATTTCTTTGATAGAAGGTGTGCTGCTTTTAGCGTACGAACCCCTTCTGCAAGCTCAACTTGAGTTTCCATGATCTCTTCCAGACTCTTTCCCGTAGCAACCTTAGTTCCGAAAGTGAAATTTCGACTATCTCCACTGGCTGAGGTAGCTACAAGATCACCCAAGCCTGCTGTTCCTAAGGCGGGCGTCTTATCTGAACTCATAATATTCAAGAAATAAACCATTTCTCTCATGGCACGAGTTATCAGCAGCCCATATGCGTTTTTTCCAAGATCACTGCCTTGGATGATTCCTGCAGCGATTGCAAAAATATTTTTGAAAGCACCGACGAGCTCAGTTCCCATTAATTCATTTGAACTGAAGGTCATAAACTTTGAAGACTTTAAAACCTTAGCACCTTCTGTGATAACCTCATTGAAAGGTGAGGCAATTACAGTACCGGCAGGTTTACCATCTAATATTTCCCTTGATAAGTTAGGGCCTGCAATACAACCCACTCGGATGAGTCCAGTTTCTTGTTTGATGACTTCGCTCATGGTAAAGACATTCTCCTTACTTAACTCTACCTGCTTTAGCTCGAGGTCATTAAAATCCGGATAATCTAAACCTTTCGTTCCATGGATGATAAAGTGCTTAGGGCCTAAAAATGGGCTCATAGCCTTCATCACTTTTCTAAATTGATTGGAAGGTATAACGGGAATAAGTAAATCACATTTTTTACAGACCTCCTCAAGATCGTTTGTTGCCTTTATTCGATCGCTTAAGTTGTGTCCTTTTAGACGGTGATCTTTATTGATGGAATCTACGACCTCCTGTCTCCGAGCATAAATTAATACGTCCGAGTTTTCTGAAGCCAGGTAAGCCAGCGTTAATCCAAAGGATCCAGAACCGATAACCCCAACCGGTTTGCTCATAAATTATTATCTAGATGAAGTAAACGTTTTGTTTACTTCTTTTTTTCTCTCTGTTTTTGAATTTCCTGCTGCGCCTTCATTGCTTCTTCTAATCGCTCTTGGAATCCACTTTTTTTCTTTTTTGGTTTGGCCTTTTCAACCTCCAACTCCGCTCTTATCTTGTCATCATCGAAGACAAACTTCTTGGTAATTACGGTTTGTAAGATGTTGAACAAGTTACTGAAAAACATATAACAGGTCAGACCGGCCGCGTAATTATTAAAGAATACCAAGAACATGATTGGCATAAAGTATTGAACATACTTCATGGCTGGATTAGCAGACATGTCCATGTGCTTGGTGTTGTAATAAGTATATGCAACCGTAGAAATGGCCCAAAGAATTGTAAACAATGAAAGGTGTTGCCCAAACATTGGAATTTCAAATGGTAGCCAGCCGATCACATCAAACGAAGACAAATCCGTCGCCCATAAGAATGGTTCTTGGCGGAAAGTGATGGAAGCTGGAAAGAATCGGAAAAGGGCATACCAGATCGGCATCTGCAAGACCATTGGCATACATCCGCCCAAAGGACTTACTCCATATTCTCGATAGATCTTCATGGTCTCCATCTGGATGCGCTGTGCATCATCCTTATATTTATCTTTTAACCCACTTAGCTTTGGCTTTAGTGCACCCATTTTAGCCTGCGAGTAAAGCATCTTATACATGAAAGGGTAGAGGAGCATTTTTAAAATGAAAATCATGACAATGATTACCACTCCTTTACTACCGATATACTTACTTAAGAAATTAAAAGAAGGCCTGATAATGTACCGATTGATCGAACCAAAAATTGATCGACCAAATGGAATAATTTCGTCTAAGCCATTATCAAAAGACTTGAGCGTATTGAATTCATTTGGACCTAAGTACATTTTGAAATTGAAGTTTTCGTTGGCACCTCCTTGAAGGGCAAGATCTCCTTCTCCCTTGGTCAGCTTCATATATTCACTGTCTTCTCCAAGAGTTTTTGTTTCAAAATATGTATTGCTAAACGTTTGCCCCTGAGGCATAATAGACATATTGAAAAATTGATTGGTATGAGCCATCCATTCAATTTTCTCATCTTCATCTTCTTCTACATCATCCCCTCGACAATTACAGTAGTCTGAATTGTCATCATCGGGTTTAAAATATATCGTACTATAGAATTGCTCAAAGGTCTGATTTAGCTCAATTTTATTGAGGTACTCATGCCATCTAAATCTTATCTTATCTGAGCCAGGATCTAAAATCTGATTGGCTCCATTGATTTTCAGTTGGTAGTCTACGGTATAAGACCCTGGACTCAATGTATATATCTGCTCAATTTTTGAACCTCCAGCTCCGACCGACTCAAAGCGGATGCTGTTGTCTGATTTAGTTGCTTGAAAGATGAGATCAGCGGTACTAATTTTAGTTCCTTGCTTAGAGTTGAATATATACTCAAATCTACTTTTTTCATTCCCGAGTAAAAGTTCTTCTTTTACCTCTTCTCGATTTTCATCCAAAGTTACCTTGTCATGTTGACTCAAGGTAGTTCCAACAATTCTTCCTCCTTTGGTACTAAAGTCAATGGTGAAAACATCATTGCTAATAGATTCGATGGACTCAGTTCCGGCCATCATCTGACCAACGGCTCCGTGCTGTGCATTTAATTGACTTACCGCAACTGAATCATGCGGAGAAACGGCTGCAGCAGTCTGCGTCATTGGTTGGCTGCCTCCCTCTTCAAATTCTTTTTGCGCAAGTTGGACCTGCTCGATAGAATCCCGCACAAATTGTTGCCTAGCAATCTGTTCTTCAGTCGGTGCCGTCGTATACATCCAAGCAAAGAACAATCCCATCAAAAGAATGAACCCAATAATCTGATTCCGCTCCATTTATTTACTTTGAAATTTTCGCCAAAGGTACAATTTTGCAATAGCATTGGTCGCCGGTCCATTAAAAAAGACCAATCGATTTAAATTAACGTTGAATGTTCGATTTTTAAAGATTTTGGTAGAACTTAAGGCTGAAATCTTAATTTAGATTTATATTACTGACTATGAATAAGCTACATATATTTATTTGTTTGCTATGTTCCTTTTTGATGGCACTTTCGTGCAAATACGAGGCTCCAGAAAGCAAAGAAAATCTTCTGCCAGCACTAGAATATGAACTTTCAACACCTCAAAATGGCACTCCGGAGGCCCATCCTCTATTGATTGTCCTACATGGAAGAGGTAGTAATGCCGCGAACTCCATGCAATGGGCAAGTCAATTAGGTAATGATTGGTTGGTTGTGACGGCTCAAGGACCTTACAAGATGGCCGAAGATAAGTATCAATGGTATCCCTTGGAATTAAGAGGATCCGAACGAATATATGAATATGCTGCTGTCCAAGAATCCAAGCAACACGTAGTTCAACTCATAAATTCTCTATGTAAAAAACACTCCATCCAAAAGGATAAGATCGTATTAATGGGATTTAGTCAAGGCGCCTTTATGGCCTCCGTCCTTGCTTTAGAAGAACCTGAGCTTTTCGCAGCCATCGGAATTTTAAGTGGTGGGATTCCAGTGGAAGCTAAAAAAGGGAAATCTTTAGATCCGAAATGGAAGAATTTAGATCTCTTTATTTCTCATGGTCGTCAAGATGCGGTCCTTGATTATAATGCAGCCCAGACCGACGCTAATTTTTTAGCCGAGCTGGATATAAAGGTGACGGCTAGATGGTATGACTCAGGTCACACCATCTCTGGTCAGAATTTTCAGGATCTTTACGGCTGGCTTGAAGGCATCAGGATAAAATAAACTTAGCCCTTAAAAACCTTTTGATGCAAGACACTTCCTTCCTCATTTTCAATTTCAAGGAAGTATAACCCTAAGGGTAAATTAGATACATCAATTTCTTGAACCAATTGATTAGATCTGTATAAGGTCTGTCCGGATGGGGCGTAAATTCTTAAACTCAATTCTGATGGATTTACATCCTTAAAGTCTAGATATAAAATATCAGTCGTTGGATTAGGGTAAACAGTTATCTCAAAATCATCTAAGACTTCAACATTATCTACCAAGCAATCAACATGATCTTCAGGCAAGACCTCAAGGAATAAGGTCTGAATAGAATCACACCCAAATATGGAGGCTAGGGTATCGATATACATTCCCGTTGTTGTATAGCCAGCATATTCTTCACCTTCACAGATGCTCACGGATAATTCAATCTCCGAATCTTTGCACAAGTAATAGTTCGAAGTTTTATTGGTGATGATAGGCTCGTTGAAATCAAAATAAATTCTGGCCTCATTTTCTATGTGCATTCCAGGTGGAGTACTTTCATTAACTGCCGCCTTGAATTTTATAAAACCATGTGAGTCCATTTCATTTGTCGTGCTATCAACCAGTTGAATGTCTGGAAATTGAACCACCATCACTGACCCTTCTAAATGCCAATTAAAATCATGAGAGGCAATGACAGGTCTTATACTGATTGGGTTAATGTGACGTGGTAGATCATCTACAATTCTTACATTAAAAGCGGTATCCGAACCTGTATTTTGAAAACGCACGAGATACTCTAAGTTTGAATTTTTCGCGATGATTTCTTTACTCTGGAATCCATTTACAAATGCTGTTTTATCATTCGGATCCCAAGATCCAATGTTGGGCATACAAAAGAAGCCTTGAGATAATGAGTCTAATTCATAGCACGGATTATCATATTCTGAAATTAAAAAGTTGGAGTAATGTTCCCAGCCTAATTCAACATCACAACTTATATTAAATACGACAACCCCTTGTGTGAATTGATTCCTTTTGATAGGATCTACGGCTAAGGTGATGGTACTTCCATCCTGATCTACAACCTCAAAGCTTGACGAAACAAAATCAAAGAAATCATCCAGCTCTACCGTTATGATCAAATTTTCAGAAGCTACTGAACCCCTATTATCTAATCGAATGTGCGTGGTATTATCAAAGCATCGTCTCAGGAATGGCGTTCCTGCACTCAATTGTATATCAGCACATTCATTAATTATTTCTAAAGGGATGAAGGCATTATTAACTTCATCAGGAATAATATCAATGGTCTGAATTGGATTACAACTTTCGTAAAAGTCTGGATTAAATTCTGCTAGTACTTCATAATCAGTACCACTGACAATAAGTTTAACCTCTCCGTTTTCATCAGTCAATGATGTAAAACCTGAACCTAGCTGTACAAAGATATTTTCAAGACCCTCTTCAGTATCTGTATACGTACAATCTCCGTCTTCATCTAAAAATACCTTTGCCTTGAGCACCGTTGCTCTTCCATCTAAAGATTCTAAGGAAGTCAGGATTCCAGTTCCATCAGTGGCTATATAAACATGATCGTCTGGGCCAATGGTTACATCATTAATTCTATAAAGATCAGGATGTTCTGGCGTAATTTCTTCCCAAGATTGTCCCGCATCAAAACTGACAGCAACAATCTCCTCACTCCACAAGATCAAGCGATCTTTTCGGTCAGTTTTAAGATTATAAGTTCCAGCAAAATTGCAAGGAGGAAATGGTAATTCATATTCATTCCATGTATTTCCTCCATCATATGAGTAAATAAAAAAAGCCATTCCTGAAGATCCACCCGAATACTTGACTTTGTATAAATGATCTACACTGTATGCTGATACTAGGTTGGAACAGGTGCCAGAAGGCACATCCAAAGTGACTTGATCTCCATTTTCATCTAAATAAATTATGAAATCTTGGAATCCATTGTAGCCAAATACAATACCCGAAGATAAAACTCCATAAGGTTCAAATCCAAGTTGGACGGTGTCCCAAGTCATTCCGTTGTCTTCCGAGATAAAATATCGGTCAGCTACTCTTTGGAGTGCGTAGATATTTCCATTTCTTTCAAATAATTCTGAGCTGTAGAAATCTTCACTTTCTATCCAGGTAGCACCTCCATCTTCGGAGAAGTGGTTTAGGCCTCCTAAAAACAACCCAGATTCTAAACTTAAAACAACATCACTCCAAACAGGCTCAGCAAGAGCTTCCCATGGGTCATTTAAAGAGCGTTTATAATATGCAATTTCTCGGCAAGTGGTTATCACAATATTATTATCAGATCCGACCGCCACCTGATTGGCGTGTGGAACCTTGTGGCTATTTTCTTTTTTTACCCAACTTTCTCCACAGTCACTTGAAGTATAGATGGGGTAGTTTTCACATCCAGCAGTATAGGTGGTTACTAATTCGCAGTTTAATGAGGCCCATGTCATTTCAAAACCATCTGGTTCTGGGCTTTCGATTTCTTGAAAATTGTCACCTGCATCTATTGAAATGAAAGTTCTATTTGTTGGTGAACTTGTATTTGTAATAACGGTGCCATTACTTATTGCTTCAACAAACGCAGAACCATCCTCATATGGGATCCAAGTTTGACCCCCATCAGAAGAAAAACTTGATCGCGTATAGATTCTGTTATTTTCGTAAGCTTCAACTGTTCCCTGTGAGATAAAGGACTCTAATTCATTTAATTCATTATCAAATCTTTTGACTCTATTTTGATCAAAGGCATAAATGGTTCCATCCTCTATTAAGCCAAATTTATCAGCCTCAAAATCATTTTCTCTGAGCAGTTGACCATCAATCGAAAAAACTCTCATTTCTTCTGTTGCTGTAGCAACTAATATTTCTTCATCATTTAAAAATTCAAATTCATTTATTACTCCTCCGAACGTAGAGATGGTAGGTTCTAATGGAGTATCTACATCAACATATTTGTAAAGAGTATTTCCAATTGGGAAGTAGAGTTCATCCTTATATATTTTATAAAGAAAATCATAGTAAGCAAGAGAACTAGAAAAGGAGTAATTTTCTATTTCAGGGCCATCATAAAAGACTTCCCAAGTCTCTCCTTGATCCTTCGAAAGAAAAAACTCTGCAGGAAATCCAGCAAACCCTAAAATGTTTCCATCTTCAAACATTGTCAGTGCCTTTATGTCAGAATCATTATGGTGCTCAAGTTCTGTGTAAGTTAGTTGAGCGTTCAATGCAGAGGAACACAAAATGAGCAAGGCAATAAATGGTAAAGTCTTCATAGCGAAAGTTGGTTGGTAATATATCTACGTCGTGGGATAATTATTATACGTTAAAGATTTCATTTTCGCTGCTTGAAGGGGAATTAATCTATAGTTGTCTCAGAACGGATTTTTCTAATGATGAAATTCATAAATAAAATAATCAAACAAGGAACCCACAAATAAATCCATTCACTAATCAAAACTTGAACACCCCAGTCACTAAAAAATCTTTGGATACTCATTGGGGATACTTTAATGAACCGCCACGGTAGAAACATTCGCTCATCCGAGAAGGGAGCAAAAAATGCAATACCTCTTCCACCCGTAGTCATCGCATCAAGGATCGGGTGAGATATGGTTGCTGCCATATACAATAAGGCATATTTGAATTGATCTTTTCGGTGGAATATAATACTGATCAAAAATCCAAAAACAATCGCAAAAAAGATCGAATGGGTAAATCCTCGATGTCCAAACATATGTTCATAAGGGATCCCAAATTTTAGGGTAATCACATCTGCATCAGGAAAGATAGCACAAAACATTGCCAACAAGGTGACCTTAATAGGTGCGGAATGAAGACTCGTTTTCTTTAAGGTATAAGAGACAATTGCATGTCCAAAGGCTGAGGCCATAATTTTTCTTTATACAATAAAACTAAATGAAATTATTGGCTATCTTCCTTTATGATTGATGATGTTTATCTTAAACCACTCATGGAAGAAGACATTCCGATGCTTTTGGAGTGGATGGAGCAAGAAGATATATTGAAATTTTTCGGTGATCCCTTGGAATGGATTGCGGAAATCAAACAAAATTTAAAGAATCCGGAATGGATTTTTCATTTCATAGCGATCACCGACAGACCTATTGGATTTTGTCAGTTTTATGATACAGAGAAAGCTCCACAAGGACTTTGGTCCTTCGAAACTGAACCCACGGCAGGCATCGATTTTTTCATAGCGGAAGAAGAGTATCGAGGACAAGGCTTGGGTCGTGCAATGTTGTCTGAGTTGTTACACTTTATTGATAAAACGGAAAATTATAAATACATCCTAGCTGATGTAGATGAAAATAATTCTATAGCCAAGAGCTTTTTATTGGGCTTCGGATTTAAAGAGCATAAAAAAGGACTTGTTCGTTTTAATCTTGAAGATTTAGAAGGGATTACTTGAAATTTGTTCGTTGAAAATTGATATTCGTAGCTTATCGCTAAAAGCAAAACTCTAATCCACTGGAAAGTCTAAAAAAGCATCCCAATTTTTTTCTCATCGCTGGCCCCTGTGCCATTGAAGGAGAATCCATGGCTATGACCATAGCTGAAGAAATGAAAGCTCTAACAGCTGAACTTAATATTCCATACATTTTTAAAGGCTCCTACAAAAAAGCCAATCGTAGCAGTCTCTCAAGCTTCACTGGAATTGGTAATGAAAAAGCACTTTCCATCTTATCAAAGGTCAAAAGCGAATTTGATTTGGAGACTACTACCGATATTCATGCAGATGGTGAAGCTGCCATGGCTGCAGAGCATGTAGATTTACTTCAAATACCAGCGTTCTTGGCAAGACAAACAAGCCTCTTGGTAGCTGCTGCGAAGACCGGTAAAGCAGTTAATATTAAGAAGGGGCAATTTATGAGTGCAGAGACCATGAAATTTGCTGCGGAGAAAGTAGTCCAATCCGGTGGAGAAAATATTTTATTAACGGAACGGGGAACCATGTTTGGGTATCAAGATCTTGTTGTGGATTTTCGATCAGTGCCAGTCATGAAGAATCTCGGATTTCCAGTAGTGGTTGATTGCACCCATTCACTTCAACAACCCAATCAATCAATCGGAGTAACAGGTGGTAGACCTGAACTTATTGAAACCATCGCCAAAGCAGCCATTGCCACAGGTGCGGATGGTCTTTTTATTGAAACTCATCCCGATCCTTCCTCCGCTAAATCAGATGGAAAAAATATGTTACCGCTTTCGCAAATGAAAGAACTGCTAGAAAAACTAATAAGAATAAGACAAGCGGTTAGCTAAAGAGGAAAAATAATATTTGTGCAAACACCAATTTAAGTACCGTCGCAATCGGGAAAACCAAAGTGTATCCAATCATTGGTAATCGACTATTAGCACGGACCATCGCAAAGTCTAAAATGGCTGGCTGATTCGAAACAAATCCGGTCAAAACACTGAATGGAATTTTAAATAATTTATACCCGATGGTCAAGGCAAAAATAGCCGTTCCTAAACTCAGGATCGATCCACCCAGAAATAATTTTAACCCTACATCCAAACTAAAACTGTCGATGAAGGACGCCCCTGATTTCAAACCAATAATTGCCAATACTAAGATTAACCCAATTTGCCGTAAGGTCACATTAACACTATAAGGTAATACCCAAACAATAGGTCCAGTCCGGTAAATTGCTCCTAATAATAATCCAACAATCAACGGTCCACCCGCAAATCCAAGCTTGAAGGTAATATCACCTGGTAAGCTAAAAGGAATCATGCCAAGCAATAATCCTAGTGCAATGCCAAGCCCAAAAGAAAATAAATTTACTTGACTCGATTTGTAATAACTATCTCCGATGTAATCAGAAAGCTTTTGGATGTCTTCTCTTCTAGCGACGAAACGCATCCGATCTCCTAGCTCTAAAACTGTATGTGGTCTAGCCAACATATCTGCATCACCTCTTCGGATTCTAGTGATAACTGCATCAAATTTTTCCTGAAGATTTAGAGATGAAATGGTCCGGCCTACTAAGTTTGGATTAGATACAAAAATTCTGCGCACCTCATATCTCTCGCGATCATAGGAAATATTAAATTCCATCTGCTCTCCAATTACTTCTGCGACCTTCTGCACTTCTTCTTGCGTTCCAATGACCATGATTTGGTGACCGACTTTCAATTTTGTATCCCAGTTTGGAAGACTCACTTCAAAGTTATTATTCATCAATCGACCAAAAACCACTGACCAATTCCCAGCATTATTTAGATCTCTTAAAGTCTTCTGTTCTATATTTTTATTGGTGATTCTAATGGTGGCATTTATGATATCCTCTTTCGTAGGATATTTATTTCGGAGTGACTTAGTTTCAGCTTCATAATTTATCCTCAAAACCTTTTCCATAATTATAATCCCAATCATACCTCCAAGAACTCCCATAGGATAGGTAAAAGAATATGCGATGACACTCATCTCAGTTAAGTTCTTTACATCGACTCCCGAATAATTCTGATTGATAAGATCAATGACACCAGCTAAGGCAGGAGTATTGGTTGTGCTTCCAGCATAAATCCCCACAAGCTCTGCTGCTGGAAAGCTAAATAGAAAGGCTAAAAGAATGGCCAGACCTGCACTTGCAGTCAACATGATCAATACGAAACTTATATCACGGACCCCATTTTTTTTGATGGATTTAAAGAAGGCCGCTCCCGAACTCAATCCAATTGAATACACGAAAAAGACCAATCCCAATTCAAATAAAATATCTGGTGCAACAAAGTCTTTGTCTAAAGCACCAAAGAATAATCCTACAAAAAGCACGGCAGATACACCAAGGCTGTTCCCTTTGAATTTAAGTGATCCAAAGAAGTAACCGATAGCAGCAACGCTAAAGAGTAATAACAACGGACTTGATGATAATAAACTATGCATCCAAAAAAGAGAATATATGCAAAGTTATACTAATATTTACAAGTGCTAATAATATCCGCCATTAAGTGAGTGTTAATTCAGAAATATTAGACCTTAGAATTCCATTTGATAAAATTCAAGATGAAAATTTTATCATGGATATCTTGACGCAAAAAACCAATCTTTTTAAAGATGGTTTGCATTACCGAATTTTAAAACGTTCAATTGATGCTCGGCAGAAGATTCCTTATTTTCAACTCAGGGTAGAGTTAGCCGCCACGGCATTTGAAGAAATTAATTTTCAGCAAATGATTGATGATCTTCCCTTGGTGACGGATAAAAAGAAGGTCATTATTATCGGCGCAGGTCCAGCTGGATATTTTGCAGCACTCGAATGTTTACGGCATGGGCTGCAACCAATTGTCCTAGAACGAGGAAAAGATGTACGTGCAAGAAGACGAGACTTAAAATCAATCCAGCAGGATGCCATTGTAAATCCTCATAGTAATTATTGTTTTGGAGAGGGCGGAGCTGGAACGTATTCAGATGGAAAGCTATACACACGTTCCCATAAGCGTGGAAAAATTCAAGATGTGTTGTCCTTGTTAGTTGCGCATGGAGCACCTCAAGAAATAATGATTGAAGCGCATCCACACATTGGTTCTAATAAACTTCCGGGCATCGTATCTAATATCAGAGAAACGATCGAAGCCAAAGGCGGTCGTGTCATCTTTGATTGTCACGTGGTTGATTTTATGATCAAGGATGAAAGACTAGAATCTGTGCAAGATTCTAATGGCAATAAATATATTGGTGATGCTTTCATTTTAGCCACCGGACATTCAGCACGTGATATTTATGAGTTGCTGGATACAAAGCACATTCTATTTGAAGCGAAACCCTTTGCACTCGGAGTCCGCATCGAACATCCACAGACCTTAATTGATCGGATACAATATAAGCAAGAACCTCGAAGTGAATTTCTTCCAGCTGCACCTTATAAGGTTGTGGCGCAAGTTGAAGATGTAGGTGTGTTCTCATTTTGCATGTGCCCAGGTGGACTTATAGTGCCTGCAGCAACTCAGGCTGGAGAATTGGTCGTAAATGGGATGAGTCTTTCGCGGCGTGATAGCGCTTACGCAAATTCAGGTGTTGTCACAGAAGTAAGCTTAAAAGATTTAGAAAAAAATGGCTTCACAGGAAAGTTTGCTGCCATGAATTTCCAAGCTCAGGTGGAGCAAAATCTATTTCAAGCTGGAGATGGATCGCAACAAGCTCCAGCCCAAAGACTCTTGGATTTTCTAAACGGTAAAAAGTCAGAAGATCTAGAACCATCCTCCTATATTCCAGGATTATATTCCGCCGAACTTCACAAGCTTTTACCAGATTGGATTTATCAACGCTTGAAGGTAGGGATCCGAAAATTCGAAAGAAGCATGAAAGGCTACTTGACCAATAGGGCAAATGTTGTAGGAGTAGAAAGTCGAACCAGTTCGACCATTAGGATACCCCGCGATCCTAAAACAATGGAACACCCAGACCTCAAAGGTTTATTTCCTTGTGGAGAGGGAGCTGGTTATGCTGGAGGAATTTTGTCAGCATCAATGGATGGGCAAAGAGTGGTGAAGGTATTGGGTGAGAAGTTTAAGAATGCTGATTAACATACCCCTTAATAATCCCATAAACCTCCTCATTCTGCATCCGGTGACCTTTGTTTTTTATCTCATAAAACTTTAATCCTTTCGCTTTCTCTGAGATAAGTCTTGAACCATCAATCGGAAGAATTTCATCATTTACATCATGGATCAGGATTCCTTCTGGAGCTTCAGAATTTACTTGTCTGTCTATATCAACAGTTTCGATTTTTGCTCCTAGCTTATTTTCAATATGTCCTATGAATGCCTTCTGAGTTCGATCATTCAGTCCTAGAATTTCAAACATGGTCCCTATGGGTTGTTTCATGCTAAAGGTTGGAGCCATAAGTATTTGCTTAATTCCTTTGGGTTTGTATTTACCATGATGGAGTAGAGCAGTATAAGCACCGGCAGAATGAGAAACAATATATCCAGGGTTGAATTCTTTGATGGAAATTTCTAGACATTCCGCATAATCTAAAGGAGTGAAAAATGGGAAGGCTGTATCACCATGCCCTGGAGCATCAATAGATACAGAATTAAATCCTTGTTCTTGGAAATATTGAACCAATTGTTTCCATCGTGCAGAATTACTTTTCCAGCCATGCATAAAAAGAATGGTTTCTCCAGGGCCCTTCCATTCATAGCTCGTGAAGCTAGAGTCTTTGATTGGATGTACTCTTTTCGTGGCGAGATTTAGAAACTCAGACATCCAAGGCTTGAGGACCCGTCTTTTAGGTCTAGTAAAGAAGTAATAAATAATTGCACATGCCAGTGTTTTAGAAAACAAGGCTGTAAAGTTTATAAGGAAGCCAATAATTTTTGCCAAGAGTGTTTGTATTTGCCGAAAGGCTATAAAAAAAGCCTTCCCGATGATCGAGAAGGCTTGTTAAAACTATAACTTATATTTTTATTTACCGCCGTTGCCAGGGTTAAGCATTGAAGGTGCTGAAGAAGGTACACTTTCTTCTTTTTCTTCTTTCAATACAGTTCCAGTAACTTTAATAACTCTTGGCTCACCGCCTTCGTTAGTAGTTAGGGTAATTTTTTTCGTAAATGGCCCAATCCTGTTGGTAGCATATCTAACTTCAAGCTGTGAAGTTTCTCCCGGCATGATTGGTTCTTTTGGCCATGTTGGTACTGTACATCCACAAGAACCTCTTGCATTTGAAATAACCAATGGCTCCGTTCCAGTATTCGTAAAATCCAATACTCTTAACGGCTCTGAATTTTGCATGATGGTACCATAGTCTACAACAGTAGTGTCCAATTTCATAACTGGTCCCTCTCCTGGGGCATAAGTAGCTGTGGTCGGTGGTGCTACATCCTTAATAGGATTCTGCGCAGTACCTATTGAAATCATCCCTCCAAACAGGGCAAAAACCAATAATATCTTTTTCATTCTAAAAATTTAAATTTCTTGTGCAAAGATAAGACTTATTTCCGTTCTAGGATATATCTGTCCTCTTAATGAATAGTTAATGAGTACAAATAACAATCCAAAGTGTAATTATGACTCATGTTATTAATAGTTGTAACGTATTTACTAAAAAAACGTTTACAAAAAATTAATTTTACACCTTAATTAACCAACCTTAATGATCAAAGTACCCAGTTTCGATCTACATCCTGAATTTGTTGACAATGCAGAGGCAATAGAACAGGTCGGTCAAGTGATGCAAGATTTGTGGATATGCCTGGTGAGCCGAGAGGCTAGCCTCATGGGTCGTCGAGAAGTTCTCTCCGGAAAGGCCAAGTTTGGGATCTTTGGAGGAGGAAAAGAGCTACCTCAAGTCGTCATGGCCCGATTTTTTCAAAAAGGAGATCATCGATCTGGTTATTATAGAGACCAAACATTTGCCTTTGCTCTTGGTATTAGTACAGTTGAGCAGTTTTTTGCCCAATTATACGCAGATACACAGAATGATCCATTTTCTGGAGGTCGCCAAATGAATTCACATTTTGCCACACCCTATATAGATGCCAACGATGAAATGTTGGATTTAGTCAATAGGTACAATTCTAGTTCAGATATTTCTCCGACAGGTGGTCAAATGGCTAGAGGGCTAGGACTTGCTCATGCTTCGCACCTATTTAGAAATCTTGATCTTCCAGAGGAATACAATAAATTGTCTGACAATGGCAATGAAGTATGCTTTGCCACCATTGGCGATGCCAGTACTTCAGAAGGAATTTTCTGGGAGACCATGAATGCGGCGGCTGTTTCGAATGCACCATTAGCGGTGAATGTATGGGATGATGGATATGGAATTTCAGTACCGATCAAATATCAGACCGCTAAACAATCCATTTCTCAGGTTATGAGTGGATTTGTGCATGATAAAACCTCCAATGGTATTTATATATATAAGGTTCCTGGATGGGATTATCCTTCGCTTGTCAATGTATACGATAGGGCTTTACAGCATGCAAGAAAAGAACACCGACCAGTTTTAATTCATGTAAATGAACTAACGCAACCACAAGGTCACTCTACCTCAGGGTCGCATGAACGATATAAAGATCAAAATAGGTTGGCTTGGGAGAAAGAGATGGATTGTAATGAACAGTTCATCCTCTGGATATTAAAGAATAAAATGGTTACCGAAGAAACCATTGAAAATCTTCGGAAAGAGGCAAAGGAATTTGTGAAGCAGGCAAAGCTCAAAGCATGGAAGGACTTTACTTATGAATTACCACAATTAAAGGCAGATATTCTGCAGAGTATTGATGGTGTAGCTATTAATCCAGAGTCTCAATTGATTGTCGATGAGATGGTCAACACAAGATTCCTCAGTTATGCTGAATTAATTGAAAGTGCAGATTTAATAAAAAAGCACTTTGAGTTAAGTGGAATGCCGCCTCCGCAAGATCTAGTGAATATAGTAACCACTGCTATCGAACGTACACAGCTTGATTACCATAGTCATTTGTATTCAGAGAGTACCAGCCTTTCGGCAAATGGAAAGCCGGCTGTTTACGATGAAGGTCCCGCCATTAATGGATACGAGGTTTTGAATAAATACTTTGATACTTTATTTGCAGCTAGACCGGAAGTTGTAGCCTTCGGAGAGGACGTGGGGAAAATTGGAGATGTGAATCAAGGCTTTGCAGGGATTCAGGAGAAGTATGGAGAATATAGAATCTTTGATACAGGAATCAGGGAATGGAGTATTCTAGGGCAAGCCATTGGAATGTCTATGCGTGGTCTACGTCCCATTGCCGAAATCCAATACCTTGACTATATAATGTATGCCATTGCTCCACTAACGGATGATTTGGCAACTTTGAGATATAGAAGTGCGGGCATACAGAAAGCCCCAGCCATTATTCGTACCAGGGGTCATAGATTGGAGGGAATTTGGCATTCAGGGTCACACTTAGGAATGCTTATCAATTGCTTGCGTGGAATGCACATTTGCGTTCCTAGAAATATGACCCAAGCAGTTGGGTTTTATAATACGCTTTTGGCAAGTAATGATCCCGGCTTAGTTATAGAGGTTCTCAATGGTTATCGTTTGAAGGAGAAATTACCGACCAATCTCTTAGAATTCTCCGTTCCACTTGGAGTACCGGAAGTTATTGTACCAGGAGAAGATTTAACCATAGTTACCTATGGTGCCTGCGTTAAGATTGCTAAAAAAGCCTGCGATATGCTAAAAAGCCATGATGTTGAAGCAGAATTGATTGATGTGCAAACGCTTTTGCCATTCGATACAGGGCACGTAATCTTAAAGTCTGTCCAGAAAACCAATCGAGTCATCTTTTTAGATGAAGATTTACCGGGAGGCGCCACCGCCTATATGATGCGTGAGGTTCTAGAAAAACAAGGCGCCTATTTTTATTTAGATGCTACACCAGTTTGCGTAACAGCCAAAGAACATCGGCCACCATTCGGTTCAGACGGAGATTACTTTTCAAAACCCACAGAAGGCAACATAATTGATGCGGTTCTCAAAATGTTTGAAGAATAAGGACGTTCAATAGGTTCGTAATTGAATATTGACACCATATAGTTACCTTTAGGCAATCAGTTTATCTTGGAAAGAAATCTAATCATAATCCCTACTTATAATGAGATTGAAAATATTCGATCAATCATTACCGCGGTTTTAGACCAGGATCCTAGCTTTCATATACTTGTTGTTGATGATGGCTCCCCCGATGGCACAGCAAATGAAGTTCGTAGCATGCAGGAAAGCCTATCCGATCGCCTATTTATGTTAGAGCGTGAAGGAAAGCTTGGCTTAGGCACAGCTTACATTGCCGGCTTTAAATACGGTTTAAAAGAAGGCTTTGATTACATCTATGAAATGGATGCTGATTTTAGTCATCCTGTCAGTGCATTAAAAAAGATGTATGCCTTATGTCGCACTAGCAATGTTGATGTAGTTGTGGGTTCCCGATATGTAAAAGGTGGAGACATAAGTAATTGGTCCATGGATAGGTTGGTTCTTTCTTATGGAGCGTCATTATACGTTCGATTGCTTACAGGGATGGGAGTAAAAGACCCCACCGCTGGTTTTGTTTGCTACAAAAGAGAAGTATTGGATTCCATGGATCTTGATTCTATTCGGTTCATAGGCTACGCCTTCCAAATAGAAATGAAGTACTACGCCAAAAAGCTGGGCTTCAATATAGCTGAATTGCCCATTACCTTTATTGACAGAGAGCTTGGTACTTCAAAGATGAACATCAGTATATTTAAAGAAGCCGTGCTAGGCGTAATTAGTATGCGCTTTAGAAAGTACCATCGTCGGACTTCATAATTCTGTCCCTTTTCTCCCACTTTTATCTCATTTCTTTCTCTACGGTACATTTTTGCCCCAGATATATCCACGCTGGGCCCTTAAATTTTTAACGAAAATTGGACTTTTCTGTCGCAACAAATCATATTACGAAAAATATATATGTATAAAAGTAGGAACTAAGTTCTTTTCAGGGACTTATGTATTATTTATTTATTATATTTGTAATGTATTGTATTACATGATGTTGTAATCATAAATGGCCTATACTTTTTTCTCCATTTCTGTTTCTTAAGTTTTGAACTTACGTCAAATTATAGATTAGAACTTTTTTAATATGTTTTTTGTGCAGAATGTGGGAAGAAGTGGGAGGATTTGGATTATTGTGCTACATTTGAGTCATCATTCAAACTAAAAGATACCTCGATGTATCATCTGGCCGGAGAATACGAATGTAAGATAGACGCGAAAGGCAGGATTAAAATTCCTGCGGGTCTGCTCAAACAGTTGGGCGCTCTTAGCTTAAATTTTACAATCAATCGAGGGTTTGAAAATCATTTGATGATGTACCAAGAGCAGGTATGGACGGAAAAGACGAAAGAAATCGATCAGCTCTTAAACATTTACTTAGAAGAAGACAGAAAAGTACTTCGGTACTTTTATAGAGGCGCCACGAAGGTGGAGGCCGACGGTTCAGGAAGAATACTGGTCCCTAAGAATCTTATAGATTATGCAGGATTAGAGAAACAAATCGTTCTTTCTGCTTACCAGAACCAAATTGAAATATGGGCCAAAAACCGATACGAAGAAATGATAGCAGAAGAACCCGAAAACTTCTCAGCTATTGCTCAAAAGGCTTTCTCTAGAGGATTGAATAAGAATAATGACTGATTATCATGTTCCTGTTCTGCTTCATGAGTCGATAGACCTACTGCAAGTAAAAGAAGATGGCATCTATGTGGATGTAACTTTTGGAGCTGGCGGTCACTCTCGAGAAATTTTGAGTCGATTAGGGCCTGAAGGTAAACTTCTGGTTTTTGATCAAGACTTCGACGCAATTTCTAATATAGAACGCGACGAGCGGTTGGTCTTTATTGATTCTAATTTCAGATACCTTAAGCAATACCTTCAGTACTATAATATTCAGTCTATCGATGGTGTCCTCGCTGATCTAGGAGTTTCTAGTCATCAGTTTGATACCCAAGATAGAGGCTTTTCATATCGGTTTGATGCCGAATTGGATATGCGAATGAATCAGAGTATGGAGTTGACGGCGAATGATATTCTTCAGACATATAGTGAGCAAGAGTTGGTGGAAATATTTAGTAAGTATGGGGAGGTAAGAAACTCCAAGACACTGGCTAGAAAAATTCATCAAGAGCGTCAATCAAAAGTGATTTGGACAACGCAGCGTTTTAATGCCTTGCTTTCGAAAACTTGGATGAATAATGAAGCTAAATATTATGCTCAGGTTTATCAGGCATTGCGAATTGAAGTGAATGATGAAATGAATGCTTTGAAAGAAATGCTTGAAGCATCAACGGAGTTTTTGAAAGTCGGTGGGAGATTGGTTGTTATTAGTTATCATTCTTTAGAAGATCGAATTACAAAGCATCTGATGAAAAAGGGGAATGTAGAAGGGAAAATGATTCAAGATGATTATGGTAATATCTTTCGCCCATTCAAGATCATAACAAAACAAGTGGTCACGTCTGGAAAAGAGGAATTAAATAGAAATAGTAGGGCGGCAAGTGCAAAATTACGAGCTGCTGAAAAAATATAAAAATGAGGAACGAACTAACAAATTGGATATTTAAAAACCTGAGTTTTGTTTTTTTCTTATCAGCCTTGGGTCTGGTCTATATTTTTAATGCGCACAAAGCGGAAAAAAAATTAAGAGAGATTCAAACATTAAAACAAGAAGTAAGTGATTCAAAAAATCACTACCATAAAATAAAATCAGAGATCATGTATGAGAGTACAGAATCTCAACTAGCAAAAGAATTAATTGATAAAGATTTAAAGTCGAATGACGATGTTCCTGTTGTGATCAAACAGGGGTGATTCGATGAAGAAGCAGGACTGTGATGGATAAAAAGAATGAACTACTGGTACGTGTGTATTTTGTCATGTTTGTGTTCATCTTGTTTGCAGTACTGATTCTAGGAAGAGTAGTAAAGATTACTCTTTATGAAGGTGATAAATGGAGAGCCAAGGCAAATGCCTATGTTAAGTGGATGGAGAAAAAAGTGGATCGAGGAGACATATACGATGCCAATGGAAATTTACTAGCGACTTCATTACCCTTCTTTGACGTACGAATGGATCTGTTGGTCTCCTCTGACGCTGTCTTTGGAAACAACATTGATTCACTAGCAATATGCCTGGGTAAATTGTGGCCTAACGGAAAACCAGCTTCCAAGTGGAAAGCTGAACTTATACAAGGTCGATACGCAGGGAAGAACAAAACGAAAAAGGGAATGTCCTATTTTCATATTGCAGACGGAGTAAATTTAGACGATATGGAGAAACTCAAAAAGTTTCCAATCTTCAGAGAAGGACGCTATGGTGGCGGCTTGATTGTAGAGCGGACAACAAAGAGAGAAAAACCATTCAGGGAAATTGCCTCCAGAACAATTGGAACGGATAGACCAAATGCGCAGAATGTCGGATTAGAGGACTCTTTCGACAAATTTCTCAGAGGGAAAACTACAAAACAACTCATGAAACGCATTAAGGAAAACCTTTGGGTGCCAGTTCAAAACCCTGCAGAATTCGACGCAAAAAAAGGCGACGATATTATAACAACCCTTGACATTAATCTCCAGGATGTTGTGCATACAGAATTGCTGAAGGCGGTTACCAAAGAACAGGCAAAAGCCGGAACTGCAATTTTAATGGAAGTAGAGACTGGGGCGATCAAAGCGATTTCAAACCTAGAAAGAAGCAAAAGTAAGGAGTCCTTTTTCGAAGAATATAACTACGGAGTTGGACAAATGACTGAACCAGGCTCTACTCTCAAAATTGCTACCATGATGGCGCTGATGGAAGATTCCTGTGTCGCTCTAAATGACAAAGTGAAAGTGTATGGTGGCAAGAAAAGGTTTTATGGTGAAACAATGTACGATTCAGAAAAGCATGGGAAGGATGAAATGACCGTAGCGGAAATTTTTAAATTTTCATCAAATGTAGGAATCGCAACTTTAGCTGATCAATGCTTTAATAAGGATTGGAATACTAGGCAGAAGTTTACTGATTACTATCGCAAATTTGGATTGGATAAGAAGACAGGGATTGAGATCAACGGAGAAGAAAATCCATACATAAAAGATGCAAAGGAAGACAGAAAATCATTCTGGCTGACCTCTGTGCCTTGGATGGCTCATGGATATGAAATGCACTTTTCGCCTTTGCAGATATTAAATTTTTATAATGCAATCGCCAATGGTGGAAAGAAAATGAAACCTTATTTGGTAGAAAGCATTGTGAGGGAAGGGAAGACTCTTCATGAGTTTCATCCGAAGATAGTCGATGAAAGCATCGCTAGCAGAGAAACAATCAGAAAGGCACAAGAACTCTTGCATAGTGTTGTGAAAAGTGGAACTGGACGAAGGTTAAAGTCGGAAGAATTTAGCTTTGCTGGAAAGACCGGAACAACCAAAGTGGATTATGATAAAGAGAAAGAAGGAGTAAAGAAAAAATACAATGCTTCTTTTGCAGGATACTTTCCTGCAGAGAACCCTCAGTACTCCTTGATTGTTGTGATCTACGAACCAAGTGTTTCATATTATGGGTCTAGTGTTGCTGGGCCAGTGTTTAGAAATATTGCTGAAAAATGTAACAGTCTATATTTTAAGAACCAGCTAAAGGAGCAAATGGCAGAAATGAAAGACTTTATGATTGAAAAAAAGCAATCGGGGTTTGGAGAAGATTATGATCAATTAATGGCCTACATGGATGTTGATTATCATAGAGCATCAAGAGCTACATGGGTTGATCTTTTGCCTTCGGAAGAGGAGGTGAAGATGGATAAAAAAAGAATACTGAAAAACGAAATTCCTGATGTAAGAGGAATGGGCATGAGAGATGCCACCTACGTCCTAGAAAGTCTAGGATTGAAAGTGAAGTGTGAGGGTTTAGGGAAGGTTGTGAAGCAAAACATCAGACCTGGAACCAAAAATGTAGGACAAGAAATAGAATTAATACTTAATTAATTATAAGCTTAATCAAAAGTGATAGGCTCAATTTGAAAACGTTAAACGAAATATTAGAAGGAGTAAAATTTGACTTGGTTAGAGGTGATCTTAGCGCCTCAGTTAATCAAATTCAAATCGATTCTCGGAATGTACAAAAGGGTGATTGCTTTATCGCCATTAAAGGAACAGCCAGCGATGGTCACAACTTTATAGAAAAAG
The DNA here is from genome assembly GCA_020627785.1 of Saprospiraceae bacterium. GTDB lineage: Bacteria > Bacteroidota > Bacteroidia > Chitinophagales > Saprospiraceae > JAHDBF01. Next base: position 28,739 of record JAHDGF010000046.1, read on the forward strand.
CAATTGAGGCAGGTGCTCGGACAATCATTCATAGTGATGATTATCAGAATACAAACGAACAATTAAATCTAATCCAGGTACAAAATACTCGTAAAATTTTAGGCCGTGTGGCTGCCAATTTTTTCGGGAATCCTTCTAGAAAGCTGAAGGTCTGGGGAGTTACAGGTACTAATGGTAAAACTACCACATCTGTATTACTCTTCAAACTCTTCCGGCAACTAGGGTACAAAGTTGGACTGATTTCTACCATCGATGTTCGCATCAATGATAATAGAATTCCATCTAAATTAACCACCCCCGATGCCTTAAGCCTTCAGGGATATTTTGATCAAATGCTTAGAAATGATTGCACGCATGTTTTTATGGAAGTTAGTTCCCATGCGCTCGATCAAGGAAGAGTTGATGAGATAGATTTCGATGTAGCAGCTTTTACTAATATATCGCATGATCATCTAGATTATCACAAGGATATGAAGGATTACATACGAGTAAAGAAAACGTTTTTTGACAGACTGAAAAAAGAGGCACAAGCCATTATCAATCTAGATGATAGAAATGGAAAAATCATGATTCAAAATTGTGCTGCCATTCATCGCACATATGCGTTGAAAACCATGGCAGATTACAAAGGAAAAATCATGGCTGAAAGCTTCGAAGGATTGCACCTTTTGGTAAATGACATCGAAGCACATTTTAGATTGGTAGGAACTTTTAATGCTTACAACCTCTTGAACGTCATTGCTAGTTGTCAAGCCCTTGGCTTGGAATTGGATGAATTTTTACCGGCACTCACAGCGTTGAGTTCGGCAGAAGGGAGACTAGAGCAAGTTCAAGTAGGAAATAGAAAGGCCTTTGTTGATTATGCACATACACCCGATGCACTTGAGAATGTTCTCAAGACCTTGAATAAGGTAAAAGCAAAAGGAGAACGGATAGTAACTGTTGTAGGTGCAGGTGGAGACAGAGATAAGAGTAAAAGGCCGAAAATGGCAGCAATTGCTGCCCAATGGAGCGATCTTGTAATCTTGACTTCAGATAATCCTCGAACAGAGGATCCAGCGGCGATATTAAAAGACATGGAGGCTGGACTAATTGGTAATCTTTCGACTAAGGTCTCAACCATAATTGATCGAAAACAAGCCATCAAAACTGCCTGCATGTTAGCTCTGGAAAATGATGTAGTCTTGGTCGCAGGGAAGGGTCATGAAAATTATCAAGACATTAATGGGGTAAAGATCCCTTTTGATGACAAAGAAATATTAAAAGAGATATTAAAGAGCTTTTAAGAATAGGTTCTATTATCATTCTCAGGTTGGTTTTAACAGTTGTAGCGGGGTCAAAGACTCAGATAAAGATTTGGATCTCCCGCTACACACTGTTTTTTTAATTTACTAGAATGCTATATTACATCTTTGATTTACTGGAACAAAAATATGGTTTACCGGGTGCCGGTCTATTCCAGTTTATCTCTTTTCGTGCAGGTCTAGCCATTATCCTTTCTCTCGGCTTTGTCCTAATTCTTGGTACTCCCATCATACGCAAACTTCAGAAAAAACTTATTGGTGAAACTGTTCGTGATCTCGGACTTGCTGGGGAAAATTTAAAGCAAGGAACACCGACCATGGGCGGATTAATAATCATCGGTGGAATATTGATTCCCGCCTTACTGGTTACTCGATTAGATAACATATATATAGTTATGTTAATCGTAACAACGGTATGGATGGGTATGATCGGATTCGCGGATGATTACATTAAAGTTTTTAGAAAAAATAAAGAAGGACTCAAAGGTAAGTTTAAAGTTATCGGTCAGGTGATACTTGGTCTCTTCGTTGCCCTTGTCATGCTTTTTCATCAAGACGTCCAAGTCCGTGTCCCAATCATGGATGCCAAAGAAAATAATTATAACATCCTAAATGAGGCCATCATTGATGTTCCTACAATTACAGGAAAACCTACAATTAAAAGGGTAGCCTACGTCAATGATTTATTGACCAATGTCCCTTTTATGAAGGACAATAAATTTAACTATGAGCGGTTGGTCGGAGGCAGTAGAAAAGGGTCTATGATTCTTTTTGCTTTCTTGATCATAATCATAATTGTTTCCGTGAGTAACGGATCTAATTTGACCGATGGTCTAGATGGTTTATTAGCGGGTTGTGCTGCGATTATTGGTGCCACTCTCGGACTTTTTGCCTACGTATCAGGTAATGCAATTACGGCCGATTATTTGGATATTTTATTTCTGCCCAATACTGGAGAGGTGGTTGTTTTTGCAGCCTGCTTTTTGGGTTCTTGCATTGGCTTTTTGTGGTTTAATGCTTTCCCTGCAAAGGTGTTTATGGGTGATGTGGGAAGTCTTACCATCGGTTCGATCATTGCAGTATTAGCCATTGTATTAAGAAAAGAATTACTTATTCCAGTCCTTTGCGGGATATTCTTTGTAGAGGCACTTTCCGTCATCTTACAAGTAAGTTATTTTAAATACACTAAAAAGAAATTTGGGGAAGGTCGGCGAATCTTTTTGATGTCACCGATTCATCATCATTATCAGAAAAAGGGCATGCACGAGGTAACCATAGTCACTAGATTTTGGATCGTGTGCATCTTTCTAGCCATTCTCGCAGTCATCACTCTTAAAATTAGGTAATGGCAGATCGATTAGGAGTCATCGGTGGAGGAGAAAGTGGGGTAGCAGCTGCTTTGCTTGCTAAGCAAAATTCATGGGACGTCTTTTTGTCGGATTACGGGACCATCGGAACGGCTTATAAAAACGAATTATTAGAAGCAGGAATTGAATTTGAAGAAGAGCAGCATGATTTGGTGCGCTTAAAGCAAATGGATTTAATCGTGAAAAGTCCAGGTGTATCTGGTAAGGTTAAAGTGATTCAAGAGCTTCGCAAACAGAATATTCCAATAATATCAGAAATCGATTTTGCTAGCAGATATTTTGAAGGGACCATTGTGGCAGTAACTGGAAGTAATGGAAAGACAACCACCACTTCATTGATCTATGAAATATTTGCGAAAGCAGGTAAAAATTGCTGTGTAGCTGGTAATATAGGAACCGCATTTGCACGAGCAATAAAAGATAAAAAATACGACTACGCAATTCTCGAAGTAAGTAGCTTTCAATTAGATGATCTTCAAAGTTTTCATCCACACCTAGCGGTGTTGACAAATATATCTGAAGATCATCTAGATCGCTATGATTATGATTTCGATAAATACGCCGCAGCGAAAATGAACATCACCGCATTTCAGAATTCTACAGATACATTAATTTATAATTCAGGTGACGCTAAGACCAATGAACTTTTAGCTCAAGGAAATATACAGTCACAAATAGTAGGAATTGGTCATGCTGATTTTGATAAATATTTAATGGATGCTTCATCAAAAAAGTATACCTACAATTTGGTCGGTGTTCACAATGAGATGAACATATCAATGGCCGTATGTGCTGCGAGAAAATTTGGTATTTCTGATGATGTAATACATAAATCCCTAGCAGCATTTCAAGCGATCGAACATCGAATGGAGCTGGTTGCAAAAGTGGATGGGGTGCAATACGTCAATGATAGTAAAGCGACCAATGTTGATTCTGTTTATTATGCCCTCGACGGTATTGATGCAAAAATAATATGGATCGTTGGAGGTGTCGATAAAGGGAATGATTATTCGCTCTTATTAGATTTAGTCAAGGCCAAGGTGAAGCGTATTGTGATATTATCAAAGCATCCAGAAAATATATTCAAAGCATTCGGTGATACGGGAATTCCAATTTGGGAAACCGATGACACAAAATCTGCCGTCGAATACGCGAAAAACCAGGCCGAATCCGAAGATTATGTTCTTCTGTCTCCAGCCTGTGCTAGTTTTGACTTATTCGATAATTATGAAGACAGAGGAAACCAATTTAAACATCAGGTAAAAAAATTAATGAGCGCATGTTAGCAGTGAAAGATTTTATAAGTGACTTGAAAGGCGATCGAGTAATTTGGATGATTATCATATTTTTGGCAATCGCATCCATCCTTTCCGTATACAGCTCCATCGGAAGTATGGCTTATAAGTTAAGAGATGGAAATACCGAATATTACCTTTTGACCCATGTACTCTATATGGGGATTGGATTCTTTATGATGATGGTATGTTCGCGCATTCATTACACCAAGTTTGCGAAGCTCGCCCCAATACTTTTTGTAATAGCAGTGCCTTTACTTTTATACACACTATTTTTTGGAGCAGAAGTCAATGACGCAAAACGTTGGATTGTAATCCCATGGATTGATAAGACTTTTCAACCTTCAGATTTTGCTAAACTTGCACTTATTATTTTTCTAGCGCGAGCACTATCCAAACGACAAGAAAACATAAAAGACTTCAAGCAGTCTTTCTTGCCGATTATCATTCCGGTAGGAATAATCTGTACCTTAATTGCACCCGCAGATTTAAGTACCGCATGCCTATTATTTGTAACATGTATCTTGATGATGATCATCGGAAGGGTGTCCTTGAAGTATATTTTTTCAATGGCCATTATCGGTATTATCTTGTTGAGTCTTTTGGTGTTGTTGGGAACATTTTTTCCAGACTTTGTTAGAGTTGAAACCTGGGTGAGCAGAATTCAAGAGTTCCTTTACAATACAGATGGAGGTTATCAAATTCAGCAATCAAAAATTGCCATCGCCTCAGGAGAATTTTTTGGTAGAGGTCCAGGAAATTCATTGCAAAGAAATTATTTGCCCTATCCATATGCTGATTTCATTTATGCCATTATCTGCGAAGAATATGGTTTAATCGGTGCCTTTTTTATCATTGGTTTATATCTCTGGTTATTATTCAGATGCATTGCCATAGTTACTCGTTGTCCAAAGACCTTTGGTGCCATACTGGCAATGGGTTTGGCTCTTAATATTGTCATTCAAGCTTTCGCTAATATTGCCGTTTCTGTGCACATGGTGCCAGTGACTGGTCTGACCTTACCTTTTATAAGTATGGGAGGAACATCGTTGATCTTTACGTGCATTGCACTAGGAATCATTCTTAGTGTTAGCCGTTACGTTGATGATAGCAAACGAGCAGAAAAGAAAGTACTAGAAAGTTCAATGGCCTAATATGGGTTTGCGCCTAATTATAAGCGGAGGAGGTACCGGTGGACATGTCTATCCTGCCATTGCAGTGGCCCAACATTTGCGAGAGCATCATCCAGATACAGAAATACTGTTTGTAGGTGCTGAAGGAAAAATCGAAATGGATAAGGTACCCAAGGCAGGCTTTAAAATTGAAGCACTCAATATTAGAGGTTTTGCGCGGAAGCTCAGCTTTGAAAACTTTAAAAATATATTTCGACTCTTCCGTTCCATTCGTAAGGCCAATAAAATTGTGCGAGGATTTAAGCCCAATATGGCTGTTGGATTTGGTGGTTATGCATCAGGACCTACACTTTATGTTTGCCAGCGACAAGGTGTACCCACCATCTTGCAAGAGCAAAATTCCTATCCGGGAATCACCAATAAATTCTTAGCCAAACGTGCGAAAAAAATATGCGTTGCTTACTTTGGTTTAGATCGATTTTTTGGCAAAGAAAAAATTGTTCTTAGCGGTAATCCGGTACGTCAAGATATTTGGCAGAACAAAAATAAACGCAAAGAAGCCTATGCACATTTTGGGCTTGACCCAAATAAAAAAACAATACTCCTAATCGGAGGAAGTTTAGGTGCACGTACGCTTAATCAGACCATCAGAGATGGCTTTGAAATCTTCAATGATGAACCCAATGTGCAATTACTTTGGCAAATGGGAAAATTGTATGAAACGGATTATGCGGATTGCGAGGCCGCTCAACACGATCGTATTTTTCCAACGACCTTCATTGATCGAATGGATTTAGCTTATCTCGCTGCAGATGTCATCATCTCCAGAGCGGGAGCTTTATCAATTTCAGAATTAGCACTTGTGCAGAAGCCTTGCATCTTAGTTCCCTCTCCAAATGTAGCAGAGGATCATCAGACAAAAAATGCGAGAGCCTTGGTTGTGAAAAACGCAGCCATTCTCGTGCCAGACCATAAATCAAAAGAAGAACTTTTACCCACCTGCATTGCCTTGCTTAAGAATAAAAAAGAGCAAGAGCAAATGTCGCAAAATTTAAAGGAGTTTGGAATGCCCAATGCAACGAGTTTAATTGTCGATGAAATATTAAAACATTGGCATGGAGCTTAAAAAACTGGTAGAGTACAAGCATGTTTATTTTATCGGAATAGGCGGAATAGGAATGTCCGCCTTGGCGCGTTTTTTTTATTCCATTGGGAAGGCAGTAAGTGGTTATGATTTAAGACAAACAGCTTTGACCGATGAGTTGACAGCCGAGGGAATGAAGATTCACTATGAAGAAGATGTCCAGTTAATTCCGTTTGATGTTGATCTTGTCATTTATACTCCAGCCATTCCTTCAGATCATTTGGAATTGAATCATTTATTAGACTCTGATCTGCCTGTAATCAAGCGTTCAGAGGCTCTTGGTTTATTGTCAAAAAGTATGAAGTGCATTGCCGTAGCTGGGACGCATGGAAAGACCAGTACTTCTTCAATTGTTGCTCATCTGATGACTGATGCAGGACTTTCGCCAACGGCCTTCATTGGAGGCATCATGCGGAATTACGATACAAATTACCTGCAGGGTGACAGCGATTGGTTCATTGCTGAAGCAGATGAGTACGATCGATCCTTCCTTCAATTGACGCCAACCATAGCCATTGTACAGAGCTTGGATGCGGATCATTTGGACATCTATGGCAGTCATGAAGAAATGTTGCGGACCTATGAGCAATTCACCCTTCAGATTGTCGATGGGGGCATACTAATAATGCAATCAGGTCTATCCAGTTACTTTTCTGAGGATTGGAGTAAGACCTTGTCGAATAAAAACATTCAACTTTTTGAGATAGGTCCAGAAGAGCAGGTAAGATATGATCAGGTGAGTGTCTGGAGTCATCGATACCATTTTGATTTTGTCTTCAATGAGTTATTAATTGATGAACTGGTGTGTCGAATGCCAGGATTGCATAATGTAAAGAACGCCACCGCTGCTATCCTTGCTTGCTTAAAAGCTGGAGTTTCAGCAGATCAAATAAAGCATGGAATGGACGCCTTCGGGGGCATTAAACGGCGTTTTGAGTGGGTTTTTGAGACGGAAAACTTTACTTTAATAGACGATTATGCCCATCATCCCACGGAATTAAAGGCTGCCATAGATACGGCTCGAAAATTATACCCAGAAGCACAGATTTCTGCCATTTTCCAGCCTCACTTGTATTCTCGAACTCAAGACTTTTTTGAGGATTTTGCCCTAGAATTGGACAAATTAGACCAAATTTTCCTACTTCCAATTTACCCCGCCAGAGAGCAGCCAATACCTGGTGTTTCAAGTCAAATGATATTTGATATTATGAAAAATAATAATAGGTATTTGGTTGGTTTTCAAGATTTAATTGGTAATTTGCAGGCAAATAAGCCCGAAATCCTCCTAACCCTAGGAGCTTCGGATTTAAATAAGTTCCACAAACAAATAATCGGGGTTTTAACCTAAAAGTCAGTTGGCAGGAAAAAAAAGTAAAAAGCGCATTTTCATTGGCCTCAAGCATGTTGTCATGTTTGTTGCCCTGATGCTCGTTGCCTCCACCATTTTCCTCGGAATTCAACAAAAAGAAAGTCGTTTGGTCTCAGACATCAACATTGAGATACAAAGCTTGGAAGATTCTAAGCCTTTAATCAATGCCGAAGATGTTTATGAAATCATTCAGAAGTATACAGGTTTTGATATCGACAGAGCAGCATTGAAAAATTATGCTCCCGATGAGATTGAGGCCTTGCTTAACAAAGACAAGCGAATTAAAGTAGCCAATGTCTATTTCGGAAAAGATAATCAGATGTATATCGAAATTGAACAAAGAGACCCGATGGTAAGAGTTGATGTGACCGATGGTTCTGATTTCTACCTCGACTCTGAAGGCGCAGCCATTCCAGTTTATGGAAGTAATATTTTACGCTTACCAGTGGTTACTGGAAATCTAGATGCGTACATAGAAGATTACCTAGAGCAACCACAACATAACTTGAATGAAGTATATCAGGTTGCTTTGAAAATATCTAATGACGAGATTCTTAGACCACTCATAGAGCAGATACACATCGATGAGAAATCAGAGATTGTGTTGGTGCCAAAACTGGGAAGAAACAGAATCTTAGTAGGCACTAGCCTCGGATTAGATATCAAATTAGATAAACTCAAGCTTTATTATAAAGAGGGAGTCAAGAGATTAGGCCTTGATAGATTTGAAGAAATTAATCTTCGATACGATGGGCAAATTGTTGGAATTGAATAATCATAAAACGCAAGAAAAATTATGATGGATTTTGATCAGCTAAAAACTTCAGAACTAGCCATTGTTTTAGACATTGGGACAACCAAGGTATGTGCTATTGCTGGTAGAAAAAATGAATTCGATAAGATCGAAATTCTTGGAGTTGGGACTGTGAAATCGGAAGGTGTGTCAAGAGGCGTTGTCGCCAATATTGACAAAACCGTGAAAGCAATCAAAGATGCTGTTGAAATTGCCGAGCGTAATTCTCAGACTAAATTCAAGGAAGTACACGTCGGTATTGCCGGTCAACATATCAAGAGTCATCATCACCATGGTTTGCTTATGAGAGATGATGCTAATTCAGAAATCAGCATGGCTGATGTAGAAAAGTTGATCAAGGATATGTATAAAATTGTGCTTCCTCCTGGAGATAAGATTTTGCATGTAATACCTCAGGAATTTACCGTTGATGATGAGAAAGACATCGTTGACCCAGTAGGGATGGCAGGTGTCAGGTTGGAAGCTAATTTCCACATCATTACTGGTCAGATTACGGCATCTAAGAACATCATGAGATGTGTAGAGAAGATTGGTTTAGAAGTAGCAGACATGACCTTAGAGCCTATCGCTTCCGCAAAAGCAGTTCTTAGTGAAGAAGAAAAAGAAGCCGGTGTTGCACTGATTGATATAGGTGGTGGTACCACAGATTTAACCATTTTCCAAGAAGGCATCATCCGTCATACAGCAGTTATCCCATTTGGTGGAAACATCATAACAAAGGATATCTGGGAAGGATGCACCGTGATGAAAGATCAGGCGGAAAAACTGAAAGTGAAATTCGGATCTGCACTAGCAGATGAAGTATACGACAACAGAATTATAACCATTCCAGGCTTCAGAGGAAGAGACCCGAAAGAGATTTCTGAAAAGAACTTAGCCAAAATAATTCAGGCTAGACTAGAAGAAATCTTTGACATCATTCTCTGGGAAATTAAGAGATCTGGTTATGAAAATAAATTAATTGCCGGCATCGTATTGACAGGTGGTGGATCACTATTGAAAAATATTGAACTATTGGCTGAATATCATACGGGATTGATCGCAAGACGTGGATTACCAATTGATCAGCTCGCTCATGGTTATACACAGAACTTGGCAAGTCCGATATACTCAACGGCCATAGGACTCTTAATTTCTACTCTTGAAAACATGGAGTTAAAGGAGAGAACAGAGGCCAAAGAAGTATACGATATAGAAAATGAAACAGAATTAGTTACAGAAGATGAAGCGCCAGAAAGTAAAGGTGAATCCATGCATAAAACGAAGTGGATGGAAAAACTCTTTATTTATACCAGAGACTTTTTTGAAAATACCCCAGATTCAGAATTTTAAATAATTCCCTATTAACTATTGAATTCTATGTCTTTCCATAACTCAAATAACGAACTACCCTTGAACTACTTTAATAATCAAACCCCTAAAGTAAAAGACAACATTGAGGACTCTATCATCAAGGTACTTGGTGTCGGAGGTGGCGGCAGTAACGCCGTAGCCTACATGTTCGAACAAGGAATTGAAGGGGTGAATTTTGCGGTATGTAACACAGATTTACAAGCACTAGGTAATAATCCAGTGCCCACTAAAATACAACTAGGTCCAAGTCTAACAGAAGGAAGAGGAGCTGGATCAATGCCAGAAGTTGGAAAACAATCATGCATTGAATCCATCGATGATGTAAGAAAATTTCTAGATGATGGGACAAAAATGTTATTCATCACTGCTGGAATGGGTGGAGGAACAGGAACTGGAGCTGCACCCATCATTGCCAAGGCTGCCAAAGAAATGGGCATTCTAACGGTGGGGATTGTGACAATACCTTTCGGATTCGAAGGGCGAAGAAGGCATAGATTTGCCATCGAAGGTCTGGAGCAAATGAAGAAAAATGTAGATTCAATCTTGGTAATTTCTAATGACAAGCTGAGAGAAATCTATGGCAATCTTAAAATTCAAGAGGCATTCAGCAAGGCGGATGATGTATTAACGACAGCGGCTAAAGGAATTGCTGAAATCATAACCATCCACGGACAGATTAACGTGGATTTTGAAGATGTAAATACAGTCATGAGAGACAGTGGTGTATCCATCATGGGTACTGGAGTCGCAAGTGGTGAGAATCGGGCAATGCAAGCCATTGATCAAGCAATCAATTCTCCATTATTAGAAGATAACGATATAAGAGGAGCACAACACATCCTATTAAACATCTCATCAGGTGTTGAAGAAGTGACCATGGATGAAATTGGAGCAATTACAGATTACATTCAAGATGAGGCTGGACACGGGACAGATCTTATCTGGGGGAACTGTTTTGATGAAAGATTGGGTGATAAATTGAGCTTAACAATCATCGCAACAGGTTTTAAAAAGGAAAGCCCTAAGCAAGAAGTAAAGCCAACAATCAAGGTGCCATTAAATGAAACCTTTGATTTAAATCAGGATAGTTTAACACCTAATATAAATGCTAATTCTAGTAAAGAAAATACTATAGATTTAGAAATTAATAATGTATCTTCGTCTAGTAATGAGGAGGTTACAAATAGCTATTTTTCTAAATCTGATGACCCCTTCGTTAAACCCACCGCCGAAAAAGATTCATTAAAGGATGAATCAACCAAGAAAAAGGAAGATGCTCGTAAGGAGTACCTTCGAAATTTAATCAGTAAGCCACTAGAATCTCCAAAGGTAATTGCAGAAATGGAAAGCGAACCAGCCTATTTGAGAAGGAAAGTAGAGCTAGACGATATAGGATCATCCAGTAGAAATCCCTTGTCTCGTATGAGTGTTTCTATGGAAGATGACGACCAACCTATAATCGAACGAGGAAACTCGTTTTTGCATGATAATGTAGACTAGTTAATTTGGATTTCGTCTTTTTATTATACGCTTATCTTTTTATGAGATTGGTTTATT
>JAHDGF010000079.1 GCA_020627785.1 Saprospiraceae bacterium
TATACTTGCAAGCTGTACATGAAGTCCGGGTTCTTTAAAGTATTCTTTAATTACCAATGGCTTTGAATCCCTGATTAAGTAGATTGGTGCTGCATTATAATTTAAATTCAAATTTGAATTGCTTAATTCCAATTCTGCTGCTACCGCAATATCTTTTTCTTGACGTTCGTAATTTGGATGTTTAGGTTGCATGTTTAAGCCAACCATTTCAATATTCCAATCTTGGAATTTGAAGCTTTCACCTCTCTTTATTTTTATTATTTGATAGTCCAAGTTCTCATCAGAAGAGAAATATTCTTCAAAATATTCATCTTTTAATTTCGCTTTAATCTTCATTTGATTGTTACGGTCGGGATAAGTATATATCAAGTTTTTCTCCAGACCTAAAGCTGGTCTCATTTGATAAATCGAATCGCCCTTCATAGGAACTCCTGTAAGAAGGATCTCCATGCCTAGCTCATTATTCTCTTTGTTATATGCCTCACTCTGCGGATTTACATTAATACCGTCAACAATTACATATCCTTTGCTGAGGTAGATTGTATCACCGATTTCAACTTCATATAACTGATATTTCAAAGAATCCTCTTCTTCTTGTGCCAATTTTATATCTCTTTGGGCAGCAGGTAGCGAAGGTACGTTTGTGAAAATATCTTTGGTCAAATATCTTTTCGTAGCTGGGTTAGGGGCAGCTACTTTGGTCATGTCATTAGAGAAAAGCACATTGGGTTTAACCACAAATTGTTCGATGACTTTACCCGTTGTATCTACCTGCTTGAAGTCAACGTGGAAATGTCGAGTGCGATCAATTATCGTATCACTTTCATAAGTAATCCAATAATTATTTGAAAAGAAAGGCTCTCCCTTTATTAGGGTAATAACCTTTGCTAGATCTTCATCTTCAACCAGTCCAGATAGTGCGAAAGGATTGGTCGTAATGACCTTTTCATTTAGTCCACTTGCCAAAGTCCCAACAATCATTATTGCAAATCCTAAGTGCGAAGTCGCAGCTGCCAGAGATTTCATGCTTCTCCAGTTATTAGGGAATAGTAAGTACAAGTTGGTAAGAATGGCATAAACACAGAAAATGTTTAAAGTCCAATATCTTCCTTCATAAAAACTAATCCAAAAACTCATTAGGTAACTAATGACGCCAGCTAAAGCGACAAAAAGAAGGTTATATAGAACAAATTTCTTTTTAGTTTTTTCCCAACCAAATCCTTTGAATTTTAGCCATAAAGAAACACTACTTAATAGTGTGATAAAACATGCAACCCAGATTTGATATTTATTATAGTGAGGGATAGGGTCTTCTATAACCTTCCCCACGAATTCTGGATCAAAGTAACTGGCAATTTTATTAAAGACTGGTAATGATGTTGAACCTGCTATTATTAGTCCCGAGAAAAGTAGAACGATGCTTCCAATGAACATCCAAAATTCTCTGGAGTAAATGCTTTCTTCTTTTTTTGGAGCTGGTATTTGCCTTGAGCGTGAAAAGTAAAAAACAAGAGAAGCAAGAAAGAAGAATCCAACAAATGCAACCAATTGCCATTCTAATCCCATCTCTGTAAATGCATGGGCTGAGGTCTCTCCTAGAATACCACTTCTTGTCATAAAAGTTGAATAAAGGACAAGAACGAATGAAAGCAAATACATTAGGTATGTCGACTTTATGGAGTAGCCTGTGGCCTTTGCAATTAAATTAGTGTGAATTCCACCGACTAGTACAAGCCATGGAACCAGGGACATATTTTCAACAGGATCCCATGCCCAATAACCTCCAAAGGATAATGCTACATAGGCCCACATTCCTCCCATTAAAATTCCAGTTCCAAAAATTGATGCGGCAAATAGTCCCCAATGTAAGGCAGGTTGAAGCCATTCTTTGTGTGCTTTTTTCCATAGCCCAGCAATGGCAAAAGCGAAGGGTATTGTCACGGAAGCAAAGCCGAGAAATAAGACCGGAGGATGTATAACGTTCCAATAATTTTGTAACAATGGATTCAATCCGCTACCCTTAATCATACTCACATACTCAGGATTACTGAACAATGGAGCATTCATAGTTTCTCTCAATAAAAGCATTGGATTAGAGCCAAGCTTAAAACCATCTTCTCCTCCAATAATTAAGCCCAGTAGCATGCTTGATATGAAGACTTCAACAGCCATGAGTGTGGCCATTGTCGGAGCTTCAAGTTTATATTTTTTATGAATAATTACCCCGCCTAAAATTATATGCCAGAACATCCACAACATAAAACTACCTTCCTGTCCTTCCCAGAAAGCAGACAGAATATATTGGAGAGGGAGATCATCACTCACATGCTCAAATACGTAACGGTATTCATACATTTTAGCAATCATCATGTAAAAGATGAGCGCGATTAAGGAAATCGTGCTGACTCCATGAATATAAAATCCTCCTCGTCCTAGGGTTTTCCAAGAATCACTATCCTTGTTTGCGGAAGCACCAAAGCTAAGCGTAGCAAATAGTGCAGAAAGGAAAGAAGTTATAATGAGTGCATGGCCTAAATGACCAGGCCAGAGGTGTTCACCAATGTAAATGCTCGCTAAATTCAAGAATCTGCTCTTAGGTAAAGTTCTTCGTCCTTATATTTTGAAGGACATTTTGTTAATATTTCAGTGGCTACAAATGTATCATCTTTGAATGATCCAGTAACTACAACTTGTTCTGATCTCTGAAAGTCTTGGGGCATTGCGGAGGTCATAATAACCTTGCTGGTTTTTCCTTTGGTATCTTTCATATGGAAGGAAAAAACATTGGCGTTTTCAGCGGGGTCATAGTTTATCTCATATTCATGATCTAACTCTCCATTGATTTTCATTACCTGATCAGTATTCATCGCTTGTTCGAAGTTACCATAGGTTGAAATATCACTGCTGGCTGTCAAGAATATAACGATGGCTGTCACCAACATTAACATTGCAATTACATGTGATTTCTTCATTTAACTGAGTTTAGATGAACTTATCTGAGATTGACCACAAATATAGTATTAATGCTCTTTTTTATTGCATCAATTCAAGTGCCTTCTCAACAGTTGAAACAGGGAATTTGCATGTTTTGTTTTGACAAACGTAGATGAATGTTTCACCTTCTTGAAACTTGTCCTTGAGTAAAGGGAGTTCGCTATCATTGCTGGATCCTAAGATTAGAGCATTTCCATGATATTCCTTAGCTAATTGACGTCTTAATTGTTCTGAATCTTTGCCAACAATCGCTATTTCATAGGGTGTTTCTGTAAAACTCAAGTATAATTGAATCCAATGGCTATAGAAAGAGCTCGCCCTTTCCTGAATAAGCTCATTTTGCATCAAATTCACCATGTTTTTTGAGAGATCTACCCAATCCGTTTTGTAAAGTAAGGAGCCCAACTTAAATAAATTATGAGCCATAATTGAATTCGAAGCGGGTACAACGTTGTCTGTGTATTCAGATTTCCTTACGATTAAAGGGGTGTCCTTAACTGAAGTATAATAAAAAAGAGCTTGATTAGGATTTTCGAAATTATTTAAAACATACAAGGTTAACTGTTCCGCTTCAATTAACCATTTCTGATCAAAATCACATTGATACATTTTAATTAGTGCATCAATAAGGATAGCATAGTCATCCAAAAATCCACTAATGCTGGCCTTTCCGTTTTTAAAATTTCTAAACAGACTTCCATCCTCTTTTTTCATTGAAGTCAGGATAAAGTTTAGGCATTTTTTTGCCCGGTTGTAATAATCTTTTTCTCCAAAAGCCTCGTAACTTCTTAGAAGACCATCAATCATTAAGGCATTCCAAGAGCATAATATTTTATCATCTAGACCTGGTCTTATTCTTTTTGACCTTTCGGCAAATAAAGTCCTATTTCCATCATCAATTATTCTTTCCAATTCAGAAAGCTCAATGTTAAATTTTGCAGCTATTTTACTGGCTTCTTTTGTAATGTGAAGTATGTTACTGTGCTCCCAGTTTCCGCCTTTTGTGACAGAAAAATAGGACTTATAAATATCTGCATTTTCTCCAAGTAAGGAATCAATATCAGAAGCATCCCAAACATAAAATTTTCCTTCTTCTCCTTCCGAATCTGCATCTAAAGATGAATAAAAGCCACCCGTTTCATCACTCATCTCACGTTCAATAAACTCAATACTTTGTCGCGCGATTTTTTCATAATATGGATCTTGGAATTGTTTAAATGCATCGGCATACAATCCTATTAGCTGGCCATTATCGTACAACATTTTTTCAAAATGTGGTACTTTCCAAACACCATCCACGGAATATCTTGCGAAGCCGCCTCCGATTTGATCATAGATTCCTCCGTTAGCCATTCCATCAAGTGTTTGTCTTACTGCTTTTGCAGATTTATCGTCTTTATTTAGTTTGTGATATTTGAGAATTAGCTCAAAATTATTAGGCATTGGAAATCGTGGTGTTCTATCATTTCCCCCATGTACATAATCAACTCTTGATAATAAATCATTAACGACATCATCTAAAATCCCTCGGTCATAAGCTACTTCACCTTTGATTTCAACTACATCTGAAGAAGCGATTCCTTGTGTTATGTTATCTGCTGCCTCTTCTAATCGTGCCACATCTTTTTCTTTGACATCGATCATTTGCTTTAGGATCTTCATCCATTCTGACTTAGGGTAGTAAGTTCCAGCAAACACAGGTCTTGTATCTGGCATAGCAATGGCATTTAGAGGCCATCCACCTCTACCCGTAATTAGTTCACAAGCAGTCATATAAATGTCATCAATATCAGGCCTTTCTTCTCGATCTATTTTTACCGGAATGAAATGAGTATTCATAAGTTCTGCGACTTCTTCATCCTCGAATGATTCATGCTCCATGACATGACACCAATGACAGGCAGCATATCCTATACTGATGATCATCAACTTATTTTCTTTTTTAGCTAATTCTAAGGTTTCATCATTCCAAGCACGCCAATTCACTGGATTATGGGCATGTTGTAACAAGTAAGGGCTTGTTTCGTGAATTAATTCATTCGTGTATTTGTGTTTGTTGTCCAGAAGGTTAGGCTTATTTTGCGTACACGCAGCTACTACCACAATACAAAAAAGTGCTATTAATTGAATTCTCATTGGGCAATCATTCTAGTTGCTAAGAATGTGCAAGATGGAAAATTAAAATGACAATATGTTGATGTAGAATTTAACTTATTTCTCCGGAACAACTCGAACCTGCGCCTGCTGTGCAACCGTAACAATGTTGATTTAGTAGAATTTTTCGATCATTTAATTCTTCAGCCTTGAAGTCATTAATATGTTTTCCTTTGGCATCAACTTTTAGATCCAGCATTTGATTGAAGTCGCAATCATACATATATCCATCCCAACTGATCGATAGTGTGTTTTTACACATAAGACCATCCACCGTACTTGGATTGAAAGCATTTATTAATTTCTCCATGTATTCTAGATAATTACCTGATTCAAGGAGATATTCTAGAAACCGACTAATTGGTAGGTTTGTAATCGCATAAAGCATGTTGAAATCAATATCAAATTTCTTCTTTAATTGTCGTTTAAATTCAGCTTGAAGTTGATCTTGCGAAGAGGGTAGAAAAGCACCTGAAGGGTTGTAGACTAAATCTAAAATTAGACCTGTTCCTTCCTTTCCATAACCTACTTCGTTTAATTTTTGTAAAGCAGAAATTGAATCTTTAAATACGCCATCTCCTCTTTGGCTGTCAGTTCTTTTTTCTGAAAAGTATGGTAGGGAAGAAACAACTTGCACTTTATGCTTTTTGAAAAATTCTGGTAGATCATGATACTTTGGATTGGCCATAATTATGGTCAAATTGCAGCGATCGATTACCTTTTTTCCAAGGTTAGAAACTTCTTCAACAAACCACCTAAAGTGTGGATTCATTTCTGGGGCTCCTCCTGTAATATCTACCGTGTGGATTGTCGGAACCTGAGCAATAATTTTCAAACATTGTTCTAAAGTTTCTTTAGACATGTTTTCTTCCTTTCTGTCAGGTCCTGCATCAACGTGACAATGTGCACACGTTTGGTTACAAAGTTTGCCAATGTTTATCTGAAATATTTCCAGCTTAGATGATCTTATGGCTTCCAGTCCATTATCCTTAAGCATTTTCTTGAATGGGGTTAAATGCGCAGTTAATGCCTCCTCACCAGAAAGTACTTTTAATTGGAAAGATGTATCAGATAATAAACTCCCTTTTGCTTGTAAGGACTTAGATTTTTGTTTTACTCCCATGTCTTACATCGATAATTTTTCAGCTTGATTTTTCATTTGAACACCATACACTAAGGTAGATCCTCCTTTTATGGCGGCAGCAACATGAACTGCTTCCATCATTTGCTCTTCATCTGCTCCTTTTTCAAGGCAGGTTGATGTATATGCGTCTATGCAGTAAGGGCATTGTACCGCGTGAGATACTGCAAGGGCTATAAGCGCTTTTTCTCTTTCAGTTAGCGCAGTGTCTCCACTGAAGACAGAGCCATACCAATCGAAGAATTTCTTCCCCATTTCTTCCTGCAATTCAGTAATGCTACCAAACTTAGCTAAATCTGCGGGGTCAAAATATTTCTTTTCGGACATATATAATTAATTTAAATTCAAAGATAGTTAACGTTTCACCAATAGAAGGTCTGAGCTGAGACAAAACATAGTCGCACGTTTCTCACTTAACATACGGGTTAAAACCCTTCAAAGGTTTTAAAGTTCGGATAAAAACTTATTATCTTATATGAAAACCTAAAATATGTTTGATGTAAGTAACTTTAAATGGAGACGGTTGAATGGGGATCGAATTGAAATGCCTATCAAGCAAAGGGTTGAAGAGATATTGATCTATGAACAGTCTATCGGAAATAAGATTAAAGTCTGTATAGGTACAGATTCTCAAAAAAGAGGAACGCATACAGAGTTTGCTACTGTCATTGTTTTTCTTAGGGAAAAGAAAGGCGGTTTTATGTTGATATCAAATTATGAGAAACCCAACATTTCTTCTCTCAAAGAACGAATGATTCTTGAAGTTTCAAAAAGTGTAGAGATAGCTTATCATTTATGTGATCTATTCGATGTTTATAATGTGGAACTTGAAGTTCATGCAGATATAAATACCGATCCTCATTTCAAGTCCCATTTAGCCTTAAAGGAAGCCATGGGGTATATTCTTTCTATGGGGTTTGGATTTAAAGCCAAACCAGATGCTTTTGCAAGCAGTTCTTGCGCAGATAAAGTAATATAAAGCGAAAGAAGCCAGCATTTTCAGTTGTGAAGCTGTTTCGTAGAAAATTCTGAATTAATCATAGAATAATCACATCAATCAGACTGGAAAAATTTATTTTCGGGGCAAAACCAAGTATTTATGAGACTTTTATGCTCTTTGGTG
>JAHDGF010000047.1:0-11826 GCA_020627785.1 Saprospiraceae bacterium
AATCCGAGCTAGTTATGAAGAATTTAAATTCTTTACAAGGCGCTACTCTGTCTAAGACCTTATTGTTAAGTATCTTCTGCATTACCTTATATGGTTTTAGCACAAATAATTCTCTCTTTAAGGCTTCACCAAAGAACCATGTATTGTCTTCTCTTCAAGATATTGTGTGCAGTATTGAAAACTTAAATGCGCAAAAGAAGTATGCATCTTGTGCTGAGTTAGTGAATCTTCAGCTAGAAATAAATCAACTAAGGTCACTTGCCTTTAATATTACCGATCAGGCAGTGGCTGTGACTCCAGTTCCTGATCCCATAGCGCTTTGTCCAACCATTGAATCTATTGAACTCATAGATGTAGCTGGATTTGCATCTACAGATCGATTGGTCATTTGTGGAGAGCCGGATACTTTAGCCTTTGTTATATTTATTGAAGAACCTGGAGAAATTCTTGGCGCTCAGATGTCTGTTTCTTTTCAACCCGGAATGCAATATGCGGGATTTGAATTGACCCACTATGATGGTACAAGCATATCAAATTTAAACCCAGATCCGCAGAAACCTGAATTCTTATTAGAGGGGATTACTGATGCAATTTATATTGCATACATCGGAGTGGAAGCAAATTGTGATGCCGATATAAATGGACTCGAATATCGAGTAGATTTAGAATATAATTTTACTTACCAAGATACTTTTGGGAACATTCAAAACTGTAGACAGAAAGCTGAACCTGCCCGGGTTTATAATTCTACCATCAAACAGCCCATCCTAAATTATAGGTCTGCCGGAGTCACAACAATTAGCGGACTAAGTGAAGAGTATTGTCGTACCATTGAAATTTCTCAAGATGGCATTGATGCCTATTTGCAAGAATTGGAATTTTCTGTTTGCGGAATTGACTTGGATAATGAACTCACCTTAACAAGGACTTTAGTAAATAATATTCCAATAGCATCCAGCTATTCGAGCGCAGATTCGTTCCTAACGTTAAATATAGATGATTCATATTTTGCGGGCAACTCTACACCAAATCCAGCGGATAATTATTTTAATGAAAATGAAAAGGTAAACATTACCTTATGTTATGAGGTGACCGATTGTCCCTTGGAAAATACTCAAATAATAACCTATAAAGCAGCTTGGGGATGTAATGGTGAATTCTGTCAGGTTGCTACAAGTTCATCTGAGATTAGACTTAGACCCAATACTCAGCCTGATCCTTTTACAACCGTAACCAAGCTGACTAATCCTACCGTCTGTGGAGAGCCAGGTTTAATCGAGTTAAACATGTACGCTGTTCAAGCTGGTTCAAACATTGCCGTTACTGATTCTGCAGCAGGCTTATTTACAGATTTGACATTGGGCTTCGAAACCTGCGATCAAAGTACTTTAGTGGTTGGTGGGGTTCTTCTAGGGTCGACCTATTTACCTGCTGAAAATTTTTCTTGGGTGAATGGTGATTTGATTGTTGACTTCATGGATTTAACGACGGACCCAGATGGGCCAGGAGGAATCACTGATGCAGATGGTGATGGTTTTTATGATGACTTACCAGGAGGTGAAGAATTAACGTTAAGGATTGAGTTAGATTTTGTTTGTATGCCACCCGTGGATGGATCTTCGGTTAGTTGTTCAAGTGTCGATTGTTCATTTGCCAAATTTTTCGTGGCAGCGAAAAGAGATTGTGGACAATCATTCACTTATTTTCCAGAAATTGAAGAATTTAATATAATAAATGGGGCCACCTTTGTAGAATCAAAAGAATTGGTGCTAATCAATAATAGTTTCTATGGCATTAATTTTGGGACCGTCGGAAATGATGGGAATTGCAATCCTCGTCCTGAATCTGTTCAAACAGTAGAGTTCTGTTACATCTATGAAGTTGAAAATGTCAACACTTGTGCGACTGCCTCAACCAATGAAATGCAAGTTACTTTTTCAGGAAGTCCAGCCGCAGTTTATGATATTCAAATTGTCCCTAATAGTGTAGAGTTAACCGTTGATGGTGTCACAACTGTAAGCAATGAAAACGGAACTTTTACAGATTTCGATTCAGATACTAGAATATTAAATATACCCTTTGGTAGCCCGGAAATAGGAGAAGAGATATGTTATAAGTATCAATTAGTTGCTGACACTGCACTCTGTATTCCAGCTCAATATATGGCTGGTACTCATCAAGTGCTTGAGAGATGCGTAACTCCTGATTGCTCGTGTACCTTGGTCAAGGCTTGCGATGCTGTGCAATTTAGACTTGATCCGGCTGATTGTAATTGTGATTGTGATATCTCTAGTGGTGCTACTGTTAGAAGATGGAACCTAGGATATACAGATGGCACACTCACCGAGAAAGTAGATCTTGAAGATGTCCCAGTAGAAGATTTGACAAGGTTCCTTCCATGTGATACCATGTACTATGAAGGGTGGATGAGTTTTAATTCGGAAACAGCACTTTCTGAATTATATCAATGGTATTTTGTAGGAAACATGACGCAATTAGGAAGTAACGGTTGGGGCTCAGATGATCTTGAGTTGATGGTAGATGCAAGTGGTTCTGAATTGTTGCAATTAGAATTTGTGAAACAAGGTTCTACCATCAGGCAGAATATGGATATGTCTGCTTTTTCTGAATGTGTAGATAAACCAGAAACAGGTGCCACTGGTTTCTTTTCTTATTCTGCCGTTGATCCTTGGGGCGATGAAGTTTACAACACTCCAATGTGTAGCTCCACTTATGAATTTCACGATGGGAATTTGTTTGGAGTGTATTTTAGGAACTTTAACACCTTAGAAGATTGCAGGGAATTAGAAAGAGACGATTGGGAGGAGAGTAATTGTTTAGACCAGATAAAAGCTCACTTTAATATTGAAGTAGGGGATACAATTTACATGAAATTTTTGCTCCCCTTAACTAAGAATGTAAAAGCAGCAGCAAGAAAGATTGTTGAACCTGATTTTCAGTTTGAGCTTCCGCAAATGATAAATGTTGCATCAGGACATTATATTGACGAGTTTGATACTGACTGTCTTTTGAGTTTAACTAACTGTCGGGAAAATACTCCTTTTACTACCTATTGTCCTTCTGATATTAATGCAGTAACAAGTATAAATATTGATGATTGTGGTGGTGAAGTTATGCATGATTTCAATGTAGTCAATACTACTCCAGTGAATTGGTTTACGGAAGAATATCGACCCTATTTTAAAATGCAAGATATTCGAGTGCCGATCTATACACCAACAATGTTCTGCGGAAATGCAGTACTAGTTTCTGAGGCAGGAGTTGAGTATCCATTGGAAGTGAAGGCGTACGAGAATCATGAATGTGTGGCAGTTGGGGTGGATGAATATTGCCCAGTTGCGGATGGCAATGTAGGATATATAACTTTTAATCTAGCCGATAATGGTTACCCTGGAATGGGCGTTGGACTCGGAGGTTATTTGGATAAATTTACAATCAAATATGATTTATGTAAAATCTGTCCAACCGAACTTTCAGATCTATCAGATTATGAAATCGAATACAAGTATAACACCTGTGAAACTTTAGATCCATCATGTTTTAGATGTTGGCTAAGAGTTGATGGTTCTTATAATCAACTACCATCAATTTGTTCTAGAGATGGTTCTACACCAGTTGCTCATGGTGGAAGTTATTATGACGCTTTTGATTTGGATACACTATTTTTATTTGAAGGTGTTTCAGAAGATTACAATGTCACAGATATTAGCAATGGCTTTGCTGCCCTAAGCCAAACTCCAGATAGACTTTTATTAGGGAGCGCGGCTCCTGGTACAAGTATTGAATACAATACCATTGAGGTTTGCGCTGATGGAGCAGATCTTAGTTTAGAGACACATAAAAGCGTTACTGGATCAATAACAATAACAAATAGTATTGCCCTAGCTAGTGTTTTAGATGCAGCTGGTAATCCAATTCCATTCAATTTTGTTACATCAACTCCTTCTACGTCTACTTATTCTTTTCCAATGGATGATTTGCCTCCAGGCGAATGTGCAGAAGTCCAAATAGGTACAACCTTATTATATTGTCCAGAAGATCCTGACGTGGCTCAGTTATGTTTAACCGTTACTTCTGGTTGTCTCGATAGAGATATTTTAGCCGCAGTTGTAGGAAATGCAGCTGGATGCAATGAAATAGAAACCTGCTATGAATACGTCACAGAAGAAGCCAATTTGCAAGCGAACTTTTTAAACCCAAGCGGAGAAGAATATGCACTTTGTGCCGAAATACCAGTCGCTGCCCTAGTGAAAAATGTTCAGATTGCAACGCTCACAGATTTAGCTCTAGAGTTTGAACTTCCCTTAAATGGTGCGAGCATTGTGCCTGGAAGTTTTATGGCTTCATATCCTAATAATTCTGACCTTTCTGGAGCAACTCCATTTTATTCAATTCCCGATCCAATGATTAATGGGAACATCTTGAGTTATCCAGAGGATGATGATTTTAGCAATCACATTCACATGAATGGATTTCCAGGAGTACTTTCCAGTTTAGATAGTAATTACATTACCATTAAATTTTTAGTGAAGACGGATTGCGATGAATTTGTTTCGGGATCCATAGCTACCTTTGAGGCAACCGCAATTGATCCTTGTAGTCCCAATACACTTTCTTCTGGTGTTGTGAACAGCGATCAGTTTATTATCGAAGGTGGAAATCCAAATGATTATGCGAAGGTCCTAGTATCTGCAAAACCGTTGCAAGCATATTGCGGGCAATCCAATGCAGAATTTAAGGTGACCGGTTTAAATATTTCAGAAAGACCTTCTGGTGATAGCGTGCAAATGTGTATTACCTTGCCTGAAGAATTAACCTACGTCCCTGGTTCGATGGCTTATGTGATACCTGCGTCCCAATCAGTGGGTGTAGAGACTGTAACAGTTATAGGTACGCAGACACAGGTGTGTTTTGCTGGCTATAATAATATGCCAGTGGGAGGTCAATTTACTCTCAGCTTTGAGGCTAATTTTGAAGAAGACACCCCGTGTGGTGATTATAAAGTAGGCGTAGATATAAAAGAATTAAGACCTTCAGAAGTATGTGCCGATGGAGGTACCTGCGATCTTTTTGTTCAATCTTCTGTTAATCCGGATTTTACCGTCGAACTGAAAGGTCCTTTGCAAACGACAAGATTGCAATTGACTAGATCTTGTGATGGAGGTAATGATCCTGTAACCATGTGTTACGAAGCAGATATTGAAAACCCTGGTGAAGATTATTCTGGAACCGTTACCGTAAATTTACATGAAGATTTAACTGGGAATGGAGTCTTTGATTATTTCGATCCTATCATTGGAACGATGGACTTTCCAGGTACTCTAGTTCTTGATGGTGAATTAGTAACTTTGAAAGGTTGCTTTGAAGTACCATTGGCGAAAGCCTGTCCAGTAATTCTAAACATTGTTTTTGAGACAGAGTGTAATTGTGATAATAATGTACTTCCATTTACGGAGGTGGTTCCTTCTTTCGCCATCGATCTTCCTTCTCAAATATTTTTATGCCCAGGGGAGGAATTGGCTTTGGATACTTGTAGTAATTACATCATTACTTATGATCCTGCATCCAATGTTACAACGCGAACAACCAATGATAGTTTATACATTGGACTGATTGATCCAACGATTGCAACTGATATGATATTGACTGGAATAAGTGGAGACTGCGAAACTTATGAGCCTTTCACGTTAGAAGGAATTGAAGCTTTAGAATTGATGTTGGCAGAAACAGAAACCTGTCAAAATATACCACTAACTCTTGAGCTAGATCTGCCTTCGAAATATCATGATTTTGTGGAAATAAGTTGGATGCCCACCTCTAATTTAGATGATCCAACTTTGCTAGATCCTGTTTTTACTTCAGATGTTCCCGGTGATTATGAATACACAGTAACCATGAAGATCAGCGAGACCTGTGATATTGTCACAGACGTTGTTGTAACCGTTTTACCTAATGGTGAATTGTCGATTGGTGGAGATGATCTTTTCTGTTTTGACTATTCGCCATCACCTGCGACCTTGACATCGGATCCTGGTTATGACTATTATGAATGGTATAGATTGGTGGGGTCCTTCGAAGTTATTTCAGCCTCTACTCCAACCAATGTTTGGAATGGACCAATCATCGCTGGCGATTATATTGTGAAGGCCTTCAGGTCAACAGATCCATGTCCAAGCGTTTCAGGGATACATACATTGAATTCTAAAGAATGTGTAGATTTAGAATTTTATAAAAATGTCATAAATGTTCCTAGTCCATTTACTTTAGAAAGTCAGGTTACTTACGAGATGGTCGTATGTAATGTTAATGATCCTTCCATTGGAATGATCTTCGATGAAACAGATGTTCAGATCATAGATCAATTGCCAGGTGGAGTTTCTTACCTGGGACACTCACATACCACTGGAAGTTATAGTCCTGGTTCGAATGAATGGAATATAGATATTTTAGAAAATGGGACCTGTGACACCTTATGGATTGATGTTCAGGTGGATGATTACGGCTGCATTATTAATGATGCACAAATCACCATGGGAATGCACGAAGATGTGGATAGTACACCAAACAATGACGATGGTGACCAATCCGAAGACGATGAAGATTTGGCCAAAGTTGAAGTAGATACTTTTGATTTGGCATTAACAAAGAAATTAAACCCGATGCAGACGGTGCCAGTAACCATTGGAAGCGCGGTAACTTATGATATTGAAGTCTGTAATCAAGCTGAAATTGACGCCTACAATATTGAAGTGGTTGATTATATTCCAGCCGGGATGTCAGTCGACCTAAGTCTAAACCCAACTTGGAATGCCGGCTCAGTTTCTTCAGAATATTTCGCTACGATTCCCGGGCCAATTACTCCTGGTAATTGTGAGACCATTCAACTCATTTCTACAGTAGATGTAATTCCGGTGAGTGGATCTTATGTGAATTTTGCCGAAATAAATAGTGCTGAAGATGTAAACGGAAATAATCCACCAGATCTTGATAGTGAAGCAGACAATGATCCTGCGAATGATGGTGATTTTGTAGATAACGAAACTGGAAATTCAGCAGGTGATGAGGATGATCATGATCCGGCAGAAATTGCAGTAGTTTTAGTTGATTGTCAAATTGCAAATAATGTCCCGGTCTGTCCCGAGAATGCCATCGTACTCACAGAGATTGGGATGGATATTGTTTCATGGAATTGGACTGGGCCAAATGGCTTTACCTCAACGTCCAGTTCATTAACCATCGATCCTCCGATTGAAGGAATTTATAAAGTTACAGTTACGGATAGTAATGGCTTAACAAACGAGTGTCAAGTTGAAACCATGATTCATACGGAAATGGTCATTTCTGGTGAGATAACCAATGCAAGTTGTAAAGATGCCAATGATGGTTCCGTTGATTTGACTATTGTCGGTGGAAGCTTGCCTTATAGTTTTGACTGGAGTAATGATGGTCCAGATGCGCCAGATAATGATCCGCAGAATATTACTGGCTTAAAAGATGGCACTTACTTCGTAACTGTTGTAGATGCGAATGATTGCGAGAAAATTTTATCGTTTGATATATCGGAGCCAGAACTATTAGAATGTCAATTATTGAAGGAGGATGTCCTCTGTTACGGAGAGGCTTCAGGTACAATAAATGTAAAAGCGAGAGGAGGTTCTGGAGCTTATGAGTACTCATTAAATGGTGGACCATATCAACCAGGCGATATCTTTGAAGACTTAGCAGCAGGTGATTATATCATGACTATGAGAGATGAGAATGGATGTGAAGCTGAGTGTTCCATTACAGTTTCTGAACCTGAAGAAT
This sequence comes from Saprospiraceae bacterium, assembly GCA_020627785.1. Classification (GTDB taxonomy): domain Bacteria; phylum Bacteroidota; class Bacteroidia; order Chitinophagales; family Saprospiraceae; genus JAHDBF01. The sequence goes on from JAHDGF010000047.1 coordinate 7,828, forward strand.
TGACCTGTTTGATCAGTGCAACGGATGATACAAGTTGCGTTGAAGACAATGGAGTGATAGTAGTCAATGCAATGGGTGGAGCTCCCAACTATGAATACAGCATTGATGGTGGAGTTACCTTCCAGACTTCAAGTCTATTCCCAGCATTAGGTGCAGGAGAATATGTTGTTACCGTAAAAGATGAAAATGGTTGCGAGTCGAGTTGTACTGTAACTTTAACTTCACCGACCTTACCTATTTGTTCAGTGAGCTCTAATATTGGTGTCTCCTGCGATGGGGGGTCTGACGGAATACTAGTAGCCGATGGTAGTTTGGGGAGTGGTAATTATGAATATTCAATCAATGGAGTTGATTGGCAAGTTTCTGGAATCTTCACAGACCTAGAAGCCGGACCTTATGTAATATCTATCCGTAATGTTGAAACCCCGACCTGTGTCAGTCAATGTTCCATTATTCTCACGGAACCTCAAGCTTTGATTTGTAGTTTGACTGGCATAGATCCTAGTTGTACCGATGGAGACGATGGTTCTATAAGTGTAATAGTTTCCGGTGGTCAAGAGAATTATGAATATAGTATTGATGGTGGATTAAGTTGGCAGTTAAGTAATATTTTTGATGACCTTACGGCAAATGATTATTCTGTCCTTGTTAGAGATAATGGTGATGATGCTTGTGTGACTAGTTGTGACATCACCTTGGAGGAACCAATGATCTTAAGCTGCTCAATAGAGTCCTCTGCTTTAGATTGCAATGGAGATTCTTCTGGGGGAATTGCGATAACAACAACGGGTGGAACCTTACCTTATGAATATAGTTTGAATGGAGGAGGGTGGCAACCCGGAAACGTTTACCTTGGATTAAGTGCAGGTAACTATGTAGTGACGGTAAGAGATGGCAATGGATGTTTGTCAATATGTAACACAACAATCACTGAACCAAGTGCTTTAAGTTGTAGTCTTGTTGCCTCTGATGCTACAGATTGTAATACGGATGATGGGACAATAAATGTCGCAGTAAATGGGGGAACCGGACCTTATAGTTATAGCTTAGATGGAGGAGCCTACACGTCAAGTTCATCTTTCAATAATTTGATGCCTGGTACTCATTTGATTTCGGTGCAAGATGTGAATGGATGTTTAAGTACTTGTGAAGCTGAAATTAATGCACCCGACACTCCTATGTGTCAGATCAGTTCGGTAACTCATGTGGAATGTTTCGGTGCAACTACCGGGGCAGTAACTGTTATTGGCTCAGCTGGAAATCCACCGTATGAGTTTAGCATGGATAACCTTGTCTGGCAGGCCAATGGAGTGTTTAGTAATCTAGCGGCTGGAACTTATAATATTTATATTAGAAATACGGATAATCCAATGTGCACTAGTATGTGCGCTGTCGAAATAAATGAGCCAGAAGAGTTAGAATGTGTGTTGATTTCCAATGAACCACTATGCTATGGATTATTGACTGGAAATATTACGGTACTTGCTACAGAAGGCACACCAGGTTATGAGTATAGTTTAGATGGTGGAGCTTGGCAACCAGGTCATGTATTTAATAACCTAGGAGCCGGTTCATACACGGTAACCACTCGGGATGCCAATGACTGTACGAAGAACTGCACCATTGTTATCTCTGAACCACCAGTCTTATCCTGTTCTGCAAGTTTTGAAGATCTATTGTGCTTTGAAGACAATAGTGGAAGTATCAATGTAACAGCAAGCGGAGGTGTTGCTCCATATGATTATAATTTGAATGGAGGATTCTGGCAAGATGGTCATATTTTTGAAAATCTGGAAGCTGGTACTTACACTATAACTGTGCGTGACGCCCACCAATGCATAACTACATGTGATGTCACGATAGGACAACCACCAATCTTAAGCTGTGATCTCATAAATATTCGACCAGAATCTTGTGCCTTTGATGATGGAGGAATTTTAGTTCAAGGTATTGGTGGAACTGCACCGTTTACTTATAGTATAGATGATGGTGCTACAAGTAATGGGTCAGGAATATTTAATAATCTTACCCCAGGGAATTATGAAATTTTAATTGAAGATTCTAATGGATGTACAGTTACATGCAATTATGAGATTCTGCCAGATTGCTACGATTTAGCGCTAGAGAAAAATTTAGTAACAGAGGGTCCTTACAATTACGGTGATTATGTAATTTTTGAAATTGATGTAGAGAATCAAGGAAACATTGATGCATTTGATGTAGAGATCACGGATCATCTTCCATGCGGATTTTCTTATGATCCGGGAAGACTCATTAACCTAGCCAATAACTGGACCTTATTCCCAACGGCCTTTCCAATGACAGAAATTGAAAGCTTGCCTGCTGGTGAATCAGTAACCCTAATCATCGAGGTTAAAATTGAACCATGCGCTGATCTAGGTGGATATATAAATGTCGCAGAAATAACGAATGATGATGGTGATGATGTCGATAGTGATCCAGATTATGATCCAACAAATGACCCAGACTCAGAAGATGATCATGATACAGAATTAGTAGAAGTTTATGATTTGTCCCTAACAAAGAAACTGATAACACCTGAGCCTTATAAGTACGGTGATATTCTTGAATTTGCCATAGAGGTTTGTAATCAGGCAGCAAATCCAGTAATGAATATAACGATAAGCGACTATGTGCCAGTTGGCTATAGTTTTGATGCCTCTCTCAATACTGGTTGGATGGGGGCAGGGCCTACGCCGACTTCCTTGACGTATGAGTATTCTACGCCATTATTATATGGTGTTGAATGCATAACGATTCCTCTATTTCTCAAACTTGAAATGGCTGGTGGAACTGACGATTGGAAGAATGTTTCTGAAATATCAGAATTTCAAGATGAGGATGGAACGGTGCAAGAAGATGTTGATAGCACACCTGATAATGATCCAACTAATGATGGACCAATGGAGGATGATGCAACGGACGGCACCAATGGAGACGAAGATGATAGTGATTTTGCAGGTCCTGAAATTATAGATGCTGCCTTAATAAAAACAACTGCTGATGTAGGTCCATTCAGTTATGGTGATACCATCACTTTTGATATTGAAGTATTCAATCAGGGTAATGTAGATCTTCAGAATATTGTTGTAAACGATTTTGTGCCATGTGGATATTCCTTCCTTGGATCGAATGCCCCAGACTGGACCTATGATTCAGGAGCAAGCATTGCCTGGACAATCATGAGCGGACCGTTAGCTCCAGGAGCGAGTGAAGTAGTATCCATTCAGTTTGAAATCCAATCTTGTGTAGATGCACCTTCCGGTGCTTGGACCAATACATCTGAGCTCGAAAGTTTTGAAAACTTGGATGGGGAAGATGTTACAGATGAAGACATCGATAGCGAAGCAGATACTAATCCTAACAATGATTCGACCGAGGATGATACAAACGATAACAGCAACGGTGATGAAGATGATCATGATCCAGAGATGATTGAAATATATGACCTTGCTCAAGTGAAGCGATTATTAACAGCAGGTCCATATGCTTATGGTGACTTGTTGGAGTATGAGATTTGTGTGATCAATCAAGGAAATGTAGAAGCTAACTTCATTGAGTTAACCGATCATTTGCCTTCAGGCTTATCCTTCGCTTCCGCAAATAATATAGGATGGGATGCTGCCAATGCTCCTGCTTACACCTACGGCATTACTAGTGCCTTAGCCTCAGGAGACACGGTCTGTGTCAAAATGTTTGCAAACATTGTAATGACTAACGGTGGAGTAGACAATTACCTAAATATATCAGAAATAAGTGCAGATGATGGTGACGATGCAGATAGTGAAGCTGATGATGATCCCAATAATGATGGAGACACTATCGACGATTCTTACGAAGATGAAGAAGATGATCACGATCCAGAAAACTTCGAAATTATAGATGCTGCCTTAATAAAAACAACTTCAGAGGTAGGTCCATTTAGTTATGGTGATACCATCACTTTTGATATTGAAGTATTCAATCAGGGTAATGTAG
>JAHDGF010000047.1:11926-32659 GCA_020627785.1 Saprospiraceae bacterium
ATGTAGAAGCTAACTTCATTGAGTTAACCGATCATTTGCCTTCAGGCTTATCCTTTGCTTCAATAAATGATATAAGATGGGATACAATCAATGCTCCAGCTTTCACTTACGAGATTACCAGTGGTTTAGTCCCAGGAGATACGGTTTGTGTAAAGATGTATGCTAACTTAATGAGAACAGATGGTGGGGTGGATAGTTATACAAACGTTTCAGAAATCAGCGCTGATGATGGCGACGATGCAGATAGTGAGGAAGATGCGGATCCTAATAATGATGGCGATGTTATAAACGATTCTTACGAAGATGATGAAGATGATCATGATCCGGAAACTCTTGAGATATTTGATTTAGCCTTAAGTAAAAAAATCTTCAATCAGGCTGATCCATCAAGCTTTCAACAAGGAGATCCAGTTCAATATTTAATTGAAGTATTTAATCAAGGAAATATTCCTGCATACAATATTCAAGTTTGTGATCACATACCAGCAGGTTTTATTTTTGATCCGAGTCAAAACATAGATTGGACAGGCTCAGTAAATACTCCTACGACAATTTGTACAACCATCTCAGGCCCAATAGAACCAGGCTACAATTTTCAATTAGGTGTTGTATTAGAAATTCAATCCTTGGGATTAGAAGTGACCCTTGAAGATTACACCAACTATGCGGAAATAACAATGGCAGAGAATGAAGATGGTGAAGAAATGGACGACCTTGATAGTAATCCAGATGATGATCCAGTTAATGATGGAGAATATGTGGATGATGCCATCGATGACGAAAATGATGAAGATGACCACGATCCTGCACTTCCATACTTTATGGATTTAGCCTTGAAAAAAGAACTCGCATTTGAGTATACTGCAGTAGCACCAGGAGATGTCATAACCTACAATCTTACGGTTTATAACCAAGGGACCTTAGATGCCTTTAATGTAGAAGTCACTGAATATTCTCCACCGGGTTTAATTCTGAGTGCAACGGATGGAAACGGATGGACAGGAGTTGGTCCGAATTACACCAACATCATTCCAGGTCCAATTAGCTTGGGTGACAGTGCGGTAGTTCAGATAGAAATGGTTGTTCAGCCATTCATGAATGAGGACGACTATTTAAATGCTGCAGAAATAAGTGCACATGAAGATGTAAACGGAAATGACCCTGAAGACTTTGATAGTGCGCCAGACGACGATGAAAGCAATGATGGTGAGATGACGGATAATGAAATAGATGGTGAAAATAATGATGAAGATGATAGTGATTTTGAATCACTGGTTGTTGTTGATCTTGCATTGATAAAAACAGTGAAGGAATTGGAGCCAGTGGTTGAAGGAGATGATGTTTGTTTTACCATTGAAGTATATAATCAAGGAAACATTCCAGTAGCAAATGTTCTTGTTAATGATTACATACCGAGCGGCTTTTTGCTCAGTCTTAATGATCAGAATGGTTGGGTAGATGTAAATCCTTCTTTGGCAACAAATGTAATCGCTGGGCCAATTAATCCACTAGCATCTCAGAGCGTAGAAATAGTACTAACGGTTCAACCGGATGCGTCACTTGCTAATCTGATGAATGTCGCTGAGATAGGTTCTTTCGAGGATACCTCTGGAACAGACATTTCAGACTACGATGTCGATTCTGATCCTGACAATGATCCTGAAAATGATGGAGTAATGGAAGATGATGATATTGATGGTACCAACGGAGATGAAGACGATAGTGATCCTGCGTGGCCACCTATCTTTGATTTGTCATTAATAAAAACTACGGATAATACCGATCCTGTAATTCCAGGTCAAGTAATTACCTATACGATTGAAGTATGCAATCAAGGTAATATTGCAGCGCAGAATATTTTAATTACAGACTACCCTGAGGCTGGATTAGCTCTGGCTTCTAATGACGGAAATGGCTGGACGCAAAACACCGATGGTTCTTTGAGTTTATTGTATGCCGGAATAATAGGACCAGATAAATGCGAAAGAGTTCAGATTGATATGGAGGTTCAATTGATCGCCACTTCAGAGAATACAATGAACTTTGCTGAAATTGAAACCTCGCAAGATGATCAAGGAAATGATACAACAGATGATGACATAGATTCCGACGCGGATGATGATGAAAATAATGATGATTATACTTCTGATGATGACCATACAAGTACTGGAGGAGATGAAGATGATCATGATGGAGAGCTACTTCCGATCTTTGATTTAGCATTGAGGAAATTTGTAGATAATCCAGGTCCATATGCACTTGGAGCCAATGTTCAATTTGATATTGAAATTTGTAATCAAGGAAATATGACGGCCCAGAACATTGAAGTGGTTGATTACATTCCATCCGGTCTTGCTTTTGCAACCGATGGTTCAAATGCAGCTTGGACTTTAATAAATCCATCTTTGGCCACCACGACATATACTGGGCAGATTGCTCCAGGTGCTTGCGTGGAAATACCTATTTGGTTATCTACAGAAAGTGTGGAGCCGACGGCTTTAGTAAACATGGCTGAGATTAGTGGGGCTCAAGATGATACTGGTGAAGATAGAACCAATGATGATGTTGATTCTTTCGCTGACGATGATAATTCAAACGATAATGGAAATGATTTATTTAGTGACTTAAATGACTTTAATGATCAAAGTTCTTATACTGGTGGAGATGAAGATGATCACGATCAAGCATGGGTCATTGTATGTGTTGATTTCGAATGTCAGGGGCACTTAAATGTTAGCTTAGATGCTAGTTGTTCAGTTTCCTTAACACCAGCCATGCTTCTTGATTTAGATCTGGATTTCCCAGTAACCTCATATGAGGCTTTTGAGATCATAATTACTGATCAAGCAGGTAACGTCGTTGAGAATTTATTTGGGGCAGATGATATTGGGGTAACTTACAATGTCACAGTGAACTTACCAAATTGTGTTTCAGGTACTTGTACAACTACGATTACCATTGAGGATAAATATGGCCCAGTATTAAATTGTAATAGTGGTCCATTTGATGTTCCTTGTAATGGAATTAATCAAGTGCCTCCACCGACTGCCACTGAAAATTGCGGTGCCTATGAAATAATCATGATAGATGAAGTTGAGGAAGTTTTTGAATGTGATGAACTAGTAGGTCGTATCACACGAACTTGGATTGGCGTTGATGAATCTGGGAATCAATCCGTAGTGCCGTGTGTTCAGACCATAAATGTTATTAGACCTGATTTTAGTTCGATTGCTTTAGCAGAAACCAACATATCAATCAACTGTTCTGAAGTTGTTGAGTTAGATAGTAACGGGTATCCAGCTCCATGGGTTGCTCCAACAACTGGTTCTGGTACAGGAGTTCCTATCATGTGTGTTTCTGGATTCGAATTCGGAGCAGATTGCATAACTGGGATGGGACCAGGAGATGGAATATTCTTAATTCCAGGTCCTCAAGAAGAGGTATGTAATACAACAGTTAGCTACGAAGATACACTCATTCCAACGAATGACTGCAAGGCGAAGATCATGCGGAGATTTGAGGTAACGGAATCATGGTGTGGTAGTACCTTAGTTTGGTCTGGAACACAGACCATTGAGATCATGGATGATCTAGATCCAGTAATTACCTGTCCATCAGATTTTACGGTGTCCACGGACATTGGTTGTGAAGCTGAGGTGGTCTTACCTGTGGCACAGGTTGAAGATATTTGCGGAAGCGTAGTAAATGTTGATGTACAAGTAGAAGGAAATGGAATGGGATTCCCTGGGGCCTTCGTTGATGGAAATGGTGGAATAACTAACTTACCAGTAGGAGAAAACATTGTAAATTATATTGTTTACGATGCATGCTATAATAGCTCAAGTTGCTCTATGGTAGTTACCGTAGAAGATAACACGGAACCAGTAGCCATCTGTGAGCAAAACTTAGTCGTATCATTACCTAGCAATGGAGTAGCTGAGGTGTGGGCACAGAGTTTTGATGATGGTAGTTTTGATGAATGTGGTATCTCAGCATATGAAGTAACAAGAATGGTTTCTACTTGTAATCAAGAAGATGAAATGATTTGGGATGATGTCGTAAGTTTCTGCTGTGATGATTTATTACAAGATGTGATGGTAATACTAAGAGTATGGGATCACAGTGGTAATTATAATCAATGCATGATTAATGTAACGGTTCAAGATAAAACGACGCCGACCTTGACCTGTCCAGCAGATATGGCAGCTCCTTGTAACACACCATATGATTTGAGTAATTTATCAGCAACCTTTGGTTCGCCAACCGTTGTTGATAACTGTTCATTAAATACAATTTCAGAAGTAGTAACTCCTGATGTTGCGAGTTGTGGTACTGGCACCATTACTAGAGATTTTACTGTGCTTGATTATGAAGGGAATGTTGCAGCAACTTGTACTCAAGTAATTACACTTGTACAGGTGGACCCTATGACTGAGGCAGACATCGATTGGCCTGATAATTATGAGCTATTTGATGTATGTGATGTCGGGGCGGCACATCCTAACTTATTGCCAGTAGAGGCCAGTTATCCAGTAGTGATGGAAGGTGTCTGCGACCTTGTCGGGCATAACTATGAAGATGAAATATTTACCAATGTTGCTGGCGCCGGTGCTTGTGCAAAGATTTTGAGACACTGGCAGATTATCAATTGGTGTCAGACGGATGCAGACGGTAATCTATTGATTTGGGAATGGACCCAGGTGATACAGATTTACAATACCATTGATCCTGTTATTGATAATGACTGTTCTAAATTAACTTTTACTTCCACGGATGTCAATTGTGGTCCAGTTTCTATTGTGCTGATTAATTCAGCAACCGATGATTGCTCTCAGCCCTCAGATCTCAGTTGGTCTTGGAACATAGATATGTATTCTGATAATGCAGTGGTGAATGATATTAGCGGAACGGGCTCCAATGCCTCTGGTACATATCCTATCGGGCTGCATACCATAACTTGGACGGTAGAGGATGCTTGTGGAAACATAGATTTCTGTGTTCAGGAATTTGAAATTATTAATACAAAAACACCAACAGCAATATGTCTTTCGGGTATTTCATCTGAGCTCATTCCAATGGATTTAGACGGTGATGGGAATCCAGATACAGAGATGGTCGTATTAAATTCTGCATCTTTTGATGGAGGCTCTTACCACACTTGCGGGTATCCTGTGGATGTGAGCTTCTCAGCAGATGTTAATGATGATCTCATTGCCTTTGGTTGTAATCAAGTAGGAGTGCAATCAATCTCCCTTTGGGTTACTGATGTAAATGGCAATACTGCTGTATGTCAAACCTTTGTGAATATTACCAATAACCTAGATGAGGAACTATGTACTGGTTTGATTCAGATGGTTGATGTTGAAGGAAGAGTGGTCACAGAGAATGATGAGGAGGTAAATGAAGTTATGGTTAATCTTTCTGGTTCTAATTTGATGGAAATGACAGATTATAAAGGAGTCTATGATTTTGATGAAATGCCTACCGGTGGAGCATATGTGATTGTGCCTAGTAAAAATGATGATGTACTAAATGGTGTATCTACCTTGGATGTGATACACATTCAAAGGCATATATTAGGGTTGGCAACGTTGCCGACGCCATATCAATACATTGCCGCTGACGCCAATAAAAGTCGTACGATTTCAGGTATTGATTTAGTGCATATCAGGAAAGTGATCCTGGGAATTTCAGATTCATTCCAAAACAATAATAGTTGGAGATTTATTGATGGTAATTTTGACTTCGATCCTGAAATTGATCCATTGGCTCAAGAATTTACCGAGCGATATGAAATTAAATCATTGAATACAGATATGATTGCGGATTTCGTAGGAGTTAAAATTGGAGATGTGAATGGCTCCGTTGATGTTGGAAATAACTTAATTGGAAAAGCTGAAGCTAGAAGTAGCCAGCGTTTAGAGCTTCATGGAAGAGTCAATGGTCATCAGATTGATGTCAGAAATTCTTTTGATAAGTCCTTGCGTGGTTTCCAAATGACCATTGATTACGATCCTTCGCTTATGAGTGTTCAAGCAATAAAGTCTGCTGTGATAGATTTAGAAAAGAACTCGTACCACATCAACCCAGAGGAAGGTTACATTACAATTTCATGGAACAATTCTAAAACCTTGCTTATTGAAAATAATGAAGTGCTCTTTAGCATTGAGGCAGAAGGTTCATTGGATGAGAATGCCATCGATATTAATTCTTCCATCACAATTGCAGAAGCTTATGACGATGAATTCCAGATTATGGAAATCGAATATTTAAATTCCTCTGATTTGGTGGAAAACATTCTTTCCCAGAACGAACCAAACCCATGGATTTCTTCAACAACAATCAAGTTTGATTTAGCTGAAGAAAAAGATGTGCGTTTTATTTTTAGAGACACAGAAGGGAAGTTGCTTAAAACAATAGACATGTCTGGAGTTCAAGGCACAAACATTATAGAGGTGAATGCAGATGAATTAGAAGCCACAGGAATGGTTTACTATGAATTGCAAGTAGGAGAGGAGCGAATAACGAAGAAGATGATCCTATTGAAATAGAATTCAGATATTCTAAATACAATCTGCTGTTGGTCTTAGGACTGACAGCAGATTTTTTATTTACAGAATGAGTATGCTTTTGCCTCTTCTATTGAATTGTCATTAGCTTTGTCTCCTCATGAGTAGAAAAGAAATGCAATTTGCAGAATTTGTGGGATTGATGGCCATGATGCTTTCCTTAACTGCCTTGGCCATTGATGCAATGTTGCCAGCTCTTCCTGTCATTGGTAATGATTTAGGGGTATTGGAACCCAACGACAATCAACTCATCATTTCAACCTTGTTTTTGGGTCTAGCAATTGGTCAATTATTTTACGGGCCCTTATCAGATAATATTGGAAGGAAACCAGCTGTATACCTTGGTCTTTCGATTTTCGGTATTGGTTGTTTGTTCTCTCTCTTTGCAACCAATTTTGAATTAATGCTCGTTGGTAGATGTTTACAAGGAGTGGGCTTGTCCGGTCCACGAGTGGTCTGTGTAGCCATCATCCGTGACCTATATAGTGGTGATCGTATGGCTCAGGTAATGTCCTTTATTATGTCGGTCTTTATTGCTGTTCCTGCCTTAGCGCCTGCCATAGGTCAAGGCATACTTTTTATTGCTGATTGGCGAGTGATATTTACTTTTCTTTTAGTCCTTGGATTAATAGCCTTTGCTTGGTTTTCGATGAGGCAAAAAGAAACATTAAGTAAAGAGAATCGCATCCCCTTTTCATTTTCTAATTTGCGAAAAGCAGCGGTAGAGGTTTTTACGACGCGCAGGACCGTTTGTTATACCTTAGCCGCAGGTTTTATTTCAAGTGCCTTTGTCGGCTTTTTAAATTCATCCCAACAAATTTTTCAGATTCAGTTTAATCTAGCCGAAAGATTCCCTTTATATTTTGCCATGGTTGCCGCTAGTGTTGGTCTTGCTTCCTTTGTGAATGGACGATTGGTGCTTAGACTTGGAATGCAGACAATGGTGAAGTGGGCTTCCTTTTGCATTGTGACTATTTCGATTGTATTTTATCTATTGATTCAGTTTATTTTGCCAGAACCATCTTTGTTTGTATTTATGATTTACTTACTGTCTACGGTATTTTTTGTAGGCATCCTATTCGGAAATTTAAACTCCTTGGCAATGGAGCCTTTGGGGCACATTGCTGGTTTAGGAGCCGCAGTTGTAGGTTCAATGTCCACCTTTATCTCTGTTCCATTTGGGACCTTTATTGGGATGCAATACGATGAAACTGTGGGGCCATTGGTGTTGGGCTTTCTTTGTTTCGGAGGCTTATCTGCCTTGGCCATTTATGTGGCTGAGATCAATGATAAGAGAGTGGTGGTGTGATTTCGCTTTCGCAAATGTATGTATGGGTAAGAGATTTTGCATTGATTGTAATGCAGGATTTGAAGTCTCTTTGAAGTTTTTTTAAAAATGTCTTCGAAATAAAATTCTCGTACGCCTAGTTATGAAGGACTGTAAATTATAGATAATATATTATCTATAATTATTGATTCTTTCATTTATTGATAATATATTAGCTACTATGGGTAAGTATAGCATTAACAAACTACCGTCAGATATATTAATTTCAATTGCTCAGAACGCATCCAAACTAAGGAAAGAATTAGGTCTATCACAATTAGCTCTAGCAGAGAAGTCTGGAGTTTCTTATGGAAGTATCAAAAGATTTGAGCAGTCTGGAAAAATTTCTCTTGAATCTTTGCTTAAGCTTGCCGAGTCTCTCAATCGTTTGGACGAGTTTGAAAATTTATTCAAGCTTTTAAACATAGAGCGTATTGAAAAGCTTTTTAATTCATAGTAATGAACGATGAAAGGAATTTGAAGAGCACATCTCACAAACAAAAAAAAATAAATGTTTCAATCTTGTTTTCTCAGGAGGAAATTAAAGTTGGTCAATTGATATTAGATCAGAGATTAGTCTATTTCAAATACGATGATAATTTCTTAACCCTTGGATTAAACCTTTCGCCATTCAAGGTTAAATACAATAATGAAATTCAAGTTGCGCCTCCTGATCCTTTTCATGGAATCTTTGGACTTTTTGATGATTCCTTACCTGATGGGTGGGGGATGTTACTCTTAAACCGCGCTTTAGGAAAGCAAGGTCTTTCATTGAATGAGATAAATATTTTAGATCAGTTGGCTTACATTGGCGAAAATGGAAAGGGTGCTCTAATTTATCGGCCTGCTATCAATGAGGCAGATGCTTATAGGGATGAAATAAATATTGATGGTTTAAAAACTGCAATAGATAAAGTTTATAAGGGCAGCAGTGAAGATTTAATTGATGAATTGTTTCATTTAGGAGGTTCTTCAGGTGGTGCAAGACCAAAGGTAAATGTTGGTTATAACCAGTCAACCGGACAGTTAATTCATGGAATCACCAAACTACCCGAAAACTTTGAGCATTGGATTATTAAGTTCCCAAGTTCTGACGATCCTCCTGATATCGCAAACATTGAATATGCATATTATAAAATGGCCTTGCTTGCGAATATCCAAATGAGTGATTCTCGTTTGCTTGAAAGTAAAAAAGGATTTAAAGTTTTTGCTACAAAGAGATTTGATCGAGTAGGAAATAAAAGAATGCACATGCACTCTATGGCAGGATTAACGCATGATAATTTTCGATTGAGTAATATAGATTATGGACACATCATGGATGTTGCCTATCAGTTAGAACGGACGGCAATGGCCCGAGAGAAAATACTCCGCCTTGCGGCTTTTAATGTATATAGCCACAACAGAGATGATCATTCAAAGAATTTTTCTTGGCTTATGGATTCCACGGGAAATTGGACCCTAGCTCCAGCTTATGATTTGACCTATTCCTCTACAAGTATAGATGAACACATAACACGCATTGCCGGAGAAGGAGCTAATCCTGGTAGAAAACACCTTCAAGACCTAGCCAAAGAATTTAGTGTTAAAAAGGTTGACCTAATCATTGAGCAAGTTCATGCTGCCTTAGATAATTGGCCAATCATTGCAAAAGAATGTGGAGTAAGTAAAACTTCTACAGAACGGATCCAGCAAAGACTTGAAGTACTCAAAGATTGAGATAAAAATTGGATGTACCCGCTTTCGCAAATGGATACTCAATTCCAGAAGTTGTCATCAACGATGTTTAATCAAATTCCTCTATTATGGCTAAGTCATGATTTTACTTTTCGCAACCCATAGAGCAAAGAACCTAAATTTTAATCAGACCATTATTGATTATCAATTATTAATACATTTAAAAAATTGCAATAAGTAGTCTCATCTAAGATTTGAACCTTATCTTTGGGATATTGTTCGTTAATTAACAGACAATCATAAACAATGAGTGTATTAGATCAAGCAAGGTTAGTTATTTATAGGTTTCATGAGGCCGGACTCGAGGTATTTTTGATAAATCCTAAACTTCATAAGGATCCACAAGCGTGGAAATTACCAGAGGGTGTAGTCAAATCATTAACAGAGAATAATTACCAAGTGATTGAGCTTGATGATATTAAAGGCACCGATGGTGAAACACTCAAAACCATTGCTATAGAAGCTGATTGGCATGAAATTCCTTCCATCAGAGGGATTATCAAGCACGATGTTAGGAGAGTCAAAAACAAAATTAAGCAAGCCCTTCCTTGCTTAGAAGAAGGCACCTATTTCGCCGTTAAAGATGCTTTTAAAAAGGTGCTTCCCAAGGAGTACGCCGCTCTAAAAGAGCTGAAAGACATCTTGATCGACCGCAACACAGTGACCAACTTCTAGTTCCACTAGGTCCGTTTTAATACATAGCTGTATTCTATTCTTTTAAAAGCCTTCTACTGTGCTTAGAATTGTTTAATTTAAGGGAACAATTTCTACTATGAAGAAGCCGCTAATCTTATTCTTTTCCTTTTGTTTGGTAAGCCTATATGGGCAAATGAATGATGCTGATAGATCAAAGAGATCAATTTTTAAATCAAATGAATTTCATCATCCATCCAATCCACAATTAAATGCGGAACAATTCTTAGCCATCGAGGCGACAAGTCTTGGATTAGGTGCTAAAGATGAATTGATTCCAATGGATACACATAAAAGTAAAGCGGGCTTCACCAGACTAAAGTATCAGCAACAATACGACGGACTCAAGATATACGGAGGGGTTTATTTTCTACATGAACGCAACAATAGAATTGAAAAAAGTTCAGGAACACTTTATCCCCAAATTAATTTAAACACGACACCATCATTAAACCTTTCATCTGCCGTTGAATCAGCACATGAATTTGCCTTGAGCGAATACAATATCCACTACAAAGAAATTGAAAACATTGAGGTAGTAAATTTAGGTTTATCCATCATTGATTCTAGCTTCCCGGACTTCTCTGGCAACTACCGATTGACCTATCAATTGATGGTAGAGGCCGAAGGAGAAACTTACCCTATTAAGGAAAGAGTTTTTGTTGATGCACACACCGGAAAAATAGTAAACCATTTTACGGAAATATGTTCTACCGCACAAGGAAAGGCAAAAACAAGATACTATGGTGAGAGGAACATTACCACAGATTCAATCGGACCGGATGAATTTCAATTAATTGATAGAACTCGAGGAGATGGGATTTATACCCTAAACGGAATGGATCGAAATACAAGCGCAGATTTTAATTATAACAGCTTCACGGACGAAGATAATTATTGGGATAATTTCAATGAAGATTTTGATGAAATAGCTGGAGATCTACATTCTTGTACTTCCTCATATTATGATTATATGATGGAAAAGTTTGGCTGGGATGGGCTTGATGGAGAAGGAGGAGCTCTCGTGGCCATCGCTCATGTTAATTCTAGGTATTACGCCAATGCATTCTGGAACGGATCTGTTACAAGTTATGGAAATGGTAATTGTAATCGCTACGGTCCTTTAACCACCATTGATGTTGTTGCGCACGAATTTACACATGGTCATATTGACTTCGGCTCTGACCTGGTTTATCAAGATGAATCCGGAGCATTGAACGAATCAATTGCAGATATTTTTGGAAAGGCTGTTGAGAAAGATTATGACCCAGGAAACTTTACGTGGGAAGTAGGCAAACGATTTTTATTGGATCAAACAGAGCCAGGGATTCGATCCATGTCAGATCCAGGCTTAAAGAATGACCCAAGATTTTATCACGGAGAAAACTGGGAGTTTGGAAGTTCAGATAGAGGAGGAGTACACACCAATAGTGGAGTCTTTAACCACTGGTTTTATCTATTGGTAGAAGGAGTATCTGGAACCAATGAAGTAGGGTATGAATATGATGTTCCATCCATTGGTTGGGACAAGGCCATTGACATTGTTTATGAAGTGCAAAGAGGATTCTTAACCATGAGCAGTAATTACAGTGTGGCACTAAGTTCAACGGTAGAGTATGTGAAAGAAGTTTATGGGGAAAACTCAGAAGAGTATCTTGCGGTGATTGAAGCATGGAAGGCGGTAGGTTTAGAATTAGGATTCAATGACTTTGACTTGGCTTTAGAAGAGGTGGTAGAAGAATACTTCGGATGTCCAGATGCAGAATTAAGACCTGCTGTAATTGTGAGAAATGTTGGGAATAATACCTACTTGCCAGGACAAGAGATTTCAATTAGCTACATTATTAATGGTGCTACTGAGATAGAGGAGAGTTTTGAATTGACAGATGTTTTACCACCGAGTGATTCAGTGTATTATGAATTTACAACACCGATTACTTTTGATCCAGACATCTCTAGAGATCTTCAACTGGTCCTTAATAATGTTGATGATATAGAAGTAAACAATACCTTATTATCTGATATCAGATTTTATGAGAATTTTGGACAAGATTTAGTGCTACGAGATTTTCAATTTAGAGTTGATGATGAATGTAATCCGACGGAAATAAGATCATATAGAATTGATCTAAGAAATGATGGGTGTACACCGATTACAGAAGATGATAGAGTACAACTAAAAGTTACTACGGACTTAGAAGAG
The DNA here is from genome assembly GCA_020627785.1 of Saprospiraceae bacterium. Classification (GTDB taxonomy): domain Bacteria; phylum Bacteroidota; class Bacteroidia; order Chitinophagales; family Saprospiraceae; genus JAHDBF01. Next base: position 24,456 of record JAHDGF010000047.1, read on the forward strand.
CAGACCTTTGAATATTTAATTTATAATGATGTTGAGCCAGGAGTAAATATCATTTCTTTCAGATCCTTTGGTGGATTTTCTTTTATGCCTGGATTTACTGATTTTTCTGCAGAGCTGATTTATGAAGATGATTTAACATCAGATAACAATAAAGTTGAATCTCAATTTGGTTTAAGAGAGATTTTGACAGAAGACTATGAGCAAGTTTTTGATGATAGAAGTTTTGAGCAAGATTTTGATTTCAATATTCAGACCTGGCTCGCCCAAGATTCTTTGCTTCGATACAGAGGTTCCGAACGTCTAGCCATTGCCACCAATCGGGTATATACCGCAGTGAATAGATGTCTTAGTGCCGAAGATTTTTATGATCAGAATCCGGAGGCTGCTTCACTCGAGGCGTGCATTAATGTTACAGGAATGGAAGATCCAGTCCTTTCCTTTGATTTGGTTCAGATGCGCAATGGTCCAGCCATAGAAGACATTGATGAAAATCATCGATCAATGGTTTTTGTGACAACAGATAGCATAGATTATCCGCTCATTTATGGACAGGAAAATGGTCGGATTGTTAACCATGTTTTGGAGTTGACCAAAGATTATCAGGGGCCTATTGAAATTAATAGTTTGGTATTATCCGGAGTGGCGAATACGTATGATTCTGGTCTTGATTCTCTCGATGTGGTCATGTTTGATAACATTGAAATTTACGACCGCGCCACTAGACCCATCATAGAGGTTAAAGACGATTTTTCAGTCTTCCCTACAGCAACCTCTAGTTATATAAATTTCTCTCATCCTGATCCTAATTTGTCCTTTGATGTGACACTTTACAGCTTTCTAGGAGAAAAATTACAATGGCAGTCAGACTTTGGCTTCCTGGAATTTGATGTGTCTGCTTATGATTCAGGGACTTACATCTATGTAATCACAAGTGAAGGATTATTCGTTGAATCAGGAAAGTTCTTAAAGGCTAGATAGCATTTTAGTCTGAGAAATTTCAAGTGAGATTTAGATAGATCTGGTTTACTTAAGATTTTCCCCATTTGACGAAAGTCATAAAAAGCTTGCACGCTTAAAAGATGTGAAGGAAATACTTACATTCGTGATGTATTTTAATAACAGACGAATTCTGAGTATCCAATGCAAGAGGCGTTAAAAGAAACCAACTTTAACTTTCCTAATCAAACAGATTTCTATCGTGGGAAAGTACGTGATGTATATTTTTTTGGAGATGAAATGGCCATCGTGGCTTCCGACCGAATCTCTGCTTTCGATCACATACTACCGAGAGCAATTCCCTACAAAGGACAGGTACTCAATGGAGTAGCGACACACTTTTTAGAAGCTTCACAAGAGCTTGTTCCTAATTGGTTGATTTCTGTACCGCATCCCAATGTTGCCATCGGCCACCGCTGTGATCCCATCAAACTAGAAATGGTAGTCAGAGGTTATCTTGCTGGACATTCTTGGCGAATTTACAAGTCTGGAAATCGAAATGTTTGCGGAGTTATTATGCCTGAAGGATTGATTGAATCTGACGCTTTCCCTAGTCCAATCATCACTCCAGCCACCAAAGCTGAAGAAGGACACGATGTCGATATTTCTGAAGAGGAAATCCTAGACCAACAAATTGTTACGCCTGAGGTGTGGAGTAAATTAAAAGACTATAGCCTAAAATTGTTTGACCTTGGAACTAAGATGGCAGCCAAGCAAGGATTGATTTTGGTGGATACCAAGTATGAGTTTGGAATTAAAAATGACCAGATCTACTTAATAGATGAAATCCATACGCCAGATAGCTCCAGATACTTCATTAAGGAGGGATATGAAGAAAGACAGGCGAAAGGAGAAAGACAAAAACAATTATCTAAGGAGTTTGTGAGGGAGTGGTTGATGGAGAATGATTTTCAAGGATTAGAAGGACAGACCATGCCTACCATGCCAGATGATTTTAGAAATCAAGTAACAGATCGATACATTGATTTACATGATCGCATACTCGGGGAGAAATTTGAAAAGAAGGGCTATGGGGATATTAACATGGAGATCGAAAAAGCAATTCTTGCGTACTTTAATCAAGAGAGTTAAATGAAATCTTCCATTGAATCATCCATAAAAGAAAAGTGGTCTACCTGTTATTTGAGCGAAGCGGAGCGCAATCAGGAACGCAGTGATTTAAGTCGCTCAAGTTATCAACGTGACTACGATCGAATCATATTCTCTTCTGCTTTTCGTCGACTTCAGAATAAGACACAGGTCTTTCCGTTGCCAGGTACAGCCTTTGTGCACAATAGATTGACGCACTCACTCGAAGTGGCGTCCGTCGGAAGATCAATCGGTACCATTGTAGGTCGTTCGTTGGCGGAGAAACATTTTGAGAAAGAGAGTCTTGACTATCAATTCTATTACTATGAATTGTCCAATGTCATCGGCGCCGCTTGTCTGGCACATGATCTTGGAAATCCAGCTTTCGGTCATTCTGGGGAGGCAGCCATTTCTCATTATTTTAAATCATTTAGTGAGACCTCAATCGAAGGCACTAAGCTACGAGAGATTTACAATGATGTTGAATGGGAAGATTTAACCAACTTTGAAGGCAATGCCAATGCGCTTAGAATATTGACGCAATCCTTTCATGGAAAGTCTGCACTTGGAATGGGGCTGACAAAGGCTTGTCTTGCAGCGATATTGAAATATCCATGCGAGTCAATCGCGATAAATAAAAAGAAGAAGCATACGAAAAAGTATGGTTTTTTTCAATCAGAGAAAGCCATCTTTAAACAGTTAGTGAAGGACTTGAATTTTGTTTCAGACGGAACCGATCCTATAGTTTATAAGAGACATCCATTCGTTTATTTGGTGGAAGCTGCGGATGATATTTGTTATAACATCATCGATATGGAAGATGCCCATCGATTAGGCATCATTTCTAAAACTGTTGTGTCAGAAGCATTCTTGAAGGTCATTGAAGAGATCGATAATCCTGCTGATGATTTTACCAAGATTCAATTGACCTATAGCTCTATCGGGGATGATAATGAAGCGATATCATATTTGCGAGCGAAGGCTATTAATACTTTGACACTTGAATGTTCTAGGATATTTCTTGAGAATGAGGAGGCCATTATTCACTCTGATTTCAATGCTAGTTTGTTCTCAAAAATCGAATCAACCACTCAATCATTGGCGCATATTGAGGAAATGTCCTTGCATCAAATTTATCGGCACCCGAAGGTGTTGGAAATTGAAGTAGCAGGATTTAATGTGATGTCTGGTTTATTGGAAATGTACCTACCTGCCGTACTAAAGGAATTTAAAAGCCCAGTAGATCGCACCATGGTCAGTCTCATTCCATCTCAGTTTAGACCAAAGGAAGAAGATGCCCCTTATTTAAAAACGATGAATGTGCTTGATCATATTTCTAGCATGACTGATGCATTTGCTGTAGAGCATTATCGAAAATTGAAAGGGATAGAAATTTAGATAATTCGGTTAATAGTTTGAACTTGTGCGCACTATGAGATTTATTCTTTGTGCAATCACGACTATTTTTATTACGGTATCATGTCTCGGGCAAAGCGATTTGGTTTTTGTGTGGGATAAAGATTATTCTTCTCTCGCGAGCCTATCGAACAAAGACCGGTGCAAGAAATGAAGTAGGGAATGATATTCTGGCTTACCTCGCGTTGGTTAATGGAAGTTACGGTCACTTTAATGAATCCAATTATGAGTTTACCTTGGATGATCTTTTGCGGGGAGCATTTTTGAATTTTGGGAACACCTTTCAATTATTTTCTATGTACGCTTTCGCAAAAGTTTATTTATTTGATGGCGACGAAGCTTTTAAATTTCCAATGATTCGCCTAAATCAAACAGATTGGCTTCCGACACTTAGGTATGGATTGACTTCTTTTGGTGGCCAATATATTTTAGAAAATCACTTCAAAAAAATGAATCCATTTATAGTTTAGATCTCAGGATAGGGGATATGAAGCTGGATAATTTCTGGGGAATTGGATTTAATTTAGATAAAGTGATGAATGAAAGAACCAAGCTTGGGTTCACAATTGATTATTGGTTTCAGCCTGGCTTAGAGCTTGGGGGTTTATCTTTTAATAATACCTTGGAAGGAGGTGGAGGAAGGATACTGGGAGAGTTGAATCATTCCTTCAATAATAAAATACCTATTGGCCTTTATCTACAAGCAGGGTATAAGACGGATGGTTTTATAGAGGGAGAGCGTTTGGGGAAGGGCTTGATTGCAAGATTAGGTCTTTCTTTAAGAACTGGGCAAAAATTGAAAGAGCAAGCACCTAAGAACTGAAGATATTTTAAGATGTTTTGAATTTGAAGGACAAAAAAAAGGCATTCCATGTGGAATGCCTTTTAACTAATTCATAAGTTTTTTTGTTTTTTCTTTTAGCTCGCGTGTCTATAGTGTTTCCCTTTGTACTTTTCAACGTGAGTTCTTAATTTTTTTGATGCTGCGTCTAAAGCGTGGTCGTGGGTGATTCCACTTGCTTCGACAAAAACATCTTTCCCTTTTAATCGGGCTTGAAGTTTTATCTTCTTTGTAGGGTGTTTTGAGCCTCTGCAGAATATTTTGATTGATTCTAGGAATCGATATTTATCAAAATAATCCTGTAAATGCTCAATGGCATACTTTTCAAAATAATTTTTACCATCTAAACTGTCTCTTTCAACTTTTATATCCATACTAATTATTAAAAAGTGATCAATAAACGCTTAAAAATCACCTGCTTTCAAGCGATTCCATAAGGTAACTCTTTTTTAATATTAATTCAAGCAGACTGTGTTTTAGTTGCTTTTTATTCTGTAAAGTGCTCGAAGCGCGATAGTATAGTGCTTATTGTGTTGAAGGTCAAGTTTTTTCTATGGTTTTGTAAGATATCAGACTTCTGAGTCTACCGTGTCAGTAACCACGTAGTATCTGGGGTCATCGACATTGTTCATGATGTACTTACTCCACTTTGGATTAGCCTTAATAAGTAAAGTTTTACATTCTGGGCTTAAGTGAACGATCTGGATTTCTCGACCAGAATCTAAGTATTTATTAGCGATGTTTCTCAATGCTTCAATTCCTGAGTGATCGCTGACCTTAGATTCGATGAAGTCTAGCTCAACTTTATCTGGGTCTGATTTTACATCAAATTTGGCCATGAAGTTTTGAACGGAGCCGAAGAATAAAGGGCCCCAAATTTCATAAACCTTGGTTCCATCTTCCTTCATTCTCTTTCTTGCCCGAATCATCGTTGCATTATTCCAAGCAAAGACCAAGGCTGACATGATTACACCTGCAATTACTGCAATGGCTAAATCTTGCCATACGGTTATGGCTGAAACTGCTATCAAGACGAAGGCATCGGCTTTCGGGATCTTATTAATAATTCTAAAGCTACTCCAAGCAAAGGTTCCAATAACAACCATGAACATTACTCCAACCAAGGCCGCAATAGGGATCTGCTCAATCAATGCGGAGCCAAAAAGTACGAAGCTTAATAAAAATACAGAAGCCGTAATTCCTGATAACCTTCCTCTTCCTCCGGATTCTACATTGATGATGGATTGTCCGATCATCGCACAACCTCCCATTCCTCCAAAGAGACCTGAAAGGATGTTTCCAACTCCTTGTGCGATACACTCTCTATTTCCAGATCCACGAGTTTCCGTTAATTCATCCACTAGATTCAAGGTCATGAGAGATTCAATCAAACCAACGGCTGCTAATAAACAGGCGGTTACTATAATTAGACTCCAATTGGTTCCAACAGTATTGGTCATGGACAAGAGTTGCGTCTGAAAGGTCGGTAGTCCGCCGTTAAGTCCGGTTCCTCCACCATCTCTGATAAAAGATCCAACGGTGCTCACGTCCATGTTGCCGAATATGGTAACTGCTGCAACAATGATAATGGCAGCAAGAGCTGCAGGGAATTTGGTGGTGAGTTTGGGTAAGAAGTACATAATGGCCATGGTAAGCCCGACTAGTCCTAGCATGGTATATAGTTCGCTACCTTGTAGGTAGGATTTAACCCCATCCACGGTTTTGGTAAACATGCCGAGCTGGGCTAAAAAGATGACTATGGCCAGACCGTTCACGAATCCCATCATGACGGAGTGGGGTATCAGTCTGACAAATTTCCCTAGCTTCATGAGGCCTCCGAAGATTTGAATCAAGCCGACGATGATAAGGGTGATGAGTAGCCATTGTAATCCGAGATTAGGAATGGCAGTATCAGGTGCAGCTCCTACGCTGTTTCCTTCTTGTACTAAGTGAACCATCACTACAGCCATGGCTCCAGTGGCACCAGAGATCATCCCAGGTCTTCCTCCAAAAACAGAGGTAATAATTCCCATGATAAAGGCACCATACAATCCGACAAGTGGATCAAGGCCTGCAACAAAGGCAAAAGCAACGGCTTCAGGAACCAAGGCCAAGGCCACAGTAATTCCTGATAGGATGTCATTTTTTGGATTTGCGGTTAAATTTCTCAACAAGGCAGTCATATCATTTCTTTCATGCAAAAGCTCGCGAAGATAGAGTATCTGAGGACTTATCCTCAGCTTTCAAAAAATTATATGGTTAAAATTATTAATATGATTTTGACTGCAGTAATCATATATATTATAGTGTCTTCCGCTCTTCAAATTAACGGGGGTAGCTATGTGTAGATGCCATTGATAATTCTAAATCCTAGCTAGAAAACCAATTATAATTTAATGTGATAAATAGAAGGCTTTCGGTCGTTTTTTTGGGGGAATAACATTTGCGCAAGCATAATTATGAGCTTATGGGAGAATATTGTGGAAGTGATCACTCTAGGAAACTTTTTTACGATTATCTTCGTTCTTGAATAGCTGCGTAAGTCTGCAGTCATTGTTCTTTGAAATATGGGGCCGAATTGGAATCGACAGGAGAGATTATTTTTTAATAAGCATGTCGGAGGACTGATCATTTACTTCGTTCAAATGATGATCACAATTTAATTGGCGAAAGAAACTTCGCACTAGCTGCCTAATTTAGTAATTAGCATTGTTAGTTGCACTTTGTAGGGGAAGTCTAATAGCCTACTTTTAAGTGTATCAACCCGGTATGCCTAGCGCTGCCACTTGGACTAGGAGTTGCGGGTCTTTGACGTAACTCCGAAGCTCAATTGAAGATAAGCTGAAGGCTGGTTGCTTGTACACCTGCCCGACGTCGAAAATTTAAGAACAAGCTAAGCATGTAGAAAGTTTTGGAATGCTTTGTCTGGACCAGAGTTCGAATCTCTGCGGCTCCACCATAGAATCAAATTTTTGATCAAAGTAAATAAGGTGTAAATATCAAGCTCGCTTGAATATTTATGCCTTTTTTACTTTAGAAGAGTATTACTTTTTCAACGCCATTCATGGACTAGGATGAATGGATGAAAGGATTTTAGGATGGATGTAATTTTTAATAATAGATTCCTTCCATCACATCTAATTCAAAAATCTTGAAAAGAAATTCTGAAATAAATATCTCTCAACAGAATATTGATTTAGAAAGATACCTTAGTCCCTTGTAAACAATTATCCCATCATCCCTCCATACGACGCATCCTAGTCCAGGAATTGTTTTTAAAGTTAACCTCCATTCCAATACACTCATTAACCTTATTGCTCAAGGTAAATGAAAGTGGGGTAAAGTTCTTGGTAGGAAATTGAGTAGTGGTGTTTCAACGCCATTCATGGACTAGGATGAATGGATGAAAGAATGGTAGGATGAATGTATTTTTAATAACAGCTTCTTTCCATCGCATCTAATTCAGAAGTCTTTGAAAAGAAATTCCAAAATAAATATCTCTCAACTCAGTATTGATTTAGAAAGACACCTTAGTCCCTTGTAAACAATTATCCCATCATCCCTCCATTCGACGCATCCTAGTCCAGGAATTGTTTTAAAAGTTGACTTCAACTCCATTGCACTCATTAACTTTATTGCTCAAGGTAAAGAAAGTGGAGTAAAGTTCTTTGTTAGGAATTGAGTATTGGTGTTTCAACGCCATTCATGGACTAGGATGAATGGATGAAAGAATGGTAGGATGAATGTATTTTTAATAACAGCTTCTTTCCATCTTATCTAATTCAAAAATCTTGAAAAGAAATTCTAAAATAAATATCTCTCAACAGAATATTGATTTAGAAAGATACCTTAGTCCCTTGTA
>JAHDGF010000047.1:32759-39433 GCA_020627785.1 Saprospiraceae bacterium
AACGCCATTCATGGACTAGGATGAATGGATGAAAGAATGGTAGGATGAATGTATTTTTAATAACAGCTTCTTTCCATCTTATCTAATTCAAAAATCTTGAAAAGAAATTCTAAAATAAATATCTCTCAACTGAATATCGATTTTAAAAGATTCCTTAGTCCCCTATAAATAATTATCCCATCATCCCTACATTCGACGAATCCTAGTCCAGGAATTGTTTTAACAGTTAACCTCCATTCCATTACACTCATTAACTTTATTACCCGCGGTAAATGAAAGAAAAAATAAAAGACGATTTAACTTATCAGATTATTGGTTGCGCCATGACCGTTCACACAAAACTAGGGAACGGTTTTCAAGAAGTAATATATCAACGAGCCTTACAAATTGAAATGGAAAAGCAAGGACTCGATTTTGTCCGTGAAATGGAGATGGAAATATTTTATGACGATATTGAAATTGGGAAACGTAGAGTGGACTTCTTTGTCGGTAATCGTGTGATGGTAGAATTGAAGGCGGTGATTAATTTAGAGGAGGCACACCTGGCTCAAGCATTAAACTATTGTGAAGTTTATGATTTGCCTACTGGTCTATTGATAAACTTTGGGAGCCGGCGTTTAGAATATAAGCGTGTTATTAATGTAGGTCATCCTGAAAATAAAATAGACTAGGATGAATGGATTAAGGGATTGAAGGATGACACACACACACACACACACACACACACACACACACACAAACAAGTATCATTTTCAATCTAAGTTGTAAATCCCAAAAAATGATTTTCATTGATTATCTACATAAATAAGATGCCTTAGTTTGCAATAAACATTTATCCCACCATCCCTCCATTCGACGCATCCTAGTCCAGGAATTAATTTAAAAGACCCAACGCTTCTAACTAAGTATACCCCAATCTAAGTAGTACCAATCTAAGTAACACTTTAGTTATGGAACCCAAAATCCCCACTACAAATTCTTATACAACATCACTTCAAAACCAATCGCCGAAAACGCATTCTGGTGCTTGTCATAAAGAACCAATCCAGGATCTGTAATCGCATGATTACTGGTCCTCCTGGAAAGAAGAGTGATGGTAGGCTCAATGCATAAATGGGCGTTTAATTTATCTAAGTTCCAGAAATTTCCAAAGGCAAATTCAATATCCGATCCGAAGTAATTAAAACCCCAAGACTCACCATTCATGCTCGGTGTGATTTCTTTATTAAGTACATCAGTTAGGACAAATTCATCTGCATACTTTTCGGATTCATAAATATTGAAAGAGTGGTTATAGCTTAAACGTACATAAGTAACACAAGATTTACTAATGAAGGTTCTAAACATGAGGTTAAACGGAATGGTAGTATTGACTAAGGTATGATTCGTTAGATGATTAATTTCTTGGGAAGTATTTCTTAATTCAAGTCCAGTGTCGCTTTTGCTTCTAGTAAAGAGTTCTTTGCCACCACTTGATATCAGTTTAATATTGTGATGATCAAGGTATAATCCAGTATCAAATGAAAGCCGGCAATTCAAACCAAAAGAAATTCTTCCGCCGAGGCGATTCATTAAATAATCCTTGTTTGTTTGATGTAGATCAATGGTATTATTATATGATTGAATGGCCTTTTTCGTTGAAACGACTAGACCTATTTTTTCTGCAGAAATTTGACTCTGTACCTGCGGAAGATTGACTAGTGAAGTAAAGAGGAAAAGAAAGGAAAAACGCATCTATTAATTTGATTTGATGAAGTTATTGTGTTGATTGATGCCTATTAAACCTCTAATTTTTACTGAAATTGTGACATCTTTTCTAAATAGATTTAATCACGAGCCCTTATGTCATATGGAAAACAACTGTCATCTTTACTTCTAGATTTCAATCTTATTGACCAACTTATTTTAATCTTTCAACGATTAGGGACGAATTAGCTAAATTCAAGCTACATTTATTAAGTATTCATTAATTGCCAATACAAAGACAATCAGGATAATATGAAGCAATTTTTAGCCATCACTATTTTTATAGTATTACAATTTGGTTCTTTCGCACAGGAAAGAACAGTTGGTGTAACAAAGTATACGGAAGATGTAACGGAGGGCTTGGTCTTCTTTTGTCCAGCAACAACCAATTGTTATCTGGTGGATGAGTGTGGGAAATTGGTGAATGAATGGAATCGGACCTTTAGGCCTGGATTGGCAGCACGGATGCTAGAAAATGGTCAGATGCTTCGGACCATTAAAGTTAGTTCGCCTATCTTAAATCAAGCCTCTGTCGGAGGTGGAGTTGAAGTAGTAGATTGGGATAATGATATCTTAGGTCAATATATCATTAATGGTAATAGAGTTGTACAACACCACGATGCCATAATGCTGCCTAATGGGAACATACTATTACTGGCCTGGGAGGATTTGAGTCTTCAATACTTGCAAGAAATGGGGTCGCTAGCTTCTAACTTATGGTCCGAGCTAGTTTATGAAATTAAACCCATTAATCAATCAGAATATGAAATTGTCTGGGAGTGGAATCTTAAAAATCATTTGATACAAGAGGTTGATTCTTCATTGCCTAATTTTATGGACATAAGCGATAATATTGGAAAGGTGGACATCAATTACCAAGGGCCCACTTCTTGGGGTGGAGGAGATCGATGGCACTGTAATGCTTTAGATTATAATGAGGAGTTGGATCAGATTATTATTAACTCAAGGAATAATTCAGAAGCTTGGATAATAGATCATAGCACTACAACGGAAGAGGCCATAGGAGACACTGGAGGTAATTCAGGGAAAGGTGGTCAGATACTTTTCCGTTGGGGGAATCCTGAGGCTTATGATCGTGGAACGGAGGCCGACTTAAAGATGTATGGTTCTCATGGTCTTCACTGGATTGAAGAAGGTTTGCCAAATGCAGGTAAGCTTTTGTTTTTTAATAATGGTGACGAACGACCAGGCTTTTCATACTATTCAACAGTAGAAATGATTCAACCGGTTATGGAAGACAATCTTTATCTGACGGATGAGAATTTAATTTATTTTCCATTAGAATCTGAATTGGTTTACCAGGCTGAAAATCCAACAGATTTTTACTCTACTTACCTTTCTAATGCGCAGCAATTGAGTAATGGAAATATTTTTATAAATGAAGGTGGTGACTCAAGATTTTTTGAAATTGATCCTTCAGATAATTCAATTGTTTGGGAGTACATTTCACCTGTTTATTTTGGTGGTTTTTTACCAGAAGATGCAAATCCAAATAATTCAAGGTCTTTTCGTGCTTATAAATATGAAAGAGACTTTGCTGGATTTGAAGGAAATGATTTAACGGGCGGTTCTGTATTAGAATTGGGTGGGGACTTACCTTTAGAATGTGCACCCTTTGTTTCAATTTCAGATTCTGATCGCTTAGCGCAAATGTTTTCTATCTTTCCTAACCCTTTAAGCAATGGTCAAAAATTAAGAATAACCCTTAAGGGGGAGATTGAGACTGAGCAATCAGAAATTCTAATTTCAAATGCTGCAGGTAAGCAGATCAAACGAATCAGCATGATAGGAGCGGATATGGAAATTAATATGAACGATTTGGTGGATGGTGTATACTTTATAACCCTTCGACAAAATGAAATTGTTAGGACTCAGAGATTTGCAAAAATAGGTGGATAGTAAATCTACTTTACAAACCTTAACAAGAATTAGTTGCAACAGTAGCCTTGGTAATATATCTTAGATATCAAATCTAATATTATGGGAAAGACACCATTTTTAATCGTGCTAATTCTCATAACCTCAAATGTTTTCTATTCTCAATTGTCCTTGTTCGATGACTCTTATGGAGATCAAGGAATTGTTTCCTTGGAAATGATGCCTTCCCATGGTAGTTATTATGTTTCCTTGGATAATGAAGGTAGGTATTACCTCGGTTTTCAAGATTATCCGGATCCAAGTATACTCGATGAGATTGATTATAAATTCCTAAGAGTTGATGCCAATGGGAATTTTGATCAAAGCTTAAGTGAACCTCTGGATCTTGGGATTGAGATGGCGATTACTGAAGAATTCAGCCCCATCCAAAGAATGATTTATGAAGACGATGAATTCATATTTGCCTATCAAGGCCCTCAAAATAATTCTTCTTCAACTGTTGATGTATTTAATACAGAAAAAGAAAAAATAATTACTCTTGATCTTGGAGTTGAACCCATAAGTATACCTTGGGCCACACGTCCCGCACGTCTTTCAAATGGACAATTTTATGTGACTCAAGAATATCAAGTTAGAAGGTATTTAGATTCAGGAGAACTAGATGAAAATTTTGGAATCAATGGTGTAGTGGATTTCCGCGATCTTGTTGAAAATGTAAATCAAGCAATAGTACCTATGCTCCAAAAGCAGGGATCAAATCATATTTATTTTACGCGCATACAGACTACACTGGATGCATTTGATGAATACAAATATTCTATAGGTCGTTTAAATTTGGATGGTGAACTTGATTTAGATTTTGCGGAAAATGGATATTTAGTTTTACCGGATGATATAGGGACGGTAGGTATCTTTTCGGAATCAGATGATATTTTACAATTTACTCTTGTGAAATATACTGAACCAATCTATGCATACAGTGTCCTGAGGACTAACTCTAAAGGTGAATTAATCACGGAATATGGGGATAATGGATTATTAATTGATACAACTTTTAATGAAGATCTCGATGCGTTTTTTGGCTATAATTTGCCGGTTCATACCTTTTCTGATAAAAGCATTTTAATTTGGTCTCTTGAATATTACAATGACTTAGACTCGATCTTGCAAGCTTCATTCTCCCTAAGTCATTTTAATGCCGATGGAATAAGGAATTTATCTTTTGGAGATAATGGGAAGTTAAATTTAGATTTTATTCCAAATCGCTTCCTTCATCAAGTAGATGTAGATGAGGAACGTAATATTTACCTGTTCGGTTATGACTATCAAGATACCATTCTTTCTTTCACAAATCATAAGCTCTATAAGTTAGATGGAGAAAAATTATTTGGGCCGAGAGACACTGGTTTAAATCCACATAATTTTGAGGTTGTTCCCAATCCAGTATCAGATAAAATTATTATAAAGTATTCCGGGTCGGGTGCAGATGATCTTGTTTTTCAACTATACGATTCTTCGGGTAAACTGATTTTTAAAAAATCAGAAGTTTCTTTAAGTGAAGGTGAGTTAAATGTCCTTACAGATATAAGGTCAGGATATTTAACTGCAGCCACATACATGCTAAGGGTCACTTCTAGGCTGAGTGGTATTTCCGAAGTATTGAAGGTTGTTTATATGGATTGATTTGAGAATTTAGATTAAGCAATATTACTTTAATTTGCCCATAAGTCAGAAGAGGTAAATAGCATAACAAAATACTTAGATAATTAAATTAGACTACTTATTGATTTATCAATCCCTCCAATAAATCGCCAACATAGTAGGAAACCAAGGCTGCAATTCCTCCCAGTAGTAAGGTTTCTAGAATCCCCTTGATTGGTGATGTTTTGGTAATGTAAGTTTTCATCCAGCCAACAAAGATAAAACCCATTGCCGTCAGGATTGAAGCAATTAAGAAGAGATTACTTTCTAGTGGATTAACGAAGTCAACAACGTAAATTATCAGTGGAATAATTCCTATAAGAATGAAAGAAATATAAGTGACGAAACCAATGCTAAAGGCAGATCTAGTTTCTTCCAGCATTCCAAGTTCTTCTACCATCATCACATCTACCCATCGGTCCTTGTCAGAGATGATGACTTCCACAACCTGATTTAGGAGATCTCCTGAGAAACCTTTGGCAGAATAGATGTCTCTGATTTCTTGTACTTCAACCTCTCGAAGATTTTCAATTTCCCAATATTCGAGCTGCTTATGTTTTTGATAATTGTCTTTTTCAGACTTTGTAGAAAGATATGCACCGACAGACATTGCAAAACCATCCGCAAGTAAATTTGCAAATCCAAGGATGATAATCACAGAACTACTTAATCCCGCTCCGACCGAACCAGCAACAACGGCAAAGGTAGTAACACAACCGTCAATCCCTCCATATACAAATTCCCCTAAATGTGTTTCAAAGCGGCTTAAAAAACCTGTGGTGCCATGATGGTTTTCGGAGTGGGAGTGTTCCATATGAATTATATTTCTTCGCTAAGATTCAGATTCATCTTTGTCAAAGAAAATATTTTTTAGATCGAGGTCAACCTTATCTGCCTCATCTTCTGGCGCTTTAGTTCCTTTTTCTTCGGCTACTTTTTCTTCTGCAATAGGGTTTTGACTGAGATCAAGTCCCTCTATTTCGGTTGGAATACCTTCATTTATAATCTCCGCTTCTTCTATGACAAGTGGATCATTATTTTTTCTGACCTCCTCTTGATAATCATTCATTGTTTCATTATCGAGCATAATGTCTTCTTCTGTTAACTCAAAGTTAATCTGCTCTTCTGTTTTTTTAGGTTTCTTTGGTACTGGTGGAGGAGGCGGTGTTGCCGTTGTAGGGTTGTGAGTTCGCACAGGCCTATCTCTTCTTCGACCCATTCGATCATCAGTTCTTTGATCATATCTTGGATCCCATCTTTGTTGCCGATCTTGATAACCACCGCGTCGACCTCTTCTGTTCTGTTGGCGCATTATACCTCGAACGATC
>JAHDGF010000005.1:0-54305 GCA_020627785.1 Saprospiraceae bacterium
CTGACGGAATGGATGGAGCACCTGGTGCTACGGGAGCAACTGGACCTGTCGGTCCTATCGGTCCTACAGGAGCTACAGGAGCAACTGGTCCTATCGGCCCAATTGGTCTAACAGGTGCAACTGGTGCTACAGGACCTGTCGGTCCTATTGGTCCAACCGGTCCTACTGGAGCCACTGGTTCTGGAGGTTTAGCTTGTTGGGATACAAATGGAAATGGAATCGCTGATCCTAGTGAGGATACTAATATGGATGGAATGTACACTGCTGCAGATTGTCAAGGTCCAACTGGTGCTACAGGACCTGTCGGTCCTATTGGTCCAATCGGCCCTACTGGTGCTACCGGTGCAACTGGTGCTACAGGAGCAACTGGTGCTACAGGAGCAACTGGACCTGTCGGTCCTATCGGTCCTACCGGTGCTATGGGCGCAGCTGGTGAATCAGCTTATGATATTTGGATAGCGCAAGGAAATGTTGGAACTCCAGCTCAATTTATTACCTCCTTAAGTTGTTGGGACATTAACGGTAATGGAGTTCAAGATCCTTCTGAAGATATTAACGGAGACGGTGTTTATGATGCATTAGATTGTCAAGGAGCGGTTGGAGCAACCGGACCTACAGGAGCAACAGGACCTACGGGAGCTACAGGACCAGTCGGTCCTATTGGACCTATCGGACCAACAGGTGCTACTGGCGCAGATGGTGCACCTGGTGCAACAGGAGCAACGGGAGCAACGGGAGCAACAGGTCCTGTCGGACCAATCGGCCCTACAGGCCCAGCTGGACCTATAGGAGCAACTGGACCAGCTGGAACACCTGGAGCTACTGGAGCTACAGGCCCAATTGGACCAATTGGACCTACGGGAGCACCTGGCGCAACAGGAGCTACAGGACCTATCGGACCAGTAGGAGCTACAGGACCAGCAGGACCTACAGGTTCTGTAGGACCTATCGGACCAGTTGGACCAGCGGGAAGTACAGGACCAGCAGGACCAATTGGACCAGCAGGACCTGAAGGACCAGCCGGCGGACTGAATGCAACAAAGGATTGTTTCGTAATTCCTTCACTTGTCGGAGCTAAGGTTGGGGATACTGGATCGTTCCAAACTCCAAACTTTGGTACTGTGAACTGGAAAATTCAAATTCCACAACGTGCTAATTGCAGTACTGGAATGAACGCAGGAATGAGAATTGTTTATACATTCAATGACATCGGACATGATGTTGCTTGTGCATTCGCTCAAGCATATAGCTTGATGATGCCAAATAAAGGGTTCTCAGTAACTTTTGTAACTGAGCCAACTTCAATGAGTGTAACAGTTCTAATAAACAGAACAGACAAGTGCGAAGACTGGGATAAAGAGTGTAAGTTTGAATTAACCTATTTTCATTAATGTGAATTGAATCCATAAGGATTATGATCTTATTCACTAATAAAATAGATAAAATGACATCAAATAAAGGACATAGAATTATAATGGCATTATTAATATGTTTGGTCTCCATCTGGGGATCAAATGTAAATGCCCAATCAAGCTCTCTAAGCGGAGTTAGCGTTTTAGGCAGCTGTTCTATGTCCTTTTTTGATAATCATCACTTCGACTATGGAGGAACTTTTACTTCTCCAGGAGTGATTACTAGTTCAAGAACGGCTGGTAATACCGGATTGATTTATTTTAATACAGGTAGCTCATGGACAAATGCTGATGAACTTCAGTACATCGATGGCTATGTTGTATCAAGTTTAACTTCTGGTTTTACTTTTCCTATTGGACACAATGGAAATTATAAGCCTTTAGCAATTGCAGGTGGTACACCTGTAACTGCGGCTTATTGGAATGGAGATGTTGCATCGGTAAGTGGTGCTAATACGAATACTGCTATTGCCGCAATATCTAATGTTGATTACTGGGAAGCAAGTGGTTCAAACGCTACGACCTTGACATTGACATGGGATATGAATAGTAATATTGGAGGCCTTACAGGTTCTAATATTGCTAATTTGACAATTGTAGGATGGAATGGCACTAACTGGGATGTAATACCTTCTTCAGTAGATGCTAATAGATTAGACATATATAGTTATAATAGAGTTTTCAGTACAACTGCAAGTACATTGGTTACAGGATCGATTACTGCAACGAGCGCTGTTGATTTGAATAATTATCAATATTTTAGTTTCGGTTCATTGACTTTACCATTTACGCAATTTATTTCTGCTAACAATGGTCTTGGAATTGATGCCGTGGATATGTTTGTATATCCGAATCCTGCTACTTCTTTTGAAGATATTACAATTGCATATCATATTAAAGAATACGAGTCGGCTGACATCGTTATATTTGATATGCAGGGACAAGTACTCTACACTCAAGCATTATCTGCATCCATGGGCGTCGATAAAATCGATGGTTATCAAAACGTAAAGAATGGTAACTATTTGGTTGGCATCGTAACAAACAAGGGGACTAAAAAGATGATGAAAGTTGTCGTAGTTGAATAACGATAATTAAAACTCCTGAGGCTACCTGCATTTAATGTAGGTAGCTTTTTTTTCGCCCATACTTTACTTTATTGAATTAAACCTATTGATCCTAAAGTGATTATTTGTTGAAAGGAAAACCACAGACAAAGAACTAGTTAATAAAGCCCTATGACTTATATAGTAAACGTTAATTTCTTTATCAGACTAAAAGAATTGTGTTTCACTTTTCTAAACAAAAATGAATGGTGTCACATACATTTAAGAAGTAACCCGAAATAGATAAAGAGCCATTGGTTATTTAAAATTCTTCGTCAAATTCCTCCTCGAATTCTTTCTCAAGGACCTTTTCAAATCTTGCAACTGTATCCTTTTCACTTTTTTGGGTAACATTGTAAACATCACAATTACTTTCAATTAGATCACCGTCAGGTACAATAAAAGTTGCCATTTTATCAAATTCTAAAGATGGATCATTTTCAACTCTTTGCATATAGTCAACAAAAAAAGGTCTAGCCATGACACCACCTTGTCCTTGCTCAATTGTTAAAAATCTTATCCACGGATCTTCGCCACCAACCCAAGTACCTGTAACAAGATTAGGTGTAATTCCCATGAACCATCCATCAACGTAATCATTTGTTGTACCGGTCTTACCTCCAAACTCAGTTTCCAAAGCCCAATCAATTGGGCTTGCAGCATATTTAAGAAGCTCAACCATAGCATAGTTATAATTTTCAGGAAGAACCTTTTTTCTTTCAGGAATAGCATTATAAATAATTTGTCCATTGTTATCCTCTATTCTTGTGACAAAAATGGGTTTATTGTAGACACCGTTATTTGCATAAACCCCATAGGCAGCCGTCATTTCAAATACATTTAATTCTGCAGAACCAAGGGCGATAGAAGGCACATTAGGGATTTTCGATTTATCAATGCCCATGTTTGACGCTAGTTCCCTGACTGGCGCTGGCGTCCCTAATTGCATCATAAGCCAAATGGAAACCGAATTTAATGACTTCTTCAATCCTTCTTTGAGCGTAATATTTTCTTTACTGAAGGTACCCCTTGCATTTGAAGGAGACCAAGGATCCATAAGCCCAAAATTAGGGTCTCCTGCTGGTATGGTGTATTGAATGTCCCTTACAGGTTGACAAGGGGACATGCTTTGTTGAAACATTGCAGTTGCATATAGGAAAGGCTTAAATGTTGAACCTACTTGTCTATTGGAGGTGACATGATCGTATTTGAAATACTTGTTGTTGATGCCGCCGACCCAGGTCTTAATGTATCCCGTTTTTGGATCCATAGAGACACTACCTATCTGCATATGCATTCTATGGTATCTAATGGAGTCAAGCGGAGTCATCGTCACTGTTTTCTCTCCATTCGACCCATAATCAAATACGGTCATTTTTGTTTCTTTGTTTAAAACCACCTTGGCTTGGCGATTAAGAGCATTCCAACGCTCCTTTAAAACAGGCCAATATTCACTATCTAGAATTTGTCGATAAATTTCTGCTTGATCTCTCCTAATGACGTTTTTAGATAGGAGTGTCCTCAAATGATTATCATCTTTTTCAGCTTTAAACATTCTAAAAATATCAGCATCCCAAAGTCTTGCTTTTGGAAAATCTTTTAAAATATTTCTATTAACTTCTGAAAGGTATTTTTGTCTAAGGTTTAAAAACCTCTCTGATTCCCTTACTTGTTTACTTAGTGATTCGGTTCTTATTTTTTTTATTTCTTCTTCTGCTTCATAAGTCCAGGGATCTTTACCTTCCCACAAATCGAAATATCTATTCTGAACAATATTCATTGTTTTTTTAGCAGCAGCTTCCGCGTGCTTTTGCATCTCTAGATTTAAAGTAGTATAAACTTTTATTCCGTCTCGATAAATATCATATTTAGTCCCATCCGGTTTTCTGTATTTGTCTTCAGCTAATAAATTTTTAAGGTAGGTTGTCAAAGTAGATCTAAAGTATGGGGCAGGACCCTCATAATGGACATCTCTTTTGAAATTTGAAATGTCTACCTTATCGACTTTCAATTTGTCAAAATCTACTTGATCGAGATAACCATTTTTGACCATTTGACCCAATACGACGTTTCTCCGATGAGTAGCCTGATCAATAAATCTCCTAGGATTATATCTTGATGGATTTTTTAACATGCCTATGAGTAGGGCAGCTTCTGATACGCTTAAGTCTTTTTGGTTTTTACTAAAGTAAGTTTGAGATGCCGCTTGAATGCCATGCGCTCCATTTATATAATCGAACTTATTTAAGTACATGGCGATTATTTCTTCCTTGGTGTAGCGTTTTTCAAATTGGACTGCAATGGCCCATTCACTTAATTTTTGCCAAATTCTTTTTATGGTTGAACTGGCTTTTTCAGTAAAAAATAATTTAGCTAGTTGTTGAGTGATTGTACTAGCTCCTCCCTTTTTGCCCAAATAAAATACAGCCCTTGCTGTACCTCTGGCATCAATGCCAGAATGTCTTCTATATCTTTCATCCTCTGTAGCTATAAGCGCATTAACTAAGTGCGGATTTAGAGCCTCAAAATCCACAGACTCTCGATTATACTTATAATATCTGCCAATTTCTTCAATATTTTCATCGTAGACTATGGAGGCATATTCGAAATTGGGATTCTCTAACTCTTCTGTATTTGGCATTTTAGTTTTAGAAACAAAGGCAAAGATGGCAGCAGCCAAGATTAAACCTGCGATAAAACAAAGCCAAAGAATACGGGCTAAACCCCGAAGAAAATTCGAAGATTTTGACATGGTTGATTAATAAAATAAATGAATAGGTAAGTTGCGGATCGAGAGCAAAAATATTACAAATTAATGTAATATGATAAGGATGCTCGATTATTTAACGCTCAACGATTAAGGGATTATTGTTTTTAAGCGCTTAGGGATAGCCTAAAGTTTATAAAAAGCTATATTTATAAGTAACACCATTGCTGATATTCAATAATAATGTACCACTTAACTGATAAGTTTGTAAAAACATATGCCCTCTCAAGATGGTCAAGAATAGAATCATTGAGATCTAATTCAATAGAGATTCAAAATAAAGTATTGGATAGGATCTTGTATGAATCCTCCTCTTGTTCTTATTTAAAAGATTTAGGGATAAATAAGAAAACGAATAAAAGTGCTTTTCTAAAGCAGGTACCGTTAGCTACTTATGAAGACTTAGAACCTTATATCCAAAGAATGATTCTCGGTGAAAGAGGAGTTTTGAGTTCTGGTCAAGTAAAATGGTTTTCTAAATCTTCCGGAACTGAAGGATCTAAAAGCAAATACATACCCGTTACTCGACGGTTTATGAGAAATTGCTACACAAGAACAAATTGGGACGTTGTAAGTATCTTATACAACCATGATCCAGAGATAGGAATTTTTAAAGGTAAGAGTTTATTAATGGGGGGTAGTTTAAGTGCATTTGAAAATAATCCCAAAAGTAGAAATGGAGATGTGTCAGCCTTAATCATTGAGAATATGCCTTCATTTGCGAAAGCGTTCTATACCCCTTCTCGGGAGATTGCATTAATGTCAGATTGGGATGAAAAGTTGGAATTGATGAATACTATTTGCTCGGAAGAAAAGGTGGTATGTTTTGCAGGGGTACCTACTTGGCTATTGGTTTTGTTTCGTCGCATGTTGAAATATAAAGGGGCAACCCATATGCATGAGATATGGCCATTTGCTAGAATTTTTATACATGGGGGTGTTGGTTTTGACCCATACAGAGATGAATTTAAAAAAATGTTTCCTAAAGAGAATTTTATATTCTTGGAAGCATATACTGCTTCTGAGGGATATTTTGGAATTCAGGATCGGATTCATGAGGAAGGGATGTTGCTATTGACTGATAATGGAATTTTCTATGAATTTTTACCCTTGTCAGAGGTTAATTCATCCCAGCCTATTACACTTGGATTAGACGAAATTGAAGTTGAAACGGATTATGCAATAGTAATCAGCACAGCGTGTGGATTGTGGCGTTATAAAATTGGAGATATAGTCCGTTTTCAAGAATTGAACCCTTTTAGATTTAAAGTAGTTGGAAGAACTAAGCAATTTATAAATGCCTTCGGTGAAGAATTGATGGTACATAATACGGATAGAGCAGTTGCGGAGACCTGTGATCTATTATCATGTCGAGTTTTAAATTATACTGTCGCACCTATTTATTTTAATAATGAGAATAAGCAACCAGGCCATCAGTGGCTCGTGGAATTTGATAAAAGGCCAGACAATTTAGTGGTATTTGCTCAGGTCTTAGATGCTCGATTGAAAGAACTAAATTCAGACTATGAAGCAAAACGTATGGGGGATATAGCTTTAAAAATTCCTGAGGTTATTGCTTTGGAAAAAGGATCTTTTGATAGATGGCTGAGGGCAAATTCAAGATGGGGCGCACAGGTAAAAATTCCAAGATTGCGTAATGATCGTTTAATAATTGAAGACATATTGACTTATTCCAATGGATGAGAATCTAGAACTTGAAGGAATTGAGAAACAGCTTTTGGGCAAAGATGTCAGAGAAGAAAACTTAGACATTTTAGCATTGATAAGGAAGAGAGTAAATGAGTTGCTGGAAAAGGATCCAGAACTATTAATGAGTTATCTATATCGCTTAGATATCTTGGAAGAAAAATTAAAATTTATTTTATCCAAAGATTCTCCGGTTCCAATCGCGGAAGGCATAAGTTTATTGATTTTTGAAAGACAAAAACAAAGGGTAGAGACTAAACAAAAGTATAAGCAAAAACCAATTGATGGTTGGGAATATTAAGTGATAGAACTCGTGAATAAAAAAAATTAAATTGGGATTAGAGAAGTTGAATGGAATTGTTTTTAAGGCCTTACCATATTCTGAGACCTCACTAATATTAGATATTTACAGTCGACAGAATGGTTTGCATTCTTACATCATAAGTGGTATCCGAAAGAAAAAATCCACGGTTGGCCAGAACCTTTACAAACCCCTAAATCTTCTGAATTTTATTGCCTATACTTCTGATCAAGAAAAATTGTTTAGGATCAAGGAGGCTAAATATGATTATTTATATAATCAAGTTAATAGATCTGTGATTCCTTCAACTGTTGCTATGTTCATGATTGATCTATGTCGGTCAACAATCAAAGAGCGAGAATCAAATCTTGAACTATATGATTATATCATGCACCAACTATTGGAGTTAGATCAAGCCAGTGAAGCTCTTATCTACCATCACTTAAAGTTTGCCATAGAGTTGAGTCAATATTTAGGATTTTATCCAAGAGATAACTGGACTGAAGATACTCCAATATTTAATCTTGAAATAGGTGTTTTTACACCGCATTCTACTGGAAGTAATTATGGTATTACCGTAGAAGAATCCAAATTACTTTTTGAGTTGATGAGCGGAGACTCTAGCCCACAAAGTGATAAAATTATCAGGCAAAAACTCTTAGATAGTTTAATGAAGTACTACCAACTTCATGTAGAAGGATTTAAACCACTATCATCTTTAGAGGTTTGCCGGACTTTGTTTTCATAAGTCGCGCAGTATACTTTAACACTATGAGTAATTGTGTTTTCAGAACACTCTTAATAGTGGTGTGCGGATGTGCACTAAAGATGAGCGCTGGTGGTACAGTAGCTAAATCTCTTTGGAAGGAGATGAGGAGACTTCTTAATAGGAGTCTCTTTTCTTAGACCCTATTCTGATCTTATATTAATGAAAATCACCATATTTGTACAAATAAAACAAGAAAGGTGGCGATTAAATATAACAAGAAGGGCATTTCGAAATCCAAGCTCATTGGATTTTATGAGGCCTTGAAAAGGCCGCGGATGATAGAGGAGAAAATGCTTTCACTATTGCGTCAAGGGAAAATTTCAAAATGGTTTTCTGGAATTGGTCAAGAGGCGATATCTGTAGGTTGCACAATGGCCTTGGAATCAGATGAATTTATATTTCCGATGCATCGGAACTTAGGTGTTTTTACGACAAGAGAAATTCCTTTTGATCGGATGTTTGGTCAGTGGCAAGGAAAGGAACTCGGATTTACAAAAGGGAGGGATAGATCCTTTCATTTTGGCACCTTGGATTATAGAGTCATTGGTATGATTTCACATCTTGGACCTCAATTGTCTCTGTCAGCTGGGGTTGCTTTATCGCATAAATTAAGAAAGCAAAAAAAGGTGTCTTTGGCCTTTACAGGAGAAGGAGGAACATCACAAGGAGAATTTCATGAAGCTTTAAATGTTGCTTCTGTATGGAAATTGCCTGTCATATTTGTCATTGAAAATAATGGTTATGGTTTATCTACTCCTGCCTCGGAGCAATATGCTTGTAAAGATTTAGCTGATCGAGGGGTAGGGTACGGGATGAAAACCAAGGTGGTGGATGGTAATAACATTCTTGAAGTGTACCAAACAATTTCTAAAATTGCGAAGAGCATTAGAAAATCGCCTGAGCCATACTTAATAGAAATGAAGACCTTCCGAATGAGAGGTCATGAAGAAGCATCGGGAACAAAGTATGTGCCCAAAAAATTAATGGATGCTTGGGCAAAGAAGGACCCAATCTCAAATTTTGAGGATTATCTTTTGAAAGAAAAGATCATTACTAAAGTTGACATCGAAAAATTAGAAGCCAAGATTAAATCTGAAATAAAGAAAGGCCTTACAAAGGCAGATTCATTTTCAACGGTGGAAAGTACGATTGAAGATGAATTAAGAGATGTTTATCGACCGGCTAAATTAAAGGACAGAAAAATTCCAACAAAGAAAAAATCTATACGATTTATTGATGCCATAACAGAGGGTCTAGATGCAGCCATGAAAAAGGATGAGGAGCTTGTTTTGATGGGTCAAGACATTGCTGACTACGGCGGAGTATTTAAAATTACAGACGGGTTTGTAAAGAAGTATGGAAAGGACCGTGTAAGAAACACTCCACTTTGCGAAAGCGCCATTCTAGGTATTTCAATGGGGATGAGCTTAACTGGTATGAAATCTATGGTCGAAATGCAGTTTGCTGATTTCGTTACTTGTGGATTTAATCAAATTGTAAATAATCTTGCAAAGGTGCATTATAGATGGGGGCATAGTCCTAATGTTGTGATTAGAATGCCTGCTGGAGGTGGAGTAGGCGCAGGTCCGTTCCATTCACAATGCAATGAGGCATGGTTTATACATACGCCGGGAATTAAGGTAGTCTTCCCTAGTAATCCCACGGATGCGAAAGGTTTATTGATTGCTTCATTTGAAGATCCCAATCCGGTGATGTTTTTTGAACATAAAGCATTGTACAGAAAATTAGAGGAGGAGGTGCCGCAAGGGTATTACACCATTCCAATTGGGGAGGCATCCCTTGTTGAAACAGGAAGTGATGTTTCAATCATAACTTATGGTCAAGCCGTGCATTGGGCAAAAGAACGATGCGCAGAAGATAACGTAAGTGCAGACATTCTTGATCTCAGGACACTACAGCCATTAGATTATGCTGCCATAGAACGGACCGTCATGAAAACAGGCCGAGTGATAATATTACACGAGGATACAATGTTTGGAGGAATTGGAGCGGAAATTGCAGCGTATATAACGGAACATTTTTTCGAGCACTTGGATGCCCCAGTAATGCGGGTGGCTAGCCTCGATACACCTGTCCCTTTCACCCCGTCATTAGAGAAAATATTTCTTCCAATAGATAGATTAAAAGAATCCATTCAAAAAATTCTAGCATACTAAACATGGCAGCAAACGAAAGTAAATTAGATGTAGGAAGCCTTCAGGCAAAGGTTAATAACTACAATGAAATTTTAAATAATACCATCAACTATAGAAAAGATTGGCAGGATCAGTTGAAGCCAATGTTGGTAAGTGGGCTAGAGCAAATCATCAAGGAGACTGGATTGAATGCTAAAGTGGAGGTTAAGGATAATATTCAAAACTTGGAGGTTATCGTTTTGACTTTGGGATCAGATGTTAGTGGATTAGGAGAAAAGCTAGAAGGATCGAATTCTACTCGTCCGATGATCAAACACAAGGGTGCGCTAGTCTACCAGCAGTTATTCAATGGTAAAATGATGATCTTGATTATGTATCCAAACATAGAGGGATATGGTGAACCAAGACCACCGAGAACTTTGGAGATTCTGAGACCACATGAAATGAAAAAACCTTTCATTATCAGACATGTTGAAGAATTTATGCAAGAAATAATTGAGTGGGAGGATTATGATGATGATAAAGATGAAACAGCAAAAGCAAATCCGATCGGATTCAATATGGTTGCTGAGGAAGGGATGCTGGATGACATTCAAGGCACCTAATCTAAACTGTCCTCTATTGCAAATAAATCTGAAATGACACTGTCTGCAGTGAATAAATAAGTTTTATTTAGTTTGTAGTTTTCCCCGTCTGAGATCATTTCTCCTGACTTTAATTTTTTGTTGATCATTTCTTCAGGTTCTTTTCTAAGACTTGCAGCAAATCTTTGATTCCAATCTTGAATGTTCATTCCCTTGGATGTTCTCAAGCGAGTCATGAGATATTCATTAATCTGATCGAAAGGTGTCAATTCTTCGTGCGTTGAAGGATTATGTTTCGCTGATAAGAAGCTTAGGTATTGTGCGTTACTCGAAATATTCCAGCTTCTCAAGGTCCCATTGTAAGAATGTGCCGAAGGACCTATTCCTAGATATTCTTTAGAGTCCCAATAATTACTGTTATGTACAGCTTCCTTTCCAGGTAAAGCATAGTTAGAGATTTCATAATGGAGGTAACCGGCTTTTTCTAGCAATTCGTCTGCTATATAAAATTGCTCACTAATTAATTCAGGAGGGCTTTCTTTAACCTGTCCTTTTTGTACCATACTATGCAGTGCTGTTTTGTTTTCGACGGTAAGAGCGTATGCTGATATATGACTTGGTTTTAACTCAATGGCCGTATGTAGATTTTGTATCCACATCTCTTTTGTAAGTCCAGGTGTTCCAAAAATTAAATCGAGTGAGTATTCAATATTTGCCTCCTGGATCAGATTCAGAGCATTTGAGACTGCATCTGCATCATGAATTCTATTCATCCAATCCAGATCTTGATCATGAAAAGATTGAACACCTAATGATAATCTATTGATCCCTACCTCTTTCCATGTCTTTAAATTTTCTTTAGAAATATCTTCGGGATTTGCCTCGAGCGTAACCTCTGCATTTGTCATTACTTCAAAGGTTGAATGAATGGCGTTGAAAAGATATTTTAAATTGGTTGTGGAGATAATGGAAGGTGTTCCGCCTCCAATGTAAACACTTGTAAGTTTTTTAGATTTCAAGAAATCGATTCTCATTTCCATTTCCCTAGCGAGTGCAGTGATCATTTCATCTTCATACTTCAATGAGGTAGAAAAGTGAAAGTTGCAGTAATGGCAAGCTTGGCGACAAAATGGAATGTGGATGTAAAGCACGAAAATCTATTAATTAGCTAAATATCATTTAATAAAATTCAAATATTGCAGATATTCTTGTCAATTGTGAGAATAAGACCAGCTTATTGAAAGATGCTAATATTTATTTTAAGTTCTTCGTTTTAAGATGATGACTCGGAAGTCCAAGTTTGGCTATGTACTATTGTTGTTTTTCTGCCTTTCGGCAAATGCACAAGTAGATACTCTAAATAATGTGCCATCTGAGGTGGTTATTGGGTCGCCGTCAGATACTTTGAAGTATCGCTATGAAACCGAGGATGGAGAAATTACCACAAGAAGTTTGCGCTTAGGGAATACTATAGATGCTGAATTAAAAGCTACGGTGGATTCTTTATATGCATTAGGGTATTGGGGAGTATCTCTGGATAGTTTAGACTTTGAGAACCGAGAGGGGAAAATATATAGAGGACAAAAATATAAAGGCTTTAGGCTAAAGCCTGGTAATGTTTCAGAGCAAGTTTTCAATGAGCTCAGAATGGATAGGGTAAGGGTGCCAGAAGATTGGGCTCGCTATGGGGACAAGTTGAGTCGATACCTTGGAAACTTAGGTTATCCTTTTGCCCAAATAAGTTTGGATTCAATTACAGAAGAGGAGGACTACATTTGCGCAAGCTTAAAGCTCAATCAAGGTCCGCAGATAAGATATGATTCTATATACTATGAAGGTAGTTTACGACTGAGACCAAATTATCTCATGCGATATTTAAATATTGAATCTCGGGGTGTTTATCGTCATGATGATGTCGTAGAAGCCGATAAGTTGTTGCGGTCTATCCCATTCGCAAAAGTTACTAAGCCTCCGGAATTAAAGTTTATTGGTGAGTATGCTTCTTTGCATGTAGGGCTTGACCAAAAGAATGCGAGTCGATTTGATTTATTGGTTGGGGTTAATCCATTGAATGAAAATGGAGATACTAGATTTTTTATCACGTTGGATGTGGAGGCAGAGTTGAGTAATCAGCTTCAGTATGGTGAATGGATAAAATTTAGATATGCGCGTCTACGTCCAGAGAATCAGGAATTAGAATTTTCCTTGCGGTATCCTTATGTGCTTGACTTACCGATTGCAGTTACTGGAAATTTTGGTTTGTATCGGCGATCCTTAGAATTTCAGGATGTTGAAGCGGATGCAGGAATCGATTATATTTTTGATAGTGATAAGAGTATAGGGCTGGTTTGGACTTATCTTGCATCCAGGCTGATTAATGTGGATTCACTGGCGGTGCTCAATTCAGAGAAGTTACCTTCAAGATTGGATGTTGTACGAAATGGTCTTTCACTACGAACGAGTTGGCGGAATTTAGATCAGCGTTTGAATCCTTCGAAAGGCTGGGACATGCAATTTAAGCTTGGGGCGAGCACTAAAAATATTTTGCCGAATGATGCCATCCGGGAGTTAAAATCAGAAACGGTTGATTTTGCAACAGCCTATGATACTTTGTCACTCACAGGATTTCAGTTTAATCTTGAGGCAAATATTGATCGGTATTTTCCGATCGGTCAGAATTTTGCCTTAAAAGCCTATGTTGATGGTTTCACCTTGTTGTCTAACATTACGATTTATGAGAATGAATTCTCGAGAATTGGAGGAAATCGCTTATTGAGAGGTTTTGATGAGGAATCAATATTTGCGAAAGCGTACGTAATCCCTGGCTTGGCACTTCATGTATTACTGGATGAATACTCCTTTTTATCCATTCCATTCATCGATTATGGCTTTATTTTGTCTACCAATGGGATTTGGGAACAGGCCATAGGTATTGGAGGTGGGATTAATTTTCGAACAAAAGCTGGGATGTTAAACTTCTCTGTAGCTGCCGGTAAATATGGGAATGCGGCCTTTGATATAAGCAGACCAAAGGTTCATGTAGGCTTTTTGAGTCTATTTTAGGTGGTAATTGCTCAGAAAGTCCTTAGTATCAATAGATTAAACAAATTCATATATGTATAGATCTTGGGTTTTTATTTGAAATAGTCAACAATAAGCTTATCTTTGCAATCCATTTTTAAAGGCGTTTCAATATGATAGCTATAGTAAACATTCAAGGACAGCAATTCAAGGTTGAGCAAGGTCAAGAGATCTTTGTTCATAGATTATCTGAAGAAGAAGGTAATTCTGTCACATTTAATGAAGTATTAATGGCAGGGAGTAACATAGGGACTCCGACCATTAGTGGAGGTTCTGTAAAGGCAACAGTACTTGAACATGTGAAAGGAGACAAGGTAATTGTCTTCAAGAAAAAGAGAAGAAAGGGTTATAAAGTAAAGAATGGCCACAGACAACAATTTTCAAAGATCAAGATCGATTCAATAACAGGATAAAGTTTTAAATCATGGCTCATAAAAAAGGAGTTGGTAGTACGGATAATGGACGTGACAGTAATAGTAAGAGACTAGGTGTCAAGTTATTTGGTGGTGAAACAGCCATCGCTGGTAACATTATCGTAAGACAAAGAGGAACTAAATTCCACCCAGGTGAAAATGTATACATGGGTAGAGACTTCACGCTTCATGCAAGAGTGGATGGATTGGTAAAGTTTACCAAAAGAAGAAATAACAGAACTTTTGTTAATATAGATCCTTTCGAACCTGTTCATGAAACAGTAGCAAAGGTGAAAAAAGCTAAACCGGCAGCTCCGGTGACATCATCAGACGATGCACTTAAGGCAGCTCCTGCAGTGGCCGATACGCCTAAAGCAGCAGCACCTGCAGCAGCAGCTCCAAAATCAACAGGCAAGCCTGATGATTTAAGAAAGATTGAAGGTATAGGACCAAAAATTGCTGAAATCTTGGCAGCTTCTGGTGTAATTACTTTTTCTGATTTAGCTAATTCTGATCCGGCAGTATTAAAAGAAACTCTTTTGGCCGCAGGAAACAGATATAAAATGCACAACCCAACTACTTGGCCTCAGCAAGCACAATTAGCTGCAGACGGTAAGTGGGATGAATTAGAGAAATTACAAGACTTATTAGATGGTGGTAAGCCACTTGATTCTTCTGAAGAAGAATAAGAACATCATTTAAGTTAGAAATAAACTAAAGGCACTCATTTATGAGTGCCTTTTTTTATTTTGCATTAGAACAACGACAATGCTGAATAAGATCAATCAATATTTCTTTTCTGCCGATACAAAACCTGATAGAAACATCGCACTTGATGGTTTGAGAGGAATAGCAGTTTTATTGGTTGTCTTTTCTCACCTAAGTAATAGCCCTTCTGAAATAAACTTACTTCCTTTTTTGAATTTCACGGCTCTTGGTAAAACTGGAGTTTATTTATTTTTTGTGTTGAGCAGTTATTTATTAGATCGACAGATTTTGTTGGCTATTCAGCGAGAAAAGGATGACTTAAGATTTTGGAAGAATTATTTTCTAAGACGATTTTTGAGAATTTATCCCTTGTATATTTTTCTACTGTGTTGTTACTTTCTTATTTACAATTTGGGGTCCGAGTATTGTATATGTATGAGAGATTTAAAAGACATCATAGCTCATCTTTTTTTGGCAGAAGGTTTCGGTCCTTTTTGGTCGATCCCTGTGGAGTTTAAATATTACTTAGTTAGCCCATTTTTGATGTATATCATTACAGATGTTTTTAATTCTAAGAAATCATTGGTTCTTCCATTCTTTATTGTTCTAATGGGATCCATCAGCTATTATACTTATTCCAATGATTATTTCTCAGAAGGTATCATCAAAGAAATGTGGCCATACTTGCCAGTATTTTTGTCTGGTAGTCTTTTGGCTTTCTTAGAAGTAAATTCAAATGATTTTGAAAAAAGTAGACTTTTTGATCTTCTAGGTTTTATGCTCATTATTGCTGCCATTGTTTTTGGTGGGTCTTATTTTTTTGCTGAGATTATTGGATGGAAGCATAGCCATCTTTTTAGTTTTTTTAGAGAAAATATTCTTTTGCAGGGTTTACTTTTTATGCTTACAATATATTGTTCTAACAGAAGTGCTTCCTTGCTAAAATGGTTATTAGAATTTAAAGGTTTACGATACATTGGGTTGGTAAGTTTTGGGGTTTATACCATCCATTGGCCGATTGTGAAATTGTTTGAGGAGCTCAAGGAAAGTGGAGAATACAGTTCAAGTTTATTGTGGATTGCATTTATACTATTGGTTTTACTTTTAAGTACTCTGGCGCATGTTTTTATCGAGAAACCATATTCAAAAATCTCGCTTCTCAAAAGTCGAAAGGTTAATTAGCCTAGGTCTATTATTAATATTTCTTTATTTGGGTAATAGACCTATGATTTCCTTTATATTAGTTTTCCTTTCATATAAAAGAATCTAGATGCCTGAATTTTGCCATTTACATTGCCACACACAATACTCATTACTGGATGGTGCTTCTGACATTTCAAAGATGCTTGATAAAGCAGAAAGAGATGGGCAGAAGGGGGTAGCAATTACTGATCATGGAAACATGTATGGAGCGTTTAAGTTTGTAGCTGAAGCCCGTAAACGGAACATTAAACCAATGGTTGGTTGCGAGTTTTATTTAGTTAAAGATCGCCATGTTCAGAAATTTTCTAGGGCTGCTGGTGAAAAAGATGTGAGGCATCACCAGCTTTTACTAGCTAAGAATTCCAAAGGATATGAAAATCTTTCTAAGCTCTGCTCCGCAGGTTTCATTGAAGGGAATTATATGGGCTTTCCTAGAATTGATAAAGAGATATTGGTTAAATATTCTGAAGGATTAATTGCCACAAGTTGTTGTATTGGAGCTGAGATACCACAGGCTATCTTGAAGGGTAATACGGAAGATGCTGAGAAGAAGTTGCAATGGTGGTTGGATTTATTTGGAGAAGATTTCTATATAGAGATTCAGAGACAAAAGGGACTAGAAAAAATAGATGATACTGGCATGAGTCAAGAGGATGTGAATCAGATCCTTTTAGGCTTTGCTAAGAAATATAAAATCAAGGTCATTGCAACCAATGATTCACAT
Organism: Saprospiraceae bacterium; assembly: GCA_020627785.1. Classification (GTDB taxonomy): domain Bacteria; phylum Bacteroidota; class Bacteroidia; order Chitinophagales; family Saprospiraceae; genus JAHDBF01. The sequence goes on from JAHDGF010000005.1 coordinate 16,932, forward strand.
TATTTAGAGGAGGAAGACTGGAAGCCCCATGATGCATTGTTGTGCATAAATACTGGTTCTGTTCTAGAAGAAAAAAAGCGGTTTAAATTTCCGAGCAGTGATTTTTACTTTAAGACTCAGGCTCAGATGAATAAGATTTTTGAAGACGTGCCCGAGGCGATAGATAACACCATGGAAATTTATGATAAGATTGACCTGCTTGATCTTGCCCGTGAAAAAGTTATTCTTCCAGAATTTCCTTTGCCTCAAGGCTTTAAAGATCAAGGGACCTATCTAAAGCATTTGACTTTCCAAGGTGCTCAAAAGAGATATGGCACCATTACACCTGCCATTGAGGAGCGATTGAATTTTGAGCTGGGAGTTATAAATGACTCAGGATATCCGGGTTACTTTTTGATTGTCCAAGACTTTACGAGTACTGCGCGAGAAATGGGGGTCTCGGTTGGCCCTGGTAGGGGATCGGCTGCGGGGTCAGTGGTGGCTTATTGCTTGTGGATTACTAATATTGATCCTATTAAGTATGACTTACTATTTGAGCGTTTTTTGAATCCAGAAAGGGTTTCCCTCCCGGATATTGATATTGATTTTGATGATGAGGGCCGGGCAAAGGTTATTCAATATGTGATTGATAAATATGGAAAGGAAAAGGTGGCACAGATCATTACCTACGGAACCATGGCAGCAAAAATGTCAATCAGGGATGTAGGACGTGTGATGAATGTACCTTACGGAGATGTTGACAAAGTAGCCAAGGCCTTCCCTAGCAGTAAGGTAACACTGAATAAATTACTGGCAGGGGATGATGTGAGTGCCAAGGTAAAAGATTCATTGAATAAGGATGAAATGGATATGGCCTATAAGTTCAGAGCCATGGCCAAAGAGAAGAGTCAGACTGGTGATTTGATTCAATTAGCTAAAAAACTAGAAGGCTCTGTTAGAAATACGGGAATCCATGCATGTGGTGTGATCATCACACCTGAGGATATCAAAAATTTTGTGCCTGTAACGGTTGCTAAGGATTCTGATTTTCTAGTCAGTCAATTTGATAATAACGTAGTTGAGGATGCTGGCTTGCTCAAGATGGATTTCTTGGGTCTGAAAACACTAACCATTATAAAGGATGCAGTCAATCTAATAAAAATCAATAAAGGGATTGATATAGATATTGATGCAATTCCATTGGATGATGAAATTACTTATGAGTTATTTCAGCGTGGGGAAACCATTGCCATATTTCAGTATGAGTCTCCAGGGATGCAGAAGAACTTAAAGCTATTGAAGCCAAATAAGTTTGAAGATTTAATTGCGATGAATGCCTTGTATCGACCTGGTCCGATGGACTATATTCCAGACTTTATTAAAAGAAAACATGGGCAGGCACCGATAACGTATGATCTCCCAGAGATGGAAGACAACTTAAAAGAGACCTACGGAATTACGGTATATCAAGAGCAGGTGATGTTGCTTTCTCAAAAATTGGCAGGCTTCTCTAAGGGACAGGCGGATCAGTTAAGAAAGGCGATGGGAAAGAAGAAGAAGGCCATCATTGATAAAATGTATCCTATTTTTTTAGAAGGTTGTTCTAAAAATAATTTTAGCGAAAAGATTGTAGAAAAGATATGGAAGGATTGGGAGAAGTTTGCCGCTTATGCATTCAATAAGTCTCATTCCACGTGCTATGCTTTTATTGCCTTTCAGACGGCCTTTCTAAAAGCCAATCATCCGAAGGAATTTATGGCAGCACATTTGAACCATAACATGAATGATATAAAATCCTTGAACTTCTATTTGCGAGAATGTAAGCGAATGGAGATTGAGGTATTAGGTCCTGATGTTAATGAGAGTATTGCTAAGTTTAATGTAAATGAAAAAGGACAAATTCGTTTTGGTTTATCTGCTTTGAAGGGAGTAGGCGATGGCCCTGTAAGTGCTTTATTGGAGGCTAGAGAAGAAGGAAGATTTGAGACCATTTATGACATTACGAAAAGGTCAAATTTAAGAAGTTTAAATAAGCGTGCATTTGAAAGTATGGCTGCGGCTGGAGCTTTTGATAGTTTTGGATTGAGCAGAGCTCAGTACTTTTTGCCCTATGAGAAATTTGGGACTTTGATAGAACATTCGATTAAGTTTGGACAGAACTATCAGCATGAACAGAGCCAAGGTCAGAATTCCTTATTCGGAGATATGAGCGATCAATTATTGCAAGTACCAAAAATCGAAAAATCGGAAGAGTGGAACTATGTGATGATGTTGGAGAAGGAGAAGGAGGTTACGGGTATTTATTTAAGTGGTCATCCACTGGATCAGTATCTTCTCGAGATGCGCACTTATGTTAACTGCAAGTTGGAAGACATTGACGAGACGGATGAAAAAGTCTTCAAGGTAGCTGGAATGGTAACCGAAGCTTTTCAAGGTGTATCTAGAACAAATAATACTCCGTATGTTCGGTTTACCATGCAAGATTTTTCAGGTAGTTTCGAAGCTGGATTGTACAGAGAAAATTGTGCTAAGTATGCCGACTTTGTGCAATTAGGACAAGTAATATATTTAGAGGGAAGATACAGGCAAGTGAAGAATAGTGATCGATATTATTTCAACATTATTGACTTGAAATTGCTGGCAACTTTAAGTAATGAAAAAACAAAATCTATTACACTGCGTTTACCTTTGAGTTCGTTAACCGAGAAGAAGATGGATGAGATTGATAACATTTTGAAATCTTATGCAGGTGACAAGCCGGTAAAATTTAACTTGTTAGATGAAGAGGAAGAGTATGCAGTGAATTTATCGTCTAAAAATAACCTTGTTGAGATAAGTACTCAGATGATTAGTCAGTTAGAACGGTTAGGTTTGAGTTACAAGATTTTGAACTAGTTAAATCCTTCTTAATAAGGTCTCTAAATAAACTTTTAGGGATTATTTTCGGTTTTATTTGTTAATCATAGACAGATGCTCAGGTATATAATCTTATTGTTTTTTCCATTTACTCTGCTTTCGCAAATTTGGACTTCAGAAGAAATCAAGGTCTACGAGACTTTTGACGAAATGACGCCCATTTTTGAGTTGGGCGGAGACACAATTCATGTGGTTAATTTCTGGGCGACTTGGTGCGGTCCTTGCGTTAAGGAATTACCGTATTTTGAGGAATTGGATGGGACGATGTATAAGGGAAGGCCTGTGGAAGTAATTCTGGTAAGTTTGGATTTACCAAGACATCTTGATACCAAGGTTGTTGATTTCCTCAACAAAAACAAAATCGGTTCAGAAGTTGTTCTTTTAGCAGATGGAAAACCTAATAACTGGATAGATCGAGTCGATCCTAGTTGGTCCGGTGCCATCCCAATCACTATTTTATATGATGAAAATGATCGTGCATTTTATGAGCGTGAATTTCATTCGATAGAAGAGTTACACGAAGTAATTTCTAAACTTAATAGCAGTGATTAATAATTGATAAAAATTATTTCAAAATAGAATATTCACTTTTTAATTAAAATTATAAACCATGTTAAGTAAGAGTTCAGCCTTATTTAGTTTTTTACTTCTTTGTTTTTCAACTGGGCTTTTTGCTCAAGGACTGGGTATTGGTGATACTGCACCAGACTTTAATTTGAAATCCACCACTGGCGAAATGATTTCTTTGGATAGCTACGAAGACGCTAAAGGATACATCGTTGTATTTACGTGTAACCATTGTCCATATGCTGTCATGTATGAGGATCGATTGGTAGCCTTACACGAAAAATATAATTCTATGGGATATCCAATCGTAGCGATTAATCCAAACGACCCAGAGGTTAAACCTGCAGATAGTTATGATAACATGATTGTCAGAGCAAAAGAAAAAGGCTTTGAATTTGAATACTTACTAGATGAAGGTCAGAAGGTTTATCCAATGTATGGTGCGACCAAAACACCACATGTTTATCTTTTGGATAAGGATAAGGTCGTGAAGTATATTGGATCTATTGATGATAGTCCAAGAGATGAAGCAGCTGTTGAAGAAAAATTCTTAGAGAATGCCATTAACGCGATTGAGAAAGGAATGAGTCCAGATCCTGCCACTACAAAAGCGATCGGATGTAGTATTAAGGTTAAGAGCTAGAAGTTTAAAATCATACATAATTAAAAAGCCTCTCCGAAAATCGGAGAGGCTTTTTTTATTTTCTTACTCAGCCATTTTAGTTTTAAAGTACTCAAAGGTTTTTAGCAAACCTTCTTCCCTGCTGACTACTGGTTCCCAGTTTAATAATTTCTTCGCTAGACTGATGTCTGGTTGTCTGACCTTAGGGTCATCTTTTGGTAAATCTTTAAAGATTATTTTTGAAGAACTGTTGGTGAGGGAAACTACTTCTTCCGCTGCTTGCTTAATTGTAATCTCTACTGGATTTCCAATGTTAACTGGATGAGCGTAGTCGCTCTTTAATAGTTTGTATATACCACCCACTAAGTCACTGACATAACAGAAAGATCTGGTCTGGCTTCCATCACCGAATACTGTGATGTCTTCACCTTTCATTGCCTGAGAGAAAAAAGTAGGCAGGGCCCGTCCGTCATCCATTCTCATCCTTGGTCCATAAGTATTGAATATTCTGACTATTCTTACTTCAAGACCATGAAAAGTATGATAAGCCATGGTAATGGCTTCTTGAAATCTTTTGGCTTCATCATAGACACCTCTTGGTCCTATCGGATTTACATTTCCCCAATAGTCTTCAGTCTGCGGGTGTACTAGTGGATCTCCATATACTTCAGAAGTAGAAGCGATTAGTAGTCTAGCAGATTTTGCTTTGGCTAGGCCTAAAAGATTATGCGTACCTAAACTTCCAACTTTGAGAGTCTGGATAGGCATTTTAAGATAATCAATAGGGCTAGCTGGAGAAGCAAAATGTAAGATGTAGTCCAGCTCACCAGGTACATGTACAAATTTTGAAACATCATGATGGTAAAAGGTAAATTCCTTTTTAGGCATGAGGTGTGCAATGTTGGACATGTCTCCTGTAAGAAGGTTGTCCATTCCTATGACCTCGTATCCCTCAGCTAAAAATTTATCGCTTAAATGTGACCCTAAAAATCCGGCAGCACCTGTTATAAGAACTTTCATGTTTTGGTAATTGTGATTGTTTTGTTTCTTAAGATGTTCCTAAACTGGTCTTCCAATAGAAGAATATTCAAAACCAAGTTCTTTCATGTCATTTGGGTTAAAAAGATTTCGTCCATCAAAGACGATTGGTTGATTCAGTTTAGATTTAATAAAATTGAAGTCAGGTGTCCGGAATACATTCCACTCTGTTAATATTGCTAATGCATCAGCATTATCTAAGGCTTGATATTGGTCCTCTGCAAAGTTTATTTTATCACCGTATTTTTCGGCTACATTTTCCATGGCCTCAGGATCGTAGGCTTGAATTTTTGCTCCAGCTTCCAAAAGCAAATCTATGGTGTATAAAGCAGGTGCTTCTCGAATATCATCTGTTGATGGTTTGAAAGCAAGGCCCCACAATGCGATGGTTTTCCCACTAAGGTCTGGACCGAATTTGTCGATGATTCTTTTGGCGATGATTAATTTCTGACTGCTATTTACTTCCATGACAGAATCAAGGATTTTAAATTCATATCCGTGATCATTGCTAGTTTTATGTAGAGCTTGAACATCCTTTGGGAAACAAGATCCTCCATAACCAACGCCTGGAAATAAAAATCTCTTTCCGATTCTTGAATCAGTGCCTATTCCTTTTCTAACCATATCTACATTGGCTTTGGTTAGTTCGCACAGATTAGCGATTTCGTTCATGAATGTAATCTTGGTTGCTAAGAATGAATTAGCTGCATATTTGGTCATTTCAGCAGATCGTTCATCCATGAAGATGATTGGATTTCCTTGTCGAACGAAGGGGTCATATAATCTCCGCATGGTTTTTTCCGCTCTTTCTGAGCTTGTCCCGATGACTACTCTGTCAGGTTTCATGAAATCTTGAACGGCTACTCCTTCTCTTAGAAATTCTGGATTTGACACAACATCAAAAAGATCCTCTGAAAGGTTCGTAGCTAAAGCAGCGTGAACTTTTTCTGCAGTACCTACGGGTACTGTACTTTTATCAACGATGACCTTGTAATCTGTAATTATTTTACTTAGGTCATTGGCAACTTGTAATATGTATTTTAAATCAGCCGATCCATCTTCATCCGGAGGGGTGGGTAATGCTAAAAAGATGATTTCTCCATGCGCTGCTCCTTCTTCTAAAGAGGTTGTGAATTTTAACCTGTTTTTATCAATATTCCTATGAAACAATACCTCTAAGCCAGGCTCGTAAATGGGTATTTCCCCATTTTGCATGGCCTTTACCTTAGCGGTATCAATATCAACACAGAGCACATCATTGCCAGTTTCTGCAAAGCAAGTTCCTGAAACAAGTCCGACATATCCAGTTCCTACAACTGTGATTTTCATGGTTTTTAAATTTTATGCAAGGATAGGGAAAATGCCAGTAAATACGAGGGTTTCATTTGCGAAAGCATAATGAAATGAGAGAAAATATGTTAAATAATTGATTGATAATGGAATAGGAATTTTGAAATGATTGAACGTCGATTATTTAGAGCACAGTGCCTTTTTCAAAAAGAATGGAATTACCCTGCAACAAAATGGTAATTCATGACCTTTATTAAGTAGAAATCTATTCCACTAAAGTTTATGACCAAGACATTAATCATTTAACCAATATGACAATTTTTTTGATAAAAACGACTTGGTTATTTTTTGACAAAAGTGTTTAAAAATGGGAGAATGGTAAGGATTTTGTCTTTTAGAAGTTAATTGGATGGAAACTTCAAGAATTATAGACATTTTGAGTCTTAAATTTCGGAAGAAACAAACAAATTGATTTATATTTAGGGGCTTCCAGTTTTTAAACAATCATTATTATATTCTTGTAAATTTTAATTGAAAATGAAGAAAATACAAAACATTGCTCTTACACTGGCTTTAGCGTTATTTGCGACAGTAGCGTTTAGTCAAATCAAAGTAGTTGCTCCCAATGGAGATGTAAAAATTGGAACTACTTCTGTTAACCCCCTTGAGAAATTAGACGTAGATGGTGCCATTAGGGTAGGAACTACATCAAATACTAACGCAGGTACTATAAGATATAACGGATCAGATCTTGAAGGTTATGTTGGAGGAGCATGGGTTTCATTGACAGCTACTGGCGGCGGAGGTTCTTCAGTATGGAGCCAAAGTGGTTCAAACGCATATTACAATGCCGGAAATGTAGGTATCGGAACGGCAACTCCTGCTGAAGCATTACACGTTGTAGGAAATGGTCGAGTTGATGGTGCAAACTTTCAAATTGGTGCTGATGCTGGAACAAGCAGAGCAAAGCTTGAAATAGGAGCTGGCAGAACTTCAGATGGACAAGCTTCATTTGAGCTTATTGCTGATGCAGCTAATTACCCAGATTGGGGATTTAGATTTTTAAGATATCCTAACGGATTTACAAATATTGACCATAGAGGTGGATCTAATGTTGTATTTAATCTTCAAGACAACGCTGGGGCATTTTATTTCTCTGGTGGAGGAACAGCTAAATTCTTTGTAACTCCTACTAAAATCCAAAGTTCAGTTGATGCATTTAAGCCGGGCGGAGGATCTTGGACTGCAATTTCAGATAGAAGAACGAAAGATTCTGTAAGAGACTTCCAATATGGTTTAGACGATGTTTTAAAAATTAGACCTGTATATTATACATACAATGGTAAGGCAGATACTCCAACTGATCAAGAATTTGTTGGTGTTATAGCTCAAGAAATTCAAGAAGTTGCTCCTTTTATGGTTAAGCCATTTACTCATGAGGACGTCAATAAAACTGTAGTTGAAGAGTATTTATCAGTTGATGATACTGCTATCAAATACATGCTTATTAATGCTGTTAAGCAACAACAAAAGATGATTGAATATAAGGACGAGCAAATCAATGAATTGGCTGATAGACTTGAAAGAGTTGAGGCTTTATTGGAAGATTTAGCAATGGGTTCTACTTCAACTCAAAATGTTGAACTTCACGGACAGGATGCTGAGCTAGCTCAGAACAATCCTAATCCATTTGATGGTTCTACATCAATTTCATACAAGCTTACAGATTCTGCACAAGAAGCTAGCTTAAACATTTTTGATTTAAATGGTAAAATATTAAAGACCATTCAAATTGATAACACTAACAAAGCAGGAGCAGTAACCATTGATACGCACAACATGCCAAATGGTACTTACTCATATAACTTAGTGATTGATGGACAAATCGTAGATTCTAAGAAAATGATCCTATCTAAATAAGATAGCTTCCTTATAAGATATAAAAGAGGTCATCTCATTGAGATGACCTCTTTTTTTGTTTAAATACATATATCTGCTAAAGTTGTTTTTTGATTTGGAAGTTAATATGAGTATTAGTGAAAGTTGATTCTTACAATTTAGACTTTTCAATTTTCAATTCACATCCATTGTAGAATATGTTTTTCCGTAAGCTTTCGCAGCTTACTTCTAAAAAACAATCTTCATTTGGTTTGTAGATAAACTCTGCTGAAACAGATTCAAATCTATCTGTAATTGTCAGTTTTTTTGTGTCAGACGAATTTCTATAATGCATTGAGAGAATGAATCTTAGGCCTACTTTTTCTTCTCTAAATTTGTTTTTTATTCCTAATGTGCATTTGATGGAACCTTCTTTTAGTTGATTTACGATATTTGGAAATATCATCTTAACCTTCTTTTCTGAATTTGGATGTATTGTGAGCTTATCCTCAGGATCATCCCAGTTGTAAGTAGTCCATTCATTGGTATTTTCGACGTACAAGTTGTTGAATTCTATATTGTAATTATCGAAGAAAAAACAATTTTTAAAGAAATGATATTGGTTCGTTGAAGTCCAACTATCAAATATGGTTTGAGATTTTTTTTCAGGTCTTTTGCTTTTCTCAGTGGATCCTTTTAGTAATTCAAGGAATTTATCGTTGTTCTGTTTGCCTATATAACTACTTATTTTTTCGGCGTACAGTTCGGGGGAAGAGGCAAGTTTTTCTTGTTCTATGATAATAAAGTTATCCTTAAGCTGACTTTTTGCTTTTTGCCAATTTAAAATGGTTTGAGCATAATTATCTATAGGTTTCGCAAGATTTGAATTTTGAAATCTTATTCTTCTTGATTCCAAGTTTTGAATACAATCTCTAGAGCAATAGATAATTTTAGCATTTGGGAAGTAATTATTTAGAATTGGCAGAATTTTGATCATGTCTGGACCCGGCGTTTTGTCTAACCAATTCTCTGTTTCAAATTCTCTTTGGTGTAGCTCATCAATACTTTTAAGAACTAAATCTATAACCTTTTTGTATCCAAATTTTTTAATTGAAAAACCTTCCCCTAAACCTGAATTTTCGCCCAGCAATGTTACATTTATTACCTGATCGATTTTCTCTTGTAATGCAGAAATATTTGACCAAATATAACCTTCGGTGTTGGCAGGAATGTCAAATCCTCCTTGTACACATTTTTTGATGTGACTGGTAGCTGATCTATGTGCACCTACAATAAATATTGGTTGGGATTTAGTATAGCTTGTCATGTGATATAATTATCTAACTTTAGAATTTAATTCTACTTAGAATGATTGGTTACAGAAACGAATGTCTAATGTAGATATATTACAATTATGTAGGGTATGTTTTATAGAAAAACGTTTTCTTATTTAATGAATTGAAAAATAGATGAAATTTTCGGATGTAATAGAAGATTATAAGGCCTGTGCGAACAATAAAATTGATGTGGATGGAGAGAATTTTTTAGCCTTTCTTCATGTACCAAAAACTGCGGGAACTTCTTTGCTTGCAGCGCTCAAAAAAGAGTATCCACATAACTTTCACATGAGTTATGATCAAATCGATGAAAAGCTGGATGAGTTCATAAACGAACAAAGATCAAAGAAGTACGATTTTTTCACAGGACATTTTGCCATCAGACATGCAAGGAAAATGTGGGCAGCAGATCTAAAGTACAGTTTGATTACATTTATCCGTGAGCCAATCAGTAGATTGATCTCAGACTATAGATATCAAAAAACAGAATTGCATCCACCTCATAAAGAATTCATTGCTAAGTATCCTACCTTTGAATCATGGGTATTAGATGTGCCGCCAAATATCCAATTAAAAAAATTAATGGGGTTCATTGACAATGTGGATGAAGGGTATTATAAATTGTTAACTCAATATGCTTTTATAGGGGTGACAGAATTGTATGATTTATCTGTGAATGTTCTTGGAGGAATTACTGGTAAAAATTTTACAAGTACACGAAAAAAATTAAATGTGACTGAAAAATTGTCCATCAACGAAATTAACCCAAGTGAAAAACTTATTGAAAAACTAAATGAAATCCACTACATTGACATTCAAATTTATAATCGTATTTACAGCCATTTCGCTAGAATTGCGAATGATTATATTGGGATTTAAGTGTAGAAGTTAATAGAAAATTAATGAAGATATTTCAGAGGTTCCGTAAACAAGATGGTCAACAATATAGTAGTTCAATCGTTGATGCCACCTACTATAAAAATATTTACGAAGACATAAAGTTGGCAGGAATTGATCCTCGGATTCATTTTTTTGAATATGGTTGGAAAGAAAAAAGAAACCCCTCCTTTTTATTTGATACCCAATTTTATATACAATCACAGAATCTCAAAGAAGATGTAAATCCACTTGATCATTACTTAAGCAATTCAAAAAATTCAGGCGTCAATCCTCATCCTGATTTTGATACGGAATATTACTTGAGTCAAGTTGGAGATATTGACATTAGCCCACTTGATCATTTTTATAGCAAGGGTATTGATTTGAAAATAAAGCCAAATCCGAACTTTTCTTTTGCAATGATTGAAAAGCGAAAGGATGGTTTACAAACATATTCTCCTGATGAAAATCTTGATGGGACAAATGGTTTTAAGGATGAGCTAGAAAAGTTAAATAAAGAGAGTCCTGTAATTATTTGCGTAAGTCATGAGGCCTCGAGGACAGGAGCCCCTCTAATTATATTAAATATTGCAAAGTACTTAAAAGAAAATTATGGGATTCAGGTCATCAATATTATTGGTTCAGGTGGAAGTTTGAATGATGAATTTTGGAATGTAGGACCTACTTTAATATTACAATTTTATAAAGAGTATTCTGGTAATAAGGCGATTGAAGAAATTGAGTATTACATCGATTTGATTAAATGCAAGGAGCTTAATATTATTGGTGCCTTTGTTAATTCTGCGGAGTCTCGTAGAATGCTGCACCCGATGTCAATATTGGAAATACCTATTTATTCATTGGTTCATGAGATGGGTCATTTATATCCCGACCGTGAATTTGGGAGAATATTTGAATATTCAGATAAGGTAATATTTCCTTGTAACATGGTGATGGAGAGTGCCGCTAAGAATACAGATTTAATTGACGAAAAAGTCTTTGTTAGAGGACAGGGCTTACTTAAGCCAGAATTATTAAAGGATCACAAAGAAGCTGCGAGAAGTTGGCTGAGAGAAAAATATAATATTCCTAGCAATGGATTTATTGTATTAGGTTGCGGAAGCATGGTCCTTCGAAAGGGTTATGACTTATTTGTGAAGACAGCCATTGAGGTTATTAAGAATGATGCTTCTGGTCTTATTTACTTTATGTGGTTGGGTGGTGAACACGAAGGGATAAAACAAGACTATAGTTGGACTTATTTAGATATTGAAAAAACGGGGTCAAGTTCTCATATTTTATTTGTTGGTGAGCATGATGATACAACTTACTTTTTCACTGGTTCGGATTTATTTTTCTTGAGTTCGCGAGAAGACCCATTCCCATGTGTATTGCATGAAGCAATGGCTTCAAAATTACCAATTGTATCTTATCGCAAATCAGGTGGTGCAGAAGAATTAATTGAAGAATATAAAATAGGAGAATTAATTGATTACGCCTCTATTAATTCTGGGGTTGAAGCGATCTTAAATATTTATAATGATAAGATTAAATATGCGGACTATGCGACGAATGCCTACATAACGGTCGTTGATGAATTTAATTATTCTAGCTATGTAGATTACTTGATGGATAATTTACTTCAAAACTTTTATGATTTAGACGAAATAAAATCTTTTGGTTTTGGAATACCCTTAGAAAATTTTAAGCAGCCGAGTAAGAAAATAATATTTACTCTTCCTGGTTGGGGATTATCTGGTGTAAATACTTTTATTGAACTTTTGATAAAATATTTAAATCGAGCTGGCTTTGAAGCCATGTTGCTATTTACAGTTAGTAAGGAATCAATTCAAGATTATTCATTAATTCCAGATGTGCCTCATCATTTTCTTAACGTAGATCCATATAACTATACTGAACGATGGAAGCAATTGGAGGAATTTCTATTGGCCTCCTCTCCATGTATTTTTGTTCCAAATTATGATTATGTGGCCTCTGCGATTTCTCCAAAACTTCCAAATGAGATAGGAATTTTAGGTGTACTCCATAGTGATGACATGGAACATTATGAACATGCATATAGATTGGGGGCTTATTGGAATAAGATTGTGTGTGTAAGCCAAGAGATAGAAAAGAAATTGAATGATTTCAATGCTTCATTTTCTGATAAAACAAGTTTGATCCATTATGGAATAGAAAATACGGCGCCATTAAATCTAGAAAGAAATGAAATTTTTACTATTGTTTATACTGGTAGAATTTCGACATTTCAAAAACGAATCCTAGAATATCGTTCCCTTGTTAAATTGTTGAAATCGAAAGCCCCAATTCCATTTAAGTTTAAGTTTTTTGGAGATGGTCCACAGATGAACGAATTCATGCAAATCATGCAATCCTTTGTTGATGAGGGAATAGTGGAAATTCATGGAAGGGTAGATAGAGAAAAGGTTTTTGAGGAATTGTCTAAGGCTCATATGTTTTCTTTGGTTTCTGAATTTGAGGGATTACCCTTGTCGTTACTAGAGGCAATGCATTTTGGTTGCGTCCCAATTTTATTTTCGATTGAAAGTGGGGTTGAAGAAATTATAAAGAATGGCAATAATGGCTTTATTATCCCCAGAAAACAAGACGAAAAATATGTTGATGCAATACTCACTTTGATGAAGAATAGAGAACAACTTTTGAACTTTTCAAACAGGGCAAAGAAGGCAGTGAGTTCTGGAGGATTTTATGAAGAAGATATGGGCGAGAAGTATGTAAAATTGATCAATGAAATTTTATTTGAAATAAAAACTAAGAAATATAAGAGACCAAAAATGCTAACCCACAATCCAGGTCTAGATGGAATTCTCTTACCACCAAATTTGCAAAAGCTATAAATCTAAAGAATAATCAAACATGTTGAAATCAGTTTGGTAGATTTCCTTAATTAAATCTTTGCACTCATTTGATATTTTCTGCGGTTGTTTTTCAGAGGTATTAAGTAGTGGCAATTCTCTTAAGTTCTCAATCTGAAAAACATTAGATATCCAATCATGCAGCTTTTCTAGTTGTGTTTCGTATTTAAATATTTTCACAGAGTCATCAATGAAGTGGTTCATTGGTCTTAAATGACTATCTAAATGAAATTTATTTTTCTTAAAAATTCTAAACTGGTTAATTGCCCAAGTTGAAAAGTCTGGTCGTTTATTGAAAGTCCTCAAAATAGATTTTGTCCTAAAATAATACTCACTTGAGAGTCTATCTACTGGGTTTCTGACAATTGTAAATGTCTCATCATAACTTACTAAATCTCCTAATAACAGATCTATGTCATGTTTTGATAAATGTTGAGGTGTAGTTTTTAAGCCACCTGGAATTGCTGTTTGGTAAAAAGACATTTGACCATAGTCAGAAAGTAATTTTTCAACACTTGTGCCCGCCGTTTTCGGAATGTGAATAAATAAAACGGTCTTGTTATTAATTTTAAATATGGGCATCTATATGGAGTTGAATATGTATTCTGCGTATTTATCCATTGAATTTAATTCTTGAATGGCTGCATCAAAGTTTAGTGAATCATTTTTCCAGGATTCGTTAATTATGGAGTTTACCATTCCATGTATATCTCCATATGGAAATATGAGTCCATTTTGTTCATTGATAAGTTCTGTAAATCCTCCTACATTTTCAAAGCCCAAAATAAATAGTTTAGCAGCAACAGCTTCTTGCACGACACATGGAAAAGGATCTCCTCTTGAAGTCATGAGGAATAAATCGCTTCCGCAAAAGTAGTTTTCTGTTTGAGCTTGTTCTCCTAGTAGTAAAATTTGGCCTTGATTTTTACTCTGGATGATGTCTTTTTCAATCCAATATTTATAATCATTAATAGGCATTTCCCCAAGCCAAAGAAAATAAAAAGGCAACTTGGAATTTGCGAGAACGGAAATAGCTACATTAATAAAGAAGTCAATTCCTTTTCTTGGGATTCCTGTCCCTGTTCCTAATACTATGATTGCATCTTTCGGTAAGTTAAGTTGCCTTCTAAGTTCAATTTTAGCATTTGCTTTATTGATTTGAAGCAGTTGTGGTTTTAAAAGACCTTGAGCTTGTACCAAAGTTTTATGCTCATCTATCTGATTATTTTCTAGTGCTCTATTTTTTACAAATTTTGCAGGGAAAATAACTTTATCAGAGTTTTTGTTTATGATGTTCCAAGCATTTTTGGGATAGAGATTACCTAGTTCGTGAATTAGGAAGGAAATCCTAAACTTGTGTTTTCTGATGGTTTTTAGAACACGTCTGGACTCAACTGAATTAATAATGGCTTTATCTATCGAATGGACTTCCTTTAGTTTTGTTAGGAGTAGATTAAGTTCTTTATTATCTACGCTCGGATTTCTATTTTTAGGAAAGGTGAAAGTCTTTCCTAATTGTTCATATTTGCTTTCAATGATGCCACCTCTGCAAAGTAAAATAATTGGAATTATATTTTTTTGCTTTTTTAATTCTTCAATTGTTTTTAAAAGAATAAGTGGAGCACCGGTCATCGTTGCTTCATGACCTACAAATAGGACTACTTCTTGATTTGAGTTTGCTTTTTTTTGAATTGAGTTTACGAACTTATCAATCTTCTTATGATCAATTTCATTTGTGTGTTCCGAACTATTTTCGAAGTAGTTATTGATATTGTTTGAAAGAAATGTGGGACTTTCTTGGTTTATGGCAGCTCTGAATTTTTGAATGTTGTCGGTATTCACATTCTTAATAAATAGAATGGGGTTCTTTAAAAAACTTGATAATATGGCTTTGAAAACTACAAACACTTAAAATCTTTCTAAGGCATTCTGCCAGTGGCGTTTAATTAGTAAAAGTCCGATGAGAAATAGAGCAATCGCATATAATAGGCAATGTCCCAGAAAATAGAAATCAATTGGGAGGTTATATAGTGCTATGTTTCTGAAGTTAATTAGAATTCCTCCTAAAGGGTTCAAATATATTAGATACTGAAGGACACCAGTAAAATTCTCTAATGGAAAAATTGAAGGTATGGTCCAGAAACCAGCAAATAACATCATGTCCCATAGATGGTGAATATCTTTGATGTAAATATTTATAGATGCTAAAATCATAGACACACCCATGTTGATGAATGCAAGAATTAATAATAGTATTGGAAGCCAAAGTAAACTTACGCTGAAACTTATACCCATAATTAACGCTACAATCATATAGGCTAAAAGGTTAAAAAGGAAACCTAATAATACAGATATGGTATTGGAAATAAATAAATCCACAATATTGAATTGTATATTCTCTAAGAGGTATCTTTTTTGTTTTAGCGTATTTATTGATCTTATGGTCGTTTCAGAAAAGGACATCCATAAAATGAGTGCACTGAAAATATAAAGACCAAAGTTTTCAGAATTAAAACCTCCTAGATAAGAGAAAACGAAAAGATAAACGGTAAGTCTAAATATTGGATTTATTAAAGCCCAGAGGACACCAAGTTTCGTGTTAAAGTATCTCTTTTTAAAGTCGGTCTGTGCCAACTTCCAAATGCGCTCAAGCCGATTTGATTCGGGAAGGAAATTAACGAGTGATATGGAGGACTGAGAACTCACGTAGTTGCGCTTAATTTAATGAATGATTCTTGATATGCTTTAAGCACATCTTCTGATGGTCCTAGCATCTTTATACTTCCTTTATCAATCCATAAAACTCGATCGCAATGTTTTTTTATAATTTGTTTGTTGTGACTTATTATTACAATGGTTTTTTGGTCTACGATGCTTTTATTAAAAGCATCATTGGACTTCAATTTAAATTCTTCATCTCCTACACCTCCAAAAAATTCATCCAACAGAAAAATATCCGCTTTTGCATACATTGCAATAGAGAACTTTAGTCTTGCCTGCATTCCCTTGCTGAAATTCTTGATTGGAGTATCTACAAATTCTTGGAGGCCAGCATAGTCTAGGATGTCATCAAATCGTTGTCCAATTTCTTTGAAACTCAATCCAAGTACAGATCCATTAATATAAATGTTATCTCTCGCAGTTAGATTGGGATCCATCCCTAAACCAAGTGCTAAGCGAAGTATTTTCCCCTTTGTTTTTACATATCCACCTTTGTCAGGTTTCATACAGCCAATAATGAGATGAATCAGTGTAGATTTTCCACTTCCGTTTCTCCCAATAATTCCAAAGGTTTCACCTTTCTTAATTTCAAAATTAATGTTCCTTAATGCCTTTAATTCTTTACCTGAATCTGTTGTATTCTTTTTTCTATTTAGAATAAATGATCGGAGGGAATCCACCCGATGATTTTCCTTTTTAAAGGTTTTTGATAAATTATTGACTTCTATGACTAGTTCTGTGCTCAACTATTAATTTATAAATTAAATGTAATGATTAATACTTATCCCAGGCAGACTGTTCGCCATAGATGTAAATTCTGAAAAATCTTTTAACATCAAACCAAAAGAAGAAAGTCATTTTTTTTAATAGTCTAAAGGTGCTGATTTTATTCTTCATGCGTTGTCTTGTCTTTTTTCGTTGAATCATTATTGCTTTCCAACTTACGATAACAATCAACCAAGACTTGACCATAATCTTTAAGAATTTTGGTTTCCAGAATATGACATTTGTTATGAACAATAGAATTCCTTTAAGGAAAAAGAAAGGGAAATTTAAAATTATAATTGGCCAAGGTACAAGTTTAAAAAAAGCGTAAAAAATGCTGGTTTGAATCATTGCAGTATAATTCCCATCGAATATCTTTTTTACAGATTGTCCTTTTTTGTGGTAGCAGATGGCTGTTGGAGCATAGATGGATTTATAACCAGCAACAATTGCTCTTAGTCCGAATTCTGCATCCTCGTAACCAGTAGAAAAATAAAGATCGAAGAACCCTATTTCTTCAATCATTGATTTGCGATAAAGGCATGAACCTGCAGACGCACCAAAGTTCTCTAAAACCTCTTGTTGATCATTGCTGTGTTGACTATGGCCTAACGGAAGAATTTCTCCTGTATTAAGCATTAGGTGACCAATATTGTCTATTGATTCTGGATCAAAGTAGTTGAGCATTTTGGCAGCAATCATGTCTGCTTCATATTGATCGCCTGCATCCACCAGTTCTTTTAGCCAGTTCGGTTTTATGAGTGTGTCATTGTTTAATAAGGCAATCCAAGTGGTGTCTTGTTGAGCTTCTAAAACTTCTTCATATATGTGAAGATGCGCTCCAGTGAATCCTAAATTGGTTTTATTGTTGTAGACCGTAACTTGATCATGGTCTCGGTATTTCTGATTTAATACTTGATATTGATTATTAGCCGAGCCATTGTCTATGAGATGAACATGATATGGAGGGTCCATGGGCATTTCCAATACCGATTCCATGCAGGCTAGTGTATCTTCTAAGCCATTCCAGTTTACAATAATAATAGGAATAGGGTTATGCAATGGTTTTCTTTTGGTCTCCTTTTAAAATTCGACAGATTTCACTAGCAAAACAGGTTAATAATGCCTTGAGAATGAGATAAGTATCTCTTATTATTATTTTTGTCTATCAAATTAGATTAATTGTAAATTATCCTCGTTTTAGGTTTATTTACAATCCAATTCAAGATTATATGCAAAACATTCTCATCACAGGTGCTTCCGGTTTTATTGGATCACACGTAGTCAGGCATTTCCTAAGTAAGTATCCTGATTATACCCTCGTAAATCTGGATAAACTGACCTATGCAGGGAACCTTGAAAATCTCAGGGATATAGACCAGAATGAGAAATATCATTTTGAAAAGGTCGACATTTGCGATTTTGATGCAGTTCAAAAAGTCATTCAAAAGTACGAAATTGATAGCATAATCCACTTGGCTGCTGAATCTCATGTTGACCGCTCAATCTCCAACCCGACAGAATTTGTTCTGACCAATGTTTTAGGGACTGTGAATCTTCTCAATGCGGCTAAAGATTACTGGAAAGACGATTTAGATAACCATATTTTTTATCATGTTTCAACAGATGAGGTTTATGGAACGCTAGGTGCTACAGGCCTATTTACAGAAGATACCCCCTACGATCCCAGGTCACCTTATTCAGCAAGTAAAGCAAGTTCTGATCACTTTGTGAGGGCTTATTTACATACTTATGGAATGCCTGTAAAATTGTCAAATTGTTCTAATAATTATGGTTCGCATCAGTTTCCAGAAAAGCTAATTCCTTTGTTTATCAATAACATTAAAAATAAGAAGTCTCTTCCGGTTTATGGAGACGGAAAATATACGAGAGATTGGCTTTGGGTAGTGGATCATGCTAGAGCAATAGATGATGTTTTCCATAAAGGCAAAGTGGGTGAGACCTATAATATTGGTGGTTTTAATGAATGGCAGAATATGGATTTGATTCATGTACTAATAGAACAGATGGATGCAAAGTTGGGCAATGCCCCAGGAACTAGTAAGGAATTAATTACTTACGTGAAAGATAGACCTGGTCATGATAAAAGATATGCCATCGATGCTAGTAAAATTGAAAAAGAACTAGGATGGCGTCCAAGTGTAACTTTTGAAGAAGGATTATCTAAAACCATAGATTGGTATCTCGCCAATGAAGAATGGATGGAAAATGTCACCAGCGGACATTATAGAAAATATTACGAATCGATGTATGTGCATCGTTAAAACTGCATTTAACAACCAATAAAAAACTCAATGAAAGGAATCATACTCGCTGGCGGAAAAGGAACAAGATTGTATCCTCTAACCACAGCCATAAGCAAGCAAATCATGCCAGTGTATGATAAGCCAATGATTTATTACCCCCTGTCAACTTTGATGATTGCAGGCATAAAAGATATCTTGATTATCTCATCCCCAGAACATTTACCATTATTTCAAGAACAACTTGGAGATGGGAGTGAACTTGGTTGTAACTTTAGTTATGTACCTCAGCACGAGCCCAACGGCTTGGCCCAGGCCTTTGTATTAGGTGAAGAGTTTATTGGGGACGATTCTGCCGCCTTAGTTTTAGGAGACAATATTTTTTATGGAAATGGTTTAAGTAAGATGATGCAATCTTGTTTCAAACCCGAAGGAGGTATTGTGTTTGCTTATCCAGTGACTGATCCTGAAAGATATGGTGTGGTAGAATTTGATAAGGATTTTAATGCTCTATCAATTGAAGAAAAGCCTGAAAAACCTAAGTCAAATTTTGCAGTGCCTGGATTATATTTTTACGATAATTCAGTAGTTGAAGTAGCTAAAAATTTAAAACCTTCTGCTAGAGGAGAGTATGAGATTACGGATGTTAATAAGTATTATCTCGCTCAAGGCAAATTACAAGTTCGTCAAATGAGTAGAGGTTTTGCTTGGTTGGATACAGGAACTCATGAATCATTATTAGAGGCTGGAGAATTTGTAAGAGTGATAGAGAAACGCCAAGGCTTGAAGATAGGATGTATTGAAGAGATCGCTTGGAAGATGAACTTTATAGATGACGAACAATTAAATAAGCTTGCGGTAAAGTATGAGAAATCTGGCTATGGTGGATATCTCGCTCGGTTGCTACAATCTTATTAAATTGAAAGGACAATCGAAGCATATATGAATATTATAGAAACGGATATTGAAGGGGTGCTCATATTTGAGCCAAGACTGTTTCACGATGATCGTGGTCATTTTTATGAATCTTATCGTTTAGGAAATTTCACAGATAAAGATCCAAGCTTCAATTTCATACAAGAAAATCAATCCACTTCAAAGAAGGGTGTAATAAGAGGTTTACATTTTCAGAATCCTCCATTTGCGCAAGCGAAACTAGTAAGAGCCGTATCTGGAATCATTAAAGATGTTGCCGTTGATATACGAAAAAATAGTAAAACATACGGTCAAGTCGTTAGCTGTATTTTGTCTGCTGAAAATAAAAAACAATTGTTAGTCCCCGCTGGATTTGCGCATGGTTTCAGTGTCTTATCAGAAGAGGCAACGGTGATTTATAAAATAAGTTCTTACTACAATAAAGAAGCAGAATCTTCCATTCACCCTTTTTCAGAAGACTTAAACATCGATTGGGAAGTAAATGCTGAAGAGGCGATTCTTTCTGGAAAGGATAAAGAATCTATTTCTTTCAAAAATTTCCAAACTCAATTTTAATATTAGAGTTCAACTCGCTCTAAATCCGCTCCTAATTTTTTTAGACGACCTTCAATGTCTTGGTAGCCTCTATCAATTTGATGGATATTATGGATGGTGCTTTTACCCTCCGCACTCAAGGCAGCTATCAGCAAGGAAACTCCAGCTCTAATATCTGGAGAACTCATGGTTATGCCTTTTAACGGGAATCTTCTTTCGAGACCAATCACTGTTGCTCTGTGAGGATCACATAGAATAATCTGAGCTCCCATGTCAATTAATTTATCAACAAAGAAAAGTCTACTTTCAAACATTTTCTGATGTATGAGAACACTGCCTTTTGCTTGAGTGGCTGCAACTAAAAGTATACTCATAAGGTCAGGCGTAAATCCTGGCCAAGGTGCATCATAGACGGTTAATATGCTGCCATCAATGAAGTTCTGTATTTCATATTGTTCCGATCCATCAATCAACAAATCGTCCCCTTCAAACTGAATATCTAAACCAATCTTTCTGAAAGTAGAAGGAATATTTCCAAGCATTTTCTGCTGAACATCTTTGATTCTGATCTTTGATTCAGTCATGGCAGCTAGCCCTATAAAACTTCCAATCTCTATCATATCTGGAAGGCATCTATGCTCTGTACCATTCAGAGAATTTACTCCTGTTATCGTCAAAAGATTTGAACCAATGCCATCAATTTTGGCACCCATTCTTACAAGCATCGAACACAGTTGTTGCAGATATGGTTCGCACGCGGCATTGTAGATGGTTGTTACACCTTCAGCAAGTACTGCAGCCATCACAATGTTGGCAGTACCTGTGACTGAAATCTCCTCCATGTGAATGTAAGCACCTTTTAATTTATCCGCGGCAAGGAAAAAATTATCCTCATCGGCGTCATATTTAAATTCTGCTCCAAGAACTTTAAATCCATAAAAGTGAGTGTCCAGTCTTCTCCTTCCTATTTTATCCCCTCCCGGCTTAGGTAAAAAAGCTTTGCCAAATCTGGCCAAAAGTGGTCCCATAAGCATGACACTACCTCTGATTCTCTTGGCATTATCCAAGTAGTCTTTCGATGCAAAGTATTCTAGATCGATATTATTCGCCTGAAAAGTATAGCTATGATCGTCGTGCTTATCTATAACGACGCCTAGTCCTTTTAGCAGGGATATTAGTTTTCTGACATCTAAGATGTCTGGAATGTTGTTAATTCTAATTTTTTCGGCACTTAGAAGCACCGCTGATATGATTTGTAAGGCTTCATTTTTGGCCCCTTGTGGAACCAAGGTTCCGTTTAATTTATTACCACCTTGGACAATGAATGCTTGATTACTCATTAATATTATTTAATTCCTTGAATTATAAGCCCGAATATATTAAATATTATCATAATATAATTAAATATGTCTCTCAACTCTTATATATTTGGACTAAATCCAATAGGGTTGATTTAAATGGGTAATAACCCCTAATTTTGCAACCATAAAATTTAACCTTAAGATTTCTCATATAGATGTTTTCATTATCCAGATTTAGCCTAGTTTTCTTATCCTTTTATTTAATATGCCCGAGTCTTTATGGACAAAAAATAAAAGGGATTACTGTGGTTGCGCCCCCTTCAGAGTACCAGGATAACCCCATGAAACCCTTGCAAGAAATTAACACCGATTACATCAAAGTGGTCCCTTATGGATTTTCTAGAAAAGGGGAGACTAATATTGTATTCGATATGGACAGACAATGGTGGGGCGAACGCACAGAAGGTGTTGTTAAAACCATTCGATTGGCCAAGGAATCAGGACTAAGCGTTATGCTCAAACCACAAATTTATGTACCTGGATCATGGATAGGCGATTTAGATTTTGAGACGGAAGTAGAATGGGAAGAGTGGGAGGAAAATTATAGAACTTTCATCTTACATTATTTAAGAATAGCCATAGATGAAGAAGTTGAAATTTTTTGTCTAGGGACCGAGAATAAAATATCTGTAAAAAAGCGTCCGCAATTCTGGATAAATTTGATTGAAGATATGCGTCAGGAATTTCCTGGTTTGCTCACCTATTGCTCAAATTGGGATTCATACAGCAATGTGGTTTTTTGGCCTTTGTTAGACTTTATTGGAGTGTCAGCATATTTTCCTATCAATGAAGATAAAACACCTACAGTTAATCAGTTAGTTAAGGACTGGAAACCAATTGTCTCCAAATTAAAAGACTATTCTAATGAGCAAGGAGTACCAATGTTGTTCACTGAGTATGGATATCTAAGTGTAGATGGTTGTGCCGGTAAAACTTGGGAGTTAGAAAAAAAGGTGCGAAGATTAGATATTAATGAACAAGCACAAGCCAATGCTTTACAAGCTCTTTATATGGCTTTTGGGAAAGAGGATTTTTGGGCTGGTGGCTTTTTATGGAAATGGTTTCCTGAGAATATGGGCCACGAAGGGTATTTTGAACGGGATTATACACCGCAAGGAAAAATAGGATTAGAAGTTATCAGGAAAAATTTTGAAAGAGATTATCAATGAAAATAATCAATACCGTAAAGGAATTACAGTTAGAACTAAAAAAGCAAGGTAAAAAGTCTATCGGATTTGTGCCTACCATGGGAGCATTACATAAGGGGCACATCGCATTGATGAAGCAATCCATCAAAGAAAACGATTTGACCGTGGCGTCCATTTTTGTAAACCCGACTCAGTTTAATGCCAAATCTGATTTAGATAAGTACCCTAGGACACTGAAAGCAGATTCTGAAAAGCTTACCAAAGCTAAAGTGGATTATCTATTTGCACCCTCGGTAAAAGAAGTTTACCCTAAGGGAATGAAAAGTAAATTGAAGGTAAATCTGAAAGGATTAGATAAGCAATTAGAAGGTGCATTTCGGCCGGGGCATTTTGAAGGAGTAGTTCAGGTTGTCCATAGATTGCTAGACATAGTGAAGCCGACCAGGCTCTATATGGGGCAGAAAGATTTTCAGCAGTTTACCATCATTGGTCAGATGATCAAGAACCTACGTATGAAGGTTGAGCTTGTAGTGGTCCCGATTCAGAGAGATAAAGATGGATTGGCCTTAAGTTCAAGAAATGTAAGGTTAACAAAGGCTAAAAGAAAGTGGGCACCGATTATCTATCAAAATTTAAAGAAGGCGAAAAGACAGGTCGGGAAAAAACCGATTGAAGAGTTGTGTGCAGAAGTGATGGTAGCCCTAGGGAAGCCACGTGGGTATAAGCCAGAGTATTTTAGTATCATTGATGGACATACTTTAAAGGAAGTAAAGGAATGGGATGACTCGGATTATCTCATTGGTGTGACAGCAGTCTGGGCAGGGGAGGTTAGGCTGATTGATAATATGATATTGAAAAAGAAATAGTGAATTTTAAAAATATTCTGAAGTACCTCGTTTTTTTAGGCATTGGAATTTTGATTCTTGTGCTTATGTGGAATGGACAATCCGCCTCTTATTTAGCTCAATGCGCACAAGATGGAATTCCCGCAGAGAATTGTAGTTTGTTCGATCGTATTGTGATGGACTTCAAATCTGTCAATTGGTTATGGATAATTTTTATTCTGGGAATATACATGCTCAGTAATATATTTCGAGGATTGCGCTGGGTGCAATTGTTTGAGCCTCTGGGTTATACTCCTCGTTTTATCAATATTTTCTGTACCATGATGCTTGGGTATTTTGCCAATTTAGGTGTGCCGCGTTCAGGGGAGTTCATTCGAGCTGGTGCGATCAGTAAGTATGAGAATATACCAGTCGAACAATCCTTTGCGACCATCGTCATAGGCCGTATAGTTGACGTTCTATTTTTACTGTTGATTCTTGGTTTAGCTTTTCTATTGAGTTATGACATTTTTGTAGATTATTTTGCTCAGAATTTCAACATTGAAACAAAAACAATTCTGATTTATTTGGGGATCTTAATTTTATTTGGCGTCCTTGGAATTTTGGTCCTTAGATATTTTTTGACTCGACCGGAAGAGGGACAAAGTTCCTTTATAAAGAAATTGAAGGGTTTAATTTTAAATTTTTTAGAAGGCCTTAAATCAATTACTCAAGTTGAAAATAAATCATTGTTTTGGTTGTACTCTTTGGGTATATGGGTTTGTTATTATCTCATGACTTACCTTTGCTTTTTCGCTTTTGAACCTACCCAACATTTAGGAGCCATTGCTGGTTTGGTGGTGTTTGTTTTTGGTACGCTTGGCATCGTTTTTCCTTCGCCTGGTGGGATGGGTAGCTACCACTTTTTAGTAACCCAAGCTTTGATCATTTTAGGTTTGAGCAGCATAGATTCATTTTCCTTCGCCATGATTTTGTATTTTTCAATTCAGTTATTTGGAAATATATTATTTGGAATTTTCTCATTAGTCACATTACCAATTGTTAACCGTTGAAGTTAGATCCTAGCATAAAAATATTCAGGTCGGATGAATGGGATAAGGCAAGTGCTTTATTACAACATGTACCTATTGTATTTACGAATGGCTGCTTCGATATTTTACATCCTGGTCATTTAATGTATTTACAAGAGGCATCTGGCCTTTCGGCAAATTTTATAGTCGGTTTAAATAGCGATGAATCCATACAAAAATTAAAAGGTCCTGAAAGACCGATTAATGACTTTACCTACCGGGCAACCATGCTTGCCGCTTTGCCATTTGTTGATCAAGTGATTGAATTTAAAGAAGATACCCCTTTACGCCTAATTGAAAAACTGCAACCTCAAGTTTTAGTGAAGGGAGGAGACTATGAGAAAAAGGATATTGTGGGAGCAGAGCAAGTAGAGAAGAGGGGAGGAAAAGTTTGTATCATTCCTTTTCTTGAAGGGTATTCCACCACGGATTTAATAGAACGCATTAAAAATTCCTAAGAAATGATAGTTTCGGATTTGCTTGATTTTTTTGAAAAAATTGCCCCTTTACATTTGCAGGAAAGTTATGACAATGCAGGATTACTCACGGGTAATCTGAGTATGGAAATAACCGGAGTTTTAACCTGTTTGGATTCAACGGAGGAGGTAATCCAAGAAGCGATAAATAAAAAACTGAACGTGGTCGTCGCTCATCATCCGATTATTTTCAGTGGTTTGAAGCAATTGACAGGATCAACTTATATAGAGCGGACGATCCAAATGGCCATCAAACATGATATAGCCATTATCGCCATGCATACCAATTTGGATAATGTTTATCAAAATGGTGTAAATCAAAAGATTGCTAATCAAATCGGTCTGATTGACCAAAAAATCCTCAAACCTAAGAATCCAGACGTTCCAGAGGTCGGTTCTGGAGTGATTGGAAGGCTATCAGAGCCTAAATTGGCCATGGATTTCTTGAAAGGGTTGAAGACTAAAATGGAGGTAAATTGTATAAAATACACAGCTTTGGTCCATAAAAACATTGAAAAAGTGGCTGTTGCAGGTGGTTCAGGTGGGTTTTTGCTGCAGGATGCCATCAATCAAGGAGCTCAAGTGTTCATCACTTCGGACTATAAGTACCATGAATTTTTCGATGCCAATGGTAAAATAGTCATCGCAGACATAGGCCATTATGAGAGCGAACAGTTTACAATTAGCCTTTTAAGGGAGTTAATAAATGATAATTTTACTACCTTTGCAGCCCACTCTACATTAGTGGTGACTAATCCAGTTAAATATTTATAAATCAACAAGTTAAATGGCTACACAGACAAGCTCAGTTGAAGAAAAATTACAAGCCTTATTCGATCTTCAGACCATCGATTCTCAAATAGATGGTTTTCAGGTCTTAAAGGGACAACTACCCATTGAAGTTAGCGACCTAGAAGACGAAATTGCAGGTCTTGAAACCAGAGTTGCTAAGCTTGCAGAACAACTGCAGGACAATAACGATGAAATAAGTAAGCACAAAGAAAATATCATCTCCTCGAATGCTTTGATTGAAAAGTATAACAAGCAACTTGATGAGGTGAAAAACAATAGAGAATATGAAGCTCTTACAAAAGAGATTGAGCTTCAAAATCTTGAAAATCAGTTATCCGAGAAGAAGATTAGAGAAGGGCAAGTATCAGTTGAAAGAAGAAAAGAGCTGCTAGATGCTGCTAATGAGAAGTTAGAAGGGAAGAAAGAAGATCTAGGGAAGAAAAAAGTAGAGTTGGATCAGATCATCGAGAAAACAGAAAAAGAAGAAACAAAACTTCGCAAGAAATCGGAAAAGACAAGAAAGTCTATTGAAGAAAGATTACTAGCTTCATATGATAGAATCCGATCTCGATACAAGAATGGTTTAGCTGTTGTAACCATTAAAAGATTTGCTTGCGGTGGATGCTTCAATAGAATCCCACCTCAGACTCAAATCGAATTGATTTCATACAAAGCAATATTGGCTTGTGAGCACTGTGGAAGAGTATTGGTAGATAACAATATTGCAGGATATACAGAAGAAGATTAATAGCAATCGCTATACATATTTAAAAGAGCCTTCCGTTTTAAACTCGGAAGGCTCTTTTCTTTTTACCTTCTTAAAATAGCAATTGTTGATGCACGTAGTTTATGTTTAAGTTTAGCTGGATTATCATATTATTTTCATTGATTCCTGGGAGTAGCTTTTCTCAGTATCACGTAGAATATAATAATCAAGCTTCTGAGATATACACTGACTTAATTGAGCTTAAATTTGCGGAAGCAGAGAATAAATTAAACGCTTTCAAAACGACTTCCCCTAACAACTTAGCCTACCTTCATCTCGAGAATTATTATGACTTTTTCAAAATCTTCATTTATGAGGAGCTTGATTTTTTTGAAGCAGCAAAAGAGAGAAAAGATGCACGCATTGATCTTCTAAAAGAATTAGAAGATTCTGATCCGTATAAAAGATTTGTGCTCGCTGAAGTTCATTTACAATGGGCATTGGCTCGATCAAAATTCGATGAACTTTTTAAATCTGGACGAGAGATTTACAAAGCTTACTCTTTGCTAGAAAATAATGTCAAAGAGTTTCCGGAGTTCATGCCTAGCTATAAAAGTTTAAGTTTAATTCATTCGTTGATTGGGACAGTACAGGTGCCTGGGTTATTCAAAAGTATTTTTGGTTTGGATGAATCTCTGGAACAGGGACTTAAAGAAATAGAAGCAGTTGTGTCGCATGGGCAGAAGACCCAGTTTATGTTTCAGGCTGAGGCAGAAGCCATAAATGTTTTTCTCCAATTGTATCAATTAAATAATCAAGAAGAAGCGCAAGAAGCATTAAATGCATCAAGCTTGAAAAAAATGAAAAGCCCATTGGCTGCTTTTGTACAAGTGAAGCTTTATGAAAGACTGGGCGAAAATGATCTGGCCCTAGAATTATTATTGACAACCTTAGAACAAACTTCCGTCAATAAATTTCCGTATCTATATTTTATGACTGGGATGTGCCATTTGCGAAAGCTAGATCCAGAGGCTGAAAGTTATTTTACAGAATTTATTGAAAATTTTAATGGTACTCACTATTTAAAAGAGGCATACCAGAAACTTGCATGGCAAAAAATAGTTGCAGACAATGACCCACTAGCATACCGTCAATATATGGATAAATGTCGGACTAGCGGAAGTGCTTTAATTGATGATGACAAACAGGCTTTAAAAGAGGCAGAAACAGAGGTAGTTCCTGACGCCACTCTACTAAAGGCTCGATTACTATATGATGGTGGCTACTACCATAAGGCTTATCAGCTTTTAATAACCAATACAGAAAGTTACTACCAAAGCACAGATCATAATTTAGAATTTTATTATCGCCTAGGACGTGTATCTCAGGCCTTAAAAAATTATCCAGAAGCGATTAAATACTTTTACAAAACTTTTTCTATTGATCCAGCATTTGAATCATTCATGTCCTGCAATGCATCATTACAATTGGGTCTCATTTATGAATCTCAAAAAGATTTTGGAAAAGCACGGACACACTATGATCGTTCTCTGACCATGAATCCTTCTAAATATAAAAGTAGCTTGCATCAAAAAGCCAAATCAGGCCTTCAAAGAATCAAGAATATTAAATAGAACCGTGTGAAGACCTTTGCCATTAAACTAATTCCGACAGCTGAACGCCATGTAAAGAAGGGGCATCCTTGGGTTTTTGATCGTGGGATAAAGAAGATTAGTGGTCAACCTACGGCTGGTGATCTTTGTGTGATTTTTGATCAGAAAAAAAATTCATTCCTTGGTTTGGGCCTATACGATCCCGATTCTGTGATTCGCATAAAGATGATTCAGATTCACAGTAAGGCCAATATTAATCAAGATTGGTTTTATGCAAAGTTTAAGGAAGCTAAAAGTAAGAGGAAAGGATTATTGTCCAATGAAACGAATAGTTATCGGTTAATCTATGGCGAGAATGATGGTTTACCAAGCCTGATAACAGATGTCTATGATAAAGTGGCTGTGATAAAGTTGTATTCAAGAATTTGGCAACCTTTCTTAGATGAAATTATACAGGCGGTTGAAAAATATTCTAATTGCGAGACCATTGTTTTAAGGCTTTCAAGAAAGGTAGAGCAGGTCATGCCAGAGCATAAAGACGGAGAAGTTTTATGTGGTATTTTAGATAATGAAGAGGTACTTTTTTTAGAAGCAGGTCTGCGTTTTCACGCAAATGTAATTCATGGTCATAAAACCGGATTCTTCCTTGATCATCGACAGAATCGAATGAAAGTTGGGGCTATTAGTAAGGGTAAAACAGTTTTAGATGTTTTCTCTTATGCTGGTGGTTTTTCTGTTCATGCATTGGCGGGTGGTGCAGAGGAGGTTACAAGTCTCGACATCAGCAAACAGGCATTGGAAGTTGCTAGGAAAAATGTGCAATTGAATAGCGGTCGAATCAAAGGCACGCACCATGTGTATGGTGTAGATGCATTTGAAGGCTTGACACATTTGATAAATACTTCTAGAAAATATGATTTAGTTATTATTGATCCTCCTTCATTTGCGAAAAGCGAAAAAGAAATCCCACAGGCCCTCAATAGTTATACAAGACTTGCAAAGTTGGCAGGTCAACTGGTAGCCGAAGGTGGACTGTTATTACTGGCTTCGTGCTCATCTCGTGTCAGCGCCGATGTATTTTTTGAGTTGAATGAAAAGGCCTTAGGAAGTTTGAAACGTAAATTTCGATTGATTGAGAAAACCTTTCATGATATTGATCATCCAGTAGGATTTCAAGAAGGGAGCTATCTTAAGACGGGGTATTATCAATTCAAGTAATAAAGTGATTTATCTATTTTACCTTGACGATATAATTGCCAATCAGTCCAGCCATAATTAAGAAGATTCCAAGTAGCGATATCCAGGTTTGTTGTTCTCCTAAAATGAGTAACGCTAAGATTAACGAGAAAATAACTTCGCTGTATTTGAAAGGAACGATCATGTTAGATTCTGAAATTTGGAGTGCTTGAGTCATGAAGAATTGTCCGATGAAACCGACAATACCAATGCTTAAAATAAAAACCCACTCAATCCCAATGGGTGTCTGCCAATAAAAAATGGACACTAATCCACCAATCAAAATATTGACGAGCATGAAATAATTAATGATGACCAAGTAGTGTTCGGATTCACCAATTTTTCTTATCAATATATACACAAGTCCTACGAGCATGGCAGACGCAATGATGGCGAGAAATCCAAGAGTCTCTACACGTAGGTCGAAGCCTTTGATGATTACAACTCCAAGAAAAGCCAAAAAGAAAAAAAGCCATTGTATGGGTTTGATTTTTTCTTTTAGAATAAGGACAGCAAGGATGGCTGCAAAAATTGGTGACGTAAATCGTAGGCTTGTAGCGGTGCCGATTGGAATGGTTTTAAGCGACCAGAAAAATAAGGTGAGCGAACTAAATCCAACAATGGCTCTTAAAATTAAAATGGGGCGTCTAGATCCTAGGACAGGGATACCATTTTTGACCAATAGGAAAGTGCAAATTGCACTCGTTCCGATGGCACGAAAAAATACCAATTCAAAAACGGGTAAGTGACTCAGTTGCTTTGCCAGAAGGTTCATGAAACTGAAAGCCAGAGATGCCAGAAGTATGAATAATATGGCTTTGCGATTGGGTTCCATTGGGTGTCAAAATACAAATTATAATTTTAAGTAATATGTTGTGGTCTGTTATTCAGCTAATTTATTCTAAAAGCCCTCTGAATTAATTAATCATATATATATAACGTGTATATAAATTCTATAAATTTGTACTTTACTAAGAATAACCATTCAACAAATCAACACAATACTAGTATGAAGAACCTAATTCTTTGCGTTACGCTAGCACTTTTTTCAACAGTGATATTAGCGCAGAACGATTACAGTCAATGGCAGTTGGGAGTCAGTGGTGGAAAAATGGTCTACAATGGAGACAAAGGAAATTCCATCTTTGATTTTGATCAACCTTTTCAGGGCCATGTAGGACTAAGACTTTCCAAATATTTAAATGAAAATTTTGACCTTTATTTAGGAGGATCTATGGGTAGACATGGATTCACAGATAATATGGTTGTCAATGATTTTTTAGGTGATGTTACTCAAGGTCAGCTTGGAGTTCAGTACAAAATATTGAAGGGGAAATTTAAGCCTTTCGTTTCTGCTGGTCTAGGATTGATGAGTTATACGGATGTGGCTGGGACTGGTGTAGATGATTCTAATTTCCAGATTCCTTTAGGGATCGGAGCAAAACTTCCATTACACAACAATTTTGGACTTTGGTGGCATAGCTGGTATGGTCTAAATTTTGGAGATGAATATGATGGTAGCATTGCAAATGATAACAATGATAATCACATGTTACATGAGCTAGGGCTAGGAATCAACTTTGGTAAGCAAGATAGAGATGGAGATGGAATCGGAGATAGAAAAGATGATTGCCCTGATGTACCAGGATTAAAAGAATTTAATGGTTGCCCAGATTCAGATGGAGATGGACTTAAGGATGAAGATGATGATTGTCCTAATGTAGCTGGATTGATGGAATTCAAAGGATGTCCTGATACAGATGGAGATGGTGTTATCGATAAAATGGATGATTGTCCAGAAGAAGCTGGTACTGTTGATGGTTGCCCAGATGGTGACTCAGATGGTGTTGCAGACAAAGATGATGCATGTCCAGAAGTTGCTGAAGGTCCTAATGGTATCGATGGATGTCCAGACGGTGACGGTGACGGTGTTGTAGATAAAGATGATGCATGTCCAACAGAAGCAGGAAGTGTTAACGGATGTCCAGATGGTGACGGTGATGGAGTAGCAGACATCAATGATAACTGTCCAGAAGTTAAAGGAGATATGGCAGATGGTTGCCCTTCTGATTCAGATGGTGACGGTGTAAGAGATGATCAAGATGAGTGTCCTCAAGTGGCAGGAACAGTTAAAGGTTGTCCGGATGCTGATGGCGATGGATTTGCTGATAAAGATGATGAATGTCCTAACGAAAGAGGTGTAGCTCCTAGAGGTTGTCCTAAGAGAATTTACATTGCTCCATATCCATTTGGTTCAGGTTCAAGCTTAGTATATTCTAAGTCAAGAAGCATTGAAGAATTGGATGTAGTAGTTTCTATTATGAGAGCTAACCCGACAATTAGAGTAGTCGTTGAAGGTCATACGGATAACGTAGGCTCTGAGAAAGCAAATGAAAGAGTTTCATTGAAGAGAGCAGAAGCTGTTATGGCTTACTTAATTGAAAAAGGTATTGATGCATCAAGACTTTCAACGATTGGAGTAGGAGAAGCGGCGCCAGTAGGAGATAATAATACTGCAGAAGGAAGAAAGCAGAATAGAAGAGTAGAATTTAGAGTGCAGAGATAGTAGAATATTCCAACTTAGATAACAAATAAAGGGGCTTACTCATTGAGTAGCCCCTTTTATTTTGATCAAAATTTAAGTGATATTATTCTAACACCTTTATTTTATAAAGTTTTCCTTTATCATCTTCTGCGAAAAAACTTGACCGCTGAAAATCAATACAGCCATTTTGTGAGACTTTTCTATTTGCTGTTGTCATAAGTCTTAGAATTACCTTCTTATTTGATTCGTCTGTTGACAAGCTTACATAGGTTGAAAGCGGATCCTTTTTTACGTATTTTTTCTTGTCATCAAGATGAATTACTCCAGCTACAGAATTTGAAATTTGAGTGTCTGAAAGTATTTGATAGCTCACATTTTTCGAACATGGTTCGTTATTTGTGAATGTAAGTAGAGATTGGAATAGCAAGGCTAATAATGTTGTAGTAGTCATATCTTAAGATTTCTGTTATCAAACATATATATAAATTTATATAATACATAAATCTATGATATGAAATTCTCTATACATGATTGAAATAATTATATGACTTATAATTGGCACATGCTGTTATTATCTTATCAGACAAGCGTCTAACCTATGAATTGTTATCTAGTATATCTCAAATTTTAGAGCTTTGCAGAATCTTAGAAACTGATGGAAATCAAGAATATATTTAAAAGGTTTATGAAAATTAATCCACTTTGGGTTTTATGTCTATTCTTATTCATAGGATTCGCACCCAATTCATATAGCCAAGGGAAAAAGGATACCATCATTCTGACCAAGGAAACGCCAGATGGTGTCATTAAAATCCAACTTTCAGATTTAGAAGATTTAAGTGATGCTAGAATTGATTCTTTGATTGGGTTGTTAGATGCTAAGACTACCAATGATAGTACAACCATTTATGGCCATTCACTTTTTCAGAATAAATTTGAGGTGATTGATGACGAGGTAGGAAGAGAAGTCACGAAGGTGCCTAGTGATTATGTATTAGCTCAAGGAGATGAGATTGCTGTGTCTATCTTTGGTACCTCTCAGTTTACGGGTAAATACGTCATTGATGAAAGAGGCTTTATCTACCCAGAAGAAATACCGAGCATCTTTTTGCAAGGACTGACCCTGGCCCAAGGGCGAGAGATAATAATGAAAACCTTCGATCGCTTTTTCCTCTTTCAAAGAGATCAAATAGCGATAAATTTATCTTCACCAAGAGAAATTTTAGTCAACATTTTTGGAGAAGTAAAGAAACCGGGATCGTATACTTTATCAGCATTGAATTCATCTTTTCAAGCGCTCTACAATGCTGGGGGTCCAAAACAAACTGGGTCAGTACGAAATATCAAGGTCATCAACGATGGTGTTACTTCTAATTTGGATGTCTATTCTTTGATGGTTAATCCGGAGAAAAATGACAATTTACAGATATCTGAAAATACACTAATCAATGTGCCTTTTGCAGAAAAAATTATAAGTGTCACAGGTGAGGTAAAGCGTCCGATGCTTTATGAACTTAAAGATAATGAGGGCATTCTTTCTTTGATAAAATTTGCAGGAGGATTAACTCCGAAAGCATTTAAGAAAAATGTAACCATTGTAAGGTATGAGAATGATCAAAAGAATGTAATCGATATAGATCTCGAAGCACTCCTCCGATCTAATAAAGATTTGATTTTATTAGATGGGGATTTGGTCAATATTCCGGTGATTGCTAACAAAATTAATAACGTTGTAAATATCTCAGGTTCAGTCCTTCGTCCAGGGAATTATAATTTAAATACCACCTCAGCACTTTCTGAATTGCTTGAAAAAGCAATTCTTAACAACTCAGCAAAAACCGATGTAATTTTTCTTCGAAGAAAAAATAAGGATGCAACCGAAAGTTTGATTACTCTTAATGCAGCAGTTGATCAAAACTTTAAGCTTCAGGATGGAGATAAAATTCAAATTGATGATTTATCTGAATTTGTTGATCAATCAACCATTGCTATAAAAGGTGCTGTGAGAAATGAACTGACTCACCCATTTGATGCCGAAAGGAATATGACCATTCTTCAAGCCATTGAATTGGCTGGCGGATTACAGACGGATGCAGCAAAGTCCGCTTATATTTTAAGAACGAGCCCATTCGATAAAAATAAAAAGGAATACATAAAGGTTGATCTTGAAGAGGCCCTTGCTTTTCCTGACGATAAAACAAAGAATCCCACACTAGAACCGAATGATGAATGCTTGATATTAAATAATACGCGTTCTAGTGAATCTAGATACATAAATATCAAAGGAGCTGTAAGATTTCCAAATGAATTTGAGTTTGCATCAAACTTAGAAGCTTCAGATTTAATTAATCTAGCGGGTGGATTTAAGACAGAAGCATCTCTATTGGTAGATGTTTATAGACTAATTATACAATCAGATAATTCAGTAAAAAGCTCGAAGGTTGCCAGCTTATCCTTTGATAAAAATTTAAACTTAATAGGAGGAGCTAGTTCTGATTTTAAACTTGAGCCGGGAGATGAATTGGTTGCTCGGTCACTAAATGATTATGAAGATCAAGCCTTTGTTACCATCAATGGAGAAATACGATCAGCTGGAGAATACGCCTTACTTAATGACAATGAGCGATTGATGGATATCGTTAATCGAGCTGGTGGATTTACCAAGCAAGGATTTCCTGCGGGGATTTCTGTACAAAGAAACAATCGAGCGCTAATTATTCAGGAACTAGGAAGTGGTTCTGGAAACCCAATTTTATTAGATGGTGATATAATTTTTGTTCCTAAAAATGAAGACTTAGTTTTTATTGATATGAATTTGACAAAAGCAGCAGAGCTTTATCCAGAAAAGTATAATAATAACTTAGTTGGTGTTAAATACAAGGAAGGTAAAAAAGCTAAATGGTATCTCAATCAATTTGCAGGTGGTGCTGGATATACTGCAAAGTCAAAAGACATTTACGTCCTACAACCCAACGGTTCACTGCAGCGATCTAAAAAGCAATTGTTTGGACTTTTTTATAGCTATCCTAAAGTCCCATTAGGCTCGACGGTTGGTTATGGAGTTGATTATGATAAAATAAATTCCTTGGATGAATTTCCGGAAGAAGAAAAGAAGCGAATTAAGTCCTTAAGAAAAGGAGTCATTATCAACATTGATAAAGAAGGCGAAGTAAAGGAAAAACAAGTATCTTCGCAGGATAACTAACGAAATTTCGGCCTTGTCAAAAGACGCCAATAATAAACACTCAGATGACCTCTACTACGAAGAGGAGATGACCTTGAAAGATTTAATTCTGAAGGTTAAAGAATATCTGTCTGTACTTTGGTCCTCCAAATTTTTCATTCTCATTGTTTCTGCCAACTTCGCGGCCTTACTTTTTTATTCTCAGTCTAAAACCCCTATAACCTACACAAGTGGAATGACCTTTATGGTTTCTGAAACTGATTCAAAGGGAGGGCAACAAGGATTGGTGCCTTTTGACCAATTTAAATTTGAGAAAGTCAAAGAACATAAGATTACAGAAATTGCAAGGGCTAGCCGGATTGTTAGAAAGGTTTTGGCATCTCCCATTGATTCAAATTCTCAGATGTTGATTTCTGAAAAAATTCTAAACACTTATGGATTACAAGACGCGTGGCGTGTTCAAGGTGATTTTACGAAGGAAGATCAGATGAATAAATTGCATGAATTTTTAGTTGGCAATAAGATTTCAGGAAGATCTGGACTAATGAGTATTGTCTACAATAAGATGACTGAATTGTTCACGCTTAAAATTGTGAGTAAGAATCCACAATTGTCCTTAGCACTTACCAATAACTTTTATGAACATTTAGCCGACTTTTATATTGAAAGAACGGTAGGCCGATATCAAAAATCCTTTGGCGCAATTCAGAGCAGAGAGGATTCCTTAAGAATTGAATTAAACAAAACAGAAAATAGTTTGGCCTATTCTGCAGATCGGACGAGAGGGGTTATATCAAGTGTAGCTAAGGTTAATCAATCTAGGATTCAACGGAAATTTGAAGACATCACACAAGAATATAATGAGGCAAAGTCTAATCGACAGAGAGTAGAAAACATACTCCAAAATGAAACTCCAGACTTTCAAATCATTGACAAAACATATGTTCCTATCGTCAAAAGAGCAGCGGCATTTCAGTATGCTTTGGTCGGTGCCGTCTTTGGATTTTTACTCGCAGCTGCTTTCATATTATTACGGTATATAATACGTGAAGCATTAAAAGCATAAGTGTTAAATTTTAAGGGGTTTTTTAAGGAAAAGAAGGGGAAGAACATTGGCCTTTTCGTTTTGCTTGCCGACTTATAAGAATATATTTGCAGTCAAATTTGGTCAGAACCAACAGAATGAGTGATACAGCAATTTTTA
The DNA here is from genome assembly GCA_020627785.1 of Saprospiraceae bacterium. Taxonomy (GTDB): domain Bacteria; phylum Bacteroidota; class Bacteroidia; order Chitinophagales; family Saprospiraceae; genus JAHDBF01. The sequence goes on from JAHDGF010000005.1 coordinate 53,735, forward strand.
GCGCCCTAACAAATAAAACCAAGGCAATATCTATAACCGGTCTCGGATATGTAGGTTTACCTCTCGCTTTGGAATTTGCCAAACATTTTAAGGTTATCGGTTTAGACATCAATGATGAAAGAATTCAATTGATGAAAAAATCTATAGATCCTAGCAATGAGTTAGAATCGTCAGCCTTTAATAATACAGATATAGAATTCACCTCTAATCCAGATGATTTAGCGGGTGCACATTTTCATATCATCGGAGTACCCACCGATATCGATGAACACCGAGTGCCGAATTTGACACCTTTAAAAAAGGCTTCAGAAAACATTGGTAAGATTCTAAAAAAAGGAGATTACATCGTATTCGAAAGTACGGTGTACCCAGGGTGTACAGAAGAGGATTGTATTCCTATCATTGAAGAAATTTCGGGACTTAAGGCTGGGGTAGATTTTAAATTCGGATATTCTCCAGAGCGGATTAATCCAGGAGATAAGGAAAGAACCCTCACTAAAATATTGAAGATAGTTTCGGGTTGCGATGCAGATGCATTGGCACAGATTTCCAAGGTCTACGGACACATCAT
>JAHDGF010000005.1:54405-59814 GCA_020627785.1 Saprospiraceae bacterium
AAGGCTAAGCAATTGGGTTTTGTCCCAAAGATGATTCTCAGTGGGCGAGGAATTAATGAGGAAGTACCTTCATTTATTGCTAAGCGATTGGTTCAAAAACTTTTAGATAAAGGAAAGAATCCTAGTCAATGTAAAGTTCTAGTGAAGGGAATAACCTTTAAAGAAGACGTAACAGATATTAGAAATTCCAAGGTGGTAGATCTTATTCACGAATTGAAGAACTACTCTATGAATGTTCATATTACAGATCCTCACGCTTCCGCAAATGAGGTAGTCCATGAATACTCATTGGAACTTGAAGAAAATTTAGCTTCAGACTATGATGCAATCATTGTAGCTGTAGCTCATAAAGAATATAAGAATAAGGGAGAAGCAGACTACAAAAACATGCTTGGATCGGATCCAATATTATTTGATTTAAAAGGAATTCTACCAGCTTTCGATGGGGTAGATTATTGGAGACTATAGCATGAAGATATTAGTTACAGGCGGCGCTGGATTCATTGGTTCTAATCTTGTTGGAACCCTACTGAAGGATGATAAAATCTCCTTAGTCCGCGTCTTTGATAACTATTCTACAGGCTTCAAGAAAAACATCGAAGAGTATTTTGAACATCCAAAGTTTGAAATGCATGAAGGCGATATTCGTGATTATGAAGCTTGTTTAAAAGCATGTGAAGCGATTGATGTTGTCAGCCATCAAGCAGCCATGGGTTCTGTTCCTCGTTCTATAAAAGATCCCATCACTACTAATCAGATTAATATCTCGGGTACCTTAAATGTATTTGCGGCAGCGAAAGAACAAGGTATAAAGAAGATCGTGTATGCAGCCTCTTCATCTACCTATGGAGACGATAAGAATCTACCCAAGGTAGAAGACAGGATCGGAAGACCGTTATCGCCTTATGCCATCACCAAATTAGTGAATGAATTATACGCCCAAGTATTTACCGATTTATATGAAATGAATTTCATCGGATTGCGGTATTTCAACGTTTTTGGTCCGAAGCAAGATCCCAATGGTGCATATGCAGCTGTAATTCCACTATTCATGAAGGCCGCATTAGAAAATAGCCAGCCTAAAATTAATGGAGATGGGAGTTATAGCCGTGACTTTACCTATGTTCAAAATGCAGTTCAGGCCAATATTAAGGCCATATTCTCAGATGATAAAGCCAATAATCAGGTTTATAATATAGCTTTTGGGCAGAGTACAACGTTGAATGAACTTTGGGGCTTCATACAAGAAGTCTCTTCTTGCACCAATCCGGCCATTCATGGGCCCAACAGAGCGGGGGATATTCCCCATAGTCTTGCAGCCATTTCTAAGGCTCAAGAATTTTTAGGTTACCAACCTGAATATGATGTAAAAAAGGGACTATTAGAAGCTTTTCAATGGTATAAAGAAAATTTATAATTTGTTATATACCAGCGATTTAGCTCTGCTAGATAAGTATTTTCCTTATGTTTGAGTAGTTTTTTTACTCAAACTATGATTCATTGATTGAAACGATCATTTCCTCTAAAACTCGCGTAAAGTTACTCCTAAAGTTTTTCTTGAATAGTAAAACTCAAGGCTATTTGCGTGGGCTTGAAGAAGAATTTGGAGAGTCTTCAAATGCCATTAGATTGGAGTTAAATAAGTTTGAGAAATCAGGCATGTTAAAATCATTCGTCCAAGGCAATAAGAAGTTTTTCCAGGCGAATGTTAATCATCCCTTATTCAATGAAATTCACAATCTGATCATCAAGCATATTGGATTTGATCAGATCATTGAAAATGTAATTGAAAAGTTGGGAGATATTAATCAGGCGTATGTGCTTGGTGATTTTGCCAAAGGGAAAGATAATCCTGTGATTGATCTTATGTTGATTGGAAATATCAATAAGATATATCTGGTAGAGTTGATTGAAAAGGCAGAGAAAATTATTGATCGAAGAATCCGATATATCATCTATGATCGATTGGAGAGTGTGGATTGGAATCTAGTTGAGATTGATTCATTGTTGTTGTGGAATAAGCAGGATTGATTTGGGGATCAATGAACTACATGAGAAAGAAGCTCGATGGTTTGCAATTTATACAAAGTACAAATGTGAAAAATTCGTTGCAGAACATTTAGGGCGAAAGGACATAGAATGTTATGTCCCAATTATAAAAAAGACGAAACACTATAGCAGTCGAAAAAAGGAATATGAAATTCCCTTGATCAATTGCTATGTTTTTGTAAAAATAGTCAAGCAAGATTTTGTGCCAGTTCTGGAAACAGAATATGTCATGAAGTTTTTGAAAATAGGAAAAGACTTGATTGCTATTCCAGAAGAAGAGATTAATCTTCTGAAAAGAATCGTGGGCGAGTTAGACGTTCCAGTTTCATTGTCGGAACGGAATTTTGAAGTGGGGAAGAAAGTAGAAGTGATTGGAGGACAATTGACAGGCATACATGGTGTGCTTGTGGAGGAGAAAAACAAAAATTCATTTGTGGTGGAATTGCAAAATATTGGGATTGCATTGCAAGTGGATATAGATAGAAATTTATTGCGACCAATACATTAATTAGTAGCTAATTTCTAAAATAATTGATCGACGAAAATCGGGGATTAGGTTCAGACCTATCATCGGCGAAGCCATGCAAGCTTCTGATATTTCAATACATTTTTACATTTATAAGACTTTCAAATTTTGAGTAAGAACATTTCGATGGTTGACTTGAAGAGTCAGTATCTTAAAATTAAGGAGCAAATTGATCAGGGAATAACTGAAGTTATTGACTCCACTAGATTTATAAAAGGTCCAGTAGTCAAAAAATTTGAAGAATCTCTAGCGACTTACTTAGGAGTAAAGCATGTTATTGCTTGTGCTAATGGTACGGATGCTTTACAGATTGCTTTAATGGCTTTGGATTTACAACCTGGGGATGAAGTGATAGTTCCTAGCTTTACCTATGTAGCTACGGCAGAAGTGATTGCCCTTTTAAAGTTGAAGCCGGTGATGGTGGATGTAGATCCGCATACCTTTAATGTGACCGCGGATATTATCGAAAAAAGCCTGACACCTAATACAAAGGCGATGGTGCCTGTTCATTTATTTGGACAGAATGCAGATATGGAAGAAATCATGAATTTGGCGAAAGCTAAAAACATTGCAGTCATAGAGGATAATGCACAATCCATCGGTTCGGAATATACTTTTAAAGATGGTTCCAAGAAAAAATCTGGAGGTATTGCAGACATCGGAACCACTAGTTTTTTTCCTTCTAAGAATCTCGGTTGTTATGGTGATGGCGGTGCCATTTTTACGAATAGTGATGACCTAGCTCATAAAATTCGAATTATTGCAAATCACGGACAGTCAAAGCAATACTATCATACCGTTATTGGTGTCAACTCTAGACTAGATGCCATCCAGGCAGCAGTATTGAATGTGAAGTTGGAAAAATTAGATGACTATTGTAGTGCTCGTCAGACTTTGGCAAGTAATTATGATCATGCTTTCGCAAATATCGACGAACTGGTAACGCCAATTCGTCAAGGAAATAGTACTCATGTATTTCATCAATATACCATGTTGGTGAAAAATGGAAAGCGGGATGCTTTAAGACAATATCTTAAGGACCATGAGATTCCATCGATGATCTATTATCCTGTTCCACTATATGAGCAAGAAGCATTTGCAGAATTTTATAATGGTACACCATTGGAGGTGACAGAATCTCTATGCAAAGAAGTTCTTTCATTGCCAATGCATACAGAGATGGATGCTGGCACCAGAGATTACATCATAGAAAAAGTACAGCAATTTTTTACATAACCTACTCAGTTAAGTAATAAGAACTTTCTATACCAAACTGACTCGCATTTATCAAAGGTCCGTTAAGAAATAATGGAAAGGAAGGGAAAAGGAAAGAATAGGTTTCAGAATAATCTATTTTTTCTAAAAAAAATTTCTTTAAAAAGTAAGACCCGCATTTATAAATGAACCGTCAAGAAATGGTGGTGAGGGCAGGGAGAAAGCTGGAAACTGTATGAGGCAAGTGGAAAGAGATAAAGTTAGAAGATAGAGAAGGAATTGATTAAAGGGTAAAAGATATAGCCGAGTTTTTGCAGCTGAGTATGGCCCATCATTTTAGGATCATTTATACAAGCGGTGATTTTTTTTGGTTTCGTTTTTTGCATGGCAGGCAAAAAAGGGAAGGATAAGGTCTGAAGAAAGCTATCTAAGAAACTAAAAACTTTCTTTATCATACCGTCCCGCATTTATAAATGAACCGTTAGGAAATGGTGGAGGGGGCAGGGAAAAAGCTGGAAACTGTATGAGGCAGGTAGAAAGAGTTAAAGGTAGAAGATAAAGAAGGAATTGGTTAAAGGGCAGAAGATATCAGCCGAGTTTTTGCAGCTGAGTATGGCCCATCATTTTAGGATCATTTATACAAGCGGTGATTTTTTTTGGTTTCGTTTTTTGCATGGCAGGCAAAAAAGGAAAGGATAAGGTCTGAAAAGTACTTCTACTTGAAAAAAGAAAATTTCATTAAATAAAAAAACCACCTGCAAAGCAGGCAAAAAAGAATAGACTAAATGTCTAATCAAATAATAAAAAAAGACGGATACCAATACCACACTTCAGCCTACATTGATGAAGGCTGCATCATTGGTGAAGACACGCGAATCTGGCACTTTTCACATATCATGAAAAATTGTAAGATCGGTATTGGTTGTAACATTGGGCAGAACGTTGTTATCTCACCAGATGTAACCCTTGGAAATAATGTCAAGGTTCAGAATAACGTCTCCATCTATACTGGAGTGATCTGCGAGGATGATGTTTTTCTTGGTCCTTCTATGGTTTTTACAAATGTTTATAATCCAAGGTCAGCGGTAAACAGAAAAGAGGAGTTTAGAGAAACGCTGGTAAAGAAGGGAGCAAGCATAGGAGCCAACGCAACGATCGTGTGTGGTTATCCTATAGGTAGATATGCTTTTATCGGAGCTGGGACTGTTGTCACAAAAGAGGTTCCGGACTACGCACTTATTGTAGGGAATCCAGGGAAGCAGATTGGGTGGATGAGTGAACATGGGGAACGATTAGAATTTGATAAGAAAGGGGAGGCTTTGTGTAAGGGGAGTGGGGAGAGGTATGTATTAGAAAACAATATTGTAAGTAAAGTATAGTGGAAGCAATTTGGGACATCTTTACTTCAAAGGAAGAATACGAATTTGAACTAACGGATAAGTTTGACCGAGCTATAACTAATTATACTGTTTCTCACAATCTACTCAACCCAACCGTTTCAAAATATTTAAACAACCAAGGCTTTAAACCTACTTACCCTAATGGGAAGCCTTTTGCGACTTGCATTTCTCATGACATCGATGTGCTTTTTACAAAAGCGAATAAATTGCAAATTTTAA
>JAHDGF010000005.1:59914-145124 GCA_020627785.1 Saprospiraceae bacterium
ATTTCTCATGACATCGATGTGCTTTTTACAAAAGCGAATAAATTGCAAATTTTAAAATCGTTGATTAAACTGAATTTTAAAACTTTAGCAAGGCAACTGAAAAGCATATCTAGTCGAGTAATAGATGCTGAATTTGATCTTAAAAATATTTTGGCCATTGATAATAGTTATGGAGTTAAGGCCAGTTACTATTTTTTATCCACCACGAAGGAGAATGCTGGTGATTGGAATTACGATTTATCAGAGATTGAATCTTACTTTTCACGATTAGAGTCCCATGGACATGAGCTAGGTTTGCATGGAAGCAGACGAGTAAGTACCAATCGATCAAATTTTAATATAGAGAAAGAAAGGCTAAATAAGTTTATTAAGAAAACAAAGGGCTATAGATCACACTATTTGAAATTTGAAGTTCCGACTACGTGGAATATTTTATCAGAAGAAGAGGTGGTTTATGATACAACTTTTGGAGCAGCAAGTTGCCCTGGATTTAGAAATGGCATGTGTCATCCTTTCCAGCCCTTCGACAGAAATAAAAATGAATGGATTGATGTTTATGAAATTCCATTGATTGCAATGGATGTTTCATTCTTTAGATATTTAAATTTAGATCACGAAACTTCATTTAAATTATTTCAGAAGTTGGTTCAGCAAGTAAAAGAGAGTGGAGGTGTATTTACTTTTCTTTGGCATAATAATTATGTGACTGGAGATATGCGTAAATTCTATGAAAGATGTTTGAGTTACCTAAAAGAAGAAGATACTTGGTTTGCAACTGGAGGCGAAGTGATTGATTGGTATAAGCAAGAAAATTATTTTGCGCAGCAGAGAGAAATTTTAGAAAAGGTTCAATCTTAATGGAGGTAAAACCCATACCACTTTCTGGCGAATTGACAAGAAATTACATTTCCTTTATCAATAAGCATAGAGGCCATGCAACCAATGAGAAATCTTTCAAATGGCAGTTTTCTTATTTACCAGAAAAGTCAGTTGTGACAGGCTTGGTTAAAGATGAAAATACGCTAGGGACTCAATGTATGATGCCCTTTCCAATGTTAAATAGCCAGGTGAAATATTTGTCTGGTAAATGCGAGAATAGTTACTTGGAAAAAAGCTTGCGTGGGAAAGGAGAGTTTAATAAGATGTTTGACTTTGCAACAAACTTGTGTAAGGAAAAAAGCCTAGAATTATTATGGGCATTTACTCCTGCGTTAAAGCCATATTCAAGACTTGGGTTTACTGTATATAAGGATTGTTTAAGACAATCCTTTTTGTGGGTTAAGCTTCCAGCGATCCGTAATTACTTTAAGGGAAGATCTTTTAAAGGAGTTTTAGCGGGTATTCTTTCTTATTTTTTATTGATGATCTCAGTTCTCAAGTTGAGAATAAAGTCAAAAAACTTAGCGACTGATTTAAGTTCAAGTTATCAGGAATTAAATGCCAGAGAATTAGCTGGATTACAACAATCGATTTGTGAATTGCATCCAACTTTAAATCAATTAAATTTCGATAATGGATTTTTAGATTGGCGAGTGAATCACAATCCAAATATTTCTTCAAAGAATCTTTTTATATATAAGGCAGGTAAGCTTGTTGGACATTTTATATACTCGATAAAAGAAAAAAAGGCACACATAAAGTCTTTTTTGTATTCAGATGAAGCATTGTTGGAACAGATCATTTTGTTCTTTGCAAAAAATATAAAAGAAGAGGGTTTAGAAAATTTTATTTTTCAAGGTAATCTTGAGAATTCTTTAAATAAAAGTGTCTTTCAACTTTTAACTAAATTGAATCTTAGGAGCATTCCAACGAAAGGATGGGACTTTGTTTTTAAACACGAACCTCAAATAAATAAATCAACTTTGTCTCCTTCCGATTTTCTTATTAATCATTTATGGACAGAAGGCTATGCCTAATGTGTGTTAAGATTTATTGCTAAATGAAAAATTTTATACTTATTGGTGCGGCAGGATATATTGCCCCACGGCATATGAAGGCCATCAAGGATACAGGTAATAATTTGATTGCTGCTCTTGATCCAAATGACTCTGTTGGAATTATCGATTCTTATTTTCCAGAGGCTGCTTTTTTTACAGAGTTTGAAAGATTTGATCGGCACATAGAAAAATTAAAGCGGGCGGGAACTAAGATAGATTATGTAAGTATCTGTTCGCCCAATTATTTACATGACGCACACATCCGTTTTGGGTTGAGACATGGAGCTGATGTAATCTGTGAAAAACCGATTGTACTAAATCCATGGAATATTCAAGCATTAGAAGAAATTGAAGGTGCTTCAAGTAATAGTGTTTATAATATACTACAATTACGTTTGCACGAAAGTGTTATTGCATTAAAGAAAAAAGTTGAGGAAGCGCCTAAAGATAGAATCTTTGATATTGATTTAACTTATCTGACATCAAGAGGGAATTGGTACTATACTAGTTGGAAAGGAGACATGCAGAAGTCGGGTGGTATTGCTACAAATATCGGAGTACACTTTTTTGATATGCTGATGTGGATATTTGGAGATGTCCAGAAAAGTGAGGTGCATGTTCACAATCACGATCGTGCTGCTGGATATTTAGAGCTGGACAGGGCAAGGGTGAAATGGTTTTTAAGCATAAACTATGATGTGATTCCACAGCACATAAAGGACTCAGGTGCTCGAACATATCGATCGATTATGATTGAAGATCAAGAGTTTGAATTCAGTGGTGGTTTTACGGAATTACATACGAAGAGTTATGAAGACATTATTGAGGGGGGAGGGTTTAGAATTTCTGAAGCTCAAAAGGCCATCGAGATTGTTTCAAGGATTAGAGAAAGTGAACAGAATATGAATAGTGAAAATGCACATGCTATGGTAGCATCTCCTTTTACTAGTCATCCATTTAAAAAGTAAGCAATGAAAAATACTTTAGGGAATACGCTTAGAACAAAACTTTTAGTAAAGAAATACAATTGGGATAACATCGAGCCTGTATTTATTACAAGCACAGGAAGAACAGGTACGATGTTCTTTAGTGATTTTTTCTCTGAGTATTTTTCTGGAACAAAGGCCTTGCATGAGCCTTGGCCAGATTTGCATGACATTGGCTACAATCTTCATCATAATAAATATAGCCACCAAAAGGTTGTTGATATTATTTCTAGAGAAAGAATTGATATCTGTAAGGATGCACATAAAATGGGACATAAGTATTATGTGGAGTCGAATTATAATTTGAGTTACATTTTACCTTATTTGAAAGATGTATTTGGTTCATTTAAGTTGATTCATGTGATAAGAGAGCCAAAGTCATATTTGAGATCTATCTACAGCATCAAGGAAGCGAAACGACATATCTATGCAGAGTTTGATAACAGGCCAAGGATTACTGCAAAAGATTTTGATGGGAAGTACGCTTCTGAATGGGATAGTTGGTCAAGGTTTGAAAAATTGTGCTGGCATTACTATAAGGTGAATACCTTGATAGGTGACCATATAGCCGAAAATGGAAACGGAATCACTGTACATTTTAAAGATATTTTCAAAAAGGAAAATAACTTTAAAGGCTTATATGAAATTGCGGACTTTAGTGGAATACCGTTAAAGGAAAATATAGCCAAAGAAGATTTAATACAAAGTTTATCCAACAGAGCTAACAAAACCAAAAAAATTGGATTAGACTCTTACGATGATTGGAGTGCAGATAAAAAATCCATTTTCCATGAGATAACAGATCCAATAGTGCAGAGGTTTAGTTTGTAAACATCTGAGAATGACGATTCATGTCTAGCGATAAGCTTAAGAAGGAAACGATAACGGGAATCAGCTGGAGTTTGGCTAGTCAAGTGGTTATTCAAGTTTCGACCTTTATTATAGGATTAATTTTGGTGAAGCTCCTTGAGCCTGAAGATTTTGGATTGATGAGTATGGTTGTGGTAATTACTGGTTTCGCTAATGTCTTTAAGAGTTTTGGATTAGGTAGTGCAATTATTCATGATCAGAGCATTGACCAAAATGACCTCTCTACTATTTTTTGGTTCAACTTATTAATAGGTTTTTGTTTAACGGTTTTGATATTTTTTTCTAAGGGATTGATTTCAAACTTTTATAATCAGCCTGACTTAATTCCGATTGTGTCTATAATATCATTGAACTTTTTTATCACTTCTTTCAATATTGTTCAATTTTCGCTTTTGAGAAAAAAGCTAGACTTTAAAAAGATATTTATTGTTCAAACGATTGCAACCATTTTTTCTGGGGTGTTGGCAATTGTTTTGGCATCTAGGGGTGCTGGGGTTTGGAGCTTGGTTTGGAAAACGTTGTGCTTTTCATCTGCCTTGACCATTTTGTTTTGGATATTACATGATTGGAAACCTAGTTTTACTTTTAAAAAAACATCCTTAAATAAAGCAGTTGGATTTGGTCTTCCATTGATGGCAAGTGAGTCTTTTAATTACTGGGTCCGAAACATAGATAATTTACTTATCGGTAAATATTGGGGTGGATCACAGCTCGGTTTTTATGATCGATCTTATCAGTTAATGCTATTGCCAGTTAATAATATGAGTTCTGTGATTGGAAGTGTATTATTTCCGTCCTTCTCTAAAATTCAAAATGATCATAAGAGGGTGTCTAATATTTTTAGATTATCGGCAGGAGGTGTTTCATTAATTGTTATGCCTATGATGATCGGTTTATTCATAACAGCAGAATACCTAGTTATCTCTCTGTTTGGACAAAAGTGGTTGCCTATGGTTCCCGTCTTGAAGATTCTTTCATTACTAGGAATTAGCCAATCAATCATCCACCTGACAAGCACAATTTTACTTTCTCAAGGAAAGACTAAGTTAATTTTAAAACTAGGATTGGTAACCAAGACTTTCACCATCCTAATGATTGTCCTTGGATTAAAAAATGGCATAGTAGGAGTCGCCACAAATTATTTGATCGCCAACTTAATTACAAGCCCACTTATTTTATATGTAACAGGTCGACTTATAAATTTACCTTATTGGTCTTTTGTAAAAGACTTATTACCTATTTTATTTAGTGCTGTTCTTATGGGCGTGACACTTCATTATTTGAATCAATATTTGTTGACTGTGCCTTGTTCGCCTTTTCAAATGTTGTACATAGATATTATTGCAGGAATATTGATTTACGGTTTGAGTGTATATTTCACCAACCCTCCTGCGCTCAACTATATTTTAAGCTTCGCTAAGAAAATAAAAATTTAAACCATCGAATTATGAGTAAGGTAGCAGACTGGTATGACGATTACACCAAACAACAAATTGAAATGGGTATCAATGCCCGTAATCGTAGCATTCAAAATTCTCTAGTAAAATTTGGCTTGCAAAAGAACCATGAGGTTTTAGAGATTGGGTGTGGTATTGGGACTCAAACTCAATTGCTGGCCGAATATTTGAATTCGCCATCACAGATTACAGCAGTGGATATTAGCCCCAAAAGTATTGAAATCGCTAAGCATAGGTATGACCATTTCAAAGGATTAAAATGGATCGCTGCAGACTTTGTTACCTATCCAGCAGAAAAGCAATATGATGTGATTCTATTGCCAGACGTTATTGAGCATATTCCAGTTGATCAGCACAAGGCGCTTTTTGCAAACATTAGAAAGTCATTGAAAAAAGATGGTTTTGTATTAATTCATATTCCTCAGCCATACTATCAGGAATGGGCCAAAGTTGAATTGCCAGATAAAATGCAGGTGATTGATCAATCCATCTACACAGATGTATTGGCTCAGAATGTTTATTGCAACGATCTGTATATACGCCATCTCGAAACTTATTCAATCTGGCAAGAGCAAGGTGATTACCAGACAATTGTTTTAATGCCGTATAGGAATGATATTACCTATACTCTAAAAAAGAAACCTTCTAGTAATAAATTTAAGTATTACCTCAGAAGAATTTTTGGTGGGAAAAAAGCCTAAGATATTATTCTTATTGCCTAATTGTTATCCATACGGTAAGGGCGATTCCTTTTTGGAGACTGAAATCAATTACCTAGTTAAAGAATTTGATGAAGTGATTGTGTTTCCTTCTCATGGAGAAGACACTATACGTTCTATGCCGGCTCAAGTTGAGTTGAGAAATGATTTATTATTGGAGAATGTTCTTAAAATACAATCTTCTAAAATTACTTCTCTTTTTAGCTTGATTACATTTCTACCATTTTGGAAAGACTTTTTTAGAATGATAAGAAATGGTAAACTGAGTAAAGAAAATCTTGTTCGATCCTTTCGATTCAAAAGGATTGCTGATACGAAAATAAGGCTGCTTGAAGATTTCATTAAAAACTATGGACCTGATAAAAATTATATGATCTATAGTTACTGGTACATGACTCAAGCATTTGCAGCAGCAAGATTAAAGGAAAAAAATTCTAGAATAAATGCAGTAAGCAGGACTCATGAATATGACTTGTATGAAAAGAAAAAAGTATTGCTTCCATTTAGATTATTCATGGCTAAAAATTTAGATACTGTAATTCCAATTGCAGAAGATGGAGTGGCATATTTACAGGAACAATATGGTATCGAACGAGGAAAAATTCAACAATTTAACCTCGGGGTGGAAAACATGAAAGAACTAAAGTTGGAAAAGAGATCAGATGAGATTTTCACGATACTTTCAGTTGCCTTTCTTTCTCCTAGAAAAAGAATACACTTGATAGCTGAGGCTCTGCATTATCTTAATAACAAAGAGATAAAGCGTAAGATCCAATGGATACATGTTGGAGGCGGAGATGAGGGTTTAATGAAAAAACTAACAGATATTTCTAGTCAGTTTTCAAATAGAATTGAAGTGAATTACATGGGAAATTTTACAAACTCTCAGATCAAAGATTTATATGCAAACAATCCTCAATTATCTGTTTTTGTAAATGTCAGTTCCTCGGAGGGTAAACCAGTTTCTATAATGGAAGCGCAGAGTTATGGTATTCCAGTCATTGCTACTGATGTAGGTGGTGTGAGAGAAATTGTAAATCAAGAGAATGGGATTCTATTGAGTTCTAATCCAACCCCCCAAGAGGTTGCAGAATCTATTCTTGTTTTAATGAACGAGGATGAAAGGATTCAAAAATCTAGAAGTTCATATCAGAATTGGAGTCAAAATTATAATGCAGTAACTAACTATACTGCTTTCGCAAATTATCTTTCAAATAATATTCAATGTGCGGGATAGCTGGAATATACTCTATCAATAAACAAATTGATATTTCCGAGCTTAGGTTGATGACTGATCGTATTCAGCATCGTGGGCCAGATGGAGATGGACATTGGATAAACCAAGATGGTAAAGTGGGATTAGGACATCGTCGTTTATCAATTCTTGATTTGTCAGAAAGTGGCGCACAGCCTATGCACTACGAACATTTAAGTTTAACTTTTAATGGTGAAATTTATAATTACGTAGAACTCAAGAAAGACTTAGTAAGTAAGGGTTATAAATTTCAGTCTGAAACAGACACTGAAGTTTTGATGGCATTGTATTTAGAGAAAGGAGTAGATTGTCTTCATGATTTAGATGGGATGTTTTCATTTGCGATTTGGGATAATCAAAAGAAACGTCTCTTTTGTGCGAGAGATAGATTTGGTGAAAAGCCATTCTACTATTCAAAGCATAATAATGATTTTCTTTTTGCGAGTGAAATGAAGTCTTTGTTTGGAATAAGAGGTTTGCCAAGATCTATTAATCAAAAGAAATTATTTTACTATTTAGCTTATAACGTTGTTGAGCTTGAGGATGATTTTAAGGCAACTTTTTTTGAAGGGATCGAGAAGCTCGAGCCTGGTCATTTTATGATTGTAAGATCGGATGGATCGATCAAAAAAGAAAGATATTGGTCTGTAGACTTATCAAGGCGCGATGATAATTACACATTTGCGCAAGCGCAGGAAAAATTTAAAGAACTATTTATAACCTCTGTAAAAAGAAGACTGCGTTCTGATGTGCCTGTAGGTTCATCTCTATCCGGTGGACTAGATTCATCTAGTATAGTCAGAACTATAGCTAATGAAATTAAGAATAGTAATTTTCAGAATACTTTTTCAGCTCGGTTTAAGAACTTTGAGAAGGATGAAGGTTATTTTATAGATAAGGTTGTTGAAAACACCGCTATTAATGACCATCATACGTGGGTTGATGAAAATTACATGATTGATAATTTCAGTGATATTTTTCATCATCAGGAAGAACCCTTTGGTTCATCAAGTATTGTTGCTCAACATGCTGTGATGCGATTGGCTAAGCAGGAATCAGTAACAGTGCTTTTAGATGGACAAGGTGCAGATGAATACCTTGTGGGGTATGTGAAGCGATATTATAAAACTCGTCTCAAGGAATTGTATCTAAATGGAAATCCGAGCGAGTTTAAAAAAGAAAAATTGGCCTATGAAGGACTACTTGAAAGAGAGTATCCTTTTAATGTAAAAGATAAATTAAACTTACATTTTAGAGGTGTTGTCGATAAATTGAAATCCTTTAATTCTTCCAAACGAAAATTTAATGGCATCAATGGAGAGTTTTTAAATGCACAAGAAAGTGTAGTGCGACCGTTTAGAACTTTTTATGACCTTAGAGAACAATTGAAATATTCTATTGAATTTCAACTACCAGATTTATTGCGATATGCGGATAAAAATTCTATGGCATTTTCTAGGGAGATTCGATTACCGTTTTTAAACCATGAGCTTGTAGAGTTTGTATTTAGCCTGCCTACGCATTATAAATTAAATGACGGGTGGTCCAAATATTTATTGCGAACTTCTATGGATGCATATCTTCCTAAAGAAGTTGCTTGGAGAAAGGAAAAGGTTGCTTTTCAACCTCCGCAAAAAGCTTGGAGTGAAGATAAGAAGGTTGTGGAGTTAATGCACGAGGCTAAAAATATTCTTGTAAAAAATAAGATTATTGAAGAGCCGAAGAACGCTAAAATGGATTGGCAGATTTTGAATGCAGCACAACTTTTTCAAAATGTTGTTTAGTCAAAATTTCTAAAGTACTTAGTTGCTATTTAACTCAACCATATTTGTACTTTTCTTTGTTGTTGTATTTATCATCTATTGGTTTTTACTTGGTGGCAAACTAAAAGAGCAAAACGTATTTTTATTAATTGCCAGTTATATCTTTTATGGCTGCTGGGATTATAGATTTCTCTTAATAATATTACTCAGTACCATCACAGATTACTTCATTGGTAATCTAATTTATGAAAGAGAAGATTTAAGAGCGAAGGCCAGGTTACTTACCATAAGCTTGTTTGTAAATTTGGGTGCTCTTTTTGTTTTTAAGTACTTTAATTTTTTCTCAGAATCTTTTGCGGCCTTATTTTCGAGGTTTGGCCTAGTGGTAGATGCTTTAACTTTGAATCTTGTACTACCCGTTGGAATAAGCTTTTATACTTTTCAGACTTTAAGTTATACCATTGATATTTATAAGGGCAAACTAAAACCTACGAGGGATTTTGTTGCCTTTGCAGCATTTGTTAGTTTTTTTCCTCAACTAGTTGCTGGGCCGATTGAGAAAGCGAAAGACCTACTTCCACAGTTTTTAAAAGATAGAAAGTTTAATCCAAAACTTGCTGTGAAGGGACTTGAGCAAAGTCTATGGGGTTTATTTAAAAAAGTAGTAATTGCCGATAATTGTGCTCCCATTGTAAACCAGATATTTTCTTCTTACGATACACAGCCATCTTCGGTTTTAATATTGGGATTAGTATTATTCGCATTTCAAATTTATGGTGATTTTTCTGGCTATTCTGATATGGCTATAGGTACAGCCAAGTTACTTGGATTTAATCTTTCCATTAATTTCAAGTATCCATTTTTCTCAACCTCGATGTCTGACATGTGGAGAAGATGGCACATTAGTTTATCAACATGGACTGGTGAATATATATTTATGCCTTTGTCGGCTTGGAAAAAGCATTGGAAAAGAAAGGGTGTTGTTTTTGCTTTGATGGCAACCTTTTTGATTTTGGGAATCTGGCATGGGGCTAATTGGACTTTTGTTGCATTCGGTCTTCTTCACGGAACTATTGTTTCTGTGGAATATGTTTTTAAAAAGCAGACCAATTTATTAGGTCAATTTCTAGGGAGTAAAAGATTAATGAGTGCAAGTGGATGGTTTATCACCATGAGTTTGTGGTTGGTTGGAATGTGTTTTTTCAGATCAACAGATATCGCTTCCGCAAATGAATATTTACATAATATTTTTGTTGGTCCTTATTTTGATGGGATACCTATTTATTTCAGAACTTATAAATTTCTCTTTGCTTTTTTATTCATATTGTTTGCATGCGAATGGTATAATAGAAAGGCCGAGTTTGGTTTAGATTTGTCAAAGTTTAAATCAAAGCCAGTACGATGGGGGGTGTATTATGCGCTCATTTTCGTAATGTTGAGATATTCTGGTCAACAACAAGATTTTATTTATTTTCAATTTTAGATAATGGAGAAACTTTTAAATATTATTAATCAGGTACTCAAAAACTCTGGTTTAGGTGAAGTTGAAGAGCTAAAGCCTGAACAGAATTTAAAGGATGATTTAGGCATGGATTCAATTATTATTGCAGAACTAGTTGCTACTGTTGATGTTGCTTTTGATTCAGACATTAATAGTAATGGAATGGTCCAAACCATCAAAGATATACAGGTGGCAATAACTCCTGATAATGAAAAATAGCAAACGATTAGTTGTTGATATGCCCCAGATGGCCATAGGTGCTTTATCTGAAAGTTGGCTTTTGAAAGAATTAGGAGATTTTCATTGGGCGTCTATTTGTAAAGGGTTAGGTAAGAAGTCAAAAGAATTGGTTAACGACACTGATGATCGGCTTTACGCAACCTTTGTGAGAATTAGATATACCATTAATAAAAATCTAAATTCTTTTAAAGAGAACGACGATTTAGAATTGAATTCTGAAATCAGTCGATTTGGAAACAGCATGTACTTTAGCAATATGTCGCTTAAGTCTGAATCTGCAGTTGTGAATTCCAATCTGATGACAACTTTTACCCTTCGGAATAAAGATGATAATACCAAGTTGGCAAAAAGTGAACCTGATGTTGCAGAAAATACAATTCCTAAGGAATTGTCCTTTCCTAGTTTTGGTGCAGAGTATCGACAATTAAGAAAAGACATTTTAAAAGAATTTACCTTTAGTGAAGAAACTTTCAGTGTGCCAGAAATAGGTAAAAGTATTTTTGAGTCCTCTTATGATTTAATTCCTTACCATGATTTAAATGGGGTAGGACTTCTTTATTTTGCAGCATATCCAATCATTAATGATATCTGTACCAATAAATATTTCAAAGCACATAGATCTGAAAATTGGGCGATGGATTATTTTACGGAATTTAAGGACATCCATTATTTTGGAAATTGTAATTCTGATGATAAAATTAAATTTGTAATTCATGAATTAGAATCACTTTCAGATGATCAGTTTCTAATTTCATCGAGTTTATTTCG
Organism: Saprospiraceae bacterium; assembly: GCA_020627785.1. Taxonomy (GTDB): domain Bacteria; phylum Bacteroidota; class Bacteroidia; order Chitinophagales; family Saprospiraceae; genus JAHDBF01. The sequence continues at coordinate 71,411 of JAHDGF010000005.1, forward strand.
GGAAAGTGATGGTGAACTTATTGCTAGAATGTTTACAGTAAAATCTAAGGCTGTACGTTGAAAGATTTTCTAGTTAAAGTATTCCTTTTTCTCATTCCTTTTATCATCGTATTGATTTCTTACTTTGTATTCGATCCATTTAAAGTGCTTTATAATCACTCGGATATTTTATTTCAAGAAGACGGAACACCGGATGGATTTACTTTGAATAGGGATTATGTAGGGACTGAATTGCTACTACATAATTACTCTAATTTTAAATATGATTCATTCATATTTGGATCTTCAAGAGCTTCAGTATTTAGATCATTTGATTGGGAGCAACATATTGAAACGGATGCTCCTTCTTTTCATTTTATTGGATCTGGGGAATCTTTGTATGGGATCTGGAAAAAGGTAAAATTTTTAGATGATGAGAAGATTGATATCAAAAATGCACTCCTCTGTATTGATCACAATTTATTAGGTCGACTTAGGAATGGAGATGGTTTAATTTCAGTACGTCACCCAAAGGTAACAGGAAACAAAATTGGCTTTCATTTTTTACACTTAACGGAATATCTCTCCACTGATTTTTTCATTCAATATTTAGACTTCAAAATTTTCAAGAAAAAGAAGTCTTATATGACTAAATTGTTTGATAACTCTGATGGAGACCTAAGATTTGAAACGGTTTCAAATGATTGGTATCACCAAGGGAAGGAGAATAGAATTCGAAAAGATTCTATTGCCTATTATAAACATCCTATTTTTTATGAAAGATCTACAAGTGAGGTAACTGGAGAAATTGTTATAAGACAGGAGCAATTATCCATGTTGAAAGAAATTGCAGCCATATTAGAAAAAAATAACACAAATCTTAAGATATTAATCAATCCTCTATATGACCAAGTACGGTTAAATTCTGAGGACGAAAGGACACTTCAGCAAATTTTTGGGGCTTCAAACGTCTGGAATTTCTCAGGAAAAAACGATTTAACAAATTACAAGGGAAATTTCTACGAAAACTCTCATTTCAAGCCATATGTGGCCAAAAAAATGCTTGCCTCTATTTATAATTAATTAGTTTTGATAAGAGAAGCCCCACTAAATATTTATTTCTGCTAAATCTGACTCCTATCAACAAAAATTAGCACAAAATAACATACATAAAACTCGATGACTCAATTTAATTTCTTTCCAACCAATTCTATCAAAGTAGCTCTGAACCTGCTGGTATTTTTAATGATAGTAATAGAACTGCAAGCACAATTACACTCCAATGTGGAAATGCCGGTTAGCATTAATCAAACTGGATTGGCACCTGATGCAAGTAGTATTCTTGATCTAGATGCAACTGATAAAGGAGTGTTGATTCCAAGATTGACAACAGCGCAGAAGAATGCGATTACAGGCCCTGCAACTGGATTATTAATATTTGACAGAACCTTAAATAATTTTTGTTTCTATGATGGTATTAGCTGGGTAGAAATTCCGCAATCGACAGGAGGACCAATAACGGTTATTGAAGATGCAGATGGGGACACTCGAGTGGATGTTGAAGAATCAGCTGATGATGATGAGGTTCATGTTTATTTAAACAATACAAAACATATAACTTTTAAGGAAAATTCTGACGGAACTGCAAATACCTCTTATCCTTCAAGTTCACAGAATTTATTTATCGGAAATTTAGCAGGCGCTTCTAATGAACTGGCTAACGGTGCAGATAAAAATACCTTTATAGGATACTTCTCTGGTAAACTGAATAAAACAGGAAAGAACAATACATTTGTTGGTAGAAATTCAGGCGCAATATTTCAATCAGGACAGGCAAATTGTTTTCTTGGAATGAACGCAGGTGCAGATTTACCAACTGGAAATGCAAATATATTTATAGGAGTAAGTGCAGGAGCACATTTAAATCAATATTGTCATAACAATACAGTCATCGGAACGAATGCTGCTGCTAACGTAAGATACACAACAAGCAATGTAATGGTTGGAGCGTATGCAGGTCGAAGCGGTGGAGAAGATGGTTATAATGTTTTCCTCGGATCAAATTCTGGAGAAGTAAGTGATAGTACCTCTGGCAATATTTTCATCGGTTATTCTAGTGGTAAATTTGAACAAAATAATGATAGACTAATCATAGAAAATTCAAGTTCTGGCATGCCATTAATCTATGGTGAATTTGCGAACGATAAGGTAGGTATTAATTGGGATTCCAGCATGGCTCTGCCAAACGAATTGACAGTTAATGGTGATGCTTCTAAGACTACTCCTGGAGATTGGTTGGCAAATTCAGATGCTCGACTGAAAAAAAACATAACTGCCTTAGATTCTAAAGAGATGTTACAAAAACTTGTAGCCTTAGAAGGTGTGCATTATGAATGGAATGATGATAAAACTGGATACAAAAGGCCTACGGGAATTCAATACGGTTTTACTGCTCAAAATATGAAAGAAGTCTGGCCGAACTTGGTATCTGAAGATTCCAAAGGATTTCTGCAAACATCTTATGGTTCATTAGATCACATGTATGTTGAATCAATAAAAGAACTTGCTGCCGAAAATGCTAAGCTTAAGAATCAACTGGCAACACATCAAGCCGATATGGAGAATTTTGGAACGATTCTAAAGTCTTTACAAGCGGAACTAGCTTCTTTAAAATCTGATCCTAAATTCCAAGATTAGATTATTTTATTAGAAAATTAGGAAGTACTTCCACGATTCTTTCATCTAAGATTAAATAAGTTCGTTATGATAATCAATACCAACTTTACAAAAAATATATGTAATTTATTGTTAATCACTTGTGCGTGGATTTCAACGTCTTATTTTGCGAAAGCGCAGATAAATACAAGTATTGAAATGCCTGTAAGTATCAGTGAAAATCCATCAACACCAGACAATAGTAGTTTGCTAGATTTACAATCTACAAGCAAAGGTGTTTTAGTTCCTCGAATGACATCTGCTGAAAGAAATAACATTGCTAACCCAGCCACTGGTTTACTTGTGTATGACACAACGACTTTTAATTTTTGGTTTCATAATGGAATTGCGTGGAGAGAATTAGGTGCAGCACCACCAGTAGCCGCAAGTCCAACGACTTTTATTGAAGATGCTGATGGGGACACAAGAATCGACACAGAGTATTTGATGGATGAAGATAAAATACGATTTTACATAAATGACATAGAAGGGATAAGGTATGTTCAGAATTCAGATAATTCAGTTGGAATCCAATTTCCTAACAATAGTAAAAATGTTTTTATTGGAAATGGTGCTGGTCAGAGTAGCGCATATGATGGAACTACATCTGGGTCCGACTTTAATACTTTTATTGGATTTAATTCGGGTTGGTTAACCTCTACGGGAAGACTTAATACAGCGGTTGGTTTCAGAGCTGGCTCGAAAATCGATGGCAATTTAAATGTTTATATGGGAACGAACGCAGGGACTCAACAAACAGCCGGTGTTGGTAATGCTTTTGTTGGAGCTTCTTCCGGGGCTCATATTTCTAATGGAGATTTTAATGCTTATTTCGGAACGAATACAGCAGCTAATGTTGCAACCTGTAGTAGGAATACTGCCATAGGAAGTAGTGCAGGAAGAGACGGAGGAGATTTAAATGAAAATGTTTACGTGGGTTACCAAGCAGGGGAATTAAATTTAAATGGACATGGGAATGTTTTCTTAGGAGCTTTTGCCGGGCGAAATACACAGAATATGGAGGACATACTCATGATAGAAAATTCAACTACTTTAACACCACTTATCTATGGCGATTTTCTAAATGATATGTTGGGCGTAAACTGGGATAGCTCAGTGGCATTACCAAATACTTTATCTGTGAATGGTGACGCATCAAAAACTACAGCTGGTGATTGGTTAGCAAATTCAGATGCTCGACTAAAGAAAAATATAAACAATTTGGATTCAAAACTCATGCTTAAAAAATTATTAAGCATGCGAGGCGTAAGTTATGAATGGAATGATTCAATAACAGGATTTAAAAGACCAGAAGGAGTTCAATATGGTTTCATCGCCCAAGATGTTCAAGATGTATGGCCATCAAATGTTATAGAAGATAAACAGGGATATCTCATGACTGGATATGGAACCTATGATCATATGTATGTAGAAGCGATCAAAGCTTTGCATGAAGAAAACGAAGCATTAAAAAAAGAGCTTTCAGAAATCAACAATGTTTTAGATAAGATTGTAGCAAAGGTTGAAAAAATGAGTAGCGACGGTACGGCTTCTAATTAGTGTTAGTTCTCATTCTTACTAGAGGTATATTACAATTTCCCCAAAAATTAATGGCTGAATTTTCATGAAGAAGGTATTAAAAAATATATATCATGCTATTCCATTGAAGAGGCAAATCTTTTCTTTGATAAAGGCAGTTAAAGCACCACCAGAGTCGATTTATAAACACCTACACTTCAACGGAGATTTTAAAGTCGAGATTGATAAGAACCACCACTTTAGAATAAATTCATATGGAGCACAGATTGCTAATGAAGTATTCTGGGAAGGACTATATAACAGTTGGGAAGGGAAGTCAATAGAGATTTGGAGAGAAGTCTCTCTTCATAGTGAAATGATGTTTGATATAGGAGCTAATGCGGGTTTTTATACGCTCGTTTCTAAAACCATGAACCCGTCAATGAATGTTCATGCTTTCGAGCCATCAAATGACTGGTACAAAAGATTTAATGACAACTGTGCGCTCAACAATATTAACGTGAACTCGCATCAATTGGCACTATCCAATCAAGATGCTGAGACCTATATTAAAAGTGTTTGGAGAGACGATAATAAAACCTATACGGCGCAGAAGCTTGATACTTGGATTGAAGAAAATAATATCCAAAAAATGGATTTATTAAAAATCGATGTTGAGCATTACGTAGTCGAGATGGTACAAGGATTTGATACTTATTTTGATAAGTTTAGGCCTAATGTGATGATTGAAATCTTAAGGGATGAATATGCCATAGAGATTGAAAAAGTGTGGAAGACAAAGGAAAAAGGATATTTATATTTTAATATTAATGACAAAACAAAAGAAGTCAGGCAAATGTCAACTTTACAAGAAAGAAGCGACGATATGAATATATTCATATGCCACCCTGAAATGGCTTCGAAACTTAAGCTGATTTAACTCTTTTCTTGAAAATTCTTATTCTAACTTTTTATTATCCTCCTTGTATGGGGACAGGTGCGCCTAGACCAGAAAGTTGGGCTAAAACCTTTTTAAAGGAAGGTCATGAGGTAACAGTTGTGAGTAGATATTGGTCTGGCGAAGAGAAGAATTGGAATGACTACCTTAAGTCCACTCCAATTGATAAACCTCAAATTACAGAAGAAGGAAAGTTGACAAAAGTTTTCCTCCCATACCAAGAAAGAGAATACAGTAAAATAGGATTGGTAAGAAAGTTTAATTCTGTATTTAATTTAGTGACAGGAAATCTAGAGAGAGAAGTCGACTCAATGTATTACTTTGATTATATAAAGGACATACTTACTCAAAATAAATTTGACTTTATGGTGGCTACCTGCCCTCCTTGGAATCTATCTAGGTTAGCTTATAAAATATGGAAGTCATTTAAGATTCCATTTGCTTTAGATTATCGGGATTATGAAAATGATGTAATTCTTCCATTAAATCCAAAGCTGTCTAATTTTAGAAAATTTGAATTTTTCTGGAATACTAGATACATGAAAAAGTGGATTGCAAAATCAAAATTTATTGCTGGTGCATCAAAGCCGATTGTCGACTATGTAATGGACCAAAACAATATTGCTGGTTATGAAATCACCAATGGTTATAATCAAAAGTTAATTTCAAAAATTCAGGAAAGTCAAGCAAGTGATATTTTTACAATTTCTATTATAGGATTTTTATACCCACCCCAAGACTTGACCATCCTCATCGAAGGATTGAATAAATTTTTTGATAAAAATAAGGGCATAAAGTTTCAATTTAATTTTATTGGAGTGAATGCAATTAAGGAAGTTGCAGATAATTTGCGTGAACGCTTGCCTTCAAAATATATTAACATCACGGATAGAATTCCTCAAGAAGAAGCCTTGAGAATTGGGAGTAAAAGTAATGTACTTTATTATGCCGGTTGGTCTAATTGGAAAGGAGTCTATTCTGCAAAGATTTTTGAGTACTTGGCGCTCGAAAGAAGAATCCTGATCGCACCTGGTGATAACTTCGCCATTGATAAAATAATAAGAGAGAGCAATAGTGGAGAAGTGGTCAATAGCATAGACGCTTTTGATAATCTTTTAACTGCATGGTACAAAGAATGGGAAGAAAAGGGCTACCTAAGTTGGGATGGTGATGAAAATTATGTCAAACAATTCTCAAGAGAAGCACAAGCCATAAAATTATTAGAGGCAATTAAAAAAGAAGCTGTCTTAGCATGAAAACACAAGTATTAAATTTTTTTAGAAATATTTTCAAAATTTCTGTTTTTGAATCTTTCTTGGTGAAGAGAACAATTGAGGCAGACACTAGAAATTTTTTTTCAAAACTTGTCCCACAACACTATCAATACAAAAAAGGTTCAGTCAGAATTGCTGAAAGAAATGGAATTCGCTATCATTTTGATTTAAGTGATATTGTTGATTGGCATTTGTATTTTGGTTTCAAGGATGAAGGAAGAGAGGTACTTTTTTCTAAAGTATCTAAAGGTGATACCGTAATTGATGTAGGTGCTAATGTCGGAGATACTTTAATGAATTTTGCAAAAAGTGTAGGTGAAGAAGGACTAGTATTTGGATTTGAGCCGGACAAAAATAACTTTCGAAGATTGACAAAAAACATTTCATTAAATGACTCCATAAAGAACATGATGGCTTATAATATAGGCTTGGGTGATGAAGAAGGCGAGTACCTCATTAAAATGAATGAAACCGAACCTGGAAATGCTGGTTCGAAACGGATTATTGGTGCTAGTAAATCCGATTCTCCAAATGAGATGAAAGTGATCGTGAAAAAATTGGATGATTACATGGAGCATCTTAAGGTTACCAAAGTCGATTTTATAAAAATGGATATTGAAGGCTTTGAACTCAAGGCCTTGAAGGGAGCTATTGGTACAATTAAAAAATATAAACCCATGCTATTTCTGGAACTACATGATGTGAAGCTAAGAGAGCAGGGTAGCGATGGGAACCAACTTTTGAATTTCTTAGAAGATCTTGGATACTCCTCTGTTAATGTAGATACGAATCAAGCAATTTCAATAGGCAGTGTTGAACATGGTGATCACTTTGACATTGTATGCTCTTATTCCTAACCAATCATTTTTTGAAACACATTATTCTAAGTAAAATTATTATTAGTACATATGGAGTTTGTTCCAACTTTTAATGCTTTAAGAAAGAATAACAAGAAAGAATTTTCTTTTTCAAAGAAGAAGAAAATTGCGATTCTAGGTGATTCCTCTACACAATTTTTTAAGATAGCTCTCAAGGGTTATGGCATAGAATTGGAGGTGGATTTTGAAATATATGAAGCCGATTATGATATGATTGAGCAGGAGGTATTTAACCTAAATTCTCAATTGTATGATTTCGAAGCTGAGGTAATTATTGTCATCCCAAGTGTTGAAAAGTTATTAGATAAATTCTATAAGACATCTGGAGATGAGAGAGAAAATTTTGCAGATTTAATAATTGGAAGTTATAGTGATATTTATCAAACCATTAATAAAAATACTAGATCAAAGGTTATACTTTTTAATTTTGCTTCGCTTAACAATTCAGTTTTTGGACATTACGGGAGCAAAGTAAGATCTTCCTTTGTTTATCAATTAAGAAAGGTCAATTATGAATTGACGAATCTATCAATAGACTCTGATAATTTATTTCTCTATGATTTAGATTTGTTGCAATCAAGAGTTGGATATAACTTTAGATACGAAGCTAAGTTTCATGTAAGTTCCAAAATGGTTTTTACACTTGATATATTACCAATAATTTCCAAGGAGTTATGTGATATAATTTTTTCCATTGATGGTTCAAAATTAAGAAAGTGTTTGATCTTAGATTTAGATAATACAATGTGGGGAGGTGTCATCGGTGATGATGGAATGGAAGGAATTCAAATTGGTGATTTAGGTATCGGGAAGGCCTTTACTGACTTGCAATATTGGGCAAAGGAATTGAAACGAAGGGGTATTATCTTATGTGTCTGTAGCAAGAATACAGAGAGTATTGCTAAAGAACCATTTGAGAAACATCCTGATATGGTTCTTTCTCTGGAGGACATTTCAGTCTTTGTGGCTAATTGGGAGAACAAAGCAGATAACATACGACATATCAAAGAAATTTTAAACATTGGATATGATTCTATGGTGTTTTTGGACGATAATCCATTTGAAAGGAACTTAGTGCGTAAGGAACTACCGGAAGTATTCGTACCTGAGTTGCCATCAGATCCAGCGGAATATTCTAGCTATCTAAGAAATTGTAATTTATTTGAAACCGCCTCAGTTTCAGGAGAAGATATTAATCGGACTAAACGATATCAAGAGGAAGCGAAGCGCGTATCTGTAAAGAGTTCTTTTAGCTCAATAGCTGGGTATTTAGAAAATTTGAATATGATAGGTTCTGCTGACCCGTTTGATAATTTTTCTATCCCTAGAGTTGCACAATTGACACAAAGATCAAATCAATTCAATTTAAGGACAATTAGATATTCTGAAGCAGATATAAAAAATATTTGCGAAAGTGATAAACATGTAACACTTGCAATTAAGCTAAAAGACAAATATGGATCTTATGGTCTAATAAGCACCATAATAGGAGAAATTCAACGCAAGGAATTATTTATAGATACTTGGATTATGAGTTGCAGGGTCCTTAAGAGGGATGTTGAAAAATTTGCGTTAAATCAGCTTGTAGAAAAATCTAAATCTTATGGTGTTGATCAGATTGTTGGTGAAAGAATTCCAACAGCTAAAAATGTAATTGTCCAAGATCATTATAAAAATCTAGGATTCATCGAAAAAAATGGTCGATGGTATCTTGACTTAAAGGATTATAAAGCATTGGATTGTTTCATTCAGAACGAAGATAAGATTACTGTATGAGCAATTACTCAATTGATGGTTTGATTAAATCCAATAGGATATTTGAAATGCTAAAAGAGGGGATGGATCAGAGTAAATTTTATGATCAAACCCTTTATTTAAAAATAAAAACCTACGTAGAGACTTATCTATTCAAAGAAGCACAAGATAGAGTGGCGCCAGAACAAGCTTACTTTAAGTTCATAAGAAGCTACAATAAGGATATGAAAGCCTTTTCCCAATCAGGTAAATACCCTCTCGAAATTAATCCTGAAAGAGAGATTTTGAATAGATATGAATATAATGTTGTTTTACTTTTTAGTTGTCTTTTTTCTCCGCATCGTTTTCGAATAATGCAATTACTCGATAATAGGACTGAACCATTAGAGAATGGACTTTTTATTGGTTGCGGACCTGGCTTAGAAATAGAGCTAGTTAAAAATAAAATGAAAAATTTATATGCTTATGATATTGTCATGGATGAGTTTATAATTGAAAAACACCCAGAGGTAATATTTAAGCAAGAATATTTTGATGGAACTAATTCTGAAAAAAAGTATGACGCTATTTACCTAATTGAAATACTTGAACATTTATCGGATCCGTATGATTTACTTCTCAAAACCCAAAAATCTTTAAGTAATGATGGTCAGATATTTTTAACGACTGCCACCAATATTCCTCAATTTGATCATCTGTATAATTTCAATGCTGATCATATTGATTTCGAATCATGGTTGGCTGAAAATAATTTTAGCATTGATTTTATGGAGGATATACCACATGAAACGGTAACCATGAACATAGAGGCAAAAAATAGATTTTATATAATTTCCCAAACAAAAAGATCGTGAGTTTTAGAGCTTGGATATTTAAAGACCGTTCCATACCGCTTTCTTTTCAAGAGATAGAAACCCCTAGCTATGTGAATGATTCTTATGCAGAAGTACAAGTAAGAGCAGCAGCATTAAATAGGAGAGATTATTGGATTACTCAAGGCTTGTATCCCAATTTAGTTGATCATGTCCCTACAGTGTTAGGTTCTGATTGTTGTGGTATAGTCGATGATAAAGAATATATAGTCTGTCCAAATATTAATTGGGGCGATGGTTTTTTCCCATCTGCTGATTATGGGATTTTAGGATTGGAAGAATATGGAACTTTTGCAGAACGAGTTTATGTTAGAAAGGATAAGTTATTCGAAAAACCGGAACATCTAAGTGGGGAAGAGGCAGCTTGCTTGCCGCTAGCAGGTTTGACAGCATATCGGGCACTTTTTTCTAGAAGTAAAGTTAAATCTGGTGATAAAGTTTTGATCTCTGGTGTCGGTGGAGGTGTCGCATTACTTGCTTGTCAGTTTGCTATAGCTATAGGGGCAGAGGTTTACGTGACTTCAGGAAGTGAGGAAAAGATTGAAAGAGCAAAGCAGCTGGGAGCTATTGATGGGGTAAATTATAACGATGAAGAAAGAATGAAAACACTAGCTAAATCTATTGGAGGCTTTGAAGTTGTAATAGATAGTGCAGGAGGAAAAGGTTTTAATCAATTACTGAAGATGTGTCGATTGGGGGCTAATGTTTCAATCTATGGTGGAACAAAAGGATCTTTAAAATCTTTAGCTGCACCGAATTTATTTTTTAAACAAATTTCAATACATGGTTCAACAATGGGTTCTGATCAAGAGTTTGAGGATATGGTAAAGTTGGTCAATGAACATAAGATTGTTCCGATTATCCATGAAGTACGAGGGATGGAAATGGCAGATCAGACATTGTTAGATTTAGGGAAGAACCAACATTTTGGAAAATATGTTTTAAAAGTAGAGTAGTGGATATTTCAACTTATAAGATGGAGGATTTATCCGTTGGCATGGAGGAAAGTATTTCTGTTACAATTGATCAGGAGGCTATTGATAATTTTGTGAAGTTGACAAAAGATAACCATCCACTGCATACTAATAAATCATACGCACTTAAAAATAATTATAAAAACGTTATTGCCCACGGACTTTTAATTGCCTCTTTTTCTTCAACACTTATTGGGACAAAACTACCAGGTGAAAACGCCTTGGTGCTGTCGCAGTCTTTTAAATATAAGAGTGCGGTTTATCCTGGTGATAAATTATTTTATTTAGGAAAAATTACTGAAATCGATCATAGATTTGAGATTATCAGTGTAAAAATAATTGTTCGTAATCAAGACCAGGAGAAAGTAGCTTCTGGAAATTATTCAATAAAAATAAGATCTTAAAAATGGACCGAAATGAAGTTCTTGCGAAAATTTCTGAAATAGTTATGGATATTACTGATGCAGAAGATGTAGTACTTACCAATGAATCCGTCCCTGCAGATGTAGAGGATTGGGATTCGCTTAATCACATCCAGATAATTGTAGGAATTGAAAATGAATACGGAATTAAATTTTCCACTCCAGAAATACAAAGTTTTAAAATAGTTGGAGATGTTGCTGATATGATAGAATCTAAGTTAGGTTAATTGATATTATTAAAGCTGCTCACAAAGGATGTTAAAATATGCTCTTTAATTCTTTAGAGTTTGCTTTATTTTTGCCATTGGCTTTTATAGCTTTTTGGTTACTGTTTCAAAAGAATACCGACCATCGAAATTTATTTCTCATTTTCATCAGTTATATATTTTATGGTTGGTGGGATTGGCGTTTTTTACTTTTAATTGTTGCAAGTTCCTTTGTTGATTTTTTCATCAGTCAAAGGCTAAGTCATGAGAAGGTTGAGAAGAATAGAAAATTGCTTGTATACGGGAGTCTCTTTTTTAATTTGGGGATTCTTGGTGTTTTTAAATACTATAATTTCTTTATCGAAAATTTCGTAGATGCCTTCAGGCTTTTCGGTTCAGAAATTCAGGCAAGTACTCTCAATTTTATTCTACCAGTCGGCATATCTTTTTACACCTTTCAGACATTGAGTTATACCATTGATGTATACAAAGGTAAACTTGAGGCTACTAAAGATTGGAAAGCATTTTTTGCCTTTGTATGTTTCTTTCCGCAATTGGTTGCGGGACCTATTGAACGTGCCTCTAATTTATTACCACAATTTTATGACAAGGTAAAATTTAGTAATAAAGAAGCCACAGATGGAGTAAGACAAATTCTGTGGGGTATGTTTAAAAAAGTAGTAATTGCAGATAACTGTGCTGTTGGCGTTAATCATATTTTTCAAAATTCTGCAGACTACTCTGGAGGGATGTTGCTTTTGGGTGGAATCTTATTTGCTTTCCAGATTTATGGTGATTTCTCCGGTTACTCAGATATTGCTATTGGTACAGCTCGCTTGTTTGGATTTAAATTGAAACAGAACTTTGCCTTTCCATATTTTTCGAGAAATATTGCAGAATTTTGGAGACGTTGGCACATTTCATTATCCACATGGTTTCGAGATTATTTATACATTCCTCTTGGAGGCAGTAGAGGAGGAAACTCCAAACGTATACAGAATACCTTTATCATATTTCTGGTGAGTGGATTCTGGCATGGAGCAAATTGGACTTTTATTTTTTGGGGATTTTTAAATGCATTATATTTTCTACCATTGATGTTGGCAAATAAGAATAGAAATTATTTAGATGTTGCTGCTGCAAATTCATACCTTCCTTCAATACGGGAATTGATACAGATTTCATTTACATTTTTTATAACAACTTTAGCTTGGGTATTTTTTCGAGCAGATTCAATCTCACATGCCTTCGCTTATTTAGGTTCTTTATTTAGTGGCTTGTTTTCATTTTCAAGCTATCAAGTGGCTATGCAATATGTGCTGGAAAACTTGGGTACTTACACGTTGCTTTCTATTCTGTTTTTATTAGTAGTGGAGTGGATGCAGCGACGAAAACAACATGGACTTGATCTTTCTTTTAGTAAGGAATGGAGAGTCGGCAGGTGGAGTTTATATTTTACAGTAGTAGTTTCTATTTTATTATTCGGATCATTTGAATCTTCTGATTTTATTTATTTCCAATTTTAGATGAAGGAATTTATTAAAAAATTATCCTTATTTACTCTGTGCCTTGTTACCTTACTTATAGGTTTTCATGTTTTAGTATCTAGTCTAAATCTCTACCCATATACTTGGGGAAATCCATTGTACCAAGAAAAACTAGTTGATCTTGAAAAGCATGGTAATGTGAATACTTACTTTATAGGATCAAGCCATTTCTATCGACAAATAATTCCTGATCAATTTGATTTAGCAGTTAATAAAAAATCTTATAATCTAGGGGTACAAGGATTAGCGACTCCCGAAAATTATTATTTACTGGAGAATCTTCTTGACGCTGGAACCGTGACTGATGCAACCATTTTTCTGGCTTTATCAGATTTACAAAGTATAGCTCCAAAAAACTTCTATACTTCAAGGAGCACTTATTTTATAAATACTAAAATCCTGAAAGAAAGTTTAGCCATTATTAGTAATGAGACTAATTTTTCATTTTTGACAAAGTCGTTTAGAACTTTTTCCTTTCTTGGGAATTATCTCTATAACACTCTAGGCTTGGCTGGGTTAAGAGCTTATCTGAGAAAAGCGGATGATGTTGAAAGTTCATTTTTAAAAAGTAGGGGTTTCCTAGCTTTGGATGATGATGTAAGTGATGAAGTTCAGAACAGAGCAACAAGTTTCAAAAATGAATTAGATAGGTTTAACAGTCGGGTGGAAAAGACTAAAAGATCCTATAGTAATTTTGAACCAAATTCTACTAAATACAATCGTCCACACATAGACTATTTGAATAGTCTCATTAAAAAGGCGGGGGAGTTAGGCAATGATTTGGTCTTCATTATAACTCCGCGAAAGGATAATTATAGCAATGTGCTAAATCTTGCAGCAGCTTTACCTAAAAATTCCGTTATTGATTTAGCAAATCCTATAAAATATCCTGAATTTTACGCTTTTGAAAATTCATTTGATATTGGTCATTTGAATAAGAAAGGAGCAATAATATTTACGGAAGCACTGGCTAAAGAATATTTAAAAATTAAAAATCTTTAAGATGGCACACTTATTTGATGAGTATCAAAAGCAAATCGTAGAAATTTTTAGAACTACTGACAACAAGTATGAATCTCATTTAAAAGCTCATCCGATTTTGAGAAGAATGGCAAGCGATGATGAAGTGATTTTTGAAGTCTTTCGAAGACACATGCTTGCTCCCAATTTCTTTAGTACAAAGAGGTGTACGCCAGATTTCCAGTTGACGCTGTGGGATGAACCTGAATGTTTTCTATTCGTTAACTTCTTTGGTCCAAATGCTGAAAAGAATACGGAGGTTTCCTATTCAACGATGCACCATCATGATGATTATTTATTGTCAACCATAAATGCTAAAGGGGAAGGATACACTTCTTTGATATTTAAGCAAGGATATGAAATTGATAAAGATAACGCTTCCGCAAATGTAGCCTTAGATAAATTTGTGCCCCACAGTCCAGGACATATTGAATTTATAGATTGTCATACAGCACATACCATATTCTATCCAGAAACGACAACTATGACCTACGGTCTTTGGAGCACCTTTTATCCGACCAGTAGAATGAATAAAATAAAAAATTCATCCGTGGTTCAAAAAAATAAGAAGTGGATTAAAAAAGCTTTAGAAGTAACCAAGTTTAATGTTAGAAATGTAGGAGTTGCGCAATATCGTGAAGACTATTTTTATCCAGAGAATGGACAATTAAAGTTTTTAGAAGGTCAGGTATTACCTAAGAATGGGGATCACTTTACTCAGAACTTTTTTAACATCGCTCAGCAATTCCTCAATTTTAGTGATTTCGAATTTTTGAAGAAGATATATGGTGACATGAAAAAAGGAAATTTAGAAGATTCGGACAATGCCATTGAATGGATAGAAAAATCAATTGAAAGAGAAACTATTGACCGGAATTACGATTCTTATAATATGTATGTGCCCAAAAGAAACGTTCCAATTGAAGAATATAAAAAGGTGTACAACTTTTAATGATCCAGTTTAATTTAATTTTCAAGAATTAATATGGCATTGAAAAATGCACCCAAATTGTATGCTTATTTTGGTCATCACAAATGTGCTTCCACCTATGTCATAAGTATATGTTATGAGTTGTGTAATCAATTAGGATTATTCCCCTTAGAAGAAAAAATTTCTTTTCACGAGAATCCTGAGGCGATTCTGGATTTGAATAAAAGTACCTTTTTAATATCGCAGACTTCTACCCAAGCTCAAGTTGATAAACTAAATAAACAATTTTTAGGCTTTCATGTCATTCGAGATCCTAGGGATATTTGTGTTTCAGGTTATTATTCTCATTTGAAGACTCATTTTGTTGAAGGGTGGCCAGAATTGGCAGAATATAGAAAAGAACTTCAGACCATGAATAAAGAAGACGGACTGCTCAGAGAATTTTCATATTCTGACTTTTGGCTTCAACATATTTCTGGATGGGATTACAATCAAGATCATATTTTAGAAATTAAAATGGAAGACTTGACAGAAGATCCATTTAATAAATGGTTGGAGATAATTTCATTTTTAGGTCTGCTTGATGAAGAAAAAGAAACAGCTGATATCAAGTATAATTTAAGTTCGAAAATAAATCACATTTTTAAGCGGAGTAATATTTCTGAGAAATATAGGTTGAATAAGGATGGAATTAGAAATTCAACAGTAGCATATCTTGCTAATGAGAAATATAGTTTTAAAAATCTTTCGAATGGTAGAAAGAAAGGCGATGAGAACACCAACTCTCACTACAGGAAAGGGAAAAGGTCTGATTGGCAAAACCATTTTAATGATGAGCATAAAAAAGTCTTTAAGGAAAGGTATGGTGAATTACTAATAAAACTTGGCTATGAAAAAAATTATGACTGGTAGTTATAAGCGCAAACAATGAAAGAACAGTCAATTAAAACTAAGATTTTAAATAAAATAAGAACCTTCTCCAAATTAAGATTTGTAGAAGATTTTCTCGTGAAAAGAACTCAAGGAAAGAATCTTGATAATATTTTTGTAAAACTAATTCCAAACTATGATCAATACCCCAAAGGGAGTATTCGTCAAGCAAAAAGAATGGGGGTTAACTTTGAGTTGGATATTAGTGACTATATGGAATATGTCATTTATTTTGGAGTCAATGCAGAACCAAAGGGAAGACTTTTCGATTTAATTGAAGATGGTTCAACTGTTCTGGATGTTGGCGCGAATATAGGAGAAACCTTATTGCAATTTGGTTCGATTAACTCCACAGGTATAAACATTGGATTTGAGCCCGTGCCCTATATTTACAATCGATTGCAAAAGAATATTTCTTTAAATAATCTTTCATCTCTAAAAATAGAAAACTTGGCAATTTCGGATAGGAAAGAAACACTTTCGTTCAAAATGCCAGATAATCAAAACAGTGGTGGTGTCCGGATGAGAAAGGAAGAGAATAAGCAAGAGTATAATGCAGATCTAAACGTGCAGGCGATTACCTTAGATGAATATTTAAGTCGGAGTAATATTCAAAAAGTAGACATGATTAAAATTGATGTTGAAGGTTTTGAATTTAACGTTTTAAAGGGGGCCGAAAATACCTTAGCAAATTTCCGCCCAAAGATGTTTATAGAAATTGATGATCAGATGTTGAAAGAACAAGATTCAAGTGCTGAGTTAATATTAAATTGGTTAGAATCAAAGAATTATAAATTGTTGAATGGCGAAACCAATCAACCCATTGATCTAAAAGATGACTTTACAAATTGTCATTTTGATGTCTTAACTATTCCTGTTTAAAAAATTAATAATCAAATTTAAATCGTAATGAAACAAATAATTTATCTACTTGCCTTTGCTTTGTTATTTAGCTTTGTTGCTTGTAAGCAAGGGAGTGATGCTGCCAAGACTACAACTGAAGCTGCTGCTACAACAGCTCAGAAAGCTAAGACTGCAGTTGCTGATAAGACCACAAAAGCTAAGAATGCGGCACCAAAAACATCCGGAAATCCAGCCTTAGATAATCTTAGAAAGGAACAACGTCAGGTGAATAAGAAAATCACAAACCTGATGAATAATGCCAATAGAAAAAAATTGGTTTCGCAGAGAAATGAACTTAACAAAAAAATTAAAGCCACTCAGGATAATACTCAACGCAAAACACTAGAGGCACAAAGAGCAAATCTTAATAAGCAGATAAACAGTATGGATAAAAAATCTGGACTGACAGATTTGCGAAAGCAAAAAGAAGCCATTAGAAAAAAGATAGCTGCTGCTAAAAAGTAATTGTCTAAACCATTGAATATTCTTGTCCTTACATATTGGTCCTACAAGGATGGACTAATACAAACGTACACTTTACCTTATTTAAGGCAGATGTCTTCAGTTTTGAGTGAGGATAGTAAAATTCATTTGGTCACCTTGGAAAAGGCACATTTACAATTAGAAGGCAAAGAGCGTAGAAAGATAGAATCAGATTTACAAAAGAAGAAAATCTTTTGGAATCCATATTCATATACTAAGTTTGGGTTATTGGCCATGCTTAAATGGGGTTTAACCATAATTTCTCTCTTTTGGAAGATTATAAGATATCGAGTGGATTATATTCATTGTTTTTGCACACCGCCAGGAATTGCAGCCAGTGTTCTTTCAACAATTACAAGAACTCCCTTGGTCATTGATAGTTACGAGCCCCATGCAGAAGCGAGTCTCGAAAATGGAGATTGGTCTAAGGATAGTTTTCCTTTCAAATTTCTATTTGGTTTTGAAAAGTATATGAGTAAAAGGGCAGAGATAATCATCAGTGCTACTGAAGGTATGCGTGATTATGCGAAAGAGAAATACGATGCTACTTTTGATCGCTTTTATGTGAAGCCAGCCTGTGTTGATTTAGATTTATTTACTTCTGCAAATAAAAAGAAGCAAGAATATATTGATGAACTAAGTTTTGAGAATAAGATTGTATGTGTTTATGCAGGAAAATTTGGAGGTATTTATCTAGATCAAGAAGTATTCGATTTCTTTAAGGTTGCACAGGATTTTTGGGGTGATCGATTTAGAGTATTGTTATTGACAAATCAGAGCGATGATGCATTAAACGAATGGGCGAACAAAAGTGGCTTTGATATGAAAGCTTTAGAGAAACGTTTTGTTATGCATAGTCAGGTTCCAGATTATTTAGGGGTAGGTGACTTTGGCATAACTCCAGTTAAACCCATCCCAACCAAACGATATTGTACACCCATAAAAAATGGAGAATATTGGGCGTTGGGATTACCAGTTGTAAGTACAGCAAATATATCTGATGATTCAGATATTATAGAGAATGAAAAAATTGGTTCCTTAATAAATGAATTCTCAACTAACGAATATCAAAAGGTAGTTGAAGAAATAGATGATTTGTTAAAGAATAATACCCTTGAAAATCTGTATGAAAAGATTAGACCTGTAGCGGTTAAATACCGGTCATTTGATATATCTAAAAAGATTTATGCAGAAGTTTATGGTAATCAAAACTGATGAAGGATAAAAGAATTAAGGTTACTTATATAATTTCCTACATTGATAAGTCGGTCGGTTTTGAATGGGTTGCTAGTAGACTAAATAGAGATAAGTTTGATCTCAAATTTATTTTACTTAATGATAAACCGTCCCACCTTGGCAAATTTTTGAAAGGTATTAATATACCTTTTGAAGAACTTCAATATCTAGGAAAGAAGAATATAATTCAAACTGCCTTTAGGGTTTGGAATATTTTAAGAAAACAAAAACCAGATGTTATCCACACACATTTAGTAGATGCGGATTTCATTGGATTAACCGTCGGTAAATTCTTAGGCATCAAGAAGCGAGTGTACACTAGACATAATTCAAACATTCATAAAAAGTATCATAGTGGTGCTGAAAAATTTGACAGAATTGCAAATAAGTATAGTACGCATATCGCCTCGATTAGTAAGAACATAACAGAGATATTAGTGAATGAGGAAGGAGTATCACCTGAAAAGATTCGATTAGTATATCATGGATTTGAATTGGAGAAATTTGAAAATGTTCCGCAGAACCAAATAGATGAACTGAATTCTAAGTATAATGTAGCTGGTAGAAGACCAGTTATTGGTGTGATTTCTAGGTATATGCATTGGAAAGGTATACAACACATTATACCAGCATTCAAGAAAACACTTGAAAAATATCCCAATGCTCTATTAATGTTGGCCAACGCTGGAAAGGGTGATTATGCAAAAGAAATTGTTGAGCTCTTAAGTGATTTACCTTCTGATTCCTATGTAGAAATTGCGTTTGAACATAATTTATTTGCCCTGTATCATCTCTTTGATATTTTCGTTCACATTCCTATCGATCCAGAAGTTGAAGCTTTTGGTCAAATTTATATTGAATCACTAGCTGCTGGAATACCTTCGGTTGTTACACTGTCCGGAATTGCGCGTGAAGTCATATCAGATAAAGAGAATGCTGTGGTCGTTGATTTTCAAAACTCGGAACAGATTGTAGATGGAATAGATCTCTTGCTAACGGATAAGGAACTCAGAGAAAAAATTGTATCTAATGGAATAAAATCTGTAAAGGAAAAATTCTCCTTAAAATCAATGATTGAAAATTTGGAATCTCTTTATGTCGAATAAAACAATGAATCCATTCTTTTCCATAGTTATTCCCAGTTATAATAGGGCTGAATTATTGCCAGAGACCATTGATAGTATTTTAAAGCAAGAATTTAAGGACTTTGAAATAATTATCATTGATGATGGAAGTGAGGATAACACTGAAGAAGTAATTCAAAAAAAATATGCGAAAGAAATAAGACTTCAATATATCTGGACTGAAAATGGTGAAAGAGGATTAGCTCGGAATAATGGTTTTAGAAAATCTTCCGGAGAATATGTTTTGTTTTTTGATTCAGACGACTTTATGTTGTCCAATCATTTATCAACTTTAAAGAAATATATAGACTCTTTAGATTCTCCAAACTTCATTGCTACAAAGCACTTTTTAAAATCTGAAAAGGGCCATGTGGTTTACAATAGTTCCAAAGACTTGAAACAAGGTTGGTACAACTATTCAGCTTTAATTGATGGGAATTGGTTGGCTTGTCATTTTTGTGTAAAACGATCAAATCCCAATTTGATTCTTTTTGAAGAAGACCGACAATATGCAATACTTGAGGATTGGATGTTCCTAATTATGAATCTTCATGGAGACAAAATATTCTTAATTAATGAATTTACCATCCAACAACGAATTCATGATGGCCGTTCTATGAACAATAATAAACTTATCATTGAACGTCGAGATAGAGCAACCAACTATTTAATTGACAGGGTTAATTTTTCAGAAGCAGAAAAGAAACAAATCCAAACTCAGTCATTTTATTTTTGTGCTATCCATGCATACTTAGATAAGAACTCAAAACAAGCTAAGTCTTTTTTGAAAAAGGCTTATTCCTTAGGGGGTATATCTAAAGGGGTTATTATACTTTACTTAAAACTTACCTTGGGTTATTATCCTAAAAATATATAGTGCCAAAATTAAGCTTTAAAGAATGGCTTAAAGTCAATACTTTTAATAAGATTGATTTTAAAAGACGAATGAAGAGGGAGGTACCTATTCTAATTTATCAAATGGGTAAAGTAGGGTCTTCATCTATCTATCATCCATTGAAAGAAAGATACCAAGGGGTTGTCGGCCATACGCACCAGTTTAATCAAGATGCTTGGTATTGGGAAGTGCGAAAGTTACATGAAATGTACTATGCAGGTAATTTAAGTAAACTCCATGTGATTAGCTTAATACGAGAACCCATTGGACGAAATGTATCCGAGTTTTTTCATCGGATAAAGCAATATGCAGGAATTGATTCTGATTACAATCAATTATCTGTTGATCAATTGAAAGATAGGTTCTTGAATAATATGGACCATCGATTTTCACTTGATTGGTTTGATAATAATTTTAAAAAACATTTTAATATCGACGTCTATCAGTCAAGCTTTCCCAAAGAAAATTATACTTATTATGAGGAGAAAGGAATCAAGGTATTGCTAATGAAGCATGACCTAGATGATGATTTAAAAGGAAAGCTTATCAGTGATTTTTTAAACTTGGCTAATTTTAAACTCGAAAGAAGAAATGTTGGTTCGGAAAAAGGATATAAGAAAATGTATGGTTCTTTTAAGGCAGAAGCGAAATTACCCAGCGAATATTTAGATATGATTAAAAAATCTAAATACTTCAATCATTTCTATAGTGAGGAATACATAAATGAAACAATAAGTAAATGGATGTAAAATTAATAAATCACTCCTGTCTTTTGTATAGTCATGGAGATGTTAAAATGATCTGTGATCCTTGGATTGAAGGTAGAGTGTTTGATAATGGTTGGGACTTTATAGTTCCTTCAGCTATTGCTTATGAGGACTTTGCAGAAATAACACATATTTGGTTTTCACATGAACACCCTGATCATTTTTTTCCGCCTAATCTGAATAAAATAAGTGCCGAACATCGTGCTAATATTACAGTAGTGTTTCAAGAAACGATTGATAAAAGAGTCGTTAATTATTGCTCTAAGAAAGGATTCAAAGAGGTAATAGAACTGAAGCCAAATAAGTGGTACACAATGGGTGAAGATTTTCAGGTTATGTGTGAGAATTATACGGAAGGTGATTCTTGGTTGGCTGTAGACGCAGGAGGGGAAATAATACTAAACACCAATGATTGCGAAGTGAACAATCCGCATGATGCGGCCAAAATCAAGGAAAAAGTCGGTGGAAAGGTAGATGCACTTTTTGCACAATTCTCATATGCGTGTTGGGCAGGTAATCCAGATCAGGTGCATATACGTGAACAAATGGCTAAATCAAAATTAGACATTTTCTTATTTCAAATAAATCAATTTGAACCAAAATATTCAATTCCGATTGCGAGTTATGTTTGGTTTTGTCATCAAGATAATTTTTATCTAAATGACCGAATCAATAAACCTGATCGTGTATTAGAGTCAATGCAAAAACACACAACTACAATTCCAGTAGTTTTGTTTCCTGGAGAAAGTTTTAATGGTTCAAAGCATGATAATCAAAGCTCTGTTGATAAATGGATGAAGGCATATAAAGAACTGGAAAATAAATCTGTTGATCATTTAGAAGCAGCATCCAGTGTTGAAGAAAGTAATCTATTGACAACCTCAAAGGCTTTCACAAAACAATTGAAAGACGATTTTGGTTTAGCAGCTAGGGTATTGAAACCTAGTTTTGTTTACTTGAAGGATTTAGGAGTTGCTTACAAGTTAAGTTTAGCCAATGGGCTAGAGAAGGTAACTAAGTCTAAAGAGGAATGTGATATCATTCTTGGATCAGATTCACTAATGAATTGTATGAGGTTCCCATGGGGCTGTGATACTTTAGGAGTGAATGGACGATTTAGTAAACCTGAAAAGGGGAATTATTCAAGATTTTATAATTTCTTTAGATACAATCAATTAAAAAGTCGGGGTGAAACTGTCAACCTAGGTTATTTATTTAAAGTAATCATTCGTAAAATATTTAGACAAAAAGAAGAAGTCAGTTTTTATAATTAAAAGAAAGAGACAATGGCAAAAGCGTTAGTAACAGGAGGTGCAGGTTTCATTGGAAGCCATCTGACATGTAACTTACATGAAAAGGGTTATGAAGTAGTAGTGTTGGATAACTTATTAAGAGGTAATAAAATACCTAAAAATGTTTTAAATGAAATTACCTTCATTCAAGGAGATGTAATTGATTCAAAAACAGTGATGGAAGCAGCTAAGGGCTGTGACTATATCTATCATTTAGCTGCAATTTTAGGAGTTGATGTAGTGGCAGATAATCCTACGGAAACCATGGAGGTTGAAGTAATGGGAATGAAAAATGTAGGAGACGCCGCATTAGTAAATAATGCTAAAATCATTTATGCATCTACAAGTGGAATCTATGGACACAATGCCATTGAGCAGAGTGTGACTGAAGACATCATGGTTGATCCGCGCACAAGTTATGCGATGGCTAAGAGATATAATGAACTTTATCTAGCAGCTCTAAATGAAGAAAAAGGATTGGATTGTATCGCACTGAGATATTTTAATGTGTATGGCCCAAGACAGGATAATCGAATGGTTACTCCACGCTTCATAGAGCAAGCAATCGCTGGCGAACAAATTACTGTATTTGGAACAGGCGAACAGACCAGAGATTTTACTCATATTGACGACACAATAAAAGCTACGATTCTTGCAGGAGAAAAAGTAACAGGCTTCCAAATATTTAATGTAGCTAATGAAAATGAAGAATCAATCTTAAATTTGGCAAAAAAGATTGTAGAAATTTCGGGGTCTGAATCTGAGATAGTATTAATCGAAGCTCCTAAGAAAAGATATGATTATGAGGTTGGAAGGCGATACGGGAACTCAGATAAATTGCTTTCTTTCGTAGGCTATAAACCAGGTACAGGATTGGACATGGGCCTTGCTGAATTGATTAACTATTACAAAAACCAGAATAGTTCTAGTTAGGTTGAAGGAACGGATGCTTATCTATGTTATTTAACTCAACAATATTTCTAGTTTTTTTTGCAGTAGTTGTCACACTCTACTATATTCTACCGACCAGATTTCGATGGATTTTATTATTGATAGGAAGTTATCTTTTTTATATGTCGTGGGAGCCGGCATTTATATTACTTATTTTATCCTCCACCATTGTTGATTATTTTGTTTCAATAAAGCTTCCAGAAACAGAAACGTCGAAAGGTAAGAAACGACTCTTATTTATAAGCTTGTTTTTTAATTTAGGACTTCTCTTTATTTTTAAGTATTACAATTTTTTTACTGAAAATATTGAACTGTTAGCATCTAGCATTGGACTAAATTATCAGGCTTCAGTTTCAAGTTTACTCTTGCCTGTAGGAATTTCGTTTTATACCTTCCAAACAATTAGTTATACAATTGATGTTTTTCGTGGAGAGCTTAAACCTGAAAAACATTTTGGAAAATTTGCACTTTATGTAAGTTTTTTTCCTCAATTAGTAGCCGGTCCAATTGAGCGAGCTACTAATCTGCTTCCGCAAATTAATGGAATAAAAAAAAAGGTATTTCATGATGATCTACTTGCTGGTATTCTTCAATTTGTTTTTGGTCTTTTTAAAAAAGTAGTAATAGCTGATTCTGCGGCTCTTTATGTGAATGCAATTTACAATAACCATCAATATCACGATGGCTCCACTTTTGTCCTTGCGTCCTTATTTTTTACGGTTCAAATTTATGGAGATTTCTCTGGTTATTCTGATATGGCCATTGGTGCTGCAAGGATGTTGGGTTTTAAACTAATGGACAATTTTCATTTGCCCTTCTTTTCAAAAAGTACTACTGAATTGTGGCGTAGATGGCATATAAGTCTAGGGTCATGGGCCAATGACTATATGTTTAAGTCGTTTTCACCATATTGGGTACGTAGGTTTTCTAAAAAGGGAGTTCTAATAAGTTTGATCATTACCTTTACTTTGATTGGTATTTGGCACGGAGGAAGGTGGACTTACATCTTGTTTGGTTTTATGCATGGCTTCATTCTAGGAGTTGAATTTTTGACCAAAAAAAGAAGAAAGAAAATTAAAAAGAAAATCGGGTCTTTCCTTTTTTCCTATTCAGGTTGGTTTATTACAATGCTCCTTTGGTTTATTAGTATGATTTTATTCCGCTCAGTATCTATGGAACAATTCTTCCATATTATGAATAAAATATTTTCAGCCTCAATCTTCAATTCTTTATTTATTCCAGACCTAGGGGTTATTGCAACGACCTTGTTTGGCGTTACAATATTGTTCATTTTTGAATATTTTGTATTTAGGAAACGAAACTTTCTAGGATTGGTAAAAACATATAGCCAACCTACCTTAGCGCTTGTTACAGCTATGTTTATTCTCGTTATTTCTATATTCGGCGTGTCTGAGGGAAGTCAATTTATCTATTTTCAATTTTAATGGAGAAGTTGATAAAATTTCTTTTGTTTAGTTTGGTTCTAGTTGTTTTACTTGATTTTGGAATATCTCGTATTCTTAACCAAATTTATAAACAAAATAAAGTTGGTGAATCAGGAGGCGTATTGAATTATTATTTAGGGCATGAAGTGCCATCAGATTTATTAATCCTAGGATCTTCAAGAGCGCACCGACATGTAATTCCAGATAGCTTTAATTGTAAGGGCTTTAATTTATCCCATCATGGATTTCGGATTCCATTTACCGCAGGAATTCTTGATATTTTACAACAAGAGCAAAAGATACCAAAGATTGTTTTAGTCCATTTAGAACTCAATTCATTTTGTTATCATATTGAAGATGATTTAAAGGATAGCGAACTTCGAAATTTGAATTTCTTTTATGGAAAGAATGATTTTATTACTGACCAAATTAATAAACTCTCTTATGGGGAGAAATTTAAATACTTACTTTCTTCCTATAAATACAATGGAAAAGTACCTAGCCTTATTTCAAATTTTATGGAAACGCAGAATTTTAAAGATCACAATGGATTTAAAGGTCTAGAAATGAATCCTGCAGATAGTAGTAGAATCCAAAAACAAATAGACATTAGAAAGTCATTAAAATTTAATCCTGAAGTTTCAGAATTTAAAATAAGTGATACTGGAAAAAAATATCTTAATCATGTAGCCGAGATGTTTCAAAACAGTGACTCAAATTTGATTTTCTTTTCTTCTCCTAGGTATCTTGAAAATACTACAGGTGAAGAATTATCAAGAAATTTTTTAAAGCAATTTCTTGAGGAACAAAACATACCATATTTGGATTACACCAATTATAAAATACCTGAATTAAAGAGAAAAAAATATTGGAGAGATGTTGAACATATGAACATTGATGGAGCTAAGGTATTTACTCCAATATTAAGAAATGATCTACAGCTCTTATTAGATGATTCTTGTTTTAATTAAAATTGGTGGGTAGTAAAATTATAGTTAATGCAGATGATTTTGGGCTCACCGCTTCCGTAAATCAAGCAATCATAGATGTTTATAGAATTGGCAATTTAAACTCAACAACCTTCATGGTAAATATGCCAGGAACGGAAGATGCAGTAATAAAAGCTAAAGAAAACCCAGGCTTATCCATTGGATTACATTTTTGTATAACTGAAGGTACACCGCTAACTTCTGGAACTTCTTTCACAAATGATAATGGTCAATTTATAACGCGGAAAGAATTGATTTCTAGATCAATGAAAGGGAAAATTAAGGCCAATGAACTTGTTGCTGAATTTAAAGCCCAATATCAAAAAGCTATTTCCTACGGACTAGAATTAACGCACACAGATAGTCATCAGCATATATTACAGATTCCATTTATTTTCAACGCGCTCAAAACGACCTTTGAAGAACTAGCATTGCCTGTAAGATGCGTCCATTCTCCCTTTACTAAATTGAGCTTAAATCCGAAGGTACTGCCAAGAGCAGTAAAGAATATAATAATGAATCGTTCGGCTAAAAATATGAGGTCGGAATTCTCTCAACCCATGAATGATTATTTAATTTCTATTCATGATAAGTTTAGCGATACCTCATTTGAGCAAAATGATTACTTAAATCTACTAGCAATTTGTGGGCAGCTAAATAATATTGAACTGATGGTCCATCCATATATTTTGGATCAGGAGGTTTTAGACTTATACGAGGATGAGATTGAAACTAAAATTATCTTTTTGAAGAAATGTGAACGCGAATATCAAATGCTTTCTAAAGAATCTTTGTTTGATGATTTTGAGTTAGTCAATTTTAGTCAGTTATAATTATGGTTATTCGAAGAGCAGAAAGGGAAGATGTAAAAGGAATTGTTGCATTGATGAATGCAGAAGATGAAAATCTTGTAAGCGAAGAACAATTAACTAATTGGTATTTCAATAATCATAGCCAAAGTCACGGTTTGATTATATGTGAATATGAAGGAAAGATTGAAGGTATTTGTTCAACCAATCATTTTCGGTTAGATCTGAATGGTAGTAAAAAACTAATTGCTTTTCCTATGAAAGTTCTCACCTCATCTAAGATCAGAGGCAAGGGTGTATTTTCTAAATTGTATTGGAAAAACGAGGAAGTTTGCTTCGGAGATGAGAAAGTGGATTTTTTTATAAATTTTCCTAATGATATTAGTTCTCCTATATTCCTAAAGAAATTTGAATACCTACCTGGGATTTGTTCTGACCTAGCACTTATACTAAATAGACCAATCTTCCTTGGAGCAAATTCAAAATATGAAATCGTAGATAATATTCCCGATTCTTTTTTTGCAAAACCAATACAGGTAAAACAAAATGGTTTTACCAAAGATCAGAAATATTTTCAATGGAGATATAAAACACCCATCAGCACAGAATCTGAGAAGTATAAATTTCTAGCATTGCGGAATGGTCGTGGATTTGCTGTTGTGAAAAAGGATAAGAAAAAAGGAATTCCAATTTATTTGCTTCTAG
This sequence comes from Saprospiraceae bacterium, assembly GCA_020627785.1. Lineage (GTDB taxonomy): Bacteria > Bacteroidota > Bacteroidia > Chitinophagales > Saprospiraceae > JAHDBF01. Next base: position 98,989 of record JAHDGF010000005.1, read on the forward strand.
ACGTATTTGTTCATGGTCGAGAAGATGTGGCAAATTTATTCAATGCTGCTCGACATTATTCAATGAAGAATTTAGCCATGGGGATTCTATGTTTTTTAAATGAATATAATCGCGAAGCGGTTGATAAAATAAAATTGAAGAAGATTCTGAGAAATCAGTTTAATTTTTCAGTTAAAGGGAAGAGTATGGACGAAACTAAATCTTTATCTAAAACTCCATTTAATTTCGAATTAGGGGACTTAGATTTTTTATAGAATTATAAAATTGAAATGATAAAATACATCACGGAAAGCCAAGTCATGCGTGAATTCTTTGGTAAAAAGATTTACAATTTTGTCAAAGCTGAGGAGAATAGCAACATTGATGTTGAAACAGTCAAGTCATTTGGGGAGGAGTGGATAAAGTTTGATCACTTTGAAGAAAGCGAAGTTGAACTTGCCAAGGAAGTGTACTTTGATGTTGTAACAGAATCTATGCTAAATAGGGATTCTATAGTTATGGATATGGGATGTGGGACTGGTAGATGGACAAAATATGCTTGTAAAAGAGCAAAATTCGTAGAGGCCATAGATCCTAGTGATGCAGTGATCTCTGCAGCTAAATTATTAAGCGCAGAAAGCAATGTCCGAATAACTCAGGCAGAGGTCAGTAGCATCCCTTTTCCTGATGATTCTTTTGACTTTGTATTCAGTCTCGGCGTATTACATCACATACCTGACACAGCCCAGGCAATGATAGATACTGTCAAGAAATTAAAACCAGGAGGACACTTTCTTGTATACCTATATTATAAAGTAGAAGAACGTTCTTTCTTATTTAGGTCTATTTTCTTCTTATCTAACATCCTTAGAAATATCGTATATCGATTGCCAGGATCCATCAAACGATTTGCTTGTGATCTCCTCGCAATATTCATCTACCTACCTTTCATCTTACTCTCAAAAGTGATTAGAGCTATTTTTGGAGAAGGGGCCATGAAAAAAATTCCCTTGTCATTTTATCATGACAAGAGCTGGAATATAATCCGAAATGATGCGCTTGATAGATTTGGAACACCACTTGAACAAAGATTTAACAAGAAGGAAATTGCCAGCATGATGGAAGCGAGTGGCTTAAAGGATATCAAGTTTTCAAATAACCCTCCATACTGGCATGCCGTTGGACGTAAGGCCTAAAGTAGCTTTCATCTGTCCTTATGTTCATGATACTGCTCCTGGTCAAAGATTTCGAGTAGAACTATATCAACCTTACTTGGCAGAATACATGGACTTTAAAAATTTCTACTTCTTGGACGAGAAGACCAATGGTTTACTTTACAAGAAGGGATATTTTTTTCAAAAAGCCTTTGGTGTTTTAAAAGGTTTCCTGCGCAGAGCCTTTTCAATTTTTGAACTAAGAAAGTTTGACTACATTTTCATATTTCGTGAGGCAACGCCTTTGGGTCCACCAATCATAGAATGGCTTCTAGCAAAGATTTTTAGGAAGAAACTTATTTATGATTTTGATGATGCTATTTGGATTAGTAATACCACCGATAACAATTCAATGATTGGAAAATTGAAGTGGCACTCAAAGGTAGCCAAGATTTGTACATGGGCATATAAGAATTCTTGTGGTAATAATTATTTGAAATCATATGCTGAGAAGTGGAATAAAAATTCGTTTAGAATTCCTACAGTTGTTGATACTGTTAGAATGCATAATATAAAAAAAATACCTTCTGAAACCTCAATAAATCTTGGATGGACAGGATCGCATTCTTCTCTTGTTTTACTCAATGAAATTTTGCCAGTTTTGAAAAAATTGCACGAGGAAATCAATTTTAAATTCTTTGTTATTGCCGATAAGAATCCCGAATTAGATTTAGATGGATTTGAGTTTATTGAATGGAATAGAGAAACAGAAATAAAGGATTTGGCAAAAATTGACGTTGGAATTATGCCTTTAAGAAATGATGAATGGTGTAAGGGTAAGTGCGGTTTTAAAGCCATTCAATATATGTCCCTTGGGGTTCCGGCAGTGGTCTCAAACCTAGGTGTAAATCCTATCATCGTTGAACATGGCAAAAATGGATTTGTCTGTGATGGCCCGGAGGACTGGTACAAGAATATTAAAACCTTATTAGAAGATAAAGAACTTCGATCGAGTATGGGCGAAGATGCACATAAGCGAGTGGAAGAAAATTATTCAGTGAATAGTATTCTTCCTGATTTTTTAAACTTGTTTGATATCCATGTTTCGCAAGCCTGATCTTTTTATTATCGGTGCTCAAAAAGCAGGGACAACCTCATTGAAGAATTACTTGGGTGATCATCCAGAAGTAATTACCCATCCGCATACTGAAATGACTTTTTATGCGGATGAAAAAGAATTTAGTAAGGGATATGATTCTGCGTTCGTTAGATATTTTGGTGATCCAGAAACATTAAAAGGAGAAAAAATAATTGCGAAGAATGTTACAATTTCCTTTCGAGAGGAAACGCTAAAAAATTTGCGCAAGCATAACCCTTATTGTAAAATTGTCTTTGTACTAAGAGAGCCAATATCAAGAGCATATTCTGCCTATCAAATGGCCAAGAGAGGAGGGTGGATGCACGAGTCATTTGATTACGCCTTAAAAGCAGTTGATAAAAATATTAAAGGGGAAAATGATAAATTCTATAGATTCATGCTTGATCTTGGTATCTATCATACACAGATTGAAACCTTACTAAAATATTATCCAAGAGAGCAGATTAAATTTTTATTGTATGACGATCTTAAAAGTGATCCCGTCCGTACAACTCAACTTTTATATTCTTGGCTAAATGTAGATTCTTCTTATCTGCCTAATACTGAGCGATATAATCAAGGGGGAGAAGCTAAGTCTAAATTAATGGGAAGCCTAATTAAGTTTCTCAGAAATAATGGAAGTATTGTAAAGAATGGTATAAAGAATATTTTTGGGGAGCGGAGCTTTATCCGCTTATCGCAAAATTTACAATCCCTTAATAAGACGAAGTCACCTGTGAAAAATGACGATATCGATGATAAGATTTATGATTTCTTAAAAGAATTCTATTTCGAAAAGAATCAAGCTTGTTCACAGTACCTTGATCAAGATCTTAATCAACTTTGGTATGGTTAGTTTTCGGCTTTAATTTTTTACGCCGCCTAAGCTCAACATATAAAATTGCTAAGGTGGCATAAAAGAAGCTTAAGCCAGGAATTTTATACCTAACCAAACTACCAAAGTTGTAGGTGGCAAATCCAATTAGGAATAAGTAAGAAAGGCTAAAAAATAGGAAGGCAATTAAGTGAGGATTTGTTAGTATGAATTTTAAACATCTCCTGATTCCTGTTCTTAAAATAATATAGAGGAATACCAGAAGTGTAATCGTTCCTTCTATAGCATTAGGAACTAATTGAACATGTGATAAAACTTCCCATAAGTAGGGTCTGAAAAGACAAACAACCAATGCTGATGGCACAACGCTCAACATCCCTAATAGATTTTTATCATATTCAAAACTATAGCCAAGTGCATCGGAGGCCTCATTTAAAAAGCCGTGGTAATTTTGAGACTGTTGGAGATAAGTAAATATATTATTAACACTATATCGAGTGTTTACACTTATTATCGATAGAATTAGAAGTATGCTAGCAAGTCCTCCGATTAAGAAAAAAGATCTCTTAAGATAGACTACAAAACTTTTTTTAGTGGAACTTGATTTTACCAAAACCCACCACAATAGAATTGTCGGGATGTATGCAAAAGCTACATATGGTTTCATCTGAATCATCAAAAAAATACCACCAGCTAGTAGTACAATATAAGGCAGCTTAAAATGATTTCCATTGATAAGACGGTGCGTAGCATAAAAGGCATAACCTAGGCCGATCATAGTAAAGGTATCTCGCATTAATGGTGCGGATCCCCAGAATAAAACACTAGGGATAAATAGACAAGCGATGGCTAATGATAATCTTGGACGAGGAAATAATTCGTGAAAAACAAGATAGGTTCTCCAGCTGGCCATGAATCCAAAATATGAAACTAAAAATCCAATGCCATAAATTGATTTACAGGATAAAAGCATGAGGAAAAATGCTGGCCGGCATAATTTCATGATTTTTTCACTGTGAGCATAATAAAATACACCTTGATTAATAAAAAATTGTTCAGCAGCTTCTGAAAAGGTGAGGGCATCTTGAGTCATTAGTTCTTTAAAAACATCAAAGTCCATCCAGAAACTGTCCCACACGGCAGAGGTCGCCCTAAAGTAACCGACCATATCATAACCTTGAATCAAGATGTCGAAAAACCAAATGATAAGAATGGTGAATATAATCTTAACCGTAAAAGCTGGATAGAAATATTTTATGACTTCAGGATACTTTTTTTTGAATTTTTTTCGAGATAAAAAAACAAAGAAAAACACTAGACCTAGATACACTGGAGCTATCACAAAATCCCAGGAAGTACCCATGGGTGCATTATGTATTCTTTCAATAATCGACATCATACAATCTCAATCTAATGTGCAGAATTAACGGGATTAAATATTTTAATCAAAAGAAAGTCGACCAGACCCTACTTGAGTCCATGCGGGATTGTCTTTCTTATGGCGGTCCTGACTCTGCAAATATATACATAAACGAGAAGAAAGACTTGGGTCTTGCCCATCGGAGATTAGCAATCCTTGATTTGTCTGATGATGGTATTCAACCCATGCGCTATAAACACTGGGTGATTATCTTCAACGGAGAGCTCTACAACTTTATGGATGTTAGAGTTGAATTAGAGGCTTTAGGGACAACTTTTAATACACAAACAGACACAGAGGTACTCTTGAAGGCCTTTGAAAGGTGGGGTCCAGATTCTATCAATAAATTTCATGGGATGTTTGCCTTTGTTATTTATGACGAACAAAAGGATAGTTTATTGTTCTGCCGTGATCGCGTAGGTGTTAAACCGCTTTTCCTTTATCGCAAGGATGGCACCTGTTTGTTTGCTTCTGAGTTAAAAGCCTTTCATCCCTATCCAAACTTTGATAAAACGATTAATAAAGATGCTGTTTCTCTTTATTTGCAACAAGGGTATATTCATTCACCGCATTGCATTTTTAAAAATGTTCGAAAACTTGGTGCGGGGACTTATCTAGAAATCGATAAAGATGGAAATGAGAAAGAAACCACCTACTGGAAGCCAGGGACACATCTGCACGATGGGGTAGTTTGTAGAAATAAAAATGAGGAAGAGTTAAAGGAAGAATTGGAAGAACTTTTAGTAGAGAGTTTTAACCTAAGGATGGTGTCAGACGTTCCCGTAGGAATATTTTTAAGTGGTGGTGTTGATTCTTCGCTTGTCGCTTCGATGCTGCAAAAAAGATCCAATCAACAACTAAAAACTTTCACCATCGGTTTTGATGATCCGTCCTACAATGAAGCTCCATTTGCGAAAGCAATAGCAGATCACATAGGCTCTGATCATCATGAGTTGACTGTGACGGATACAGATTTTAAAAAAGTAGTAAAAGATTTTGTAGACATCTATGATGAGCCTTTCGGAGATAGTTCTGGTATCCCTACCTTTCTGCTTTCGCAAATGACAAGCCAGTATGTGAAAGTAAGTTTATCAGCAGATGGTGGAGATGAAATATTTGGAGGATATACCAAATATGAAATGGCCAAAAAGATTCATGGGATGCCTTCCTTTGCAAGGAAATTATTATCCCTCCCGCTTTCCTTGGTTAGCCCGGAACAGTTAAATAAAAATCGACTTTTAAAAGGATACACAAATGTTGGCATCAAAGTACATAAATTTAAGAATGCCATTCAGGCCGATGGTTTGGTTGATCTCTTTAATCGAAGTTCAGTATTCTTATCTGAAAAAGATCAATTAAAAATATTTTCACATTACCTCAATAGATGGAATGGTAGTTTGTGCCAAGATGATTCTCGGATAATCGCACAGCTCGGATACATTGATATCCAAACTTACCTTGAAGGAGATATCATGACGAAAGTTGATCGTGCAACCATGCAACATGCATTGGAAGGTCGCGAACCACTTTTGGATCATAAGTTGATTGAATTTGGATTGAGATTGAAAGATGAATGGAAAATAAAAAATGGAAAGGCAAAATACCTGTTGCGACAGGTACTATATAAATACGTTCCTTCAGAATTGATTGATAGACCTAAGCAAGGGTTTGCAATCCCACTCCGAAGCTGGTTACTAAATGAGCTCTTAGATGATTTGAAAGCAATGAAGGAAGACCAGCAATTCTTTAATTGTTTTGAATTGAATACATCGGAGATTTGTCAACAAATTAATGATTTTATCTCTCAGAAAAAATATCAAAATGAATATAACATTTGGTTCTTATTCGTTTTGCATAAATGGTATTTAAAGTGGATGGCTTAAACTAGTAACTTGAAAGTTGCGAAATCTCTTTTAGTTATCTCTTATGCTTTTCCCCCGTTTAAGTCTATGGGGTCGATTAGAAATTATCTTCTAACCAGAGAGCTGTCTGATTATTTTGAAAAGAAGTCAACAGCATTCATCACCTCTAATGCGAAAGTCTTACCCAAAGACCATTTGAATCTAGACGCATTTGAAATCGTCCATCTTCCAACCTTTGATTACCGAAGCATTGCTAAAGGAACTTCTGCCGCAGGGGTCTCAGAATCAGGAGGAGCATTAAAACAGTTCTTTCGTCGACTTAAGAATTCACTACCGTTTTCTCTTCTTTTGGGTTTGGGTGGGCCGTTGTTTTTAATATCGGGAATTTGGAAAGGTTTTTTTTACTTAAGGAAAAATCGCGATGCGGTAATCGTTAGCCTGAGTGAACCTTTCATTGATCACATCATTGCGAGTGTCCTCAAAAATATTTTTCCAAAAACAACATGGATTGCAGACATTCAAAATCTAGCCTTGGAGCCAGATACAGATAGAGTACTGCTGAAAGGATTTCAACATTGGAGATATAAAAGAATTTTAAAGAAAGCTGCTGTGATTTCTACGGTGTCCGAAGGCCTAGTGCCGCATTTAAAAAGATACAACCAAAGTGTAGAAATTGTTGAATTAGGGATTAGTGCAATGTATGAGTCAACTAAGGCCTTAAACAACACAAAATTTACCATCTCATATTGCGGGTCAATCTATCCCGAACAAAAATTTGATGTTTTATTTGATGTGTTTAATGATATATTAAGTGAGGGTATAATTGCTATGGATGAGTTGCAATTTCAATATGCTGGTACCAATCAAAACATGTGGATCAAACAATTAATGGAACATGGTTTTGAATCCACAAGTAAAGATTTAGGTTCCATAAACTATAGTGATTCAAGGACTGTCCAAGCTGAAAGCAATTTAAATTTATTATTGACTTGGAATACGCCTAATTTTAAAACAATTATTCCAGGGAAGTATTACGATTACCTTTCTACTTCTAGACCTATTTTAATGATCATAAATGGTGAGAATGACCCAGCCTGGGAACAACGATTTGCACAATTAAAACCTGGTTTTATGTGCTACAATTCAAAGGCTGAAGGACTTAAAGAATACTTATTAGAACAAATCAATCATTGGCGTTTGAGTACTGATAATTCGCTTAAATTGAATAAATCTTTGTTGGATCAACATCTGATAAAATATCAAGCAGAGAAATTAAAAAAATACCTTTCGTAGAACTTCTTCCAGTCATTGATTTTAAAATATTTTCCTGAGCCAATAAAAAGAATTCTTCAGCGTGTTGATGAAGAATTAATTAATGGAAGTAGTGTTTTTTTTCTTACGAAAATTCTTGGTCTTCTTTTCAATTATCTTTTTTTATGGTGGTTCGTTTCTGAATACAATACAACTAAATGGGGTTTTGTAACTCTTTGCATTACCATTGCCAACATCATCGGGATGATTTCAATTCTGGGTTTTGATATAATATTGATGAAGTATATTTCTGTGTTGAAATCAAAATTTCAATATGGTGAGATTAAGGATATTATTGTTAAGTCTACGTTTAACTCAATCTTGATATCAGGAACAGTAGGCTTGATATTTTTTGTATTTGCTAGGCAATTCTCATCAATCCTTTTTTCTAATCCTAATGAAGCACCTTGGGTTCAAGTGATAGCCATAGGAATACCTGCCTATGGATTGTATCATTTGAATAACTCCATATTCGCAGGCATTAAAAGAATGATCTGGTTTGGGTTTTTTAGAAACGTTGTTCCATTTTCCTTTTCACTTCTGGTTGGCATTGCATTGCATTATTGGATTGTACCTCAATACTTTCCTAGATTCGGAGAGAGCGGGATACTTATTCTTTTGTGTTATTTCATAATCTTGTATTTGGCTGTTTTCTTTGGATTTATACTGTTAAATAAACAATTAGAATTAAGAAAAACAGTTCGAAAGGCTAGCGTAAAATATGCCTCCCTTTATAAAGAGTCGCTGCCTTTGTTAATTGGAACATCAATGGCATTGATTCTAGGTTCTGGAGATGTGCTCGTATTAGGGGTCTTAAAGAATGCTTATGTTGTTGGGGTTTATGACATTGTAGGTAAATTAAGTTTATTAATGCTTTTAGTTATCATGTCTGTAAATGCAATCCTTCCAGCTAAATTTGCGGAATTATATGCCAATAAAGAATTTAGTAAGCTAAAGCTACTTTCCTATCAGTCCAATCGGTTAATATTTTGGATAAGTACTGCTTTGTTTCTTGTAATGATTGTTATATCTCCATGGATACTTTCATTGTTTACCATCAAATTTGCAAAAGGAGTTTATGTAATTTTTATCCTTTTAGGCGCGCAGTACATCAATACAATTTGTGGATCAAATATGGTACTCTTAAAAATGACGGATCACCATTACTTTTTTAGAAACTTAATGATCTTCGCAGCCATTTTTAATATTGTTTTGAATTTTATACTTATTCCTGAATACGGAATGATGGGTGCCGCAATGACTACCTTGTTGACAACTTTAATTTGGAACCTATGGGGCGTGTATTATACCTGGAAAAATATGAATATTTTAATGGTACATATTCCGTTTAGATCTTTACCGGATCAACATGCAAAAAGTAATTAATGAAATTTCTAAAATATTGGATCATTGGTTGAAGGCTTAAAACTTTTTATCGTTGTAAATGTCGATTGGTTTTTTCTTTCTCACCGATTGCCAATTGCACTACGAGCAAAGGAACTTGGATATGATGTAACCATAATGGCTATGGAGGAAGAGAATATGGGAGATGATATAAGAGCTCATGGTCTAAAGTTTATAGCCCTGCCAACTACTCGTGGTGGTAAGAATCCGTTCAAAGAAATCAATGTTCTTCGATTCATGCATAAGGTCTACAAAAGAGAAAAACCCGACATTGTTCATCACGTTACGCTTAAGCCTGTACTCTATGGTTCGATTGCAGCTAAAATGTTGGGCGTTCCCAAAGTGATTAATGCAATCTCTGGAATGGGCTCAACTTTTATAAATGCCAATAAGCTTTCACCCATTTATCACCTCATTCGGAATATGTACCGCCTCGCATTCAGTAATAAGAATGTACGGGTTATCGTCCAGAATGAAGATGATCAGAAAGCTGCGCCCAAACTTGGGAAACTCAACAAAGATCAGATCTTCTTGATCAAAGGATCGGGGGTTGACGTTTCTAAATTTGCTTACGTTCCAGAACCAGAAGATGGTCCTGTCAAACTAGTACTTCTTGCTAGATTATTATACGATAAAGGGGTAGGTGAATATGTAGCGGCTGCTGAAAGATTGAAAAAGAAATATGGAGATGGCGTTCATTTTATTTTAGGAGGAAAGTTAGATCCGCACAATGCTACAGGTATTCCTGAGGAGAAGTTGAAGCAGTGGACAGAAGAAGGGAATGTAGAGTGGATTGGCTATTTTAAAGATGTAAAAGGTCTGTATGAAAGATCACACATTGCGGTCCTTCCATCTTACCGTGAAGGTCTCCCGAAAGCTTTAATCGAAGGTATGGCCATTGGCAGACCAGTAGTAACAACGGATGTGCCCGGATGTCGAGTCGTTGTAAAACATTTAGAAACTGGATTTCTGGTAAAAGTGCAAGATGTTGAAAGTCTGCATGATGCGATGGATCAATTGATTGCCGATAAAAACCTCAGAGTTACTATGGGTGAAAAAGGAAGGACCTTCGTTGAAGAGGAATTTTCCCTTAAGATGGTCGTAGAGAAAACCATGGACATCTACCTAAATTCATGAAAGTCCTAATTACTGGCGGTACTGGTTTTATTGGTTCGTATTTTTTACAGAACGATCATTCTAACGTTGAATGGATGTCTGTAAATTTGCGAAAGCAGAATCCAAATGAAATAAATTTCAATGAAGTTCAGTCAGTACTTCATCTAGCCGGGATGGCACATCGCATGGAGCAGGTTGACGAACAAGAATATTTCAAAGTGAATAGAGACCTGACTTTAGAATTAGCTAAGAATGCTAAGGCTTCCGGAGTAAAACATTTCATCTTTATGTCTACTGTAAAAGTTTTTGGGGATAAAAGTCCCACAGGTGGATTTAAGGAAACACATCGTCCCGTTCCGGAAGATGCGTATGGGGCCAGTAAATTTGAAGCTGAAAAATTACTTTGGGAATTAGAAGATGAAAATTTTATAGTTAGTGTTATACGTCCTGCATTGGTGTACGGCCCAATGGTCAAAGGAAATCTCGATCGACTATTAAAACTAATTGATCGCGGAACTACCTTGCCCTTCAAGTCAATTCCCAACAAGCGCAGCATGGTTTCTATACAGAACCTCCAAGCACTCATACACTTGCTCATCCAGAAGCCAACACAAGGAGTTTTTCACGCCACCGATAATCATCCAATCTCAACTTCAGAATTAGTAGAGTGGATGGCCGAAGGATTAGAGAAAAAGTCGAAACTCATTAAATTTCCTGGAGTCTTCAATTGGATTCTCAAAAAGATGAAACCACAACTTCATGTTCGTCTTTTTGGTTCATATCTGATTGATAGTACGGAAGGATATGATAGAATAAATTTCAAACCTCCTTCTCATCCAAAGGATGGAATAATTGCCATGGCTAAATTCTATAAAGAAAATACAATTCAATCCAATGCTTAGTCAGTGGGTCATTGTCAGCTTAGTTTGTATCGCTGCTGCATTTATATATCAAAGGCTAGCCATTCAATTTAATATCGTAGATAAACCCAACGAACGCAGTTCGCATAAGCGGGTGACCATACGCGGGCTAGGAATCTTAATTTGTCTTCTGCTCCCTTTGAGTTTGATTTTCGGCAATTTAATTAGTCCATTATATTTCGGTGGTTTACTTCTGTTAGGAATAGTTGGCTTATTGGATGATAAATTTGATCTTAGTTCCAAGCTCAGACTCATTCTACAAATGGCAGCGGTGATTCTTTGTTGGATTGGGGTAGGGTTACCTTTTAATTTCTCCATTGCTGTCATATTTGGAATCTTATTATCCATAGGAGTGGTTAACACCTTTAATTTTATGGATGGCATCAATGGAATGTCAATTCTCACAGCCATAGTCTTTGCCCTAAGCTTAATCTATATTGATGTCTCTCAGAACGTAGTGGTCTATCCAAGGACTATGTTATATGTCTATCTTATAATTTTAACAATTTTAGCCTTTTTCAATGTTCGCAAGAAGGCTCTGGCTTTTCTAGGAGACGCTGGTAGTCTAGTTATGGGCTTATTCAGTATCATAGCAGTATTGAGCCTTGTTTGGCAAACAGGCCAATTCAGTTATTTCGCTCTTCTATTGATTTATGGTGTGGATTCTGTGGGTACCATCTGCTTTAGAATTCTACGAAAAGAAAACATTTTTCAAGCCCACCGTTTGCATGCTTATCAAATGCTTGCCAATGAAAAGAAATATGCCCATTTAACCGTATCCTTTCTTTATGCCATATGTCAATTGTTGATAAACATGGCAGTTATACATAGCGAATCTTTATCATTTGATTCCTTATGGATCTTTCTCTTCTTCTTGGTCGCTTTAATTCTGACCTATCTTTCCCTTAGAATTTATTATTTCAAAGATTTTAACCTTAAACAGTAAGCCAAAAGGCAGTTATAATCTCAAATTCAAGCTATTTATCTTAATTTTGTCTGCGGAATCGTAGAGTTTTGATATTTAGAAAATATACAACACCGGCTTATGTAACTAGGGCCTTGATACTTGGAATAGACTTGTTTATTTCAAGCTTCTGCTATGTATTGGCGAGCCTTCTTCGATTCAATTTTGATGGTAATGCCACCATCAGTCTTATTTCAGCCTCATTTATATTTTTTATACTCATACGGTTGGTCTGTTTTAGGTGGTTTAAAACCTATTCAGTCATCGTTAGATTTGCAGGTTCGGCAGATTTAAAGAAGGTATTCAGTTCTCTTCTTTTGAGTTCATTGATCATGTTAATCTTTATTGGACTCTTTAGACCTTTCCAATCAGAGTATCCAGGGCTATGGCGTTCGCATGGTTTTATATTTTCTTATTCAGTAGTCATTATAGAATTCTTTTTATCTCTTTGTTTGATTAGTGCATTCAGACTTTTAATGCCATACTTTTTTAATCTATGGTTTGCTGAGAAGAAGTCTAGGATAAATGTACTGGTGATCGGAGCAGGACAATTGGGGGCCTTGATCTCAAAAGTGATACAGAATGATTCCAATAGTAAATATGCCATTGCCGCCATTCTTGATGACAACAAGGATGTCCACCTCAAGCAACTAAATGGTATTCCTGTTTATCGTCCAGAATTTATTTCAAAGATTGTTGAGAAGTTCAAAATTCAAAAGGCCATCGTTGCCATAAATAATATTTCCCTACAGAGAAAGAATGAATTTGTCGAAATGTGCCTCGATCATGATCTTGAAGTATTACAAGTTCCTGTTAATACGGCCATCATGGAGAAAGGTGGATTTGATGAAAATCAAATGAAGCCAATCAATATCGAAGATTTATTAAATAGGCCGTCCATTATTTTAGGTAAGGAAGCAATTAAAAATCAAATACAACAGAAAACAGTTCTTGTCACTGGAGGTGCTGGATCTATCGGTAGTGAATTGGCGAGATTAATCTCAACCTTTAAGCCGAAAGACTTGGTCATTCTAGATCAATCGGAAAGTCCATTGGTAAACTTGGACTTAGAAATAAGAGAAGAATTTAATTTCACAGACCTTCATTCTGTCATTGGAGATGTCTGCGATAAGTCGAGAATGGAAGGAGTTTTTGCAGAGTTTAAACCAGACATCGTTTTCCATGCAGCTGCTTATAAGCACGTTCCGATCATGGAACGTACACCTAGAGAAGCAGTTAATGTAAATATTTCTGGAACTAAAAATATAGCTGATTTAGCACATAGATACGGTGTGCAAAAATTTGTGATGGTTTCAACAGATAAGGCCGTCAATCCAACCAACGTTATGGGCGCATCCAAGCGTATTGCCGAAATGTATGTCCAGTCATTGAACGATCATAAAGGCACACAATATATCACCACCAGATTTGGTAACGTGCTAGGTTCTAATGGTTCTGTGGTTCCGCGATTTAGAAAACAAATCGAACAAGGAGGCCCAGTTACTGTCACGCATAAAGACATCACCAGATATTTCATGACCATTCCTGAAGCAAGTCAGTTGGTTCTAGAAGCGGCAACCATGGGTAAGGGTGGAGAGATATTTTTGTTTGACATGGGTGAGCCGGTAAGGATTTATGACATGGCAGAGAAAATTATCAAATTGTCTGGCTTTGATCCACACAAGGATATTGAAATAAAAGTAACAGGACTTAGGCCAGGTGAAAAACTGATTGAAGAACTTCTGACAACAACTGAAAATTCACAACCGACGCACCATCCTAAAATTACCATCGCAAGTAATCAAGAATTTGATTATGATGAGGTAAGAGCTGGAGTAGAAGACCTCATAGAATTATTAGATAATTATCCAGATGAGATTATCGTAGCCGCCATGAAGAAAATGGTGCCTGAGTATATCAGTAATAATTCACAGTTCTCTGCCATCGATAAATTGAATAAGCAAATTTCTAGTATAGATTGATGATAGGAGAGCTGTTACAAACCATTCGCAATCGAAAAGAATTATTGCTCACGGTTGTCTTTATGTTTTTTATTTCCGTCTTGGTAAGTTTTTCTTGGTGGGATGATTTACAAGCCATCGCACTTTCGGCTTTCTTAGTTGTTTCTTCCTATTTTTTAATCTCAGGTAAGATTCAAGTAAATTCTCTTAGCTTAATGGATTTATCTTGGCTCGGGTTTATAGTCCTTGGTGCGATGAGTATCTTTTGGTCTACTGACCTATCCCTAGTATGGTTCCAACTAGCTTCCTGGTCCATGTTGATCATCTGGAGCATCTACATCAAACGATTGTCAATTCCGACCAGTTTTGAAAAAATATTTCATCTCACACTTGCTGCTATTTTTATAATAGTCACTGCAGAGAATTTATTTGGTATGCTTACGGGCATCTCATATTCTGGTGAACAGTGGCAAAAGATTTACCGGAACAATTCAAATTACAGTGCCTGCTACTTAGTGTCTTTGCTTCCATTCATTTGGTATTGGGACAGCAAGCAGGTGGTCTATAAATTTATAAACGGTCTATTTGCAGGATCGGCCTTACTCCTATTATTTCGGTTTCATGCTTCAGGTGCCATTGTCGCTTTCTTGATTATCGCAGGCATTATGATTTCCAATTATTTACGAAACCAAGACTGGTTTAAATGGATTTACTTATTACCGATTCTATTGGTCTTAGGTGGTGGCTTCTTATATCAATATGAGTCAATGTTTGCCGTTGGAGATTTTACTTGGGCTCGACAGACTTCAAGAATCTTTTTTATTGAATCTTCATGGTTGTCATTTTTAAAGGAACCTCTGGTAGGATGGGGATTGGGCCATTGGCACATCGGTGTGTATGAATATGACTATTCGCCTTCATACAAAGTGGCCTATGGATATAAGCAATTCTATAGCCATAATTTGTATAGTAGACTATTGGTCGAACTTGGAATTATTGGTTTCTTATTGTTTTTTATTCCATTCATTTACACACTAGTCCAATCGAAATTCAGATTGCTTAATCCATTTGAGAAGGCCTGTTACCTGAACATTATTGTATACTTGGTGACCATAACTTTTAATGCGATTCCGACCTTTCATACCTATCACTTTAGTGCGATGGAATTATTCACCTTCTTTAGTGTTGGTTACCTGAATCGAAATTTGGTCTCTAATGGTATTGGAAATATTTCTCCGTGGTTTAAGTATCTATTTGCCATCTTAGCAATACTAGGTACCCTTTGGTTTGGGTATCATGCGAAGCAACATAATACTTACTATCAATCTTTAAAGGCAGAAAAGGCAGGAGATGTGGATAAGGCCATTGCAATAATGGAAGACGTATATTCTCCTACCTTCAAGACTACTCATGATTTTACAACCGGGCTCAATAACAAATTGGCTACTTTTTATTTAAAGAAAGGAGATAAGAAAAAGGCAGAAGAAAATTTTAAAAAGTCAATTGAGCTGAATCCTTCTAATCCGATGAATTTGTTCGCTTATGCAAATTTTTTAAAATCAGAACAGAACTTAGAAGAGGCTAAGAAATTTGCTTTAAGCGCTCATGAAAAGCATACGGTTAATTTGAGATTTATTAATCTTCTAGCAGAAATTGCCATCGAGCAAAAAGATCTCTCACTAGCAAAAGAGTATATGGAGAAGATTAGATTAATTGCAAAGAATCATGCGACGGATGGAATGGATCGACGGTATATAAATAAGCTTGAGAAGAAGCTCAATTCAAGTA
This sequence comes from Saprospiraceae bacterium, assembly GCA_020627785.1. Taxonomy (GTDB): domain Bacteria; phylum Bacteroidota; class Bacteroidia; order Chitinophagales; family Saprospiraceae; genus JAHDBF01. Next base: position 114,841 of record JAHDGF010000005.1, read on the forward strand.
ATACTCAATAGCCGCATCCACATCCTCAAACATCTTCCCACTCCCTTCCTTCAATACGTAGACCCGATCACTTAATTCATATATGGTCTCCAAGGAGTGACTTACCAATAAGATTGTCTTACCAGACAACAAATTATTCTCAAATGCTTTCTGAGATTTTTGCTTAAAGATCTCATCCCCAACATCGCCAAAAAATTCATCGATCAGATATATGTCTGCTTCTGCATGAATGGCTATCGCAAATGAAAGTCTAGATCGCATCCCACTTGAAAAAAACTTCAAAGGCGTATCCACAAAGTTTTCAATCTCTGCAAAATTGATGATGTCATTGAAGGCTTTTCCGATCGTCTTAAAGCTCATTCCTAATATAGCTCCATTCACATAAATGTTGTCCCTTGCCGTAAGATTCATGTCAAAGCCTAGACCCAAAGCTAGTCGGAGGATCTTCCCATCCGTCTTCATGCTCGAACCCTCATCCGGTTCTATCACGCCTAAGATTAATTTAAGTAAGGTCGATTTTCCACTTCCATTTTTGCCAATGATTCCAATAACCTCTCCTTTGTTGATCTGAAGGTTGATATCAGATAGGACTCTGTTTTTCTTTGCCTTAGTTACCAAAGAGGCTAATTTTTTGGCGATCGAAGTTTCCTTTTCGTGAAAACTAAAAGTCTTGCTGAGGTTTTTTATGTCTATGCTGTAATCTCCCATTATATGAACTCGGCGACCTTTTTAGAATATTTTTTAAGAAGGAAAATAGCAAGAACTAACAACCCAATTGAGGCTGCCATGTTTTCTATAAATAGCGGTAAATAAAATTCATTGCCTTCAAGAAGACAGGCACGGGTATTAAGCAGGATTCCAACAAAAGGATTTAGATGAATCATCCACTCATATTCCGTCAGATAAAAACTACCTGCAAAGAAAATACCAGAGACCCAAAAGCCGACAAGAATAACGATGGCCCATATGTGCTTGATGTCTTCAAAGATTGGGTTCAACAGACTGAGAATAATCACCACCGCCGTAGTCAATATAAACCAGTTCAATAATACCAGAGGGAAGAGTAAAAAATGTGAGCCAACACTGACACCAAGAATTATGACGGTACCAAAATAAGCGACAAGATTAAACATCAAGCCCATAAATATAGAGGTCATATGAGAGAGATATAAATCAATCCAATTGAATTGTATGTTCTCTATTAGGTACTTTTTATTGGTGAGAATATTAGCTCCAGTTTTTGTAGCTTCTGAAAAAGCGATCCACATGATTAAGCCGCTGAATAAAAAAGGAACAAAATTCTCCTCATCTTTTTCTAAGACCACCGTAAATACAAAATAGTAAATGGCAATTTGCGAAAGCGGATTAATCAATGCCCATATCAGACCCAGCTTGTCATTGTAGTATCTTTTCTTGAAGTCTACCTGAGCCAATTTCCATATTCGCTCAAATCTATTATTTTCCGGTATGTGTTTTAAAACTGCGTTGAGCACTGATCAGATAGAATTAGACTTTATTTAAGTTGAAACAAATTTACAGCTCCTTCATTTGTTCAAGGAATTGTACTGCATAATTGTCCCAACTAAATTTCTCCCTAATTTTTCTAATATTCACATTAGGGTCAAATTCATCCTCAAGACTGGAGTGTATTTTTTCTGCCATTTCTTTCGGGTCATTTGTATTGTAAAAATAAGCCATTCCTTCACAAACTTCAGAAATGCTACTATTTTCTGGAACTAAAGCCTTTGTGCCGCAGACCATGGCTTCTAGGGGAGGAAACCCAAAGCCCTCATATAAGGAAGGATAAATGAACAATGAGGCGCCAGAATACAAGAGATTCAAATGACTATTGGGAACAAATCCCAACATTCTCACATCCCGGTAGATAGAATCTGATTTTAGTAAATCATAAAATTCTTCCGATTTCCAACCCTTCTTACCCACAATAACCAATTGTAATTCACTTTCGTATTTTGTTTTATATTCTGCAAAGGCCTTCAATAGAAAGGTCAAATTTTTTCTTGGTTCTATGGTCCCCACATACAAGATGTAATCGCGATAAATCAAATGCTCACTGCGAAGAAGTTCTTTATTTTTTACATGAACAAATTTATCAGATAGACCCAGATGGATGGTCTTGGACTTTCCTTCAGATCTAGGATAAACTTCTATTAAATCTTTTTTAGTCCAATCCGAATTGGTTAGTAATCGATCAGATCTCTTGACGATGCCAGGTAAAAACAATTTTTGGAGAAAACTACCGCGGAGTGTATGGTACTTTGGAAATTTTATCGGGGTAAGATCATGTATGACCGTTACCCGCTTGATTCTTTTTGGTAGATTAAAAGGACCAAAGTGTGCTGGCTCTACAACGATATCTATTTTATTACGGATAGCAATGATTGGATTAGCAAAAAACACCATTAAAGTAGCCCATCCCAAAAATCGTCTATATCTCGGTATGACTATATGTTTGAAATTAGGATACTGATCATCTTTTACATGTCGAAGAATGTAAATGTTGAACTCATCAGAATTGTGGCGATGCAGTGCATCTAATACCTCTTTCGTATAGCGATAAATGCCTGCCTTTTGGTTATCCAGCGGAAAGGCATGAATTAATATGTTCTTTTTTGATTTGATTTGATAAATTTAGCTGCGAATTTACAAGTTCACCGCATCAATAAATATTAGCACTTGTTAAAAGATTTCTTATTCCTTGGAGGATTCTACGTCAATAGTTCCTACCTCTATTTAAAAGCTAAGTCCATTTATACTGGCGAACCGCACATCTGCGTCACCAAAGATACGACTCTTTGCTTGGAAGGCTTCCAACGATCAGGAAATGGTTATTGTGAAGCCATTCTTAAGTTTAAAAATGAAGGACTAGAGATTACGCATCATGCGCACGCTTTCGCAAATATTAAACGATCCATAAAATGGAAGGTGCCTATTCTTGTACTTATCAGAAATCCGATAGATTGCATAGCAAGTCTTATCACTTTTGATGAGCGACTATCAGATGCTGTGGCAATGAAAAATTACACCAATTATTATAAGGGCGTTGAAAAATTAAAAGATCAATTGTTACTTGTAGATTTTTTAGAATTGACCAAAAATCCTGACGCCATCATCGGAAAAGTGAATGATAAGTATTCGTTGAGCCTAAACAAACTAAACTTCACAGAAGATGAGAAGCAGCAATACATGAAATATAAAAAAGCCAATTACGATAAGGCCATTCTTGCTTCTCCGTTTCCAGACGATGCTAAAAAACCAAAGACAGATAAACATAGGACCCGCTTATCAAAGAATCCAAAGATGAAGGAAGCCTTGAAGTTATATAATAGACTTTCTAAAAACATGGACTAGGATTTGTGTGATTACTTTGATTTTAGTTCTATTTAAATAATCAAGTTTTCTTGAAAGATTAAGCTTTGAGTTTCTTTAGATAAGTTTTAACAAGATGAAAGGAATTTGAAGGATTAGTTAGCAATTGATATTCGTTCCAGAAAGAGAGTCTATCTTTCTAGCTTGACCCCGCATTAGAAGGAGGAACGTTAAGAAATTTTTTTTGGAGGGCGGGCATGGAAGCGGAAACTGTATGAGGGGCAAAGGAATTGAATTTTTCTGAGGAATGTGGTACGAGTTTTTGCGCTGTGGACAGGGAAAAGAAATTTTAGTTTCTACTTCGCAAGCGGTGACTTTTTTTTGTTACTTTTTTTGTGTGGTAGACAAAAAAAGTAAATAAAACAGAAAGAGTAATTTATCTTAAAGACAAAGGGCATTGAATTAGAAATCACCTTGCTATTGATTAATGGTGGACAAAAAAAGTAATTAAAGTTGAAAGAAAAACAACTTTTCAAAAATCAAAAACAAAATTTAAAACTGGGATGAAATCCCCACCATCAAAATTCCGGAAACCTAATTCGTTGGTCTCCGCATTATAAGAAACTCCTTTTAAATTTTTCTTGTTGGTCAGATTCTGAACGTCAAGACTAATGCTTCCACTCAACCTTTTTCTATTAAAGCGGTAGGCAATTCTTGAATCCACCCGAGAGTATGGCGTAACCTGTGATTTCCAAAAGGAATTAGCCAATGGGACAAACTGTTTTTCTATGGCAGATAAAACTGGATCATGTGGTGTGTATCGGTAGCCTCCATTGTACAATATTCTTGCACCAATCTGCAAGGCTCCCCCTTTTTTGAATTCAAACTCTCTGCCGAGCGTATAGCTTGAAACCCATTTTGTCGAATAGCGGGTAGGATGTTTTTCTCCTGTATTTGAAATTGAGTTGGACTCAAAAAAGGAGCCTGTCAATAAAAAGTACATTTTGTTAGAGAAGAATTTTTCAATCGCTAAATCCAACCCATAATTTTCGCCTTTACCTTCGCTAACAGCTGCAAAAGCTGGAAAGTCCGCCTGATTATTCAACATCCAGTAACCATCTCCAAGGTCATCTAGTCTAACCGGTACTTTATTCAATCGTTGATAGTAGATTTCTGCATTAACCTTAATTGAACTTTTGCTCACAAAAGTATAGCTCGCAATGAAGTGCCAAGCCTTCATAAAGGGTAGATCATAATTTGGTCTGATGATGACATCATTCTCTTTTTCTTCTTCATAGAAGTAGGCAGCCAATGGGAGCATCTGGCTATGTTGACCAATGGCAAGGCCAAAGTTATTCTGTTGGTTAAGGACATACTTTAATGAGAATCTTGGATCAATGGCACCGGTTCCATTTAATCCTAATATCATCGAATGTAAACCTGCATTTATATTTAGTTTTGGACTTGGACTATATTGCATCAGACCATAGGCCTGACCAGTGAGCGTTAACCCTCCTCCATTTAAATCAAGATCTGCGTTCATAAGATTTACATCTGAACTACTATTTCTAGCTCTGCTTTCCTTGAAAAATCGATACTGGATTCCATGACCCATGGTTCCAAGTTTCATTTTCCATTGTGGAGTATACTCCTTCCAATAAGTCCAAGAAGTAGATAGTCTGTTATCTGTATATTCCTCTGTGTTATATCTGTATCTTACGTTATTTACGTCCAAAGTATCATAAGTTCTACCCACAAATCCAGACATTAAACTGGTGGTGTTTTTTAGATATGATTTGTCATCATAGATCTTAGTGTAGGTAACTCCAACTGCACCCATGCTGCTATCATTGAATCGATCTTCCCAATGATTTGAAAAACCTTCTTCTCGTTCGGCTGCTGGTTTTGGAGAATAATGTTCCTCAGAAAATCCACCGATTCCAAAAACGGTCCATTTTACGGTTGGGTCTTTTCCTTCGAATGCTAGGTTAAAAGATAAATCTTGAAAGTTATTACTTACACGTTCGCCAATCAATTCAAAACCAAAGGAATTGAGTAAGCCGAGTGTAGAGTAGCGGTAGTTGACTAAGTAAGAAGACTTTGATTTTTTTATTGGTCCCTCCGTCGCAAAATCTAAACCTAGGAGTCCTATTTTCACTCGATGCTGCCTTTCTAATTTGTTCCCTTTTCTGAAGTGTACATCAAAGGCTCCGGATAATGCATTGCCAAATTCAGCAGGCATTCCTCCGGTATAAAAATCAGAACGACTCAATAATTGTGCACTGAAAATAGTAATCCCACCTCCAGAGGTTCCCGGTCTTGCAAAGTGATTGGGATTAGGAATATCAATTCCCTCCAATCGCCAAAGAATTCCTACACTTGAATTTCCTCTTACTATGATGTCATTTTCAGTATCATTAGATCCTTGCTGAACACCTGGGTAGGAGAGTGCCATCCGACCCATATCATTTACTCCAGCCGGCATCCGTTCTGTCTCTTCAACTGAAAAGGATCGAGCGCTCACAGTCGCTAAGTTATTCATCGGCGCATTGGTATTCCCATCGGCAATGATATCAACTCCAGCCATCATAATTCCTTCCTGCAGACTTATAGATAATTCAGAATTTCTCTGCGAACTAACAATAATACCTTCTGTGATAAATTCTTGATATCCAATGTAGGTCACTTTAAATTGCTGACGTCCGACCGGAACATTCTCTACTATAAACCTTCCGTCTACATCCGTATTCGAACCAATATTCTCTGCGCCAACTAATTGCACGTATGCGCCAATAATTGGTATTCCTGATTCTCTTTCGGTAACAATGCCTTGAATTTTTTGTGTACTTACTTGTGCTTTAGAAATATTAATTTGCGAAAGCAAGAAAAAGAGGAGGAGGGCAATATTAGTCTTTAAATCTACCATGTACTTAAATTAGGAAATTTAAATGACTGGCTAAAATTCAATGTTGATTTTTTAGTCAGAAGTGCAGTCCCCATTCAGACTTTCAATCCATTCTTTTATAATTTTAAGTCCTTCTTCATGGACAAGACTTCTTCCCAACTCAGGCATCATTTCCCCTGGATCCTGCGTAAGCATACGATAGTATAGAATGGATTCTTCAGCATTTCCAGGTTGAATATCAAAACTTCTACCGCCTGCTCCTTTTCCGGCGGCAACAGGGGGTTTGCAGATCCCTAAATGATTGCTTCTTTTTTCATTGTATTGAAGATACAAGCCTGAAGTATTTCCTGGACCATTGGGTCGATGGCAGTGACCACAGTTTACATCTAAATACGCCAATGCACGATCTTGAATGTCCGCCGATGGATCAGAATATGCCACCATGGTTTTTGGTAATTCAATTTCATTATTTAGGGATATAACTCCCTTTTCAACAAGATGCTTAACTTGAGATATCTCTCGACCGTCTAAGTTTATTTTTCGATCAAGGTTTGCATATTTAAATCCAATGGGTTCAATTTTTTCATTGGCATTGTGACAACTCTTACATTGATTTTTATTTGGTATTATATAGTCGAAAGATAACTTTTCACTCCCTTGATTAATTTCCATCGCAATGATATCACCAAGCTTACTTCTTTTTGCATCAGAGTAATTTTCATCCCATTGATAACTGATTGCTCTCCAATCATCTGATCCCTTAATAAGCAATCTGGTTTCCATTATTTTTTCTTCTCCTACCTGTTCCTTTCCATAACAGAAATTTTTCACAAGGATACTTCCTTCTGGCCACTCGAAGTGACCTTCGGTACGGAGGTATGCGTTCTTACCCTCAGGTATATATACATATCTTTCCTTGGATGTATAGTCAGAGAATAAGGAATTTGTTACTTCGTATTTAATTAATTGTGACGCTGGTGCAAATCCAGATTCACCAGAAATCGATAATTCATATTCAGAAAGTAGTTCAAAGAATTCTCCTTCTGGCGGAACCTGCACGGTAGATTGCAGCGGAGTACTGCAGGCTTGGTAAAGAAGCCAAATTAGTAGAATTGATAGGATATGAAATTTAGAGACAGTCATATGCGCTTAAGTTCCGATCTACGTTTTCAAAATCATTTGCTGCATCAATATTGGCAAATCTTAAATCTTCAGATTTATTATCTCTTATACAGATGTTCATGGGGTTCTTTCCGGTAGCATCATCTTTAAGAATACCATCATATAATATATCTTGAGGCTTACCTGGGAAAAGCATATTCACCATCTGACCAAATCGTTTAGATACGTCAGGGATGGCTGTTTTCCGTTCAAGGGTGTTATTATGGATTTTAATATCGTAGGTGTATGGATCATACCGCTGATCTTTCCAACTGGTTTCTGTGATATGGTAGGAGCAAATGCCTACACCCATGGTCTTATGGTTTATTATTTCATTCTCATAAATTTCAACTTCTTTTGCGGCTAAGAGGACGATGCCTGAGCCAGGCGGAATAATGGCTACCATGTTACCTTCAGTAGCAAAATTTTTGAGATTGTTATTTATGATTTTATTTCTGTAGACTTTACATCCTTTGCCATTGATCTGTTTTAAATCGGGTAAATCAAAGACAAGGAGACCACCTGTATTGTTCTCTGATAAATTATCAAAGACCTCGGAATTGATACAATTTTCAATTTCTATTCCCGCCACATTATGATGAGCGTAGCAGTTTTTGACTATGATGTCCTTGGATTGGCCAACATATATTCCAGCATCTGAGGCATAAGCTGCCTCACAATTATCAATATTTACGCCGACACATTGCACTGGATATAAGCCATAGGCACCGTTGGTGGACTTTGTACCTTGAGTCCATGTAGTTTTGACGCCTCGGATATCAACACCATTACATCCTTGTAATTTGATGGCATCTCCGCTGGCATCGGCCACTGTGAAATCTTGGAGTGAAATGGAATCGGCCGTTATTCTTAGTCCCTCGGCTCCCGAACTTTGTTCAAGGAAAGAAAGAATGGTTTTATCTTTTCCTGCGCCTTTTATGGTGACATTTGAAATATTATCCAGACTTAGGGACCTATTAATCTTATATAATCCTTCCGGAATTTCTATGGTTGAATTGGGTTTTGCATCTATCAGTAATTCTTGTAGGAATTCGTAGCCATTAGGAATAACTTTTTCATGCGAAACAACATCCTTATCTGATTTGCAAGAAATTATACATAGCAAACAAATCAATGTAAGGTAGGTTCGCAAATTATGGCTATTGGTCGAAGAATTCATTGTAAGATCTTTGATACTAAAATAACCTTCTTTAAAGGAATTTACGGTTAGAAATGGAAGGAATTGTGCCTAGATGGTGTTAGTCCCCTAAATTTTCGCTATTCAAAAAGTTAGTTGGAAAGGAAATTAATTTATATTTGCATTCTGAATTTTTGGCGTGGTAGCTCAGCTGGTTAGAGCGCAGCATTCATAATGCTGAGGTCGGCAGTTCAAGCCTGCCTCACGCTACGAAAGGTCCTTTTTATAAGGGCCTTTTTTTATGTAGCTAAGTTTTGTCAATAATTATTCAATCACCTAATCTAGTCAGCAAAGCCTCCTTTTTGTTCCTACTGACAGGAATCTTGATATCATTTGCTAAAACGACACAATTTTCAACTCGAGAGTAAGCCTTGATGTATTTAGTGTTTACAAGGTATGATTGGTGCAATCTGAAAAATCGGGTGTTATTTATTTTTGTTTCGAAGTGTTTGATTGTTTTTGAAGCTAAATGAGTCTTCCCGTCCGAAAGGTAAAACTTAGTGTAATTACTGTCTGCTTCTAAATAAACAATGTCTGCATGATCTAGGAATAGAATTTGATTTTGGAGTTTGACTGTCAGTTTTTTGTTTCTTTCATTCTTAACAATCATTTCTTTTTGTACGGATTGTTCTTGATCTTTTAAGATCAAAGACTTTTGAATGAATCTGTTGACGGCTGCAGTAAGGTTTTCCTTGTCAATGGGCTTGAGTAAATAATCTAGAGTTTCAATGGTAACCCCTTCAACATCAAATTGATCATCATCCGTTGTAAAGATTACATGGAATTCTGGATTTTTAAATTGTTTGATAAGTTCAATCCCAGAGAGATTTTGCATTTGAATGTGAAGAAATACTAGGTCAGGTTTGTTGACAAGCAAATATTCTAAAGCATTTCTAGTATCCGTATAAACTTTTAAAATATCAATTTCAGGATACTGCGTAGAAAGTATATTTTTTAAAACTTCTACATCATTGATTCCATCATCTACTATGATCGCCTTATATCCCATGAATTTAATATACGCTTGCTTTGATTAACAGGTAATACGGAAGCGTTTGTTTTTTAGTATTTGTTCAGCATTTTAAATTACCCAAATTTATTGGGAATAGGTAGGATTAGATTTTAATTTATTTTCTATGAAGAAATAAAAAAAGGTTGACTATAAAATAGCCAACCTTTAATATTTTATAAAAGTGAATCTTACTTAACGTTTACCTTTTTTGTAAGGAAACCATTATCGAATTCTAATTTTACGATATACATTCCAGAAGTAATACCTGTTCTAGGTATTGCAATACTTTCTTGATTTAGATTCTTGAATTGTTCAACCAATTGACCATTCATATTATAAATCTGAATGGATTGAATTGGTCCATTGTCCGAATTAATTTGCATAAGCTCAGAAACAGGATTAGGTGTAATACTTACCAAAGAGTTATCTAATAAATCTTCAGTAGCATCTCCTAACATATATTCTGTCTGGCATGGAAGGTCAAGTGCAAAACATGCTCTTGGTAAAACATATCCCATGATTTTTTCAATGTTGGCTCTAGCTTTATCTGCTGACATACCTTCATTTAAAGCCAATCCTTGATCGTGGAAAGTTCCTCCTGATGGGTGTGGAAGCATGTTCCAAGGTACTCCATTAGGAAAATCAGGTAAGATTGGTGGGGATAGTGCAGAAGGATCCCACCATTCAATGACTACTCCCTCATCTAACATGTTAGAATTTGGAGGATTAATGAAAGGATAAACACCTTCATAATAATCATGTCCAGCAGTTGCTGAATTATCTATCGCTTCTTGAGTGATGGCATCGTCAAATACACCATCTGCCCATACATCATTATTTCCTAAAGCTGTTTGCGCTGCTCCGATTTGCTGTGCACCTTGAACTTGTACAATAGGGTCACCTGTTGTAGGAACAATTAGTACTGCATCATCGTATGGAGCAAATATGTCAAATGGTGATTGGATTGAAATGGTCGGTGGTGTATTTTCATCGATCCATGATACATCTCCAAGGGCACCACCTACATTAATACTTAGTTGGAAATCATTGTCATATCCAGCATGGTTTACATAGTTTGTTGTATCGCCTGCAGGGAATCCGAAAGCACCGTCAGGAGCTACTGTAAGATCCAAACCATTAATGTCTCCATGATAGAAAGGAACAATCATTGGCGTTTCTGGTACACCGTCTCCATCTAAATCTAAAAGAAATTTACCTGGACCATTAGTCGTAGTAACAATCTCATTGTAATCATCTAGAGTGGCAGTACCTAAAACAAGGTATCCTCCCGTACCGTTACCCCAAAGAGCAACTTTGTCAGGATTAATACCATATGGATTTCCTTCTTCTTCTACAGTTCTTCGCATATACCTAATGGCAGTTCTACCATCCTGTACTCCTCTGTAGGCCGCTTGAATTAATCCTAAGGCTCTTTCAGGCTGAGTAGCTGCAAGTGGATTCCATCCTAAACGATAATCTGCTGAAGCAGCAACATATCCTCTTCTAGCTAACTGTGTACAAATTTCTACCGCTGAAGAATCTGTTCTTGTTCCAGAAATCTGTCCATTGGTTACATTCGGTAAAAAGTTTCCTGTGTGAAATAAAAGAACAACAGGTCTATCTGTTTCTGTGTCACCTGCAGGAGTATAAATATCCATTTCTAACGCCTGTGGTATAGCTTCACCTACAACCGGTAAGAATAACAAGGTTGCATTTACCCCATAGACTACGCCAGAGTTAACCTCAACGTCGTCAAAAATCTCATCGACATATCGCACCTGTGCCTGCATAGCAAAGACACAAAAGGCCAATAAAGTCATTAGTGTAAAGTTTTTTCTCATAAGTTCTAGTTATAAAATTTAAAGTAATTTTTATTTAGGTTCGTAAGTCAACTGTATATAGGCCAAACGACCAATTTCAGGCCCTCCGTACGTTTGGAAAGACCTATTGTTTAGGACATTTGAAGCACCAAATTTTAAAGTAGTACTAATCTTAGGAATATAAAAATTTAATTGCGCATCGATCATATCATATGTTGGTATAAAGCCAGTAAATTGGGGCGATCCCTCAAAAATAAAGCCTTCTATCCACTTATAGTTAATGTTAAAACCGAAATTATCAATCGTTTTCTTAGCAAAGCTTAGCGGTAGGTTCCTTCCTCCAAATCCAATATTGAATTTATGTTCAGGGGTATTAAAAGCTGGAATAATCGGATCATCTTCCACTGTTTTTACAAGCTTATTCCATGAATAATTTCCAGATAGCGAGTAATTATCAGCTAAATAGTAGTTCAATCCAACAGAAATTCCTTGAGTCTGCACCTCATTTGTGCTATTTGCAGAGTATCTGAATATGTCTAATTGTGAAGGAAAACCAAGATTGTCTAAAGTAACATCTGCTCCAATATTGAATCCTAGGAAGTTAGTGTATGTACTAAAGTAATAACCGGCATCTACATATAGCTTTTCAAATAGGGTGGTCCTGTATCCAAGTTCATAGGTCACTACCTCTTCAGGTTGGACCGGCGCTATATCAAAGAAACTGAGCGTATCAGAATTTAAAGTATTGAAATAGTCAAACAAGGATTCTATGGTTACCAAATCTTCAGCTCCTTCTAAGTTACCTGATAATGTCGCACGTCCAACATCAAGACTCAGGTATTGATCGGATAAGGTGGGGTTTCTAATGGCAGATGAAACAGAGAGTCTCAGAAAATTATTTTCCTTTGGTGTGTAAACAACTGAAGCTGCTTGGGAAGTCACCATTTTAAAGTTTTGATTTTTATCAGCTCTAAAAGTTGCGGATAATTTTAGTTTGTTATCCATCAAAGATTTTTCTATTCCAGCATATGCACCAATCTCAGAATTTCTAATCGTCACACCTGTGGTGTCATAAAAAACGGTACCCTTTGACTCCGGCGCATACAATCTATAGTTACTACCTACGACTATTTTATCCATCCAAGTTGGCGTAAAGGTATATTCTCCATGTATGTGATATAGCGCACTGTTGTCAAAAAATCTAGTACCACCTTCACTTCTAAGTGCTCCTGTTATCTGATCAAATTCTTGTTGAAATCTTTCAGTACCTGGTTGGAAAAAAGGGACAGCAGTAGAGGATCCTGATCCTGCTCCGTCTGCCGCATTCTGTGCTTCTGCATGCCATTGAATAAATTCTGGAGCATAGTCAATATAGAACTGTCTTGCTGCTTCAACATCAAATGAGGTTAGTATCTCACCTGTCACTGGATCAATTTCAACCTGAATCTGTGGATATCCTAGGTCAAGTATTTGAGGGGCCACTGTGTTCTGCCAGTAGTTTACATAATCTACCGACCATTCCTCATTGCTTTTTGCGTTTTCTTGGAGCTGTAAAGCCGTGAAGTATGGATCATAGGATTCACCAGCTCCTGTTCGTGTCGTATAAGCTCTGATGAAATACTTGTTTCTTTTTCTAAATTCAAGTCTATTCTGTAAGAAAGTAATTCCTTTCAAACTGAATCGATTATCTCCTTGATAAACCGTAGTTCCTGACCCATAGCTTGAGGAAAATATAAATTCTGGTGATTGTGTTTCTAGTTCAGGATTTGTTCTAAAATGTAAGGCAAGGTTGGCTTTGTAATTTCTGGTGTCATAGTCTACTAGATCTTCTTCCCTATACCCAGTCCTGAACCAATTACCGATTGTTCCAGCCTGAAGATTACTGATTGGTACGGAGCTAAAATCATTTCTTCCTTGGTATTCATCACCATAGATATTTACTGCATCAAATCTTCCAGGATTATCAAAACCTACCTCCGATCCGTCCACTGGATTGAAATTATTAGCAACCCAATCATCAGCTCTTAGAAATTCAAGATTTAATTTATAGGCAAAAGATTTATGTCCAGATTTATTTTCAAAGGCATCCGCCCATCTTACTGCAGCTTTTAACATGTTTCTTTCTCCACCTTTAACTGAAGCTGACAAGCCTTCATGAAAGAATGGATCCTTCGTCTCCATACTTATAACTCCATTGAATGCATTTGGCCCATAAAAAGCGGAACTTGCCCCAACGATCAATTCAACTTTGTTGACATCTAACTCGGACGAACCTAAAAAATTTCCTAATGAGAAATTTAAACCAGGTGCTTGGTTATCAGTTCCATCTATAATCTGTAGGGATCGCACGGGACTTGTGCTATTGAACCCTCTCATGTTAATAACCTTAAATCCTAAACTCGCTGCCGTAAGATCAACTCCCTTTAAGGCACCAAGACCATCGTAAAAATCGGAGGCAGGTGTTTCTTTAAGTGCAATAAGGTCAAGCGATTCTATCGTGAGTGGGGACTTTTTCTGTTTGTCCGAGATTCTACTTGCTTTTACCTCAACACCTTCGATGACCACGCTACTTTCACCGATAGAGATGTTTAGTTTTTCATTGGATAAAACTTCGACAATCTTTGCTTCATAGCCGATGTAAGAAATTTCAATAGATAAAGGATAATCTTGATCCGTATCGAATTCAAAGCTCCCATCCCAATCAGTGACTGTTCCAGTGGTTGTTCCTTGAATTATTACAGATCCACCAATAATTGGATCATTATTAGCAACATCTAAAACGATTCCTCTTACAACATTTTGTGAATAACCTAGGGTACAGGTTATTAACGAGACAAATAATAATAATTTTCTCAGAGTCATTTTTTCTAGTGGTTTGACTTGTAATATAACATTTTCAATAAAACACTAGTGGTTGTGAATGGACAAATCTGCATCTTTTAAGGTGTTAATGGCAACGTTTCCTGCTTTTTCGACATAGTATAAATAGAAGATAAGACTTAAAATCTTACCATCGATTATTAATCCACTATGTCGCTAAGGCACACTTCGAATTTATCTTTGGTAAATAACATTGTTTATATTACAGTATGAAATTTTATTTCACTCTTTCACTGATACTTATAACAAACTTTTGTTTGGGACAAACCCCTCAACCATGTGGGCCTATTCCTGAAATGACCTCTTTCTGCTCAGAGGCCTGTGTTATATGTGACATTGATGGTTATACAGGGGTGAATGATTTAACAGCGCAAGGACAAGGATTCGGTGAGTTTTGTACCACCCAGTACAATAACATGCAATATATATCCTTCATTGCAGGAAGTGTCGACCTAACCATTCAGGTCGATGTATCCAATTGTATTGGTGTAATTCCAAGCCTAGAAGTTGGATTTTTCCAAACAGAAGATTGTCAAACCTTTACACCAATTACGGATTGTGATACAGATATTCAATCTGGCGAAAATCAAGTTTTTTCAAATGAGTTTCCTTTAACGATAGGGCAGCATTATTACTTAGTGATTGATGGTTCTGCAGGTGCAAATTGTAATTGGACTTTTTCAGTATTGGAAGGAACAACGGAAGTTCTACCTTTATCTACTTCAGGGGTTATGACTTTTCCAAGAGTCTCTTGTCCAGGAAATTCGATTACATTTTCGACTACTGGCGAAGTGGGCGCAGCTTTGTTCTTTTGGACCATCGATGGAATGTTTCAACCGGACATTGATCAAGAAGTTGAATTTGTATTTGAAGATCCAGGAAAATATGAGATCTGCGTAACGGCCGCTAACGTTTGCGATGAAGCTCCTCCAACTTGCGACTCTATTTTAATTAGAGAAGTCGGAAATACAATTTTAGAAGAAATACTTTGTGATGGAACCTGTATTGAAGTGAATGGAACAGATTATTGTGATAGTGGCTCTTTTCAAGAATCTATAGAAGTCTTACCTGGTTGTGATAGCATTATAAATATATTTATCGAAGTACTTCCTCAAGCAGAAGCAATGATTGATGTATGGATTTGTAATGATCAAAGTTTCAGTGTTGGCGACAACACCTATACGGATACCGGTAATTATTTGGATACCATACTTACTACAATGGACTGTGATAGTTTGGTCTTTCTTGATTTACTTGCCATAGAATGTGAAATTTCTGGAACGGCTAATTCTATTCCAGTTATTTGCCATGGAACCTCAACAGGTACCCTTATCTTTTCAGTTGATCAAGGCACACCACCTTTGACCTATATTTATACCAATATTGAGGATAGCAGTATCAATGGTACAGGCACAACCAATCTATTAACGAACAATGAAATTCCAGGAATACCTGTTGGAATTTATCAAATTTATATTGAAGATAATTTTGGGAATGATTTTGTTGTCTTGCAGCCAGTCACAGAACCATCTCCAATGGAAATTGAATTAATTCCCTCTGAGGTGGGGGAATTCAATTTAAGCTGCAATTCAAGTTACGGTATGGTTGGGAGTGATGGATTTCTTATTGCCGAATGTTTAGGAGGTGTACCGCCTTATAGTTACGAATGGAGTGATGGACAAACTCAGATGATGGCAGAAAATTTAACAGCACAAGAATATTCTGTAACAGTAACAGATTCTTCAGGTTGTCCACTTATTAGTTCATTTATCTTAACTGCTCCTCCTTCTATTAATCCAGATGTCGCTTTTAATGATCCTACCTGTGAAGGTTTTGAAACAGGCGAAATCTTTTTGTCTTCAATAGAAGGTGGTACCGCTCCATATCTATACTCTTTATCAGCGGAAGGTTTTGGGAGTGATACTTTGTTTGACAATTTACTAGAAGGAGATTATACCTTTTTTATTCAGGATGCAAATGGATGCGTGGATTCGGTTAGCTCGACATTGGTAGCCCCAGATATTCCAGTGGTAAGTTTTGCTGAGGATGTTACAATTTTCTTAGGTAATGACACCATACTTTATCCCATTCTAAATGATACAGATCTTACTCAGATTGGTTGGACGGAAGTTGAGTTTTTAGATTGTGGCGATTGCTTAGAGCCGACTGCAATGCCAGTCAATACAACGGAGTTTCAAGTTGAGGTTACTTCTGTGGATGGTTGTATCGCTTTCGCAAATATAACAGTCGAAGTAATTAAAAGACGACGTGTTTATGTACCTAATATTTTCACCCCAGAGTCATTTGATGTTAACAATCGGTTAACCGTATTTGGAGGTCCTGAAGTTCGGTCCATCAATGATTTTTCTGTTTATGATCGTTGGGGAAATCTGATGTATAACGCAGAAAACTTCGCACCCAATGATTTAGACGTTGGCTGGGATGGTTGGTTTAGAGGCCAGCGAGTGAATCCATCTGTATTTACTTGGATCGGCGAGATAGAATACATTGATGATTTTGTAGAAACGAAAGTAGGTAGTATTACTTTGATGAGATAAAAAATTTGCGAAAGCTTCCATTAGATATTAAATTTCTAAAAGGACAATAATCCATTCAATTCCATCCTCATCACTATACTTTGTAATCTTTTTAAAACCGATTTTTTAGTGAGCTCTTAAGGATCTTCTATTTCTTGGGGATATCTCTGTGAGTATATACTGAAAATCCTTAGCTAAAATCTGACACATCTTTTCATAAAGTGCTGCAAACACACCCTTTCCTCTGAATGATTTTTCGATGCATACTTGCCCCATGACAACATAGGCAGATTCTCCCAAATTTTCTCCCTTATACTGTAATGCGTTCATTTGTTCAAACATTGGAATAAGAACTGGGATCTCATTTTTTAAATTAGGTGTCATTATCAAAACATACCCAATCACCTTTTCATTGCTCTTAGCAATAACATGTGGGTAGGGCAGATTCATTTTTCAAGTAGACTTAGCTCATGGTCTACAGTTACAAAACCTTGAGTTAGGATTTCTTCCTCAGATAAATTACGCTGTAAATTTTTCTTTTGGAGCTTATAAATGCCTTTTAAATCGGACTCTTGCTCGGCCAACTCTATTCTAAATGAGAATGATGGATTCATGGAAATGATTTAAAAATTTAGCGTTAAAAAAATCGAATGAAATCAACCTGACTTTCAACTGCTTACAGATATTAGAATATAAATATGTAATTCTTTTGATTCCTCTATAGGGGTAACTGTCAATTTTCCTGTCTTATAGTCAAAGGGTGTTGAAAATTATTCAAAAAAAATAAACCTGCTCAAAAGTGAGTAGGTTTTTTTTATGCCCCAAACTGAAATACTATAAAAGGCGGAGTACAATTTTTTATCAGTCTTCACAAAGACAGATGTAAATAATGGAAGGACCGAAAAGAAGTACACTTCAAAGGACCACAGAGTGGTCCCACTTCATTAGTCAAAATGAACATATCAGTTTTGGACCCTAGCGGGGTCGTATATTTTGTTCCCCAAGCATTTGATACCTATTATAAAATATTCAGATGTCTTTCAGAGACTTACATATCTTGAAAAATAAATATGGAAATAAAAAAGACATCCATAGGGGTAAGTGTCAATTTTCCTGTCTTATAATCAAAGGGTGTTGAAAATTATTCAAAAAAAATAAACCTGCTCAAACGTGAGTGGGTTTTTTTTATGCCCCAAACTGAAATACTATAATAGGCGGAGTACAATTTTTTATCAGTCTTCACAAACACATATGTATATAATGGAAGGACCGAAAAGAAGTACACTTTAAAGGACCACAGAGTGGTCCCACTTCATTAGTCAAAATGAACATATCAGTTTTCGACCCTAGGTGGGTCGCATATTTTGTTCTCCAAGCAAATGATATCTATTGAAAAATACATATCATAAAATTATTCAAATGTGCTTCAGCGACTTATATATCTCAAGAAATAAATATGAAAATAAAAAAGACATCCATAGGGGTAAGTGTCAATTTTCCTGTCTTATAATCAAAGGGTGTTGAAAATTATTCAAAAAAAATAAACCTGCTCAAACGTGAGTGGGTTTTTTTTATGCCCCAAACTGAGTTATCAGAAACCACAGTACGTTATTAAAATAATCAACTCTCATTGATCTCAGTAGACTGTAGAGGACCACAGAGTGGACCCACTTCATTAGTCAAAATGAACATATCAGTTTAGACCCCAGCGGGGTCGCATATTTTGTTCTCCAAGTAAATGATACCTATTGAAAAATACATATCATAAAAGTATTCAAATGTGTTTCAGAGACTTATATATCTCAAGAAATAAATATGAAAATAACAAAGACAATTCATAGGGGAATGTGTCAATTTTCCTGTCTTATAATCAAAGGGTGTTGAAAATTATTCAAAAAAAATAAACCTGCTCAAAAGTGAGTAGGTTTTTTTTATGCCCCTACCTCTCTTCAGATGTAGTTTAAATAAATATACCCAGCTCTCTTTTGAACTAGGCATATTTATAAGTTGTCAATCGACAACACAGAAGACCACTTCTTAATTTTTACATTTCTATATATGGCACCAAAATTCCTTGTTGAGATCTCATTTTTAAAAATTTTAAATGAGATATGGTTGCGTCCAGTAAGGTTTTATTTGCCTGGTAAGGCATGTTAAATTCCTCACTCGTGTCTTTCAAAATTTTGGTCAGCATCGGATAATGTATATGACATATTCTAGGGAATAAATGATGAACAACATGGTGGTTGAATCCCCCAAATAAATGTGTGATAATTTTTGAATCTGTTGCAAAATCTGTTGTTGTTATCATTTGATGCCTTACCCAAGAATTTTCCATTTTTCCTTCTTGGTCTGGTTCGGGATATACGCTTGTTTCTCCTACATGCGCAGAAATTAGTGCCATGGCAACTGTATAGCTTGCGGCAATGTGGAATAGCATGAAACCTAAGAATATTTGACCAAAACTAAAGGGCAATAATAGCCAAGGAATGAATAGCATCCTCCCAAAGAAAAATACCTTGCCAATGAATAATTTCAAGTATTCAACCACTGGATGCTTTATCTTCTTTTTACCACTAATGTCAGTTTTGAAAAAATCTTTAAAGTCTCTAAATACTAACCAAATGAATGTGTAAAAAGCATAAAGTATCGGCATGTATAAATATTGATACTTATGAAAATTTAGGTACGGCGCATTAGGGAATATTCTGACCAAATTAGATTGTTTAATGTCGCCATCCATGTCTGGAATATTGACATGTGGATGATGAGAATGCACATGTTTCAATTTCCACATGTAGCCTGAAGCACCCAGGAAATCAAATACATATAATAGCATTTGATTCCCTTTTTTAGAATTAACAAAAACGTCATGTGCTGCATCATGAGCGACATTGAGCGCAACAAAAATGGTTATAATACCAAGACTAATGTACGCTAGGTAGAAGGTAAATAATGATTGACTAAATATTAAAAAGGCATAAGAAATTATATAAGCAAATAGTAAAATCAATCCTTTATGAATGGCTGTATTATTTGCATATTTTGACTTTTCCGAGGCTTCGAAGTAGCTATTAACTCGCTGATTTAAAACCTTTAGGAAAAGACTATCGTGCTGATTCTGACTAAATTTAATTTTATCCATTGTTCTTATATTTTCCAAACCAAATATTGACTCTTGCTAACTCGTCTTTTTGACAAGCATAAAATTGGAAGCCCATTCTTTCATATAAAGGCACCAACCGTGGATCTGTAGTTTCCATATAGATTGGTAGCTGTAATTCATCGGCTTTTTTAGTGATAAATCTTTTCAATTCAATGAGACCTTTAATGTCTTTATTGGATTTTTTTTGAGCTAAGAACCAGACATAGATATGGTCACCGTAGCTATATTTGATTTGATCTTTTTTACGGATTGATTTGATGAATTTTTCTCGTTGGTATACTTTTTTTAATCTGGTAAAACCGATGACTTTGATTGCTAAATAAGCATAGTGCAAATAGTCTCTCAGATTCATGTACTTTTTACTATTGATGTAGTACAGTAGACAAGCATCGTTGTCAGATGAGGTAGAAATACCACCAACTTTTTTGACCATGAAATAACAATAGGAAATAAGAATATTTAATGCTTGCCTGAAATCCTGTGTGTCTTTTTTGACTAAGGATTGGATTCTTTGATTTCCTTCGAAAGCACTACATAATATTTTTATGATCTGCTGATCCTTTGAGTTTCTTCCGATGAGTGAAGATGAAATTGAATTTATCATAAATATTATCGATTTGTTATAAGTCAAAACTATGGGCTGGTTGAGCTAAATGTTTGACAAATAGGTAAACCATCTTCATCCAAGTTCACTTATTGTAAAATAAATTAGGGCGTGCTTGCGCAAATGCAATTTTCTGTAAACAAAAAATGAGCTTCATCTGGGGTATTGATGAAGGGTCAACTTAGTTGTTGAAATTGGCGATTAGAATTATGGTAATAGTTGTTAATTCTATCTTAAGATCGTTAAGTAAGGCCAAGATAAATCTGTGGCCACGGAATATGGTGCTTCGAAAAAATAAAGTATGATTAGAAATTCAGGTATTTTTCAAGAACCCAACCTTGCTTTCCTTGAAAATCGACCAATGCAAATCTACTGGTCTGTCCATCTAAGATGATGGTGTTTTTTGAATATTCCAAGACCCTCAAGCCTGATTGATTAGGAATCCAAACATCTGCTTTTGCTGCACCCATATCTGGAGCCATTCTCATTTGGATAGATCCTCCACTATTGGTCATAGCAACACCTAATCCGGAGGTAGAAGGAAAGTCAATCTTTGGTGCTTGATGAGGTTGTTGAGATTGTACTCCTCCTGATTGAATTCTTTCAATCTCTTCCAACATATCTGTGAACACGGATTTGTCTGCGGTTTCAACTTCGCTGCTTGCTTCATTTTCTCGCTGAGCTTCCAATATTTTTTCACGGTAATCTTTGTAAACGTCTGCTCTTGACCTACTCGAAGTTTCTGTATTCTCTACTGCTTCCCATTTTTGTTGGACTTGTTCAAAGACTACTGGGTCAGCAGTTTTGACCTCTGGGTTGTCATTGTTTTTTTGAGCTATTTTTTTTAGCGCATTGACGAGCACGTTCATTACATTCATCTTTGATATTTTTATTTGAAAATAAACATAAGATTCCTATTGTGGCCCAAACTGTACTCTTTTAACGTGTCTTTTAAATAAAACCTGAAGAGCTATAAATCAAAATGGCTGACATCATTTATTCTACTTGATGTCAGCCATGAATATATTATTCCTTAGTATTGAAAACCTAATAAGTACGTCTAAGTGGGAGGGTAGAACATCTAAGTAGACCTTCCATTTTTGAAGTTTCCGAATATGGAATTTCTTCAACTGTAAAGCCAAAATCTCTCAACTGTTGGTTAAGTACTCCAAATTCCTCTTGGTTATTACCAGAAACGATTACTTGAGGATTAATTGAAAAGATGTTACTATTCATATTGTACATCTGTTCTTTGCTGATTTTTATGGCATTTTTTTCACCACCAAAAAGGTCCATGAGTTGATGTGCTTGATCTTGGTTTTGAAAACCTTCCATGTGAATAATGCAATGATTATTATTTCCTATAGGTTGGAAACAGCAATCAAGATGCAAGCAATTTTCTCTCGGGTCAATATCTGATTTTTTTAAAGGAACGCCTATGACTTCTTTGTTTGGAAATTTCGAAGCTAGGTATTCAACAGCCTCCTTATTGGTTCGATCACATCTGAGTCCTTTTGAATTTTCATCAGCCTGTCCTATAAAGATTTTGTCCTGAAAAGGAAAGACATCACCTCCTTCTACTTTCACGCTTTGGGGAGGAAACCAGACTTCATGAGCAATGTGGCTCACAATATCTCTTATGGCAAAAAATTCTGATTGTCTTTCAACAGTTCCCATGTTGGATTTGATGAAAATATTATCTATTACAAATCCAATATCTCGGGTAAACACTTGATTGGTAGAGGGTAAGGTAATGGGTTGATAAACCCGCACATTATACTTTGCAAGGACTCGTGCGAAAGAGTCATTTTCCCGTCTTAGATCTGCCTCTAATGGATAGGTTCCATTCATTAAATGAAGCCTAGATTTTGGATCTGTTATTTGATCTTCCTTTGGTGCAATTTTACTGCTCCATTTGGCTGGATCTACATAATGAGAGAAAGGGCTACCTAGATCTCTAGCGGTTCCTAAAATTACTGCTTCTAGTGGAGCAGTTTCATCCTGAATATGGATATCGATGAGCTTCGACATAAATTAATATTGGTGCTTTCCTCTATTCCATCCACTTTTTCCTAGTAGATTATTCCCATCTTCTGCTGCTGGTTCTTCTAGTTTGGTTCCCATAGAATCATTCCATCTATTCAGGTATCCAAAAAGTGCAGTTACCCCTAGAATTTCAACTATTTCTCCATCTTCCCAGTGCTTTCGCAAATTTTCAGCTATTTCATCAGTAACTGCATTTGGAATGGTTGAAGCGGCTATGGCAAAATCAAATACTGCACGTTCCGCATCAGAAAAAGCATCATAGGTTTTGTATTCCCAAATGTGCTGAAGTTTATCTTCCTCAGATCCATATCTTACAGCAGCTCTTATAGCATGTGCTTCACAATATCTGCATCCAGCGGTCATTGACGAAAGGTAAGCGAGTTGTCTCTTTAATGCACTGGTTACTCTTCCTTTATTTTCCATAACCGCCTTATTCATTTCAAGAAAGGCCTCCGCGATTCTAGGGCGATGCATCATTGTAAAGAGACTATTTGGTGTAAAGCCTAAAGTCTCTTCGTAAAAATTGGCCATCTCTTCAGCCTTTTTTGAAGAATTTTTATCTAGCGGAAAAACAAGTGGTCTTTTCATATTTTCAATTCGATTTGTCACAAAGTAACAAGATTAGTTATTACTATATTTAATTTTTGCCCGATCAGTTCTAAAAGAACAAAATAAATTAAGAGGAATGATAATTCTAGTCTCTGGAAGTATTCGCAAGGATTCTATAAATAGTGCTTTTATTCAATTGATTTCTAATCGACTAAAGGAAAAAGACCATGAGATTTTAAATCTTAGAGACTATCCAATGTTTGATCCAGATTTGGAAGGAGAATCAGTTCCAAAAGTAATTACAGATTTGCGAAAGCGTGTGAATGAATCAAAAACACTAATAATTTCTACTCCTGAATATCTACATAATATCCCATCAACTCTAAAAAGCTTCCTTGAATGGCTTAATGGTCTTCCAAATTTGAATCAAATTGAAGTTTTTCCCTTCGTGCTAGCACCAGTGGAGCCAAGAGGTGAAAAAGCACTAAAAGCATTAATATTTAGTCTAATGGCCTTAGGATTTAAGGTGTCTCCAAGTATGTTAATCCATCATACAGAACTAACAATTTCGAAAGAATTAAATGAAATTATAGGTCTTTCTAAGGATTTGGAAGAGCAACTATATGAATTAATTTCAAATATAATTAACTGATAAACAGATTATTAAATATTATGTTTTAAATATATATTAATAAAATGTAATATGTTCTGGTAACTTTTTAGTTTTGCCCTGTTACCTCAAGTAAGTCTCTTCCCAAAGAGTAGTACCCAATCCAATTTCCCCGATTTAAAAAATGAATGCAATGCGGTTGCCATAGGTGACCTATACATTGCTGTTTTCTTTTGAACTCAATACAGAATACTACAGAAAATGAAAATTTTTAAAACCTTATTGTTATCTGTTTTTTGCTTGGCATCCATTCAGTTATCTAGTCAATCAGCGACCTGTTATGCCGTTTCTGAAAATGCTTCAGATAATGAACTATACACCTTTGATCCGGTCACGGGTATGTGGAGTTACACAGGTCAGACATGTACAGACAACATTGAAGCAATAGCTTATGATCCATTTGATGATATTCTTTATGCTACTAATAGAGATGTTCTGGGTACAATTGATATTACCCCTGGGTCCGCCACTGCAGGGAAGTTTACCCCTAAATCAACCTTAGGAACTGTCAATGGGGATTATGATTTTGATGGTGTAAATGATGATTTATTGGATATATCTGATGTTGATGGGCTGTCTTATGATCCTGTAACAGGAATCTTGTGGGCTTCAGATAGACTGGGCGGAGTAGGTAGTCCAGATATATTATTTGCTATAGACATCGCGACTTGTCAAATCATACAAGACCAGTTTGGTCCGGGGCAAGATTATGTAACAATTCCACCGGTTAATGATCCTGTAACAGGTACGGCACTTTGGGATATCGATGATATCGCTTGGGATCCATTTACGGGTAGAATCTATATGATTCAGAATCAATCAGGGGTTTCAGATGTTTTAACTTATTATGATATAAATACAAATACAACAACCATTATTGGTAGTATTTCACCTGCCAGTGACATGGAAGGCTTAGGCTTTAATCACCTACAGCAGTTATTTGGTACTACAGGAAATGCTGGGGGCAATAGCTTTTATATGATTGATGCTACTGATGGTTCGACTACCTTATTATCAAACATCAGTACAGTAGATGTCGATTTTGAAAGTGTAGATTGCTTAACAACTTGGAGTGATTTAGCTCTAGATAAAAAAATAAGTACTACTCAACCAATGCCAATTGCTTCAGGAGATCAGGTATGTTTTGATATTGAAGTATATAACCAAGGTCAGGTTGACAATTACAATATTGAATTGACAGATTATATTCCAACTGGTTTGACACTCAATGATCCAAATTGGGTTTCTTCGCCACCAGATGCCAACTTTACAATAGCAGGACCTTTATTACCAGGAACTTCTATTGTTGTGCCAATTTGTTTTACTGTGAATGCAGGCTTTAGTGGAGTAATTACAAATACTGCAGAAATTAGCGGTTCAGAAGATGAGGATGGGAATGAACTACCAGATATTGATTCAGTCCCAGATGATATAAATGATGAAACTGGTGTTGTTGATAATGAAATTAATGAAAATGGTCCTTTGTATAATGAAGATGAAGATGATCATGATATCGCAAATATTACAATTGTTGAGGCGCCTGATTGTGTTGCCTCAAGCAACAGTCCAATCTGTGAGGGTCAAAACTTAAGTTTGGCAGAGTCAGGAGGAGATGCAACAATGTGGGCATGGTCAGGACCTAATGGTTTTACAAGCTCTAACCAGAATCCAAGTATTAATTCAGTTACGGCGGCTGCTTCTGGCACATACGTTGTAACAGTTACTTCTGTAGATGGTGCAACGAGCGAATGTGATGTTAATGTGACGGTTTCTCCAGCACCTGTTTTAACAATAGATCCAGCAGGTCCTTTTTGCGAAGGTGATCCAGCGGAAACTTTAGTTGCAAATCCTACGGGAGGAATTTGGTCTGGTAATGGCATCACAGATACCAGTGCTGGTACCTTTGATCCATCAGTTGCAGGTACAGGTACACACACAATAACATATAATTATACAGATGCTTTTGGTTGCTCTGCAACGGAGTCAATAGATATTGAAGTAAACCCAATACCTGTTATAACTTTTCCAGTTCCAGGGCCTTTCTGTGAAAATGATGTGGCAGAAACGCTAAGTGCTATGCCAGTAGGAGGAACTTATTCTGGTCCAGGAATGTCAGGAGCAGATTTTGATCCAGCAACAGCTGGCGCTGGAACTCATACCGTTAGCTATACTTTTACGGATGCTAATGGTTGTGAAAATTCTGTGAATGTACAAATCGTGGTTAATCCACTTCCAACAGTAACCATTGATCCAGCAGGTCCATTTTGTGTTTCTGATAATCCACAAAACTTAACAGGAAGTCCTTCAGGAGGTTCTTTTAGTGGAGCTGGAATAACAGACGGAACATCTGGTACCTTTGATCCAAGTGTTGCGGGAGTAGGAACACATACCATTACCTATTTATTTACAGATGGGAATGGATGTACAGCAATGTCAACTGTAGATATCCTTGTAACTCAAGAGCCTGAAGTAACAATTGACCCAGCTGGGCCATATTGTATTGATGACGTTACCGCAAATTTAGTAGCTAGCCCAGTGGGTGGAATGTGGTCAGGTACAGGAATAACAAGTGCATCAACTGGCGCCTTTAATCCAGGGGTAGCTGGCGTTGGTGCTCATACGATTACTTATGAATTCGTTGATGCTTCTGGTTGTGAAGGCGGAGCAACAATTGAAATAATTGTGCATGCACTGCCTGCTGTTGATTTAGAGCCAGCAGGTCCATTTTGTGTAACCGATGCTTCTATGGATTTAATGGGAACTCCAGTGGGAGGGACCTTTGCCGGAAATGGTATTACGGATACAGCAAATGGTACCTTTGATCCTGCAACTGCGGGAGTAGGCACACACACAATAACTTATATTTATACAGATGCTAATGGTTGTTCAGGAGAAGCAATGATTGATATAGTTGTTAATGATACACCTACTGCATCAATCACTCCAGCAGGTCCATTCTGTATTGATGATGCTGATGAAGATTTAGTAGGAAATCCAGTAGGCGGTCTTTGGTCTGGTATGGGAATTTCTAATTCCATTGCTGGGACTTTTTCTCCTTCTGCCGCTGGTGTTGGAACACATACTGTTTCATATACTTTTACTGATCCAAATGGTTGTTCGGTCATTGTCACAACAGATGTTGTAGTTAATCCACTTCCTACCATTACTCCGGGAGCAGCGATGTGCTCAGCGGATTTACTTTCCTATGACATTGATATAATGACAACAGGAGACGCAGTAACAACAACGGTGGGAACTGTGGTTGATAATGGTGGAGGATCATTTGATATAGTTGATATACCAACCGGTTCAAATATAATAATTACAAGTACTCATACAGTTACTGGTTGTTCATCAGAAATGGCGATTACCTCACCTGACTGTGAATGTTCACCAATTATTGCACCTAGCATGATTATGGACGGAAGTGTATGTCAAGGAGAAGCTAATCCAGAACTTTCTGTTTCTGTTGATCCAGGTTTGACAGCAGATTGGTGGGATATGCTTACTGGAGGTAATCTTGTTGCAACAAATTCATTGACTTTTACGTCGACGGAAACTGCGCCAGGAATGTATACTTATTATGTAGAAGCGAAAGACCCAGCTACTGGTTGCGTTTCTTCTCCTAGAATTCCAGTTGAGTTAACGATTTTCCCTAACCCAGTAGTAGGATTAGATCCTTCTGGTCCATTCTGTATTAATGATGCAGAAGTTACTTTAATGGCAATGCCAACAGGTGGCGAGTTTTCTGGGATGGGAATTACGGATGCAAGTGCTGGTACTTTTGACCCTGCTACATCAGGTTCTGGTACGCCTACCGTCACATACACATACATAGATGCGAATGGTTGTGAAAATTCTGCAACCACAGATATAGTTGTTAATCCTTTGCCAGTTGTTTCAATTGAAGATGCAGGTCCATATTGTGTAGAAGAAGATGCAGATCTTTTAATTGCAACTCCTGCTGGAGGTACTTGGACAGGTATGGGAATTACTGATGCGAATGCTGGACAATTTGACCCATCAGTTGCAGGGGTTGGTACGCATACCATTTCATATATGTTTAGAGATGCCAATGGCTGTGAAGCCACAGGTACAATTGATATAATGGTAACAGATGCACCTACTGTAGAAATTACAGAGGCTGGTCCATATTGCATAGATGAAGAGTCACTAGATTTAGTGGCTACTCCAACTGGTGGGACTTGGGCAGGTACTGGAATTACAGATCCCAATCAAGGAATCTTTAGTCCGGGAGGAGCTGGTGTAGGCACGCATACCATCACTTATACATATAGTGATGGATCGGGATGTGAAGGAACCGCAATGATTGATATCGTTGTTAATCCTTTACCATCGTTGATGATAACTCCAGCTGGACCGTTCTGTCCAAATGATGTCCCTTTCCAATTAACGGGTACACCAATGGGTGGTATTTGGAGTGGACCTGGTATTGCTGATGCCAATGTAGGAGAATTTGATCCAGCTGCTGCTGGTCCGGGTACGCATACGATAACTTATGCTTTTGTTGATCCTAATGGGTGTGAATTTGAAGTAGAAGAAGAAATTGTTGTTTATCCAATTACAACAATAGACCTACCTGCTTTCGGACCATTCTGTGAGACTGATCTTCCGGAGGATTTAGGTGGAGCATCATTCCCTGGAATGTGGTCTGGAATGGGAATAACTGATGCAGTAATTGGAACGTTCGATCCGGCAGTTGCTGGGGTTGGCGTTCATACGATAAATTATATGCTTGTCGATGAAAACGGTTGTGAGTGGATGGATGCTGTAGATGTAGAAGTCTTACCAATTCCTACCATTTCTGCTGATGCCGTTAGTTGTTCTGCAGATTTATTGACATATAATATCATGGTAACTACAGATAGTGATGTTCTTTCATCCACATCAGGTACCATTTTAGATAATGGAGGTGGTTCGTGGACTGTGTCTGATATTTCAATTGGAACCTCTGTTACTTTAACCACGTCTTTTAGTGGAAGCACCTGCGCAACAACTCTAGTTGTGAATGCTCCTGATTGTAATTGTGCAGATGTAAATGCTCCAGTTGATCCTAATAATCCTTCCATTTGCGAAGGCGAAGATATTAACGAATTAATGGTTACAGTTGGAGCTGGAGAACATGTTGATTGGTATGATGCAGCTTCAGGAGGCAATCTTTTAGCTTCAAGTACTTTAACTTATACTCCAAATATAGCTTCAGTTAGTGGTACCTATACATACTATGCAGAAGCAGTTGATGATGCCACAGATTGTGTGAGTTCAACTCGAACTCCTGTAGTTCTTCAGATCAATGCTTTACCTATTGTCAGTGCTGATCCAGCAGGCCCTTTTTGTTTATCAGGAGGAACAATGGATTTAACTGGATCTCCAGTTGGAGGAGTGTGGTCAGGAACTGGAATTGTAGATGGTGCAGCTGGAACTTTTGACCCAGCCGATGCAGGTGAGGGTGCACATATTGTTACCTATACTTATACTGACACCAATGGATGTGAAGCAACAGCTTCTGTAACCATAGATGTAAACCCTCTTCCAACAGTAACTGCTGAGCCAGCGGGACCTATATGTTCAACTGATGGTAGCATAACTTTAGTGGGATCACCTGTAGGTGGAACCTGGAGTGGAGTTGGTGTTGATCCATCTGGTATTCTTGACCCAGCAATGGCCTCAGTTGGGGTTTTACCATATACTTATGTTTTTGTGGATGAAAATGGTTGTACAGCTACTGCTGTAATCATGGTGGAAATTTTAAGTGGGCCTAATGTTACTGCAAATATTATAGCTGCAAGTTGCGCTGGTTCAGATGGTGTAATTGATCTTACCAGCACAGGTGCTAGTCCTTTTACTTACGCTTGGAATGATGGAACTACGACAGAAGACCGTACAGGATTAGCAAGTGGAACATACATTGTTATTGTTACCGATGTTAATGGTTGTGAAACAGAAGAAGAATATGAAATAATAGAAGGTGATTGTCAATATGACCTTGCGATCGATAAAGTAATTACTTCAGCTGGACCTTACGCTCCTGGAAGTACAGTTACTTATGCAGTAACAATCGAAAACGAAGGAACGTTAGATGCAGCGAATGTTACATTCACAGATGTTCCACAGACGGGACTTGTGTATGTAATGAGTGATGCAGGAACACTTGCGAATGTAACCGAATCCAGTCCATTGGTATTTGATGTTGCCAGTTTGCCAGTAGGAGCGACTGAAGTTGTAACCTTGACATTTACGATCGATGCTGCTTTCACTGGCACAAGCCTAGTGAATGATGTTTCCATCACGGCTGATGACGGTGATGATGTGGATAGTGATCCATCAACCGATGATACAGTAGATGAAGATGGCGACGGAAATCCAGACGATGATGATGAAGCCG
>JAHDGF010000048.1 GCA_020627785.1 Saprospiraceae bacterium
ATTTGGTCCTGTAAAGGATTATGAATGCTATTGTGGAAAGTATAAGAGAATAAGATATAAGGGGATTGTTTGTGATAGATGTGGAGTGGAAGTCACTGAAAAGAAAGTTAGAAGAGAACGAATGGGACACATTAAGTTGGTTGTTCCTGTTGTTCATATTTGGTTCTTTAAATCCCTTCCGAATAAGATTGGATATCTTCTAGGATTGTCATCTAAGAAATTAGAGTCAATTATTTATTATGAAAGATATGCAGTTATTCAGCCTGGTGCTAAGGAAGGAGAAATTGAAAAGAAGGATCTCTTGACAGAGGATGAGTACTTTGCTGTACTCGATACTTTGCCAAAGGAAAACCAGATGTTAGAAGATACTGATCCCAATAAGTTTATAGCGAAGATGGGAGCAGATGCTGTTCGAGAATTGCTTATGAGACTTGATCTCGATGAGTTATCTTATGAGCTTAGACATGCGGCAGCTACTGAAACTTCTCAACAAAGAAAGTCAGAGGCCTTAAAGAGACTAAGAGTTGTTGAAGCTTTTAGAGATGGACAAAAGGAAATTGAAAATAGACCAGAGTGGACGATTATCGATTACCTTCCAGTAATTCCGCCAGAGTTAAGACCTTTGGTACCTTTGGATGGAGGTAGATTTGCAAGTTCAGATTTAAATGATCTTTACAGAAGAGTTATTATCAGAAATAACAGACTTAAAAGATTATTAGAAATTAAAGCTCCTGAGGTAATTCTTAGAAATGAGAAAAGGATGCTTCAAGAAGCTGTTGATTCTTTGTTTGATAACTCTAGAAAATCAAATGCTGTTAAAGCTGAAGGAGGAAGATCTTTAAAGTCACTTTCCGATATCTTGAAAGGTAAGCAAGGAAGATTTAGACAAAATCTATTAGGAAAAAGGGTAGATTATTCTGGTCGTTCAGTAATTGTGGTTGGTCCTAAGTTGAAACTACATGAATGTGGTCTTCCTAAAGGAATGGCTTCAGAATTGTTCAAGCCTTTTGTCATTAAGAAATTAATTGAAAGGGGAATTGTAAAGACAGTAAAGTCTGCAAAGAAATTAGTTGATAGAAAAGATCCTATCATTTGGGAGATTTTAGAAAATATATTGAAGGGGCATCCGATTTTATTGAATAGGGCTCCGACACTTCACAGATTATCAATTCAAGCTTTCCAACCTATATTAATTGAAGGGAAAGCGATAAGATTACACCCACTTGTTTGTGGTGCATTCAATGCCGATTTTGATGGTGATCAAATGGCCGTTCACGTTCCTTTGAGCCAAGCTGCGATTCTTGAAGCTCAAGTATTAATGCTCGCATGTCATAACATGTTGAACCCACAAAACGGTTCTCCAATTACTCTTCCTTCACAGGATATGGTATTGGGTCTTTATTACTTGACTAAGCAATATCCAGAATCTTCATCCGTAGAACCGAAAGGTCAAGGGATGACGTTCTATTCTTCAGAAGAAGCAATTATTGCATACAATGAAGGAAAGGCAGCATTACACGCAAAGGTTAAAGTAAAGGCTAGAGTAGAGAATGAAGAAGGTGAATTTGAGCAACAAATAATTGAGACAACTGTAGGAAGAATTTTGTTCAATGAGAATTCTCCAGCAGGAGTACCATATATCAATCTAGTTCTTTCTAAGAAGAACTTGAAAAAGGTTATTTCTAATGTAATCAAGAGAACAGATTTCCCTACAACGGCTACTTTCTTGGATAACATTAAAGAATTAGGATTTTATTGGTCATTTAAGGGTGGATTATCATTTAACCTTGGAGACTTAATCAATCCTTCTGTAAAGGAAGAAACTTTAACCAATGCTCAATCTGAAGTAGATGAAGTTTGGGAGAGTTACAACCTTGGCTTGATTACACCTAATGAGCGTTATAACCAAGTTATTGATAAGTGGACTTATGCCGATAACAAGATCACTGAAAACCTAATGGATGAGCTTGCTGCTCACAAAGATGGGTTTAACTCAGTTTATATGATGCTTGATTCTGGAGCAAGGGGTTCTAAGCAGCAGATTAAGCAGTTGTGTGGTTTGAGAGGGTTAATGGCAAAACCAAGAAAATCTGGGGATACTGGGGGTTCAATTATTGAAAATCCAATTCTTTCAAATTTCTTAGATGGATTATCGATTCAAGATTACTTTATCTCTACACACGGTGCGAGAAAAGGTTTGGCCGATACAGCCTTGAAGACTGCCGATGCCGGTTATCTTACAAGAAGACTTGTGGATGTTTCTCAAGATGTAATTATTTCAGAAGATGATTGTCATACTTTAAGAGGAATAGAAACTACTCCGTTTATTGAAAACGATAAAATTGTAGAAACACTTTCTGCTAGAATTGAAGGTAGATTTACATTAAGAGATGTTACTCATCCAGAAACTAATGAGGTAATCTTACCGGCTGCTACGTACATTTCGGAAGAAAAAGCAAACGAAATTGAAGCTGCTGAAATAGAGTCTGTTTTAATTAGATCAGTACTTACTTGCGAATCTGCAGAAGGTGTTTGTAGAAAATGTTACGGTAAAAACTTAGCTGTAAATAGAATTGCGGAGAATGGAGATGCTGTAGGAATTATAGCTGCCCAAAGTATTGGTGAGCCAGGTACACAGCTTACACTACGTACCTTCCACGTTGGGGGTATTGCCTCTGTAAGTCAGTCGGAATCTGAGTTCGTTTCTAAATTTGATGGGGACGTTGAGTTTGATAGTATCAAAACTGTTGAATATACGGACAAAGGAAAAACTTCAGTTGTTGTCCTATCTAGATCAGGTGAAGTAAGAATCATTGATCCCGAAACTAAAAAGGTTAGATCATCAACACACATTACTTATGGGTCTGAAATTCTAATTAAGGATAAAACGAAAGTGAAGAAAGGAGATGTGATCTCTAAGTGGGATCCATTTAACGCTCCAATTGTTTCTGAGTTTGGAGGACTAGTAGAATTTTCTGATTTAGTAGAGGGAGATACTTATAGAAAAGAAATTGACGAACAAACAGGAAACGTAGATATTGTTGTTACTGAAACCAAGAATAAGAAAATTATTCCTGGAATTAAGATTGTAGATTCAAAAGGAAACGAAGTAAAATCATACAACTTACCAGTAGGAGCATATGTTACTGTGGAGAATGGAGGATCTGTTGTCGCTGGAGAAAGGATCGCAAAGATTCCAAGAAAATTAGGAAAGCTTACGGATATTACCGGTGGTTTACCTAGAGTAACAGAGTTATTTGAAGCAAGAAATCCTTCTAATCCAGCCGTTATTTCGGCCATTGATGGGATCGTGACTTTTGGAAAAATTAAGAGAGGTAATCAAGAGGTTTTTGTTGAAGATCAAAAAACGAATCAGAAGCATAAATACCTTATTGGTAAATCTAAATTGATTTTAGTACAAGAAGGTGATTTTGTCAAAGCAGGAACACAACTTTCAGATGGAGCAACTTCACCATTTGATATATTGAATATATCTGGACCATTTGCAGTTCAACAGTACTTAGTGAACGGAATTCAAGAAGTATATAGATCTCAAGGTATTGGTATTAACGATAAGCACATTGAGGTTATCGTAAGACAGATGATGAGAAGAGTTGAAATTGAAGATCCGGGAGATACAATATTCTTAGAAGGTGAGCCAGTTCAGAAAAACGATTTCCTAGAACAGAATGATTATATTTTTGATAAATATATTATTACTGAAGTAGGGGAATCAACGAAACTAAGAGCAGGGCAGTTAGTTACTTTGAGACAAATTCGAGAAGAGAATTCATTCTTGAAGAGAAACGATAAGAAGACAGTAGCTTATAGAAATGCTGTTTCAGCAACTTCAAAGCCAATGCTTCAAGGTATTACTAGATCATCATTAGGAACGCGAAGCTGGATTTCTGCCGCGTCATTCCAAGAAACTACTAAAGTATTGAGTACTGCTGCCATAGCAGCTAAGAAAGATCACTTGACTGGTTTGAAAGAAAATGTAATTTCAGGAAAGAATATCCCAGCTGGTACTGGGTTCAAAGAATTCAAGAAATTGATTGTTACAGCAAAGCCCGTTGAAGAAAAAGAGGTAGAGTTAGAAGAAGAGCCTGCAGAGTAAAACTTGAGAAATTTTTTCTTAGATAAACAGGGAGGTACAGTTTTGTGCCTCCTTTTTTTGTAGAACCCATAACGCAATAAACCTTTTCAAAGATTTAACTTCTAGAGGCTTTAATTTTTAAGAGTAAGGATTTAAGTATCGGGCTTGATACGAGAATTGATATTTAATAACTACTGCTACTTTAATTATTCTACTTTCTACTCACGGACATATTAATTGTGCTGAAAGTAAAAGGAGAACTATTTCAATACAGGAATACTCTTAGAGCTCAATTCTAGGTATGCTCATTGTAAGTGAACTTGAAATATTAAAGTATAAGTTACTTCGATCTAAAATGAAATCTAAATTGAGAATTATATCTAATTCTTCATTGCCGGATAATCTTCAGGTAAAACATATGGCTCCTTATTCTTCTTACCAAAGACACTCACATTTACATATCTTTTAGGATTAAGTCTAAAATCTTGTAAAAGATGATCGAGGTTTTTTGAAGTACTACTTAAATTATTATAAAGACCTTGGTCATTGATAAGTTTGCCTAAGGTGCCTTCTTGACTATCCATTTTGGCAATAACTTTATTTAGATTTTCAATCGAAGATTGAGTGTTTACAACCAAATCTTTTATTTCATCAATGGCTTGTCCAGAAGAATCTAACGCTCCATTTGCGGAAGCGATTGTTGAACCAATCTTAGCATTTTTTATCTCGTTGCTTACCATTTCAAGATTCGATAATAAGCCATTTATTTTTCCATTATTAGATGCTAAGTTTTCACTAATTACATCTAGGTTATTCATCGTTCTACTTATATTCTTAGTTGTGCTTCCTAGCATTGAATTTATTTGGGTGGTAATAGAAGCAAGATTAGCCATAGATTTTTCAAGATCCTGAATGGTTTTATTCAAAGGATTATCCTCATCCATATTTCCTAATTTACCCACAATGGTATCCATTCCTATTCCAATTTTTGAAACATATTGATCAAATTCATCCACGGATAGAAAACTTGAAATCATACCAGCAGTACTTCCTTGTACCATATCACCATCTTCTAAGCAATTTGATCCATTGCATAATTCATCAAATTCTAACTCTATATATCTTCCTCCCATTACGCTTTCACTTTTTAATGTTGCAATGGTATTCTTAGGCAGTTGAAGTCCTCCTTTTACATCAAATGTTACTAATATTTTGTTGACATCTTGTGGATCTATATTGAAGTCCAATACTGAACCAACAATAAATCCACGAATTGCTACCGGTGAAGCAACTTCTAGATTTTTGACTTCGTCAAATTCAACAGTGACAACATTAACGTTGCTGAATACATTTTTGCCTTTTAAGTATTTGTAACCCCAAATTGAAACTGCTACTGTTACTATGGCAAGAATCCCAAGACGTATTTCTTTCTTCATGATTTGATTATAGTGGAAACTAAATTAGAATGGAATGATAGGTATTAAACAACTTTTCAAACATCAAAATTACATTAATAAACAATAATATGTGTACTAAGTTTCCTATTGTTATTTATCTACTGGAATGTTGATTATGCTCAAATTTGAAAAACCTAGGTTTCGAAAATAGGCTAGTGAAAGCTTAGCAGCTTCTTCTGTTGAGTAATTGCCAGTATGATAAATGAAAATATTGTTCTTTTTTGTGATTTGAACTGATTCAAGCTTATCCCATTTCTTATCAAAATAAGCAATGGGCTTATTATTGCTTTCTTGTAGCTTAACACTGTATATCATTTCAACAGTACTGTAGGATTGGCTGAGGTTAATCTCACTTGGAAAGTAATTAATGCTTACTTCATAATTTGATTGGTCTAAATAATTAAGAATTCCATCATTTAGACTTAAGGCAATTTCCAATATTCCAGTATCGGAACCAATATAATGTTCTTGTGTGGGATTTGATAAGTAACCAACTTCGACAAGACTGCCAGGCATTTTTAGATATTTTAAAACTTTAAAGCCGGCTTCCTTAACCCCTCTATTTTTATATGGTAATCTATGTCCCATGGATTTATCTAGACTTGCAGCCAAGTCTAAGCTTTCTTTAAGAATTACCATTTTCTCAGCATGAGGAAGAGCTGTAAAATGTGATAAATCTTCTTGTGTGTTTCCATGATGATGACCAACATGATTTACCATATTGAGTCCAGCTACATAGGTTTCCGAACCTGATACACTCGCCACATTTATTGAATTGCAATGTATTGATAAAAATAGACTCGCTCGGTTATCATTAGCTATTCTAACTCTTTCGCTTAGACTAATGAATTCATCCGTACGACGCGTTAGAATAACTTCAATATTAGGATTTTCTCTTTCTAATATGTACTCTAATTCCCGGGCGACGCGTAGATTAATATCCTTTTCTATTTGATTTTTTCCTAGACAACCGTTATCCTTACCACCATGTCCGGGATCTATTACGATAATAATAGGGGAGGATGGATTAATACCATTGAAATACAACAATGAATGATTACTTATTGCGTTCAAAGGACATATATATATGAACAAGAGCCAAAAGATAGTCAAAGGCCATGAAGGCCAGCTCATTGTGTGTAGTTTCATTATTTTCTTTTTGTATTTTTACAATACGCCATAAAACTACGTAACTTATTTGAAATTAGGTAATTACACTATATCGATAATTATAATATGTTTTTTTGCTGGACCTTTATGTGGGCAGATTCTAGATTCTATTGAACTCGTCAAACCTGATTCTACGGCCCTAATTCAACTTGATTCTACCAATCTAGGGGACATTAAAAAGGATTCGATGGGATTGAAAAGACCGGGATTAAAAGCTGATACTTCAATAGTTTTGACCAAAGGACTAATTTCAAAGGATTCCATCGAGGCGGAAATTACCTATGGTGCGCAGGACACCCAATGGTATGATCATAAGTCCAGAACAATGCACTTGTATGGAAATGCCTATGTAGAATACGAAGAAATGAAATTAAATGCTGGCTATATCATTTTCGATATGGAAAATAATATTGCTACGGCCGAAGGCTTGAACCATGGTTCCGAAGATCAGAAACAGATGCCAACTTTCAACGATGGAGAAAGAGAGTTTACTTATGATCGTTTAAAATATAATTTCAAAAAGAAGAAAGGAATAGTCTATGATGCCATAACAAACGAGGGGGGCTTATTTGTTCATGGTGCGACCACAAAGTATGTAAGTAAGGACCAAGATAGCCTTAGCAATGATGACATTATATACAACAAGGATGCTTTAATCACCTCATGTAATCACCCCGAGCCTCATTTTGGTATTCGAGCAAATAAGATGAAGGTAGTCACCAATAAGGTGGCTGTTGTTGGTGCATCAAATCTGGAGCTAGCAGGAGTTCCAACTCCTCTTTGGATTCCTTTCGGCTTTTTTCCATTGACAGAGTCAGAAAGCACTGGATTAATATTTCCAGATGATTTTAGATACTCTCCTGCACAGGGTTTTGGTGTAGAAGGTTTGGGATGGTATTTCCCAATTAATGATTATATGAATTTGATTTTAAAAGGGAACATTTACACCAATCTTTCTCATGGGATTCAAGCTACATCTAACTACAAAAAAAGATATAGGTATTCGGGTTCAGTAACTGTAAGATATGATAATGACTTTGTTGAGAACTCAGAGGCTTTTCTTGTATCGCAGAAACGATTTGCTGTAGGTATTAGACATAATCAAGATACCAAGGCACATCCTTATCGTAAATTTGGAGGTGATGTTAATTTTCAATTTAATGGATTTGCGGCAGCGGTAAATAATGATGCTAATTCAGTATTGAATAATGTTTATACATCGAACTTATCATTTACACATAGCATGCCTAGAACTCCATTTAGTTTTAGTAGTTCCTTCCGACATAGTCAAAATACAAGACAACAGACCATTGATGTCACTTTGCCAGATATCCAACTCCGAATGAATACCATTTTCCCATTTAAGAGTAAGACTCGAAGTAGTACCGATGAAAGATGGTTTGAGAAAATATCCTTCAGATATGAAACTCAATTTAAGAATCTAATTTCTTCAACAGACAGTACTTTATTTACGCAAGTTGTCTTCGATGAAATGAGAGCAGGATTGTCCAATCGATTTAATTCTGGAGCATCGTATAGACTTTTGAAGCATTTTAACTTTGTGCCGAATGTTTCTTACAATGAGATATGGTTATTTCAAACGGCCAATAAAACTTTGGAGACTGATAAAGATGGGACTGAAAACATTGTCACTAGGTATAATGATAAATTCGGAGCTTACCGTGATTTCTCTGCGGGTGCGTCATTAAATACAAATCTATTTGCAACCTTGCCTGCTACAAAAGGTTGGTTTCGTGGGTATCGGCATACAATTAAACCAAGTCTAAATTTTAGTTATTCACCAGAAACTCGGACAAAGTATGAGAAAATTCTAGTTTCGGGAACCCAGGATACAACATTTTACTCACCGTTTGAAAGAGCAGCAGTTTCTGTTCCTGGTTTAAGAGATTTGAGTGGTAGGGTAGGTTTTACTGTTGGAGGAACAGTGGAAATGAAATACTATTCTAAAAAAGATTCAACTGAAAAGAAGATTAAACTTTTAGATAATCTAAATTTTTCAAGTGGTTATGACCTTGCTAAAGATTCACTGAATTATGATAAAATGTCCATTCGAGGTACTGCTAGAATATTTAAGGGGATCACAACCTTCGGCTTTGGTTTTGGCTTTGATCCTTATGTTGAAAATGAAAATGGCAGGGTAAATGAGTTTGTTGGCACAAAAGATTTCTTCATTCCAGTTAGAATGGATGACGGTTTCTTAAAATTAAATTCCCGAGTAAGCTTAAAAAAAGTGGTAGATTTTATAAATAAAAAAAGGAATGAAAGAATAAATTCCCAGCCAAGATCTTCGGAAGAGCCAGCTTTAAATGGAGCCCCCACCAGTTTAGCTACTTGGATTGAGAATCTTACTTTAGAACACACCATTCAATATAACTTTGCTACCACAAAAGGAGTGCGTACGGATAATCTTGTTGCTAACACGCTTAGACTAAATGGACGAATCCCGTTGACTGATAAATGGGAAATGAATATCGGAAACATTAGCTATGATTTTAAAAACAAGGCTTGGGTATATCCCACCTTTTCACTAGCCCGTGATCTTCATTGTTGGAGAATGAGTTTCTCTTGGGCTCCATTCCGACAGAATTATAGTTTCTTTATTGGTGTGACGAATAGCAACCTAAACTTCTTAAAATATAACCATGGACAATCCAATGTTGATGGTCTTATTAGACAAAGATTTTAAACGTAAATTATTTTAAGGTACTTCCTTTGGCAGCCCAGAAAGGTTGTACTTCCATTATTAGTCTTCCGGCAATTACCGCAGGGTCCTGTGCAACCATATTTTGAGCTTCTTCAATAGTAGGCACAGATAATATCATCATTCCTTTTGTGGAGCCTTGCTCCGCCATAGGTCCAGCGATGTGTAAATATCCTTTCTCTGCTAAAGTGTTCATATTTGCCATGTGACCTTTCTGAATTTCTCCGGCAATACTATCAGGTTGGCTTCTATTTTCGCCTTCTTTGAGTAATACTAAGAAGTACTTTTTCATGGTATAACTTGTATCCCCCTCTACCATTTCAAAAGTTTCATAGCCCAGACTATCGATTTTTAATTCTTGAGCTTGCGCAAATACGGGTAATAGTAGAAAAAAAGTACAAAGTATTTGAAAATGATATGTGGCAAAGGCATTCATATTAAGCGAATTAGGTGTGTTTTATATGGAATATTATTGTACATTTGCAGCGCTAAATTATGATTTTCGTAATCTCCTTTGGTAAAAATAACAACAATGGCAACATACTTAACAACAGAAAAGAAACAAGAGATTTTTAAAGAACACGGCGGTAATAAAACCAATACCGGTTCTATTGAAGGTCAAATAGCGCTTTTTACCTTTCGCGTAGCTGCTCTTTCAGATCACCTAAGAGCTAATAAGAAAGATCATGCAAGTAGAAAAGCTCTACTAACCCTTGTAGGTAAGAGAAAACGACTGTTAACTTATTTGGCTACAAAGGATATCGAAAGATATAGAAACATTATAGATAAGCTCAAGATCAGAAAATAATAGGGCTTGTCAAAAGGAAGCTACTCCGTCTCAAGTAGTAGGCTACTTTTATACATATTATAAAAAACATACATGGGAAACATTACCCC
The DNA here is from genome assembly GCA_020627785.1 of Saprospiraceae bacterium. Classification (GTDB taxonomy): domain Bacteria; phylum Bacteroidota; class Bacteroidia; order Chitinophagales; family Saprospiraceae; genus JAHDBF01. The sequence goes on from JAHDGF010000048.1 coordinate 10,343, forward strand.
TATCACTACCTCTTTTAACCTACCAGATGGTCAAGAAGTAGTTATTGAAACTGGCAAGCTCGCCACTCAAGCTCACGGCTCTGTCGTAGTAAAAATTGGAAAAACAATGTTGTTTTGTTCAGTTGTTTCAAGTTATGAAGCACGAGAAGGACAAAACTTCTTTCCTCTTTCTGTAGATTACCAAGAGAAATTTGCAGCCATTGGTAGAATACCAGGAAACTTTTTTAGAAGAGAAACAAGACTTAACGATTACGAAATATTGATCTGTAGATTGGTTGATAGAGCCATTAGACCTTTATTTCCGGATGGTTATATGTTTGATACTCAAGTGATTATTAACCTCATCTCTGCAGATGAAGAAACACTTCCAGATGCCTATGCAGCGCTTGCAGCTTCTGCAGCTTTAAGTGTTTCAGATATTCCATTCGATGGTCCAATTTCTGAAGTTAGAGTCGCTAAGATTGATGGGAAATATGTTGTCAATCCATCTAGGACTCAACTAGAAGAAGCTACCATGGAAATTACTGTTGGAGCAACTATGGATGATGTGACAATGGTTGAAGGAGAAGGAAAAGAGATTCAAGAAGAAGAATTAATTGAGGCTATTAAGGTTGGACATGAAGCGATTAAGGTTCAGTGTCAAGCACAAATGGCTTTAGCTAAGTTGGTAGGAGATAAAGCAATAAAAAGAGAAGTAGAACCACCAGCAGAAGATGAAGAGGTTTATGAGTTTGTAAAAGCAACTGCATCCCAAGGCATTAAGGATGTTGCCAAGCAAAACTTAAATAAAAAGCAAAGAAAGAAAGGTTTTGAAGCAGTAAAAGAAGCTTTAAAGGAGGCCGCTGCTGAAAAGTTTGATGGTGAAGATGCTGACGCTAAACTTTCATTTGTTTCTCCATACTTCAAAAAACTACAAAAAGAGTTGATTAGAGCATATATGCTTGAAACCAATGAAAGATTAGATGGTAGAGGTCCAGAAGATGTAAGACCAATTTGGACTGAAATCGATTATTTGCCAAGTGCTCATGGTTCGGCCATTTTTAATAGGGGTGAAACTCAAGCTTTAGCTTCTATGACCTTAGGTACTAAGCTGGATAAACAGATGATAGATACAGCTTTGAAATCTGGTTATGAAGGATTTATACTTCACTACAATTTCCCTGCACTTTCTGTAGGTGAAACTAAGCCGATGAGAGGTCCTGGAAGAAGAGAAGTTGGACATGCTAATTTAGCTGGAAGATCAATAAAGCAGGTACTCCCAGAAGAGAATCCTTACACCATACGAATAGTTTCTGATATTTTAGAATCAAATGGTTCTTCATCAATGGCAACGGTTTGTGCAGGTTCATTGGCCTTGATGGATGGTGGTATTAAATTGAAAAGACCAGTTTCAGGAATTGCCATGGGTATGATTTCTGAAGGTGACAATAACATGATTCTGACGGATATTCTTGGAGATGAAGATGCACTTGGGGATATGGACTTTAAAGTTACAGGTACCACAGAAGGGATTACCGGTTGCCAAATGGATATCAAGATTGATGGATTGCCTTATGATCTTCTTGAAAGAGCACTGAAGCAAGCAAAGACTGCAAGATTGCATATTCTTGGTGAAATGGATAAAACGATCCAAGAAGCAAGAGAAGACCTAAAACCACATGCACCAAGAATGATCGAGCTTAACATCGATAAATCATTCATTGGAGCAGTTATAGGACCTGGAGGTAAAATAATTCAGGACATTCAAGAAAAAACTGGAACTGTCATTAATATAGAAGAAGTAGGCGATAGAGGTATTGTTTCAATTTCTAGTACCAATAAACAAGGGATTGATGAGGCGAAGGCCCGAATTACTGAAATTACCTTCGAACCATCTGTTGGTGATGAATATGAAGCAATAGTAGCGTCAATCATGCCTTATGGTGTTTTCGTTGATTTTAAAGGAAAGAGTGGACTTCTTCACGTTTCTGAAATTTCTCATGCAAGGATTGAAAATGTGGCAGATGTTTTCAAAGAAGGAGATTCTGTAAAAGTAAAACTTGTTGGAATTGATCCTAAGAATGGAAAAATGAGACTGTCAAGAAAAGCTCTTTTGCCTAATCCTAGAAAGGAAAACAACAAAGCAGAGTAAAGTAGTTGACAAAAAGTTAATAATAAACGAATTCCAATCAGTTTAATGACTGATTGGAATTTTTTTTGCTCTTCTGAAACTTATTAAACACTTAATGCGTAATAATTTAAACAATGTTTAAGTTATTTTATTGACTATGTCAATATTAGAAGAGAAAAATTTATGAGACAATTAAAGATTACTAACAAAATTACCTCAAGAGAAAGCGTCGCACTTGATAAATATCTCAATGATATTAGCAAAATAGACCTTTTAACAGGTGATGAAGAAGCTGTTCTTGCTAGAAGAATCAGAGAAGGAGACCATGAAGCACTTGAAAGAATGACTCAGGCTAATCTTAGATTTGTAGTATCCGTAGCAAAGCAATATCAAAATCAAGGACTTTCCTTGAGTGATTTGATCAATGAAGGCAATGTCGGATTAATGAAGGCAGCTAGGAGATTTGATGAAACTAAAGGATTTAAGTTTATTTCATATGCTGTATGGTGGATCAGACAGTCTATTCTTCAATCAATTGTTGAATATAGCAGACTGGTTAGATTGCCATTGAATAAAGTAAGTTCATACAAAAAGGTGAACGATGCATTTGTATCCTTCGTTCAAACTTTCGAGAGAGAGCCTTCCAATGAAGAGCTTGCTGAAATACTTGAAATAAAGCCAAAAGAAGTGGCCAATCTTCTTAAAGGCGGTTCTAGGCATCTTTCCATGGATGCACCAGTTGGAGGTGATTCTGGAGAAGCCACCATGATGGATTTATTTACCGAGCATGATCAAGAGCTACCTGATTTAGGTTTAATGGATCAATCTTTAAAGGATGAATTAAGGCATGGCCTATCTCTTCTTTCACCTCGGGAAGTTGAAGTTTTAAGCTCTTACTATGGTTTAAATGGCCACAGTTCGCTGACCTTAGAAGAAATAGGGGAATTATACGGACTTACAAGGGAAAGAGTTAGACAGATTAAAGAAAGAGCATTGAGAAGATTAAGAAAATCTTCAAATAAAAATGCATTGAAGTCATATCTCGGATAAACTTCAGATAAAAGAAGTTTCACAAAATACAGCGCTTTCAAAGAGAGTTATTTTATTTGTAACCATGTTTTGGATCAAATCAAATAACGCTCTTTTTTTTATACTCCTTATTGTGAGTACACTCCCTGCATGTAATCTTCAGAGAAAGATCAGTACAGGTAAAGAGGCCTTTGAATTAAAACAATACGCGACAGCCGTTGATATGCTCACCAAAGAGTATGGTAGGACCAATGATCCAGAATCTAAAGCTTATTTGTCTTATTTAATTGGAGAATCAAAATCGGCTTTGCGGCTCATTCCTGAGGCAACGGAATGGTACACGAAGTCATATAACCATAGTGAAAAAGAGATTACTCTAAAAAAATTGGCCGAAGCTTTGAAAAAGCAAGGAGAATATGCTCAGTCTTTGGCCGCCTATAGAGAACTGCAATCTAGATTTGCAGCAGGAGCTTATGGTAATGAGCAGCGGTATATTAAAGCTATTCTCGATTCAGAAAGAAATATTCCTGATCAAAGTTATGAGGTGACCAGTGTCTCCTTTAACACAGAGTATAATGAGTATAGTCCGTTTATCTTTCAAGATGAGCTACTAATATTTGCATCCGATCGACCCACTAATGAAGCTGCGGAAGTATATGAATGGAATGGCTTATATTATTCAGATTTGTATCAAATTAGACTTGAAGATCCTGAAGTTCAGTCCTTCGATCCTTTTTTAAATTCTGAACAAAATGAAGGTAGTGGTTGCATGAATTCAACCGGTACAGAATTTTACTTTACTCGTTGTGAAGAACTTCAGTTACGAAATAAACATTGCAGAATCTATAAGAGTCAAAAGGTTCGAGGTCAATGGACTGATCCAATTGCCATTTCATTTTTTAACGAAAACGTCAATGTTGGACATCCAACTTTGATGGTTGATGATAGTCTAATGATCTTTTCTGTCGGCCCCCATGGCAATTACGATAGTTATGATTTGTACTATTCTAGACTACTTCCAACTGGATGGACAAAAGCCGCTTATTTAGAAGGAGTCATAAATACAGAAGGAAATGAGAAATTTCCTACCAGTAGAAATGATACCTTATATTTTTCCTCTGATAAATTGTCAGGCTTAGGCGGCTTAGACATTTATAAGAGTTATTTAAATGAAGCTGGAAATTTCACAAAACCCGAACCGATGGTTGCCCCAATAAATTCAGAAGGGGATGACTTTGGTCTTAGTTTTATAAATAAAAAGAAAAAAGGTATAAGATCGTCTGGCTATTTTAGTTCATCTCGAAGTGAATCTAGAGGCGATGACATTTATTTCTTTGAGGAAAAAATAATTGAAGAAAAGCCAGATACCCAAAGCATTGATAAACCAGTTGAGGTCGAAATTTATATAGCAGGTAAAATTGTGGATAAAGAAACAGGAATGGAGTTACCTGAAGTAGAAGTAATTGTAAATAAAACTGATAATTTTAAAACTGATGAAAGCGGTCGAGTAATTTTCGATGGCAAACAGAATCAGATGTATAATATCAATGCTGCCTTATCAGGCTATTTTAATAATTACATTGACCTAAATACTGCTTTGGCAGATATTCCAAAAGGAAAGAAAAGCCATACCATAAATTTCAAGATCGAACTTGAACCCATAAAACTGAATGAAGAGATCGTATTGGAAAATATATTTTATGATTTCGATAAATGGGATATCAGGATTGATGCTGAACCTACATTGGATAGTTTAACAAGCCTTTTAAAATTAAATCCAGACATAAAAATTGAACTAGCCTCACATACAGATTGTCGTGGTGAGGAGGATTACAATCTAGAATTATCAACAAAAAGGGCTAAATCAGCAGTAGAATTCATAGAAAAACGTGGGATTTCGAGGGACAGATTAACCTATAGAGGATTTGGGGAAGGTAATTTAACGGTGCAATGCATTTGCGAAAGCTGCACAGAGGAGCAACATCAAATAAATAGACGTACGACCTTCAAGATTCTTGAATATTAAAGTCGATACAATGCTTATCTTTGGCCCGAACAAAAAGGGCGAAATGAAAGTCAATTTACCAAAACATATTTTAGAGTTACTCATTCAGGACGAATCCGTTCACGTCCCTGGGCTCGGAAATTTTAGTTTTATCAATAAATCCGCGAGTTTTGGAGAAGGAAGAAAAAGCTTATTGCCACCAGGCAAAAAAATAGCTTATTCCGAAGATCATGATAATAGCGACGGTAAACTAATAAGTTTGATTTCCGAAAAGAATGAATTGTCTTTAGAGAAATCTCAAGCATTTCTAGAGGAATTTAGCTCCGAAGTATTGAGTAGTTTGATGTCTTCCAATCAAGTTGAAATAGCTTATTTAGGCCAACTAGAAAAAGATGAGAAAGGTATAGTGAACTTCATCTCAAATACTGTCACAGAGGAGCGTATAAATAAGTGGAGGCCAGAATTGAAGCTTCCCCCGGCACAGGCAGTTGAGGCGGCGGTATTTAAGGAAGAAAAATCTAAACCAGCAAAACCTACTTCTAAAGTTGGGACTCGAGTTGAACCTGTTGTACCAATTCAGAATACCATTTCATCCACCGAAGATGGAGGGCTAGGTTTAAAAAGTTGGTTGATTGGATTTCTTGGACTTGTTGGACTTTTGGCTTTATTAATTTTTGGCGTTAGAGCTTGTAGTTCTAGTGAGAGTTCATTTAAGACGAAAGCAGAAATAGAAAATCAAGAAATTATAGAAAGAGAAAGTAAACTCAAACAAGAAGAGGCAGAAGAAGTGGAAGAAGAAATCAATTATGGTGAAGAGATAGATGATTCCGCTGTCGCAAATGATAACGACATTAAAGAAGATGGAGTTCAGAATTCCGAAAATGCAAATAAGATAGAAGGGAACTGCATCATCATATTGGGTTCTTTTACCAATGCTGATAATGTTCAGGCAATCACAAGAAAAGTGAGAAACTCAAGATTTGATTTATATACTGAAAATCACGGGCCTTACACTAGGGTAGGGGTCCAAACTGATTGCGATGATATTTCAGAAGACTATAAAGCTTTCTTAAGAAAGATCAGAAGCCAATTCAATATTGAGGGCGCTTGGTATTTAAACCCTGAATTAAAGGATATTTAAAAGTTTAGTAGCAGCCCAAGTCAACTTGCGATTGTAAATCTGCATTCGGAAAGCATAGCCCAGAACCAATAGTTTCCGGTTTGTATCTTTTAAGGTTGGGATCTCTTAAGCTATATTCCAAGAATTTAACGAGGTAAGCTTTTTCCTCAACAGTCAAGTCCAAAGGCTTGAACTTTGGTGATATAGCTTCTACAGGTACATTAGGGTTTTCCTTTACTCCATCATTAAAATAGTCTACCAGGTCTTCTAAAGATCGTACACTTGATCCGTGGAAATAAAAAGGTGTATCCTTCATATTGTATACGCCAGGTACTTTAAACTTGTACATGTCAGATTCCAATTCAGTAAAACCACCTCTTCCAAAATTTCTGAAATCATCTGGAGAAGAGCTAAATCCATCAATCTGGTGCATATCATTTACACCTAATGCATGAAACTCATTAGATCCTAGATTTTCGCTGTAGTGACAAGTCGAACAATTAGCTTTTCCAAAAAACAGTAGTGCGCCTTCTTTTTCTTCAAAAGATAGGGCAGAGTAATCACCTTTCAGCCATTTTTGGAAAGGAGCTTCATTAGACATCAAAGTTCTTAGGTAAGAAGAAAGTGCAAGTGCTAAGGTCGTCTGTGAATATCTTTCATTTTCAGGATATTCTGGGAAAGCTTCATCAAACAAAGCAGTATAACCAAATTCATCAGCCATTACCTTATTAATATCCATTCTATGAACATGAACACCCTCAATATTTTGCGATTCAATGGCTAAAAAGCCTAGCTCATTAGTTATAGCGCCATTTTCTTCATTCCACAAAGCCTCAGTTCCAATGTTAGCATCATTCGCCCCAAATTGCCCGTTCCAAAAAGTATTTTTTACGAAAGCAACATTTAATAAGGAAAGTGCCCTAGCGTCTTGAACATCCATATCGTCTGGATGATAGTCTTGATTTCTTCTTCTATTTTCACCTCTTATTCCATATCCTACTCCTCCATCAGCAATTCCTTGAAAAGTCCCTGGTCTAAATCCAGCTTCTGGAATATGGCAAGTTGCACACGAGTAGGTATTTTTTCCTGACTCAAATTTAGCGTCGACAGCAATTCCAGTATCGTAGAATAAAAATTTTCCCAGCTCAACTTTGGCAGGATTTAATGGATTCTTGTCCCAGTCTTGAGGTATAGCATCTAAATCAGAGGGATCAGGAAGAACATAATAATCCAAACTAGCCTCACCTGATACCAATGCAGCAGTGGCTTTAATGGCGTCTTTAAGCTCTATATCAAGTTGATTGGAACCAGGGATTACGGTTTCTGTGCATGAAAAAAATAATAATCCTAGCAGTAGGATCGGGTAAATAATGAAATTTCTTGTTCTTCTCATCTTTAACTTATATACAACCTATCGGTTCTTTATAAAAAATAGGATTGTTAAAAATTAATACCTCGTTTTATGAATCCAAATATTATACCGAATCTAAATATGAAGATTCTATATTTGTACTCTAATAAAGCGCAAAAATACATCGCGTGTCCCACTTAAACGATTCGAAAAGTGAAAAGTTGACTATAAATAGGGAAGAATTTTAAAATTTTAACAAAATGAGTAATAAGGCGAGTTTAGTAGTGTTAGCAGCTGGGATGGGAAGTAGATATGGAGGTTTAAAGCAGTTGGATGGTTTTGGGCCAAATGGCGAAACAATCATAGATTATTCACTCTATGATGCAATACAAGCTGGATTTGAAAGGGTAGTGTTTATCATTAGAGAGAGCTTTAAAAAAGATTTTGAAGCAGTTTTTTCTGATAAATTGAAAGGAAAAATTGAGGTGCAATATGTTACTCAAGAATTAGCTAATTTGCCGCAAGGCTTTACCTTACCAGAAGCCAGGGAAAAACCATGGGGTACAGCTCATGCGGTGCTCATGGCTCAACAAGTAACAGATGGTCCATTTGCTGTTATTAATGCAGATGATTATTATGGTAAATCATCCTACAAAACTTTAATAGATTTTTTCAGCAACTCCCCAGATAATGAATATTCTGTAGTGGGTTATAAAATTAAAAACACTTTATCTGATCATGGAGAGGTAAATCGTGGAGTTTGCCATCAAAATAATGAAGGATACTTGAGAGAAATAGTTGAAACTCTTAAGATAACCAAGCATGACATAGCTGGAAGAGGAATTTATATGGATCCAAAATCCAAGAATTATAAATTTTTGGACCCGGATACCTTGGTATCAATGAATATGTTTGGTTTTAAACCAAATTTCTTCGATAAATCAGAAGAGTATTTCAAGGATTTCTTGAAAGAAAATATAAATGTTCCAAAGTCAGAGTTCTTTATCCCTCTTGTCCTGGATAACATGATAAACGAAGGATTTGCCAAAGTAAAGGTTTTGACCTGTGATGCGGAGTGGTTCGGAGTTACTTATAAAGAGGATAAACCTTTCGTTATTTCTAGGATTAATGACCTTATAGAATCGAAAGCTTACCCAAGTGACTTATGGGCATAAAAAAAGAAGCTTCCATGAAGGAAAGCTTCTCCTCAAACCAATATGAAAAAACTACTTCTGAGACGGAATTCTTTTTAGAAAGTCATCAATATCAATTGCTCAATTGACGACAATCACTTTTATAACTTCAAAATAGTTGAAAAAGTGTCCTTGTTCTTAATTTTCTTGAAAATTAAGTCAATAAAGTTACTTGGGTGTCAATTTTGTATCGCCCTTTATTATCTAAAGTTAATTTTCCAACAGGATTAATCGGATCATGTTCAAAAATTATCCGATGATTTTCTCTCGATTGTAATTGCTTATAGAAAAACTTCTTCTCCTCTATACATTTCAATGGCCTAATATCATAGCTCATGACATAAGGCAATCTAACATGATAACTAGAAGCAAGTAAATCCGCGGCATAATAAACAGATTGCCCATCCGGCATTAAAATTTCGGGAACCATCATTGCCTCTGTATGTCCATAGTAGAACCATATTTTAATCCCTGGAATCCATTCAATTCCTTGAATTACCGGTATAAATTTCATGACTCCCAAATCTCTTAGTGGAACAAAGTTTTCTTTTAAAAAGGATGCTTTCTCTCTAGGGTTTGGTGTATAAGCCCAATCAAAATGCGGTTCATTACTCCAATAGGTAGCGTTTGGAAAGGTGGGTTTTATTTCTCCATTTTCATTATAACGAAGCGCCCCCCCACAATGGTCAAAATGAAGGTGGGTTAAAAATACATCTGTTATTTCTGAAGCATCCATATTATAATTCAGGATGGCCTCATGAACATTTCCATCATGTGGATGAAAATGAGAAAAGAATTTTTCTTCTTGCTTAATCCCTAAACCGCAATCAAAGATTATTTTCTTATCCTCAGTCTCAACCAATAATAATCGGGTCGCCCAGGTACACATGTTATTTTCATCTGGAGGGTTGAGTTTTCTCCACATTGATCGTGGTACCACACCAAACATTGCGCCTCCATCTAATTTGAATTTTCCTGCCTCTATAATTTTAATCTTCATTAATAACCAATGTTTGATTTTGGTTCGACCAAAGATTTTTTCAGGGCAATCATAGTTAACGCAGTATTAGCTGCTTCCACACCTTTGTTTCCATGTTTACCCCCAGTTCGATCTTTTGCTTGTTCCATAGAATTGGGAGTTAATACGCCGAATACACAAGGCTTTCCTGAAAGGATGGATAATTGAGTTAAGCCGTTAGCTACTGCTTGATTAATATATTCGTTGTGGCTTGTTTCTCCTTTAATCACGCATCCTAGCCCAATCACTCCATCAAAGCTTTCGCTTTGTAAAAGCATTTTTAGTCCAACAGGTATTTCAAATGAGCCTGGAACCTCAACTATTTTGATATCCTCATTTTCAACTCCAGCTGCTTCTAATGTTTCCACTGCTCCATTTAATAAGGCTTGGGTAATTTCTTCATTCCAGGAAGAAACCACAATCCCTATTCTGAATCCTGATCCATCAACTTTGTTTTTTGGACCTTCAGATAAATTTGTCTTTTTTGTCATATCATAAAAATAAGAAAAGCCTGTATTTAGAAAATACAGGCTTTTAATTCATTGGATTATATATCTATCTTACTGCACTTGGGCAATATATCTTTCAATGTCTGTCCCTTGAGAAGAGGTGCTGTATTTGTCCTTAATCTTTTGGTAAGCACTTAGAGCCTCTCCATTATTCCCTTGTTTTTGGTGGAGCATACCTAGCTTCATCAAATAATATGGGCTAAGGAACTCATTATCTTCAGCATTTGCAGCCTTCTTATAGAAACTTAAAGCATTATCGAAGTCGCCTTTTTCAGAATAAGCATCAGCCAAAGCACCATTTTTCATAATTGGAGTAATTTCTCCATTTGCATTATATGCTTTTAAATACTCAATGGCATCATCATATCTTCCAAGGTTCAAGTAGCTTATTCCTGCATAGTATTTGGCTAGATTTGCCGCTTTTGTGCCATTATATCCATCAATGATGTCTAAAAAGCCATCGAATCCGCCTCCTGGATTTTCTAGTGCTAAGGCAAATGAGTCTCTTGCAAATTGAGCTTCTGCCTTATAAATAGCTGAAGCTGCAGCCTTTTCTTTCGGTGCTTTGATTGCGTATTTGTAAATCACAAAAATCCCAACTAAAAGGGCTAAAATCCCAATAATTGATAAGAATTTAGTGCTATTTGCTTCAAACCAAGATTGAGGTTCTGCTGGAATTTCTTGCACTTCTTCCACAACTGCATCCTCTCTGATGATTTCTTCTTCTTCAGCTGGATTATATTTTTTACGTCTTTTTGCCATGTGTAGCTATTTCAAAATTTGGGCAAAAATAACCAAACTAGGCCTTCTATGATAGCAAATGCCAATAAAAATATAAAGTGGGCAAATAGTTGTCATCCAAAGATCACTAATCCATGATGTATGGATAGTCTTTTTGCACATAATTATCTTCGTAAAGCCCTGAAGCCATTGGAAGTGGACTTTCATCAGCAAATTTCATCGCAGCTGTAATTTCTGCTTCAATGTCTTCCTTGATTTTGTTTACTTCCGCTTCGGTTGCAATTTTATTTTCAATGATATGTGCTTCAGTCGTGTATACTGGATCTCTGTCTTTATAGGCGTTCAATTCTTCTTTTGAGCGGTATTTACCAGGATCTGAGACGGAGTGGCCTTTGTATCTATAAGTCTTAATTTCCAAGAAATATGGTCCTTTACCTGCTCTAATATGTTCTGCGGCCTTCATAATTCCTTCATGAACATCTTCTGCACTCATTCCATTGATTGCTTCTGAAGGCATATCGAATGAAGATCCTATTTTGTATAAATCGTGGACATTGCTGGTTCTTTCAACAGATGTTCCCATGGCGTACCCATTATTTTCTACAATGTAGAGAACTGGTAATTTCCACGTCATTGCCATATTAAATGATTCATACAATGCACCCTGTCTTGCTGCACCGTCTCCAAACATGGTAACCGCGATATTATCTGTACCTCTATATTGTTCTGCTAATGCGATTCCTGTACCAATTGGAATCTGAGCTCCTACGATTCCATTTCCACCGAAATAGTTGTGTTCTTTTGAAAAGAAGTGCATTGAGCCTCCTTTACCTTTAACATTTCCTGTTACCTTCCCATATAGCTCTGCCATGCAGCTGTTACTATCTAGTCCTCTTGCCAAGGCTATTCCATGCTGTCTGTAAGCTGTAACTAATTTATCTTCTTTTCTAAGAGCTGTGGCTAATCCGCCAGCAATGGCTTCTTGTCCGATATACACGTGACAAAATCCACGAATTTTCTGTAATGAGTAAGCATACAGGGCTTGTTCTTCAAACCTACGCACTCTATACATTACCTCAAACCATTTTAAATACATCTCTTTATCGTAAGATTTGCTGCTTTTGGACCCATTTTCAGTCCCTACTTTTTTCACTAAAGTTTCTGCCATTATAATGTGATGTTAAGAAGATAAAAATAAAAAAAAAACCTTGACAACTACGAGCATTAGCGTTTCAAAGCTGACATTTGTACAACTTCTACATTTGCATGCAAATGCAGAAAAAATAAAATTCAATTGCAAAATAGATACCACATACAATCATTAGAATTAACCAATTTCAAGAAATATGGTTCTGGAAAGTTCAATTTCAGTCCTGGACTTAACATTATCACAGGTAAAAATGGAGTTGGTAAAACAAGTATCCTAGATGGAATTAGGCTGCTAGTATTTGGGAAAGTCTACTTTGCACCTTCTGATAAATCTTGTATTACGCATAATGAAAATTTCATGAGAGCTAGTGCAAGATTAAATGATTTTGAAGGGGAGTCGTTCAAGCTCGTTGCCAAGATTCAAGAATCGAAAACAAAAGTACTTGAGATTGACGATAAAAAAATCAGTCGCCTTTCTAATTATGTAGGTACCTTTTTATCTGTATGTATTTCCCCAGATGACATTCTTCTAGTGAATGGACAGAGTTCTGATCGACGGGAATTTATGGATCAGGCCATAGTTCAATTAGATAAGACCTACACGCAACACCTAATCGTATACAATAAAACCGTCAAACAAAGAAATTCACTTCTCAAGAGTTTTTTGAAGAATAATACTTTCGATGCATCTATGCTTCAGGCCTATGAAAAAAAGATGATAGAACTTGCACCTTATATCTGCGATAAAAGAGAGGCATTCATGCAGGAATTCAGCGATTACTTTCAGAAGGTCTATAGAGACATATCGCCGAATCAAGAGGAAGTTGTTTTAAACTATGATTCTAAATTGAAATTAAAATCGATGTCTGAACTATTGGAAGAGTATCAATTGAAGGATCGAATGAGTGGACGCTCAAACGTAGGGATTCATAAGGACGAATTGAGTATGATATTGAATGATAAGTCGATAAAAACTTATGGTTCACAAGGGCAAATAAAGTCCTATGTGTTTGCCTTGAAAATTGCCTTATTTGAGTATTTTTTAGAAAAGACGCAGAAGCTTCCTATTTTATTATTAGACGATATGTTTGATAAATTAGATCAATCTAGGGTTGAAAAGATTTTGAATCAGTTGAACCAAAAATGGGGAGGTCAGGTTTTTATAACAGACACTGATAAAAATAGAATCACTAAGTTTGTCCTTGATGGAGGTAAAAAATGCAATCACATTCATATATTAGAAGATCAATCAATTGAATACATAGATGTTTGAAAAAGAAGAAAAGAAAATTGATAAGGTCCTGGCTGGAATCTTAGGAGAGAGATCTAAATTCTCGGATGGCTATCGGAAAAATAGTCTATCAACCGTATGGGAAAAGGTGTTAGGCAAGACGGTTATTAAGTATACCAAAGGTCTACGGATTGAAAATGAAAAGTTGTACGTTAAGATAAGTTCTGCTCCTTTGCGAAATGAGTTAGAATTTGAAAAAGAAAAGCTCATTTTGAAAATCAATCAGGTGTTGGAACATAGACAGATAAAAGATTTGATAATTACATAAAAAAAAGGGAGGTTAATGATTTAACCTCCCTTTTTATTATGCCCTTGTTACGTTGACTTTATTTTTCATTTTCTTTTTGTATTTCTTGCTTTTTCCTTTAACTGTTGCTGCAGAAGAAACGGCTTTAAAAGCATTCACAGTTCCTCCTGAAACACTTAACTTACTGAAAGGCATCTTGTCATCTGTCCCTGGAACCTTTACAGTCTCATTGAGTTTGACAGAACTTGATAAAAGTAAATCTTTTACCTGAGTTGCAGATAAGGAAGGGTAGTATGATCTTAATAAAGCAGCGACACCTGCAACTACAGGTGCTGCCATACTCGTTCCTTGCAATGGTCTGTATTGATTGTCAGGGAGTGTAGAATAGACCGCAACACCTGGAGCAAAAATATCAACATTTTCTGCACCATAATTGGAAAATGTTGCTGAAAGATCTTCGCCTTTTTTGTATGATAATGCTCCTACCTCTATCCAATTTTTAGAATATTTTGGCTTGAATAAACCACCTTTACTGTAGGTGTCATTTGGAAAATTATCTGTTGTATCATTATTCTGTGCACTATTTCCAGCTGCATGAATTAATAGAACATCATTCTTGGTCGCATGCTTTACCGCAGCATCAACTATTTCTTTATCCCATGAAAATCCTTTTCCAAAACTCATATTGATAATGCTCGCACCATTGTCGACAGCATATCGGATTGCATTAGCTACATCCTTGTCTCTTTCATCACCGTTGGGAACTGTTCTGATAGACATAATTTCTACATGGTCTGCAATTCCATCCATTCCTAGATCATTACCTCTTTCTGCAGCAACTATACCAGCCACATGCGTGCCGTGTAAAGCATCTGGGCCTTCAACATCATTGTTTCCGTAATACATTTCATTGCCGTTAGAATAGTCGTCTCCGATTAATGGTCTCGGATCAAAATCCGGGTTGTATGAAAAATCTTTTTGTCCGCTGTAGTGATCTTTTGCACCAACGAATTGATCTAAAACTTCTGTTCTAAGGTTTTCAACCGTTGGGATTTGAGCTCCATCAGCCTGAGCTCTTTTCACCATTTGTACAGCCATGTCAACTTCTGGATCGGAAAGATCTAAAGAATCCAAATTTTCATTTAAATCTCTGCCATCAAGTGCTTTTTCAAGTGCAGAAATTGCAGAAAGCACTCTTTTCTCTGAGTCTTTAATATTATTTAAAGAAGTAATGGCTTTTTCTCTTTTGCTTAATACTTCCTCTTCATACTTTTTAAAGTTCTTGTATTCTATCAATTGAGTTTTTGATAATTGAGATTCATTGGCATCTTCATATTTGTACTTCAATTTTTTATAAAGTCTGGTTACCTCATACGTATCATGATTTACATTTCCTTTAGGACCTCCAATGAAATTCCATCCATTAATATCATCTATATAACCGTTGCCATCATCATCAATCCCATTTTCAGGAATCTCTCCTTTGTTAACCCAAATGTTATTTTTTAGATCTTCGTGCTCTATATCAACGCCAGAGTCTATAATGGCGACCACCACGGTATTGGCTGTTTTTCCTTTGAGGTATCGGTAAGCTTGCTCAGTGGCTACGCCGTTGTATCCTTGATCACTGCTCAAGTGAATCCAATCGGTCGGTGCTTGTGCAAGCAATACACCAGTAATTAGTAAACTTAGTAAGGTGAAAATATTTCTCATTAATTTAATTTTATAGGACAAAGTTAATATTGAATTGAATATGAACAGCATATTTTGAACCGATATGCGTTAATAAAATCATAACAAAAGTTATCCTTAAAGACCAAGGAGCCATTAATAATAGTCGTAACTTTAAGCAAATGAATTCTAAAGCAAACATATTATACACGCTACTTATTGTGATTTTATCTTCATCTAGTTCAATTGGTCAGGATGTTTACTGGGAATTAGGCTTTGGAGGAGGTATTAGTGCCTATTGGGGAGATTTAAAATCTGACTCATTTTCCGATAATTTTAGGAATACTAACGGTGGGGGTAATATATTTTTGAGATATAATTATGAAAAGTTGGCCGGTCGCTTAATGTTAACCGTTGGTAAGATTAGTGCAAGTGACAGCAATTCCGCTGATGAAGCCAGACGACAAAGAAACCTTGATTTCTTTTCTCCGATTTCAGAAGGTGCTTTATTATTCGAATACAATATTTTTGGGATTAACCCCAAAGATGATGAAGCAATCTTTACTCCGCACCTTGCTCTTGGCTTAGGATTTCTAAAATTTGATCCTCGCACCATATATCAGGATAGAGAAATTAGATTACAACCCTTAGGTACTGAAGGGCAGACCTTGCCAGGCTTTCCGGATAAATATTCATTGACTGAATTAGTTATACCAGTAGGTGGGGGGCTTAAATTTAAATTAAACAGAAACTTAGTTGGAAGCCTTGAGCTTTTGGGTCGTGTCACTTTCACAGATTACTTAGATGACGTAAGTACAAATTATGCTTATTATGATGAGTTACTTGTTCATAATGGAGAATTGTCGGCTAATCTATCTCAAAGATTTGATGAGTTTTTAGGTGAGGGAGAAGGTTCAAATGCTAATTTGACCAATGGAGGAAAGAGAGGTGGAGCAGATGTAGATGACTACTATTTCACTTTCTTTGTAAATCTAAGTTACAACCTTGGCTCTAAACTTTCTGTAGGTGGTCGCTCTAGAAGAAGCGGTGCATCATGTCCTCGATTCTAAATTCATCAGCCAGTTATTCTGATCTTCAAAAAATTCTAAAACAATATTGGGGTTTTGAAGATTTTCGGAACTTCCAGCAACCGATTGTCAAATCTGTTCTGAGAAGAAAAGATACACTTGGTATTTTACCTACGGGTGGTGGAAAATCAATCTGTTATCAAGCACCAGCAATTTTGTTTCCTGGAATAACAATCGTCGTTTCTCCTTTGATTGCCCTAATGAATGATCAAGTTAAGACCTTACTTGAGAAAGGAATTGAAGCCATCGCCTTGCATTCAGGTAAATCTTTGGAGGAATTAATGGAGGCAGAATTAAAGTTGATTCAAGGGCGTGTTCAATTGGTTTATGTGTCTCCAGAAAAACTTATTTCTAAAAAATTTAGAAGGCTTGTAGCAAATATAAATGTTAGTCTTATTGCCGTAGATGAGGCACACTGTATTTCTCAATGGGGTCATGATTTTAGACCGAGCTATCGAGAGATTTCAAGTTTTCAATCAGCCTTTCGGCAAATTCCTATGATTGCTGTAACGGCAACTGCTACTCCAAAGGTCCAAGCAGACATAGTGAAAAATTTAGAAATGCGCGAAGCAGATTGTTGGGTGAACTCTACAACTAGGACGGAATTAGAATATGCGGTTATCAAAACAGAAAATAAATTTGGGGAGTTGGTAAATGCTATTGAGGCAACTACCAAGGGTTCCATCATTGTTTATGCTAGAAATAGAAGAACAATTGCAGAGTTATCACATCAGCTATGTCTTAGGAATATTGCAGCTTTAGGATATCATGCAGGAATGTCCAACAATCAAAAGCTTGAAAACCAAACCAAATGGATTAGTAATGAGGTTCAAGTAATGGTTGCCACCAATGCATTTGGAATGGGAATAGATAAACCAGATGTACGGAAGGTCATTCATTATGAACCACCGATGTCATTAGAGGAGTATGTCCAAGAAGCCGGTAGAGCTGGCAGGGATCGAAAGCAAGCTACTGCCGTTATATTACTGGGTGATTATGACATGCAAAAAAAGGCAATCGATTTAGAAAAAGCACATCCAAGCATTGACCATTTACTTAAAATATTTGAATATCTAAAAGTTGAGCATCCTGATGGCCATAGTAGTAACTTCTCCATTCAACAATTTGCGGAGGCGATCAAAGTTTCAATTTTAAAAACCTATTATGCACTTCAGATTTTAGATAAATGGAACATCATCAGCTTGGGGAGAAAACTAAAGGAACCCTCCTTAGTGAAAGTGTGTATGGGCAAAGGAAAAATATTATCTAGCTTGTCTGAGTCAACGCAGAATCTTTTCAAGTTACTAATTAAAATGTATGATGGAATTCTTTACAAAAAGGTTAAGATTAATGAAAACTATATTTCAGCCGAATTAAGATGTTCGATATCTAATCTTCATAAAGAATTGGTATTACTTCAGAATGTTGGATTAATTGAATATGTTGAGTCAATAGGTTCACTAGAACTTAGGATAAACATTTGCGAAAGCGAAGAAGTGAAAAATAAACTTTCAAATTCCAATTACTTAGATCTAAAGGATGTGGCCATTGAAAAGCTAGGCAAGATGGGTGAGTATCTTAATTCAATATCTTGTCGACAGTGTTTTATTGAGCATTATTTTGGAGGAAAAGGCGATGAAATTGGATGCGATAATTGTGATGTTTGTCTTTCGAAAAGACCTAAAAATACTGTAGTGGAAAAAGAAAGTGTTTTATATAGTTTATTGGAAGGAAAGATAAACACCGTTCAAGAGCTATTATTGCAGTATCAAACATTGGATAAGCAATTGATCGTAAAGTTTATTGAAGAATGGGAAAGACAAGGAATCATAGAATTGAAAGGAAACGTTTTTAATAGGTTGTAATCAAGGAAGCGAAAAAACATATCATTTTTTGTAGCACAAGTGTTCGCCAATATGATCGTAGAATTCAAAGAATCATTGGCAGCTTGGAACGAGAATATTGTATTGGATGGATTTCTAGATCTAATGGTGCGGCATTACAAAATCAATCTATTGCAGTTTACAATATCCATCCTTTGATAAAGTCTGGTCCTTTGTTTTATGCTCTGCTTAATATTTCAATTTTCTTTAAATTATTGTTTAAAAAATGTGATATTATCTGTGCAGTAGATTTGGATACGATATTACCTTGTTATTTCATTTCAAAGCTCAGGGGGAAGAAATTAGTCTTTGATGCCCATGAATATTTTACAGAGGTTCCAGAACTGATCGGTCGAGATGGAGTAAGAAAAGTGTGGCAAAAAATTGCAAATTTTACTTTGCCTAAGATTAAGTATAATTATACAGTAGGGGATAAACTAGGTGAAATATTTTCAAAGCAATATGGCCAACCTTATGCGACAATCATGAATATTGATGGCTTAAGTAAGGCCTACAACATTGCTGACCAAGCCTTAAAGTCTACACCTAAACAGTTGGTTTATCTAGGGGCATTAAATGCAGGTCGAGGAATAGAGTTAGCTATTAAGGTTCTGACTGAGATGCCCAAGCTGAATTTGTTGTTGATAGGTTCTGGTGATTTAGATGGAGAACTAAAGCAAATGGTAAAGGAATTGGAGCTTGAAAGTCGAGTGAAGTTTTTAGGATTTGTGGAACCGCAGAACCTTTCCGAATGCTTATCACCTTCATGGGTCGCTTTAAACCTATTGGAAGATAAATCTACCAGTTACTATTATAGCTTGGCTAATAAGTTTTTTGACTATATGCACTGTGAAATTCCTAGCATCAACATGGATTTCCCCGAATATAGAGCCATTCTAGATAAATTTCCTTTTGGAATTACTATAGAAGAATATTCTGTTTCTTCACTAAAGGCAGGGATTGAGCAGTATTTTAATGATGATTTATACAATAAAACGAAAGAATCTTGCATAAAAGCAAAAGCTCAATATTCATGGTCCAATGAAGAAACGAAACTGATAAAATTTTATGAAAAAATAAGGTAAGTACAAATTGAAGACATTAAATAATGTTAGTTTTGCCAATCAATTTTATAGAATTATCAACAGGTAAAATGAGTAAGGTAGAAGAGTTAATCAATGAAGAATTATTGAGGCAAAGGAGAGGGGTAGAGTTAATCGCCTCGGAAAACTTTACAAGTCAGGCAGTTATAGATGCCATGGGGAGTTGTCTTACCAACAAATATGCTGAGGGATATCCAGGCAAACGATATTACGGAGGATGCGAAGTTGTTGATAAAATTGAACAGTTAGCCATTGATCTTTTGAAAGAATTGTTTGGACTGGAGTATGCCAATGTTCAACCACATTCTGGAGCTCAAGCCAATGCAGCGATATTTTTAGCTTGCTTAAATCCAGGCGATACAATCTTAGGTTTTGATCTTTCACATGGAGGCCATTTAAGTCACGGTTCACCTGTTAACTTTAGCGGTAAGGTCTATAAACCTGTATTTTACGGGGTGGAAGAAGAAACTGGCAGGATTGACATGGATAAGGTAGAGGCCTTGGCTAATTTACATCGTCCTAAATTAATCATCTGCGGTGCTTCCGCATATTCAAGGGATTGGGACTATGAAAGATTTAGATCAATTGCAGATAGCTTAAATGCGCTATTGTTAGCGGATATAGCACATCCAGCAGGACTTATTGCTTCTGGGCATTTAAATGATCCAATTCCACATTGTCATATTGTAAGTTCAACTACTCATAAGACACTCCGTGGTCCAAGGGGAGGGATAATTATGATGGGCAAGGATTTTATCAATCCGTGGGGAAGAAAAACTAAAAAAGGGAAAGACATTATGATGTCCTCCATTTTGAATAGTGGAGTATTTCCTGGCATGCAAGGTGGTCCATTAGAACACGTTATTGCTGCTAAGGCAGTAGCATTTGGAGAAGCCCTCGAACCTTCTTTTAAAGAATATGGACAACAAGTGATCGACAATGCCAAAGCCATGGCAGATGCATTTGTTACAAAGGACTATAAGATCATCTCAGGAGGCACAGACAATCACATGATGCTTATCGATCTCCGAAATAAAGGACGGAATGGTAAAGAGATTGAGAAAGCCTTAATAGCAGCAGACATAACAGTAAATAAAAACATGGTGCCTTTTGATGATAAAAGCCCATTCGTTACTTCAGGTATAAGAATAGGTACACCAGCGATAACATCAAGGGGTTTAAAAACCGAGGATTGTGTTCAGGTTGTAGAATGGATTGATCAGATAATTTCAGACCCTGAGAATACCTCACTTTTAGCAGAAATAAAGGCTCAAGTTAATGCCTTTATGAATAAGTTTCCTTTATACAATTAGAGCTCGAAAGGATATTTAATATCTACTAAGAATAAACCATCTGGGGGGGCGCTTAAGTCTTTAGATAAACGCACTTGATTTTTTAAAGCTGCGTGTACTTCTGTAAGCTCAATTTTATAATTCATGTATTGGAAGCACATACCCACGATGAGTCGTACCATGCCTCTCAAGAATCTATTCGCACTAATGTGATATTCAAAATTGCCTTTAGAGTCTGAGATCCATTTTGATTCTTTGATGATACAGTCATAAGATTTTACATCACTATTTGATTTGCAGAATGGGAAAAATGAACCATACTGCTTTATCACATTCGCCGCTTCCTGTAACCGATCGAAATCAAATTTCCTTCGATCCGGAATTTGATATTGTTTCTTAAATGGATTTTTATTTAGAGAACAATAGTAGATATACTTCCTCTCAAAGGCATCAAAACGTGCATGAGCATTATCGTCTACCAAATAGATTTCTTTAAAGGCAATTCCAGGAGTAGACATCCTATTCAGTTTATACAATAGGATATTGAATTCGTATTTTTCTAATGGTAGGTCAACGTGAAAATAATAATCACTAGCACTTACACCTGAATCGGTTCTGCCACAACCCATGATGCTTACATCAAAACCATAGAGCTTTGATAAAATGTCTTGAATCTCTGCCTGAATGGTTGATGCATTTGGTTGAATTTGCCAACCTGCATAACTTGATCCATTGTATGCTATTTTAAAAAAAAATCGCTTCAAGGATTTTATCTAGCAACTGTAATTTTAACTGCTTTTGAATCTCCGATTCTTAAGAAATAGATCCCTGCATTAAGAGAAGAAATATCGACATATTTCTTGCCACCATATCCCATACTTGCAAGTCTATGCACACCATAAATATCATAAATATTCAATGGTTGCGGTTCTACTGAATTCCATTCTACAATTAAATGTCCCATGGTTGGGTTAGGATAGACTTTCAAGTCCATGTCCATAAGATCAGCTACCGGTAGAATTTGGTCACAAAAATCCTCATTTGCATCTAATTCAAGATATCCCATTGGTTCTAAATCTCTGCCTTGAAATGCCTCGTAATCAAAAGGCAATCTATTCAACCTAAAAGTTAAGTTTTGATTTATGGTCAATGTATCTCCTTGGGTGGCGATATTTCCACCAATAATGGGTGTCTTGTATTCCCAAACTACCTGATTGTCTGGAGTAATTTCTGCTGTGTAACCGAATCGACCGGAGCAGATTAAGAAGTTGTCGTTGTTTAAAATTTGGAAGCTTGAAAGGCCTGTTGAGTGAACAGCTGTTGGTTCTGGATGAAATACATTTCTTTCAACGTCCTCTGGCAAGAATCTACCATTTTCTAATTCGTAAGTATTGGTATACATATCATAGGCAGGTACCATCACGGTTCCAGCTGAAAAGTCTTCCCCAATTCTGTTATTAAATAGTCCTATTTTACCTGCATCTGGATGCCAAGGATCCAAATGCTCTCCGATATAATGCACATCATGCTGGTAGAACAACTTTTGGTCTGTTGAGTCTCCTTGGTCATAGGCCATTGGGTTCCCCCATCTGTATAATAGATCTCCACCTTTTCCTGCAAAACCCCCACTTGTTCCAGCAGCCTCCTCAGTTGTGGTAGAGTTGTCAATGATCCAAAATTCATGAAAATTTGGAACTGACAATAGGATGTGACCATTTGAAGGATTAAAATCAATCGAATTGGCATGCAGCCAATCGGCTGAACCAGAATTAGTATCCCAGTTTAAATTTATTCTTTGAGGGTTTTCACTTACTACGCCGAAATTTGGTTTAGTTGGGTCATAGTCTTGAATAAGGTGGTCCCAGCTTCTCCATTCCCAAACGATGGTGTCGAGGCCAGGATCGTATTCAATAATTTTTTCAGGCCATAAGGCATTTTGAGCTAATAGAGAAGTATCTCTGCCAGCGGCAACTGCGTCATCATAGGCGATATTTTCCCAGGTGATCATAAGCACGTTCCCATTAGGCTTCACTGTGATGTCGTGATGTATTCTAGCAGATTCATCATTGAGTTCAAAGTCCCAGAGTAGATTATTATCCCAATCTCTCATTTCTACAATAGCTCCTCCACCACCTGCCCAAATAGCGTCTCCAGAAATGTCAGACGGTCTTTTAGTTTTAATCAGATTTCCGTCCTTGGTTAGGTAGGCCGTGTTCCCTGGTTTGAAACCAAATTCATCTTCCCACATATGAACGATCTCTCCACAATTATTTAAAAGGTATACATTGGCTTGATTGTGAGGATAGATGATGTTGTATCCATCCAAGCTATTCCATGGTTCGTAGCTCAATAAACCAACAGTGTTTTGGCCAATGGCAGTAAATCCGAGGCACATTAATAATACTGCGTAGAAATGTTTCATAATAATGTTATTGCTTTATAATTACTTGCGTAAATATAAAAGGTGTTTCACTATTTGATAGTAAAAGGAGATAAATACCTTGACTTAAGTCGTTTGTGTCGATTTCTAAGGTATTTTTGATGGTTCCAGATATCAATTTTCGCCCATATAAATCTTGGATTTCCCAATTTACGATTATAGAGGTTTTGTTCTCTAAGTTAAATGAGTTCGAAAATGGGTTTGGAGAAATTGAAACATCTATTGGAGTTTTATCAATCTCTATGAGATTTGTACTTATACAAGCATCTTCATTCCAGTTTAATTCAATGGGAATTCCAGGGGTTAGGTCTTTTCCTTCAAAACCAGGAAAGCTTGGATCATATCTTCTAGCTTTAAAGACATCATTGGCAAATACAGGATTTCCTTGGCTTGCAGGACCGTCAAAGTTAACCGGGTTTACATAATTCCAGATGACTTGTTTTTGAGGATTAACTTCAATCAGTTGACCTTTTCTACCATCCGTGACAAGGGTATTGCCATTGCTTAATATTTGGGCACCAGAAATTCTGCCAGAGAAAAAGTCATCGCTTAGGAATGAAGGATAGATTATTTCTGATTCACCAGGTTCAAATGTAGAAATATTAGTCATTGAATATTCATCATCTGAATTCAATGAGGGGGTTAATAAATCAATAGAACTGAATGGGCCCTCTGGTCTGTCATCGCCATTATTGAAAATTGAAATTTGAGGTTCGTTTGAAAATGGATTCCAAGTTGCATCATGTTGACCATGCAATTTTTTGTCATTAGAACTTCCTCTACCATAATTTTGAGGATTGCCCCAACGATAAAGAAAGTCCCCTCCTTTATTTTTGTTTCCTCCAGTGCTTCCTGTTGCTTCTTCAGTAGTTGTACTATGATCTATGATGAATATTTCATCTAAGTTTCTTGAACTTAATAGTATTTCATCTCTTTCAGGATGGTAACTAATTGAGTTAAAATGTATCCAATCTAGATCGTTACTTGAATCTGGCTTATTTATGTCAATTCTTCTAGGCTGGTTTTCAGGGAGGTCAAAGTTCGGAAGAGTGGGGTCATGATTCTGAACAATGTGATCACTTAACTTCCACTCCCATACTATTTCATAGCCAGAATCTTCTAGAGGTTTTATTTCCCAAATTTTTTCAGAAACAAAAAATTCACCATCAACAGTTCCAGGTATACGCCCCATTTCAACGGCTTCATCAATCGGAATTGGGTCCCAGAGGAGGAGTAATAAATTACCGTTTGGTAATAAAGCGAGGTCATGGTGGGAGACACCGTCGTCTATAAAATCTTCGGCCCAGGCTAAACTACCGTCCCAATTAAATATTTCTACCCGGCCACCTGCCCCGCCAAGATTTAGGAGAACGGTTGTTCGGGCTTTTCTCACTAGTTGACCATCTTCATTCAGATAAGCCATAAGTCCAGGATTAAAATCACTGGTCCAACTATTGATAAGTTTCCCGCAGTTATCAATTAGAAAGGTTGTTTTTGAAGTCACAGGAGAGAAAAGTACATATCCATCAGATACTTGATCACTTGAATTTATTAGTCCAATGGTATTTTCTTGGGCAAAGCCAAAATTTGCCTTGAGCATGATTAAAAATATAAATCCAAAGTATCTCATAATCAAAAGTACAAATCTATACTACAATGAATAAATGGCGATATGAGTTTAAATCTTCTTGTCCGTTGAAAGCTAATATTTATTATTAAATTACATGTATAATTGAAATTATGAGAAAGTTTATTGCACTTGCCATTTTAAATTGTTTTGTCTTGTCAATTGTGGCCCAACCTGGTGTCGAACTGCACCCGTGTGGAACTGAAAACTTTAGATCTGATTGGTTAAAGAAGTTTCAAAAGAATATTAAGGATTATACGGATAAGTCTGGTGAAGTCATTTATATACCTTTAAACGTAGCTATCGTCGGAACAAATTTCGGCACTGGATTCTTTTCTGAGACAACGGTTTTAGAGTCATTATGCACCTTGGCTGAAGATTTTT
Source organism: Saprospiraceae bacterium (assembly GCA_020627785.1). Lineage (GTDB taxonomy): Bacteria > Bacteroidota > Bacteroidia > Chitinophagales > Saprospiraceae > JAHDBF01. Next base: position 35,594 of record JAHDGF010000048.1, read on the forward strand.
CAGAAACGGACATGGTTTTTTATTTAAAAGATGTACGCTGGATTCAGGACAGTGACTTTTTTGAACATGAGACGGTTATTGATGGAGCGTATAAGATGTTTGAATACAATGATGAACTTGCTCTGAATTGCTACATAGTAGGAAGTCCAGCTGGAAATTGTGGGTATAATTTGCCGTATGCGGGGATCGCTTTAGCAACAAGTTGTACTTCTCCTACAGACCATACTTGGGCACATGAAATCGGACATGCTTTTTCATTACCACATCCTTTTCTTGGTTGGGAAGGTGGGACTTCATATGATGGGGCAGGAACTCACAATTACAATGATCCAGCGCCTGAATATGTACTTTATGATTACACAAGTTTCAAGGACTCTTTAATCGTTGATACCTTGATTAT
>JAHDGF010000080.1 GCA_020627785.1 Saprospiraceae bacterium
GATTGGCCTCAATGGAAAAAGGGTAGTGAGTTTAGAAGATTAGAAGATTAATTCTCTATCACAATAAATTTTTGAACCAAGGCTTCAGAACCAATATTTAGATGAAGAAAGTATATTCCTGCATCTACTTGGCCCATTGAAATTGAATCTCCATGTTTCGTAAATTTGTATTCTTTACCTGCATTATTAAAAATGCGCAAACTATACTTTGCATCTGAAGGCAGATCTAAGCTAAATGAACCTGAGTTAGGATTGGGTAGTATTATTGCTTGATCTACGTTTATGTTTTCCTCAACTGAACTAAGGCCGCAGGCATCTGATTTAATGAACTCAAATGCTTCAGTCAATATTTGATTTCTATCAGGAAAATCGATTGTATGCCCAACCCCTTGCATCAATATATTACCTGTACAAGCCAAGTTCTCTTCTAAGTAGTCTAAGGCAGGATAAAATCTAGTGTTTGGGATATCATTACTGCCATGAACTAAATACCATTTAGAGTCCTCTATAAATGGCGTTAAACCCTGCAACTCCGCGCCACCTGAAATGGCTGATCCGATTGGCATAAATCCTTCGAATTCTTGGATTCTGCGCAATCCATAGGAATAAACAGTTTTTCCTCCCCATGAGAAACCCATTAAATATTTATCCGCAGTATTAAACCAAAGCTCCATTGAATCAATGATCGCAGACGTAAAAGCGGTGTCTATCGGATCATCCACTCGTCCATCAACTCCTCCATCTGGGCATATCAATAATAGATTGTTCATTTCTGCAAATACAATCAATGTATCTCTCCATGCTTGCGCATCCCATCTTGAAGTATTGAAAGGATGAAGTCCAACCATTAGGTCTGCTCCTATTGTTTCATCATATCCGCTTGGTACATAATAGGAATACTTCTTTTCTGGGTCTGTTTGAAATTCAAAGCTTCCATCAATAACAGTTTGTGCGTTTATTCCAAAGGAAAGACAAATTAGAAGGATATATAATTGATTTTTCATGGTCTAAATTTACAGCCAAAATAATTTTAGTTATTGACTTTAAATGTCTTGATGCTTCTTATTTTAATGTTTTATTTTCTTAAATGCCTTGACATGAAAATGGCTAAATCTGTAGAAGAGTACTTAAATGGAAATATTTGGGAGGAAGAATTGCGAATAATCCGAGAGGTAATTTTGAAATATGATTTAGAAGAGACCGTAAAATGGGGGATGCCTGCATATCTGATTGAAGGTAAAAATATTATAGGTGTATGTAGCTTCAAAAAATATTTTGGTATTTGGTTTCATCAAGGGGTATTTCTAAAAGATGAAGCAGGTGTTCTCATTAATGCCCAAGAAGGTAAGACCATTGGGTTAAGACAATGGAGGTTCACGGATAAGAGAGAAATAAAGAAGAAGGTATTAGAAGCATACGTGAAGGAGGCCATACAGAATTCGCTCGATGGTTTAGAGATTCATCCCAAAAGAACTAAGAAGAAATTAGTTGTGCCTGATGAGCTGAAGGCTGAATTAAAAACCAATAAGAAATTTAAAGCAGCTTATGAAACTCTCACCCATGGGCGTAAGCGGGAAGTCTGTGATTATATAGGTGGTGCTAAGAGAGAAGCAACTCGTCTGAACAGGGTAGAAAAGGTAGTTCCCTTGGTTCTTGTTGGTAAAACCCCTAATGATAAGTATAAGAAGAAGTGAGTCCTAGACTTTTCAGTCTGTTAGTTTATTCAATGGTAAACTTTACTTGTAATTCAGCTTGGTACTTTAATTTCTGAAATTCCATTGGGACAGGTTCGTACATTTCCATATCTGCAGCACCAGCCATCTGAGTTTTCATTCTTCGATTATCATATTGAACTGGTTGGAAGTAGGTGTTCATATCTGATATGTATATCGCTTTACCAATCTTTTGACCGATTGATTCTGCCAACTTTTCAGAATCTGCTTTTGCTTTCTTGATGGCCTTTATCTTCAAGTCCATTTTAAGTTCATCAATTTTTGAATATTCTGCCCTAGATAAATTTACGTTTGAAATTCCAATTTTTTCTAGTTCATACATTACACGACCTGCGCTTGCAGCATCATACACGAGTAACTCATAGTTTTTAGATTGTAGAATCCCTTGTCGTTTCAAAAAGTACTTTTCAAAATTGCTAGCAAAGTCTGAAAGACTTAATTGTTTGTCTAAATCTATTCCTATTGTCTTTAAGGTTTTTACCATCTCTGGTTCAAGTTCTTCAATGGTCTTTTTTCCTTTCGTATCACTTTCTAAGATGCTAATCGAAAGGAATAAGTGGTCTGGTATCACCATTGTGTCTACTCTAGACATTGTTTCTAGATAGGGCTGATCTATGAAGTTTTTCATTTGGCCAAAAATTACTTGTGACGATAAAACAAACAAAGAAAGAATAATTGTTTTTAACAAAGTGTTATTCATTTTAATCTTCTAATTATTTTCTACTCTTCTTCAAATTCACTATCAAAATTGTCTCTCAATTCTTCTATAGTCAATCTAGTATTTTCATAGATTTCCCCAGATTTTTCAACAACTTTTCCTGTTGCTTCCTTAATGTCATCTATTGAATTTACAATGTATTCTTTTTCAAGGATTTCATCCATAAAGCCCAGTGAGGCTTTTACCGATTTATGAACTGTTTTTCCTGCTTTGCCAACAATTTTAGATAGCCGTTGTAAATTCTTTAATGACATTTATTTATTTATAGCCGATGTAATTGTGAGGTGTTATTGCTCTTAGCTCCTTTTTTATCTCGTCATTAACCTCCAAACCATCAATGAACTGATCAATCGATTCTCTATTAATACGCGAATTTCCTCTAGTAAGTTCCTTAAGTGCTTCGTAAGGTTTAGGATAGGCTTCTCTTCGAAGTATATTCTGAATTGCCTCAGCTAATACAGCCATGTTATCATCTAAATCTTCGTTCAGTTTTTCTTGATTTAGCTTTAATTTATTTAGTCCTTTTAAAGCTGAGGTATAGGCAATTAAACTATGTCCCATTGGAACACCAACGTTTCTTAATACTGTACTATCCGTTAAATCCCTTTGCAGTCTTGAAATTGGAAGCTTTTCTGAAAGGAAAGTGAATATTGAATTGGCAATGCCCAAATTGCCTTCTGCATTTTCAAAGTCGATTGGATTCACTTTGTGAGGCATAGCGCTTGATCCTACTTCTCCTTTGACAACTTTTTGTTTAAAGTAATCCATAGATATGTATGTCCAAAGGTCTCGGCATAAATCAATGAGGATTACATTGATTCTTTTAATTGTGTCAAATAATTCTGCCAATACATCATAGTGAGCGATCTGAGTGGTCGTCTGATATCTCTTTAATCCTAAGTCAAAAATGAAACCATCAGCAAAAGAGGGCCAATTGATTTCTGGCAATGAAACTTTATGAGCGTTGAAATTCCCTGTGGCCCCTCCAAATTTAGCATGAAGGTCCAAACGATTTAGTCTTACGAGTTGGTGAATGATTCGCTCAGAAAAAACTCTAAATTCTTTTCCCAAGGTAGTTGGACTTGCAGCTTGACCATGAGTTCTTGCAAGCATAGGGATGCCTTCAAATTCTGATTCTAAGTCTTTAAGTTTGTTTACTACATCATGGATTGCCGGTTCAATTATCTCTATTAAAGAATCTTTAATCATTAACGGGAAGGCCGTATTATTTATGTCCTGTGAAGTAAGACCGAAATGTATCCACTCTGAATATTCTTCAAGACCAAATTGAGCTAGGTGATCTTTAATAAAGTATTCTACAGCCTTTACATCATGATTGGTTACTGCTTCATGATCTTTTACTTTTTGACAATCTTCAATCCTTAAATTTTGCACCCAATTTTCTAATGCCTCAATTTTACTTTGGGGGATAGGATCAAGATTTTTAATGCCCGCTTTGCTCAAAGCAATGAAGTATTTTATTTCTACATAAATTCTATAACGTATGAGGGCTTCCTCAGAATAGAATTTGGAAAGTGAATTGGTTTTTCTCGCATAACGACCGTCGATCGGGCTTATCGCTGATAACATAGTACTTAATTGTGGCTCAAATATGAGGAAAATATTTAATCTAATATTGGATCTGGCCTTTCCATCTTTTATGCGACCAAATCCATTCTTCTGGTTTCTCTATTATTTGATTTTCTAGTGCAGTGTAATATTTCTGCGTGAGTTGTTCAGGGCTCTTGTAGTCATTAGCATTTTTAGCCAACAATACCGGTTTTACTTCATAAAACCCTCGTTTTATTCTATGGATTGATAGATACCATACGGGCCTATCTGGGTGCTCAGAGGCAAATTTTGAACCTCCTTGAAGCGCATATGCTTCTTTATCGAAGAACTGAATTTTATGTGCTTTCTCTTTATTTGAAGGATTTTGATCGGCAATATAAACGATCATCGTAGGTTGATCATAAGGTTTGTAGATTGCTTCCTTATCTCCGTAAATACTTACCAATCCGGTACCAGTTTTCGACCTAGTTCTTTCTATATATTTATGGATGTATTTGTTATACAATGGTTTGATCAGACCAATGACCTGAAATGGAATCTGTTGATTCATGGTAATTGTTGCCCATTCCCAATTTCCATAGTGAGCTGAGAATGCGACGTTGCCATTACCTTTTTTTGCAAGGCTAAGAAATTCATCTGTTAAAATAAATTTATGCCTCCTTTTCATTGCATTGGTAGGATATGTAGATCCTTTCAGTGACTCTAAAACTATGTCTGTAAAATTCCGATAAATCTTAGGGAGTAAATCTCTCTTTTCTTGATGAGTTAAAGAAGGGAAAGCCCAATTTAAGTTTTTAAGAATGACATCTTTTCGATAGCCAATTAAACGATGGAGTACAAAGGCAAGAAAATTTGACAACAGATATATGATTGAAAAGGGTAAAATAGCAAATACCCCCACCAAGATCATAAAGAATATATACCCTACGAACTGCATTATATTATTTCATCAAATTGATCCTCAATCTCAATTCTTGCTTTGTTTTCTAACTCAGCTCTAAATTCAACATCAGTTTTGAGGTTTGCCAATATTTGATTTAGAGTCTCTGTTTTCAAAGAACCTTTCAAGGCATCTAAATCATGGAGTGGGCTACCATCTCTAAACTTCATGATGTGTTCTACTAAGCCAGCTTCAAACTTGACACTAAGCTTATCATTCATTCTGAAGATTGTAATCTTCATGTGTGGATGTGGTATGTCTCCAACTATTCTCATGAATATTTTTTTGAAATGCTTTCAGAAAAAAGTTTGTATACCGCTTGCAATTCTGGGAATGGCTTGAGGCTATTTATATGTTTTTGTATAGTCATTTGATCATTTCTTTTCGCCGGGCCTGTTTGGATAGTACATGGATCTTCTTTTTGAGCGTTTTCAATGGTCTTTTGAATGAGTGGAACCAATAAGGAGAAATCGCTTTTACTGCTTTTAAGCCACTCACTATTTAAGCAAAAGAGATGATTGATAAAGTTATTTACAATCACTGCAGACACGTGTATTGACTTTCTTTGATTATCTGTTTTTCTCAGGCTTTTGATATTGAGACTGCTCGCTAGTGCTTGAAGTGTCTTTTTATTTTTTGCGGTATTCGCAGTAATTAAAAGAGGAATTTCTTTCCAATCTTTTTCTTCAACCATACGGAAGGATTGCAAAGGATAAAACACTCCATAATTTTTGAAGCCTTGAAGGACTTTAGAAGAAGTACTACCCGAAGTATGGGCAACCAGAATTGAGCTGCGTTTAAGAATTTTATTCAGGCTTTCAGCTACCTCTCTAATACCATCATCGCTAACAATAATTAGAAGTAGGTCAATTTTCTTGTCTAACTCTGCGTAGTCTTTATGCGCTGTAGCTCCCACTAGTTTTGCAAGCCTTCTAGCCTTGGTAATCTTTCTATTGAATATCTGGACTATTGTGTGTCCATGTAAGTTTAATTTAGGGACAAGATGACTGGCTACATTGCCGGCACCGATTACTGAGAACAACTTAGATTTGAATCTTGCTGAAAGAGAGAGCGCAAATCCAATCATCATAAAGATACTCCCAAACCAAAACAAATTAATTCCAGGGAATACGACCGCTTCTAATAAAATCCAATCTGATCTTGGTACATCTTCCGCTAGTAGTAACGGAATGTTTGTTTTATTTCTCCGATCTAAGGCTACTCTGAAGGTAAATTCTTCACTTTTTGGATTTATAATGCTTCGAATGTTTAATGTCGGATCTTTTTC
>JAHDGF010000049.1:0-32000 GCA_020627785.1 Saprospiraceae bacterium
CTGAAAACTTCTCAGGACCTGCACAAGTAGCTTTTGATGATGTAGGAATCGAGATTGCAGGATGTGGAAAATATGAGCACACACAAGTCATCAAGTTGATAGATACAGAGAAGCCAGTAGTAACAGTTACAGATAGTTGCTTTGCAGCAAATGTAGATTGTGTAGGAACAGGAATAGAGATTTGGGCTGGAGCGACAGATAATGGTGTATGTGGATCAGAGTGGATTAAGTGGGATGTTGAAGTTGACATGTACTCCGACTGGGAAGTAGATTATACTTTCACCTCATTCGATTCAGCAGATGCTGATTTCTATATAGCGCCAACGGGAACAGGAGAAAGCATTCATATTCCACTTCCGGATGGTTTGCCGATGGGTTGTGGATCAGAGCACAGAGTAAGATGGACAGCACATGACGGATGTGGAAACTCAACTTCGGAGACTAGTTACTTTACAATAGAAGATAAGAAGAAGCCAACACCATATATGCTTAACTTAAGTACAGCATTGATGGAGAATGGTTCTGTAGAACTTTGGGCATCAGATTTCGATGCGGGAAGTTTTGATAACTGTACAGTGGATAGTGAATTCTTATTATTCACCTTCTCACCAGTAGTGCCTCCACAATTGTTGAATCCAAGTGAGGAAGATCCATGGTATGATGCAGACGGTGTAGCAAGCGAGAATGACTATGAAGATGGCGATGCAGAATTATGGGATGGCGATGCAGGAACAAGTGCAATGATCTTCAATGAAGATGATTTAGCAGCAGCAGAAGCAAATGGTGGCTTACTACCAGTAGAAGTATATGTATGGGATCTATGTGGAAACTATGATTTTGCAGTAGTTAATCTGAAGTTGATTGACAACAACGGAGCAGCTAGAGCACATGTAGCGGGTAGAGTAGCGACAGAAAGTGGCGAAGGTTTACCGGGAGTTACAATGCAAGCATTATCAGAAGCACCAGGTTACCCAGTAACAACAGAAACAGTAGTAGATGGAGAATATATGTTTGAGTACAATCCAATGTATGAAGACTATATCCTAAGTGGAGAGAAGAATGACGACTGGTTGAATGGAGTAACAACACTAGATATCGTATTGATTCAGCAGCATGTGTTAGGCATCCAAGAATTGGATAGTCCATACAAGTTGATTGCGGCGGATGCGAATAACGATGAGAGAATCAGTGGAGTTGATTTAGTACAATTGCGAAAGTTAATCTTAGGATTATTCAGTGAGTTACCAAACAATGACTCATGGAGATTCATGGATAAAGACTTAGCGATGGATGCGACTAACCCATGGCCATTTAGTGAAGATATGATCATCAATGATCTAGAAGAAGATATGTTATCCGAAGATTTCGTAGCTGTTAAGACAGGAGATGTGAATGGAAGTGTTGTTACGAATTTTGCAAATACACCGATTGAATCTCGAACTTCAACGACCTTAGATTTCAATGTTGAAGAGATCGACTTAGGTCAAGGTGAAGTAGAGTTGAGATTTAGCTCATCAAACTTCAATGAAGTTGCAGGATTCCAGTTTACAATGGAAGCGAATGCAAGTGAGATAACAAGTGTGGATGCAGGAGCATTAGAAGTCAGTCCTAGTAATGTAAGTTTAATTGGAGGCTCAATATTAATGAGTTGGAATGGACTGAATGCTCAGCCTCTTTCTGATGAATTCCTATTTGCCATAAGGCTTAAAAAAGAGAAGAACAAAGAAATAAGCTTTACTAATCGATTTTTAAATTCAGAAGCATATCTAGGCACTGAATTGAAAATTGTTAATCTTTCTCTTCCTGGTCAACAACCAATTCAAACCTTTGTGAGCCCTAATCCATGGAAATCTAAGGCAGAGATTAATGTAGAGATTTTACATGCTGGACAGGTAACTTTGGAGGTCTTTAGTGCCGAAGGAGAATTGGTTTTAAAACAAGAGAAATTCTTGTCTGAAGGAGCTCATAAATTTGCCCTTGAGGCATCAGAATTTAATGCGGGTTCAGGCTTATATTTTTATCAAATTTCTGACTCTAAACAAGTAACTAAGGATAAATTTATATTACTGGATTAGGATTTTGTAAATATGTAATTGCTTTTCAATCAAGGAATTATAGATGCTATTTTAATGGATTAGCCTTGTACCTTTAGTTTAGATTGAAAATTTAACATTTCAAGACCTTTTCATTTCTTTCCTCTAAAGTCTTGGTAGTCAGAGTGCTACGTTTAATACTTTTTCATAGACGAAAAAGACATGTCCGACTCTTGTCAAAAAAATCATTTTGATTTCGGTGGGACGTAACTTGGCTTTATCTTTATTATAGTTATAACTAAGCTTTATCGGTTTAAGCTCCGATAAAAAACGACGAAATCTATATAATAAACTCAATCATGAAGAGATTTATCTCAATTATCTGGGGTACACTACTTGTATGCTGTAGCGTGAACTTATCAGCACAAGCCTTGGCCTGTAATAACCAAGTCAACTTAAGTGTAGATGCTGCCTGCGGAATATCTAGTTTGTCAGTGGATGCTTTCCTGGAAGGGAACATAAATCCATCACTGTACAGCTGGGATATTGTAACAAATACAGGAGTCCCTTTAACCTACACCAATCCAAACGACCCATATTATGTCGGGAATTATGTCGGTCAATGTTTGACCTTCAATGTTTACCTTCTTTCAAATGGAAACTCATGCTGGGGGACCGTATGCTTGGAGGATAAAATTGAACCTGACGTAGATTGCGAATGTGAAACTCCATATTTAGCTGATGGGGTGACTCCAAATCCTGCGTGTACCTTCAGGTGTTTTGAGGTATGGGATCTTGAGTTGTTAGAAGATCAAGCAAGAATTGGAAATGAATTGCTTCCAGACTTTCCTATGGCTACGGACAATTGCGGGAACATCGATCCAGTAACCGTTACATATTCGTACAGCTCGAATGCCTCTTGTGGTTCTTCGATAGTAACAAGAAATTTATTTTATACTTATAATAATCCAACTGGCGGTCAATCAAATGTGAGTTGTCAACAGCAATTTCTATTTGAAGGCTTGTCTACTTCATCGGTAGGAAATACCAATAATGGAGCATGGGATGGATACCCGAATATCTTTGCTGCCAATGCTGGTACGAGACCAAATTTTGATTTATACTTACCTGAAAAGACTGTTGCAATAGGTTGTGGTGCGGATAGTTCACCGGCTGCTATCGCAGCAGCTTATGATGTTGATACTCCAGGAAGACCAGTAGGAATTGATAGAGATGACTATACCGATACTCCAAATATTCTGGAGCACAATGAAGGGATTCCATACGCAGCACCGTATGTTGTAATCGCTGGTTGGTCAGAAAATAACCATGCCAAGGCGATCACTGAAACTGGTATTTGTAATATTTACTTAACCTATGATGATCAATTTTTTGATGCTTGTTCACCTTCTTGTTTAACAGCCAATAATAAGATTGTTAGAACTTGGACAATTTTAGATTGGTGTGGAGGAAATACGATAAACTACGTTCAAAACATACAGAGAACCGATAATGAAGCACCTACCGTTAGTTCAGTAGATCTCACAGTTAGTGTTGATCCTTGGGCTTGTGAAGCAGACTACTACATTCCTGCACCGACGCACCTGCATGATAATTGTGATGTCAATCCTCAATATTCAGTTATACCCCCACCGGGTGTTTCTTACAATCTTGGATTGGCCATGGGCATTCCAAAGGGGATACATACTTTTATGTATGAAGCCTCAGATTGCTGCGGAAATGTAAGTTTATCTCCATTCACAATCACAGTAATTGATGCAACACCTCCGACAGCAGTTTCATATGAGAACCTTGTTGTTCAATTGGTTAATTCTCAAGGCCCCGATGGTATTGCCAAAGTTTTTGCCAAGGATGTGGATAACTTTAGTCATGATGGTTGTGGACCAGTACATTTAGAAATACGAAGAGCTTTAGAAGATTCATGTGATCCAGATAGTAATAATTCATTCAATAATGACGGGCATATAGATGACAATGATGATGATACTGATGGGGGAGCCTTCGTTAAATTTTGTTGCGGAGATGTAACTACTTTAGCCGCTGATGGTACGCTTTACGGTATTCACGATGTGATCTTGAGAGTATGGGATGATGGCGATGGCAATGGAATCTATGGTACCTCTGGAGACAGGTACAATGAATCTTGGACTTCCATTCGAGTTGAAGATAAAAATGCACCAGTAGTTATATGCCCACCATTGGCAATTTTAGATTGTGAAGAAGATTTTAATAATTACGATATAACGGGTAGACCATATGCGTCTACGGCTTGTTCTGATCTAGATTGTATCGATGCGCCTACCGATCAATACATGAGAAAGCCAACAAATCAATCTCCATTGCTGGGCCAAGAAATTCCAGCTTTTAATCCGAGTTGTAGAACTGGTGCTATAAGAAGAACCTGGCCATGTGGAGGTTCTGCATGCACTCAATGGATCATCATGGAACCTGCAGATGATCAACCATTGGATATAATTTGGCCTGAGGATAAGGAGTTGAATTGTGTAGATGAAGATTTCGGTGAACCAATCTATTCTACTAATCAGTGTGAATTAATAGGAGCAACTCTAGAGAGTGATACCTTTTTCTTTGAAGAGGGCACCTGCTATAAAATCTTGAATAGATGGACGGTGATCAATTGGTGCGATCACAATGCAACCACAGGTCAAGGAGAATATGAATATACTCAGGTGATTAAGTTTTTTGATACAGAAAAACCTCAATTATCGGTTCAAGATACCTGCTTTGAGGCCAATGCTCAATGTGTGGGAGAGAATCTCAGTATTACGGCCGATGCCTCTGATAATGGAATATGTTCCTCACCATGGTTGAAATGGGAAGTAGAAGTTGATGTCTGGGCAGATTGGGAAGTGGATTATACTTATTCAAGTTTCTTATTAAGTTCAGATGAGTATTACGTGGAACCAACTTCTGGAGGTCTAACGATAAATTTTGTAGATGGAATTCCTAATGGTTGCAGCTCAAGACATCGAGTTCTTTGGAACGTGCATGATGGTTGTGGAAATGTAACAAGTCATACAACCTTCTTTACTATAGAGGATAAGAAAAAGCCGACACCTTACATGTTAGAGTTGAGCACTGCATTGATGCAGAATGGACAAGTAGAGTTATGGGCCAGAGATTTTGACGCAGGGAGCTTTGATAATTGCTCTGATAGCGATTTCCTTAAATTTACTTTTTCTGATCAGGTGCCTCCTCAACTTTTAAATCCAAACGAAGATGATCCATGGTATGATGCGGATGGCGTTGCCTCAATCAATGATTATTTAAATGGGGATGCAGAACAATGGGATGGAAACACCAACTCAAGTTCGATGATTTTTAATGAAGATGATTTAGCTGCTTCAAATGGTGGGCTGTTTGATCTTCGAGTATATGTTTGGGATTTGTGCGGTAATGTTGACTTCGTAGATACCAAAGTTAGATTAATACAAAACAATGGTGCTAACAGAGCCCACATCTCAGGTAGAGTAGCAACCGAATCAGGAGAAGGTGTTGAAGGTGTGACGATGAGTGCTAGCTCAGATCAAGAGGGATATCCTTTCGCTATTTCTACGGATGAGTCAGGGGAGTACTTATTTGAGTATAACTTGATGGATTATGATTATGCCATTAGTGGTGAGAAGAACGATGACTGGATGAATGGGGTAACTACTTTAGATATAGTCTTAATTCAACAGCACATCTTAGATTTAGAGCCGTTGAATAGTCCATATAAATTAATTGCTGCTGATGTAAGTAATGATGAAAGAATTAGCGGGATTGATCTTGTTCAGATTAGAAAATTGATTTTAGGATTAAGCTTGGACTTTCCTAATAATGGATCTTGGAGACTTGTAAATGCCAATGATCAAATGAATGAAGATCAGCCTTGGCCATTCAATGAATTTGCGGAATTACAAAGTCTGGGAGAAGATATGATGCATGAAGATTTTGTCGCTGTCAAAATAGGAGACGTAAATGATACGGCATTATTTAATAATGACGAAAATATAGAATCAAGATCTGCAAGGCAATTGAAAATCAGCGTGGATGAAATAGTAGAAGGAGATATAAGAACCCTGACTTTTACCTCATCTAACTTTAATGAAGTTGTTGGTTTTCAATTTGCCCTTACAGGTGGTTTTGAGGGAATAGAAGCGATTGAAGAAGGAGCACTTACATTTTCAGATGAGAACGTGTCTTTGAATAATGGGAATTTGAATATTTCTTGGAATGCCACTGAACCCATTAGCCTAGGAAAAGGAGAATTGTTTAGTATTAGCCTTTCGGCAAATGAGCAAGATTTGTTCATAACTGAGGCGTCAATAAAAGCAGAAGCATATCAAGGGACTGAATTAGAAATTTTAGATGTTGTTCTTTCAAGTGGAGAAAATACCTTCAGTTTAGGACAGAATATTCCAAACCCATTTAAAAATACGACACAGATTCCTTTTACGCTGTCTAAGGAGGAATCCATCGAATTTATGATTCATGATGTTACTGGAACTTTAATTTCAAAGCAATACATAAAAGGTCAAGCTGGATTAAATACAATCACAATCGATGGCCAAGAATTATTTGGGACATCAAGAGTACTATATTATACGATTAGGACAAGGGAGATGTCTGAAACTAAAAAGATGATACTTTTGAATTAAGAAATATAATTGAATGTAAAAGCCCCGATGAAAATCGGGGCTTTTTTTATGCAATTCTCTTTATTATCTAAATTTCAAATGTAGCTCAAAATTATTTTCTACAATTTTTTGCATAAGTTTTTTCACACATATAAATCATATTTAAAAGTTCTTGTATGTATAAACTTCTGGATTAGTAATCTTGATACATAGCATTTTAAATATATGAAAATGATATTTTCTAGTTCTAACTAAAAAGTGGAATGGACTGAAATTTTAGTATTTCGGTAAAATGTTACCATTGATTAGATTTACGCCTGATTAGAACTCAAATAAGTCTTGCGGTCTAAAATCCACTTCCCCGGTGGATGTCTGAACATTCCAAAAGGCATATTCAATTTAATAACCAAAATTTAATTACCATGCTAAGTGCTAGCTCACATGGTCTGCCTAACGTTTGCTCATATTTAAGTTTACGTAAGATAGGATTAGTTTCTTCTTTCATTTTCTTATTTGCATTTGGTGCAAAAGCACAGACTTGCGATGGAGATGAAATTTCTATCAATGAAAATGATTTCCCGCAGACATGCGTTTCCACTGCTTCTGATGACGGTATTTCCACTACCACATCGTTTACACATGAGGCAGGATACTCTGCTAATGGAATGGATGATGTATTAGTTACAATGGAGGTTGTTTGTAATTCAGATGCAAATGATGGGGATGGAACAGTGACCAATGTTGCAATTTGTTTAGGTCCAAATGGTTTGAATTCCACACAAAGTAATACAGACCCTTTCACTTTAAATCAATCGGGTGGTTCAGACTTTGGATTTGTAACAGTTAACGATGATCCTTGTGCAAATTGTATTGGTGTAGTTTGCTACACTTTTATAAATGGATTTAGTTCATCTGCCACTGGTCTTGATATAGATTGGTCTTCAATGAATGGAAGTACTGAAGGTCAAGAGTCTTGGATGGGCTGGATCGAAGGGATGAACAATACAACAGGTATGAGCCTGCCAAGCTATTCACCCTCTACTTTATTGAATTATTGCCATGCAGATGTAGTTGCTGGTCAAACAGCAGCGCAATATTTAGCTGGAGTTAGCGGAACATTACCAGCAGGAATGTATGGAGCTGATGCAATTACAGGTGACGGTACAGCTACTATTTGCCCAACAGAAGAACCAGGTTCTTCTTCTGGACCTGATTCATCCGTAAGCACTGGAATGGGAGATAGTGTAATTCCTGCCAATTGGGGTTTCGGAACTGATGATGTAACTGTTACTAAACTGTGCATGGTTTACTTTGGATCAAACAATAATGCAGATGATTGTGATGGAGATGGAGCAACAAGTGTCAATACCTCACCTTCAGGGAGTTTGGCTGAAGTTGACATTTGCTTTGAACCATTATGCACCTTCCCAGAACCTACAATCACACTTGATGAGACCTGTGGAACTTTTGATATTGTAGTCGGAGCAATAGATGAATCTATGGCTTCAGGAACTGGTACTAATATAACCTATGCAACATCAGCAGCTGGACCTTTCCCTGGAACCGCTGTTACAGGAATGGAAGCTTTAGTAGCTGATGGAACAACCCAATATTGGATTAATATTGCAGATGCAGCAGACGCAGATTGCAACGAAACTTTTGGGCCATTTACCGCACCGGATGCAAACGTTCCTGTTTGTCCTGAAATTGAAGATTTTGTAGCGTGTAGCGGAGTATTAACGACCTTAGATGCAGGGCCTGGATTCACGAGTTATGCATGGTCCAATGGGGCAACTACTCAGACAACCTCAGTATTACCATCTGCAACCTTTTATGAAGTTACAGTTACCGATGCTAATGGTTGTACTTGTGTTGATCAAGTACACGTAATCGGTAGAAGTTTAACTGATCCAATGATCACGCAAAGCTGTACCAATACAGAGAACGATATTTATGATTTAGAAGTTTGTTTTTCAGCCACCAATATCCTTGGGTCATCGTATAACATAGATGTAGCTGGTTCAAGCTTTGGACCATTCACCTATTCAAGCACTTCACAAGGAGGCGGTGAATATTGTGTTACGCTTTCTAGCTCAGACTTTGATGCAGCCGATCAAGCAGGTGGTTTGGTAGTTACTATTATGGACCAAGAATTATTTTGTGGGGTAGCAGTGACATATGATGAAGAAGATTGCCCTAATTATGACCTGGCTTTAACCAAAGGTTTTGTAAGCACAGGGCCATTTTATCCAGGACAGCAAATTGAGTTTGAAATTGATGTAATTAATCAAGGTGATTTAGATGCATACAATGTTTGTGTCTTGGATTTAGTCCCTTCAGATCTTACTTTTACAGCAACTGACAATACAGCAGCGCTGACAGGAAATGTTGCTGACTGGACGAGTTCAGCAGCTGGTCCTAAACTTATATTACCAGTTTTGGCAGCAGGTGCTACAGAGACCTTGACAATATTTCTAGATATTATCCCAGAGCCGACAGGAACTGATTTATTAAATACTGCTGCTATTAGTGGAGCAGAAGACATTGATGGTAATCCAATAGCTGATCGGGATGATGATCTTTCAGGTCCTTTACCTGATCCTAGTGAAGAAACTGATGATGAAATATTGGATAATCCATCGGATGTAGATCATTTTGATTTTGCATTTTTGTTGGTTTGCCTCCTTGACGTTGATATTCTTTCCAAGGAAGTTTGCGAAGGAGATGAAGTTGAAATACAGCCTTCCATTATGAATGGTACGGCACCATATACTTATTCATGGACTGGACCTGATGGCTTTACGTCAACAGGCTCTAGCATAATTCTTAGTGATGTAGTTATTGCCAATTCTGGGACATACTCAGTGACAATAACGGATGCGAATGGATGTGAAAATGAGGATATGATGTCACTTACCATAAACCCTAATCCAATCGTTGAAATTGATGCCGTTGAGCCTCAATGTATCTTAGATGATCCAATTACTCTTGTTGCAAGCCCAACCGGTGGAACGTTTAGCGGAAACGGTGTTATCGGTAATCAATTTAATCCAGGTAATGCTGGAGGAGGTGAACATACAATTTATTACACCTTTGTAGATGGCAATAGTTGTTCAACGACAGAATCAATGATCATCAAAGTACAAGGTGGAGATAATCTATCTTGTAAGGGTGACTTGAATTTAAGTTTGGACGAAAATTGTAGTTTAGGAAATATAGGTATTGAATTATTTCTTGCTGATCATCTAGATCCAGATCTATATGACTATATACTTGAAGACGATAATGGTAATGTTATTGATATAGAGGATATAGGTCAATATGCAGGTGATTGCATTACCTATACTGTCGAAGATAAGTGTACTGCGAATAGCTGTTGGGGAAATGTTTGTTTAGAAGATAAAATCAGCCCGACTAATTTCAACTGTGCTTGTGAAACACCATTCTTGCCAGACGGAACGCCTGATCCAGAATGTACTTACTATTGCTACGATATTTGGGATTTAGAAATACTTGAAGAAGCTGGAGGTAACAATGAAGTATTGCCTTCACCAAATTCTACAATGCCAGAAGATAATTGTCTCGATTTCGAAGAAGCATCAATTAGTCTATCCATTGTACAAGCTGGAGGATGTGATTATCAGCAAGTAACTCGAACACTTAAATATTATTACCCTGACATCACCGGGGAGTTGCAAGAAATAGTTTGTGTCCAACGTTTCCTATTCACGCCATTATCAATGGATGATGCTGGAACAACATTTAACGGTGTTTGGGATGGATATCCTGACTATGCAACAGCTACAGGTTTTGATGCGCATAGTGGTTATTATCTACCAGAACAAACGGTAAAATTGCCATGCGGATATGATTTAAGCCCAGAGTCTATTGCAGAATATTATGATATTGATTCTAGACTTCCTGAAGGAGTAGAGAATGATGATTATACTGAAACTCCATCTGTTGTGGAGCACAATGAAGGTATTCCATACGCTTACCCATATGTTGTGGTTCAAGGTTGGGATGGACATCATGCAAAACCAATAATTAATAACATCTGCAGTTTCTACGCTGTATACGAAGATCAAATAAATGATGCCTGCGGTTCAGATTGTAGTGGAGGATTGATCATTGGGCGTACGTGGAATTTTGTTGATTGGTGTACAGGTGAAACTGGACAATACATTCAACAGATTTCTAGTCATGATAAAGAAGGACCAGTTATTGGAAATCCTGATATCACAGTAAGTACTGATCCATGGGAATGTGTGGCAAATGTTGAGATGCCAGAGCCAGAACATCTACATGATGAATGTGATCCTAATGCTACATGGTATATAATACCACCGATAGGTTATAACGTAATAGGTAATACCATCATTGGTTTGCCAAAAGGAGTTCACCCAGCCATCTATGTGGGAGTTGATTGTTGTGGAAATGAATCAAGTTATACGGTCTTAATCAATGTTATAGACCAGGCGCCTCCAGTTGCTATCGCCAAACAAGACATTGTTGTTAATTTATCTACCGTAATAGGTTCAGATGGAGTAGCAAAAATTTATGCTGAAGATATTGATAACTTCAGCCATGATGCCTGCGGTCCAGTTAAGCTAGAAGTTAGAAGAGCAGACGGAAATATTTGGTGCCATCCAGGAAACGGAACCTTCAATGACGATGGACACCTTTATGATGATCCAGATGATGACGATGATGGAGCATTTGTAGTTTTTTGTTGCGAAGATATTGCCTTGAACCAAGATAGCCTTGGTAACTTTTTCGGGGAGTACGAAGTTGTCTTGAGAGTATGGGATGATGGAGATATGAATGGTATTTTCGGAACCATAGGGGATAACTATAATGAAACTTGGTCGACGATTCGAGTGGAAGATAAATTAATACCTACAGTAATATGTCCACCAACTGCTGAGATTACCTGTGATGTAGATTTTAATGATTACGATCAAGTAGGTGAACCTTTAGCATTTACACCATGTGGAGACTTTGAATGTAATGAGCCATCTGATCTTTGGGTTAGAAAGCCTGCCAACCAGAATCCATTTATGGGTGAAGATATTCCTGCATATAATCAATCTTGTAGAAGAGGAGCGATTAGAAGAACTTGGAATTGTAATGGTAATACATGCACACAATGGATTATTGTAAGGGAAAGGGATACACCAGAATTGATCATTGAATGGCCAAATGATACCATCATTAATTGTCTTTCTGGGGAAACAGATGAGCCTAAATTCTTGAATGATATATGTGAGCTTTATGCGACAAATCTTGAAGTGGATACCTTCCTCTTTGAAGAAGATGCTTGTTATAAATTATTGAAAAAGTGGACCGTAATAAATTGGTGTGATTATGATTTAACAGATTCAGATCTTAATGACTTTGATGATCCAACAGACGACGGTGTAGTGCCAGGATTCTGGCAGCACACGCAGGTAGTTAAATTATTCGATGAGGATGATCCTATATTACTTGTGGAAAATCAAAGAGTCGGAACCAATGCTGATTGTGTAACAGAAGGAGGATATATTTCTGCCATAGCAACCGATGAAGGTGCTTGTGCAAGTGACTGGATTAAATGGGATGTCGAAGTGGATTTATGGGGAGATGGAGATATAGATTATTTTTATAGCAGTGGTTTACCTCCTTCAGATCCATACTACATAGGACCAACCTTGGGTCAAGGAAGTTTTGTTGATTCTATGTTGCAAGGAAGCCAGGTACAAGTATTACTTCCAGATGGCATAAAAGCAAGATGTGGAGTCTTCCACAAAGTTGAGTTTAGCGCCTATGATGGATGTGGAAATGTGACAAGACAAACCAAGACCTTAGAAATTGTAGATTCAAAAGCACCAACACCTTACATGGTCGATGCTAATTCAGCTTTGATGAGTAATGGTTCGGTGGAACTTTGGGCCAGTGATTTTAATATCGGAAGTTTTGATAACTGTAATGAACAATCAGAACTGTGGTACTCTTTCAGCTCTCATGTTCCTCCTCAAGTATTAAACTCGTCAGAGCCGATTGCTTGGTATGATGAAAATGGTGTTGCTTCGCAAGCTTTATATCTATCCGGAGATGCTGAGAAATGGAACCCTTCTATAGGTTCAAGTTCAAGAGTATTTACCTGTGATGATTTAGAAGAAGCAGTATTGAATGGAGGGTATCTTGAGTTACAAGTATACGCTTGGGATCCTTGCGGAAATAGTGATTTTGCGATTGTTCAATTAAGTTTATTAGACAATAACAATGTCTGTAACCTTGGGGCAAGAGCAACCATTTCTGGAAGAGTGGTTTCAGAAGCTGGTGAGGGAATAGAAGATCTAATGATCGATGCGATGAGTGATCAGCCGAATTACCCACGTCAACAAATGACTGATAATACTGGGCTTTTCGCCTTTGATAATAATCCAATGTACAACGATTATATTCTAACAGGTGAGAAGCGAGATGATTGGTTAAATGGTGTAACAACTTTAGATATTGTTATTATCCAGAAGCACATACTAGGGATTGAAGAATTTACGAGTCCGTATAAATTGATTGCCGCGGATGTTTCCAATGATGAAAGAGTCAGTGGAGTTGATCTTGTAGTCTTGCGTAAAGCAATTCTTGGTGTATTCTCGGAATTTCCAGATAATGATAGTTGGAGAATTGTTGATGCCACACAGAATTTAGATTCTTCACAACCATGGCCATTTAATGAGTCATTAAATGTTGGTCAATTGGATCAGGATGAAATGCAGAAAGACTTTATAGGTGTCAAGATTGGTGATGTGAATGATAATGCTGTTGCAAATATAAACAGCCTTCAAACGGAAAGTCGATCAGGTCAAACCCTAATATTCAATATTGAAGACATGACCTTTGAGGCTGAGGATGAAGTTGAATTAGAAATCACTTCAGAAAATTTTGAAGACATTGCTGGATTCCAATTCACCTTAGAAACGAAAGGTCTTGAATTACTTGAAGTAATTCCTGGAGCTATAGAAATGTCAGAAGAGAATCTAGTACAATTGAGTGATAACTATTTAACGACTAGCTGGAATACGAATAAACCAATGACTGTTGGTGATGAGACATTATTTACGATTAGATTTAAATCCAAAGTTGCTTCTTCCTCAAGCCAGATGTTTACTTTGAATGATGACATCACATTTGCGGAAGCGTATACTGGAAATAACTATCAGAAAATTCAACCAATATTAAATGGAAGCAATAATCAGATAGAAAATTTCTTAGCTCAGAATGAACCGAATCCTTGGTCAACAAGTACCATGGTGAATTTTGGACTGGCTAAAAAAGGACTGGCTGTATTAACGATTTTTGATTTGACAGGAAAAGTAATTTATCGTACGAGCGATACTTACGAGGCTGGAATCCATCAAGTTCAGATTTCTAAGAGAGATCTAAATACTTCAAGTAGTGTATTATATTTCAAGCTTGAAAGTGGTGGATTTACACAAACGAATAAGATGATCATGATTGAGTGATTATATTTTGGTAATTATTGATTTTGAGCCCTGTAACTAGACATTACGGGGCTTCTTCATTTAGGTGGGCCAATGATTAAACCATCGTCCTTGAGAAAGGATTAAAAATTCTGAAACTTCCTACAGCTATTTTTAACTTATCTAGAGTGAAGCTGTTTATTTGTAGAACCAAAAGAAAATAATGGCTAAAATTCCAATTTCATTAAAAGAGGGTAAGATTGCTGAACCTAAAAATGATGAACTTATCATAGGTATAGACTTAGGCACAACCAATAGTTTGGTCGCTTTCGCAAATGATAATGTTCCTAAAGTTATCAAGCATAATGAAAAAAGTGCATTGGTCCCATCGATCATTTATTTTGATCCTGAAGGACAAATAATTGTCGGAGCAGATGCCAAAGAAAAATTGGTGAGCGAGCCCTCACGAACCATCTACTCCGCCAAAAGATTGATGGGGAAATCGTACAATGATTTATCAGCAGTTCAAGAATTGCTAGCATATAATATTGTTGATACCAATGAAGAGGAATTGGTTAGAGTCAAGGTAGGGGATACCTATTATTCTCCGATCGATCTTTCAGCAAAAATTTTGGGCGAGCTAAAGCGAACCGTGGAAAAGGAACTGGATAGAGAAGTGAAAAAGGCGGTGATAACCGTGCCAGCCTATTTCAATGACGCACAACGTCAAGCCACACGAGATGCAGGTAAGGTAGCTGGCTTAGAAGTCCTGAGAATAGTCAATGAACCTACGGCAGCGTCTTTAGCTTATGGAATAGGACTAGATGCAGATGCAGAAAGGATCATTGCTGTGTATGATTTAGGAGGGGGTACTTTTGATGTCTCAATTTTACATCTTCAAGCCGGAGTTTTTGAAGTCCTTTCTACCAATGGAGATACCTTCTTAGGGGGAGATGATTTTGATCGAGCCATTGTAGATTTTTGGATTGATACGTTTAAGCTCGATATAAAAGATGGAAATAAAAGCTTTATTCAAGAATTAAGAGTAAGCGCAGAAGAAGCAAAGAAAGCGCTTTCAACTAAAAATGAATTTGAAAAAGAAGTTAATGGCGTTGATTTGAGGATTACAAAACAAGAATTTGAATTACTTATTCAACCAATGATTTCTAAGACCATTAATTCTTGTGAGCAGGCATTGAAAGATGCTGAGTTAACTACAACGAAAATTGACGAAATCATTATGGTGGGTGGATCTACTCGTGTGCCCTTGGTTAAAGAATCCGTTTCAAAGTTTTTTGGTAAAGCTGTGAATGATTCAATCAATCCAGATGAAGTGGTTGCCTTAGGTGCAGCAATACAGGCAGATATCCTTGCAGGTAACCAAAAAGGAATTTTACTTCTTGATATAACCCCGTTGTCCCTTGGCATTGAAACCATGGGAGGGCTCATGGATACTATCGTTCCTAGGAACACTAAAATCCCATCGAAAGGAAATAGGCAATACACAACAAGTGTTGATGGTCAAAAGAATTTAAAAATTACGGTCTATCAAGGTGAACGTGATCTAGTTGAGCATAACCGGAAATTAGCTGAGTTCATCCTGAAAGACATACCTCCTATGCCTGCAGGTCTTCCCAAAATTGATATAAGTTTTATTATTGATGCAGATGGGGTCCTGCGAGTGAAGGCTAAAGAGTTGAGGTCAGAAACTGAAACGTCTCTAGAAATTAAGTCTCAATATGGAATCTCGGAAGAAGAAATGGCAACAATGCTCATGGATTCTATTAAAAATGCCAAAAGTGACATGCATGCAAGAGGTTTACTTGAAGCAAGAAATGAAGGTAATTCTATGATAAAGTCCTTAGAGAAGTTCTTAAGAGATAATAGAGAATTTCTTTCTTCGGAGCAAACGGATATGGTAGAAAATCTACATCAACAATTAATCAATTTGGTCGCTGGTGATGACAAAAATAAAATCTTAGATAAGATATCTGAAATTAATAAAGTCACTGAACCCCTAGCCAACGAAGCATTAACTAGGATTGTGAGTAAGGAATTAATTTCAGATAAATAAATATACATTATGATCAAGGTTGGTGTCACAGGAGGGATAGGAGCTGGCAAAAGTCTGCTGTGCAAAATATTTGAAGTGTTCGGTTATCCAACTTTTTATGCAGATGCTCAGGCTAAGTATCTGATACAGAATGATGAAGTGCTAAAGTCTGAAATCAAAAAACTGCTTGGGTCACAGGCGTATGACAACCATGGTAACTATGATCGAGCTTTTGTTGGGGCTAAAGTTTTTAAAGACAAGAAATTATTAGAAAAACTAAATGCACTGGTTCATCCTTCTGTTCATGATTACGCAGATCAATGGTTTGCGAAAGCGAAAACAAAAATTGCCTTCTATGAGGCTGCTTTAATTGTAGAAGCGGATCGGGTGAATCAATTTGACGAACTTATCTGTGTGACAGCTCCGACAGATGTAAGGGTTGACAGAGTGATGAAAAGAAATGGGATTAGCAGAGATCAAGTTATTGGTCGTATGAAAAATCAAACGACAGATCAGCAGAAGAGAAGATATGCTACCTATGAAATTATAAATGATGGAAATCATTCCTTAATCAATCAAGCAATGGATTTCCATCATTATGTTTTTAAAAAGCAAAAAAACCTTGCTTAGTTATTTATCTATTAATTCACTTCCTGAGTGAATACTTTTAAGTGCGTTCCTGATTGTATTTGATCTGCTAGCTGCATTCCGTTAACAATCGCAAGTTCTTCCAAATCATTTGAGCTCACACCAAAATCTTTCAAAACATCCTTCAGATTACCTGGCTGCTGAACTCTCACTACCTTTATTCTTGTCGGCTTTTTGTTGATTTTATCTTGATCCGTTAGTTTATTAAACTTAGTCATGGTCGACTTAAAGGTTCCAACATAATTGTTGAAATTCTCTTGGGCGGACATGCCATGGAAGACGTAAATGAAATTTCCATATTGAATAAAATAAGATAGAATTCGATTGGTGCCGCCTGCCTGACCGTTTTGAGCTTCTACTATTTGGTCGGTTAATAATACCACTGTTGGGAAGCCATTAATTTGAGTATTCTGTCTTTCGATCACTTGAAGTCCAGCGTCTTGGACCAGCTTATTAGCCGCTGCTCCTGGTGTTTGCTCTTGAGATAATGTAAATTGCATCAAGGCATTTCCATCTTGTGGAGCCATCTGTACCATTGTTGGAGCATTTTGCAACTGCCAATTATTAGGAATAGGAAACTCAAATAATAATTCAGGATGATTGAATTTTCCATCTTCTACAAAACCTTGCTTTGGATCATCTCCATAAATCATCCCATCAATCATCTTTAAATATAAATCTCTGTTGACTCGCTTAGATTGAGGATACTTCGTCTGCCATTCATCTGCCAAGGTATGAACCTTCGTTTCTCTGTCTGCAGGATTTGGATGAGTAGATAGAAAGTCTGGCAAACTTACTCCTGCTTTTGCTTGAAGTCGATTTAATGTCTCAAAGAATCCAGCCATTTCGTGCGCATCATACCCAATTTTTGTAGAATATTCTACCCCTAATTGATCAGACTCAGTCTCATGGTTCCTTCCAAATTTTAAAAACATCAAACCCAACCCCTGACTAGCTTGCTCCGCAAATTGTCTAAAAGCTGGACTAACAATAACCCCAGCAAACAGTCCTAGATTACCTAGCAATTGGCTTGTATGTTGTTTGACTGAATGTCTTGCTGTAATGTGACCTATTTCATGTCCAAGTACTCCAGCAAATTCTGCTTCATTATTGAAGTGAGCCATAATACCTCTTGTGAAATATACGTATCCTCCAGGAAGAGCAAAGGCGTTAATTACTGGCGAATCAAGCACCTTAAATGTGTACTTTAATTCAGGCCTATGAGAGACCTGGGCCATTTGTATACCCTTTTGGTTGATGAATTGTTGAATTTTTTGATCTTCATACAGACCATAAGCTGCAACGATCTGAGGATCTGATTGATCTCCTAAGGCTTGTTCTTGCGCTTGGGACATCAGGGCTACCTCTTTCTTTCCAGTGACTGGATTTCTTGCACAATCAGTAAGGCTAAATGGAAGGCTAATAATGAAAAGTAAAACAAGAAAACGGGTGTTCATATGAGTGAGTTTATTTCTATTGTCTTAAAAACGTAACGAATTTGCAATTTTTGCATATAATATCTAATTATCTTTACGATTAAAATTGGTTTTAAGTTTTGTAGCTTGCAACTTTAATAAATAATTATCCGTTTAAACCCTGTGAAAGTTAAAGAGTTCATTCCTAATGTGATTACAATCATGAATCTATGCTGTGGTTTCATGGCCATAGTACATGATGACCTGATCATGAGTGTAGCTTTCATAGCTATGGGGATGATTTTTGATATTTTAGACGGATTTGTGGCTAGATTGCTAGATTCTCCCTCTGAAATGGGCAAGGAACTGGATTCATTGGCTGATATGGTCACTTTCGGAGTAGCTCCTGCTTATTTGTATTATACGTTGGCTGAAATTCCCAAGCTTGGACTTATAGCCGGTTTTCTCATAATTGCTGGGTCAGCAGTAAGATTGGCTAGATTCAATCTGAAAGAATCTAAAAGCGATTTTGAAGGTTTACCTACACCGGCGATGACAGCCATACTTTTAGGACTATTCATCGCTTATGTTAATGAGCAATACATAATTCAATTATTATTCATGCACGAGGTACTTTATCTAGCGGTGCCACTTTTAATGGCATTGGTCATGAATAGTAAAATTACCATGTTCTCTTTAAAAGCAGGCTTTTTAAGTATTCGCCAGAACCCTGGCCCTATGTTGGTGGTTTCAATGCTGGTTGTAATGATGTTTCTCAATAAAGAAATGGCAGTTTTGACTACCTCTGTATTTTACGTTTTCATTTCAATTCTTTTAAATAGGATTAATCGATAATGGCTATAATTATTACGGATGAATGCATCAATTGTGGTGCTTGTGAACCAGAATGCCCCAATAATGCGATATATGAAGGTGGCTTCGAATGGATGATTTCAGAAGGAACTAAGATTGATCACGACTATAAATTAGAGGACGGCATTGTCGTAGCCCACGATCAAAAAGTGGCTCCAGTTGAAGATGATTATTACTATATCGTCCCAGATAAATGCACAGAATGCAAAGGGTTCCACGAAGAGCCACAATGTGCAGCTGTTTGCCCGGTAGATTGTTGTGTACAAGATCCAGACAGAGTAGAGGAGGAATCCACACTCTTAACCAGACAAGCGACCTTGCACAAGACGAGCTAGTTATTCCAAATGAACTGACTTCTTTCTCTGAAGTGTTACTTTGATGTTTTCTTTTAAGGTAGTGGCCAATGATAAGCCTACGAAATCTACAAGTACTGGAAAGGATTTATGTTTTCGATCCACTAATACAGCAACCTGTACTGATTTTGGTAATATTTCAATCAACGGCTTAAAAGCAAAGAATATAGTTCTCCCAGTATTTGCTACATCATCAACGAGTATGATATTTTGATTTTTTAGACTTTTAGCATCCACTGAAAGGTCGATCTCTTCTGTTGGTTTTGCTGGGTTTAGAACAATATTGACCAATTCTACTTCGGGTGTAGAAATCTCCATCAACTGATCTTTCAATAGTTGAGCAAAATTCATCCCATTCCTATTGATGCCAGCAAGTATGATTTTCTTAGCCTGATAATTCCTTTCAAGAATCTGATAGGCCAGCCGCTTGATAATTTTATCTATCTGCTGATTGTCTAAAACCTTTAACTTGCTCATAATCCAAATGTAAGGAGATTTTGAATATTGGCATTTTGCCTAAAGGATTAATTTCATTCTTTGTATTTTACCCCTCTAAACTATCTAGTATTTATGGCGCTTTCGCAAATCATGTTTATCCTTTTGATTGGAGTTGTCGGTTTTGTTGGATTTAAGCGGTACAGTCGTTTAAGGCGAAACATTCTATTAGGCAAAGAACCTATCCTTGAAAAAGATAATTCCACACGCTGGAAGAACGTAGCTTTAGTTGCCTTTGGGCAAAAAAAGATGTTCAAAAATTGGATTCCAGCAGTTCTTCACTTTTTCATTTATGCCGCTTTTGTTATTACCCAGATTGAATTGATAGAAATTTTCATTGATGGAATTTTTGGACAGCATAGATTTTTTGCTCCATTCTTAGGTGGCTTTTATGTTTTTATCATCAGTTTCATTGAGATTCTTTCAGTTTTGGCATTAATAGCCACTGTTGTATTTCTTGTTAGAAGGAACTTATTGAAAGTACCAAGGCTCAAGAAGCCAGAAATGAAAGGCTGGCCTACAATGGATGCTAATCTCATCCTCATAGGAGAATTACTTTTGTTGACTGGTATTTGTTGTATGAACGGTGCAGATATGGTGCTTCAAGATATGAATGACAGTCACTATGTACAGACAGGTAACTTTGCCATTACTGGTTGGTTAGGGCCCATGTTATTTGGCGGAATGAGTGCTGAAGGATTGATAGGTGTCGAAAGATTTGGTTGGTGGTTACACATTATTATGGTTCTTGGATTTATCATTTATCTAACCTACTCGAAACACCTCCACATCCTCCTAGCTTTCCCAAATGTCTTTTATGCCAAGCTAAATTCGAGAGGTGAAATGAGTAACATGCCTGAGATCATGAATGAAGTAAAATCCATGATGGGTTTAATTCCAGAAGAAGAAGTCTCAGCCGATGCCGAACTACCAAGTTTCGGCGCCAAAGATGTTTTTGATCTTGATTGGAGAATGATATTAAATGCTTATACCTGTACAGAGTGTGGAAGATGTACTGCTGAATGCCCAGCAAACATCACTGGAAAGAAACTTTCCCCAAGAAAGATAATGATGGATATAAGAGATAGAGCAGAGGAAGTCGGAACAGCCTTAGACTCTGGGACGGTTACCTTAGATGAAAATGGGGTCTATGATGATGGTAGAAGTCTCTTTGATTTTATTACAAAAGAAGAAATTTATGCTTGCACAGCCTGCAATGCTTGTGTTGAAGCATGCCCGATAATGATTGATCCTTTGGCTCCGATCTTGGAGTTACGAAGATCAGACATCCTGAATGAATCAGCTGGTCCTAAAGATTGGTTGCCAATGTTTAATAGTATAGAACAAGTAGGAGCAGTTTGGCAGATGCCAGATGCTAGAGATGCTTGGACCAATGAAATTTAAAATGAAAGTATGAGTGTAGATGTAAGAATAAAAAAAATGTCTGAATTCCTCGCAGAGGAAAAGGCACCTGAAATTTTGTTTTGGGTTGGTTGCGCCGGAAGCTATGATGCCCGAGCACAAAAAGTATCGAAGTCTATTGCGAAAATTTTAACTGCTCTTGACATTGAATTTGCAATCTTAGGAGAAGAAGAAAGCTGCACGGGTGATCCTGCCCGAAGAGCAGGCAACGAGTTTCTATTTCAGATGCAAGCACTTCAGAACATTGAAGTTTTAAATGGATACGGTGTAAAAAAGATTTTAACGGCCTGTCCTCATTGCTTCAATACGCTTAAAAATGAATATCCAGCTTTAGGCGGAACCTATGATGTTATACACCACAGCCAATATTTGCAAGAGTTAATTGATGCTGGACGACTCAAAGTAGAAGGGGGTGCCTTTAAAGGTAAAAAATTGACCTATCATGATAGCTGCTACCTCGGTAGGGTTAATGGAGTATATGAAGCTCCTCGGAAGGTCCTAGAGGCATTGGATTCCGATCTTGTCGAACTAAAGCGATGTAAGACAAAAGGTCTGTGCTGTGGAGCAGGTGGAGCTCAAATGTACAAGGAGGATGAGCCCGGAGACAAGAGAATCAATACAGAAAGGGTAGAAGAAATTGTAGCCTCTGGAGCCAAGGTTGTGGCTGCCAACTGTCCATTTTGCTTAACCATGCTTGGGGATGGAATAAAGGCAGAAGAAAAACAAGAGGAGATCATGGTCTATGATCTTTCCGAACTTATTGTACAGTCTAATAATTGGTAACATGCTCAGAGAATTACTTGCACTTCCTAACTCTTCACGTGTATGGGTTTATCAATCGAATAGAGAGTTCACCTATGATGAAATGGATGATATCCGTAAGATCATCTATAATTTTGTAGAATCTTGGGATTCTCACGGTATGCCAGTACAAGCTTACGGAAATATTTTTCATAGAAGGTTTTTAGTCTTTGTTGCAGATGAAACAGGACATGGAGTTAGTGGTTGTTCAACCGATAAATCTGTTAATCTAGTGAAGCATCTAGGACAAAAGTTTGGGGCAGATTTTTTTGATCGGTGGCAGTTTCTGATTATGAAAGAAGACAAGGAGATTCTAGGATTCTCCAAAGATGAATTTGCTGAAAAGTTTAAAGAAGGAGACATCACTTCTGAGACTTTAGTCTTTGACCCATTGGTTAAAACGAAAGGAGAATTTCTTGAAAAATGGATTATTCCATTGGAAGAAAGTTGGCATAAGCAATTCGTCTAGGAACTTATTTTAGTTTGAAATCATTATTATAAAAGATGTTGAATAAGCTAAAAAATTTCCTAGGGATAGAAGGAGTTAAAATCTCCATTCAATTAGATGATCCCATTGATCATAGCGAAAAAGCGGTTTTCGGTAAGATCATACTCTCTAGTCTAAGCGACCAAATCGTTGACGGTATTGAACTCAAATTCATTGAAAAATATGAAAGAGGTAGAGCGGATGAGAAACTCATTGATGAATATGAATTAGGCTCAATGCTCATTACGGACTCTATCCAATTAGATAAGGAAGTAGATGTGGCAGTGCCTTTTACATTGGCTTATAATCCACTATTATCTGAAGTTGATCAATTTGAAAATGAGAACTTCTTAAAGAAAGGTTTGGCAATGATTGCTAAGTCCCTGAAGGGCGTGAAATCAACGTATAAGGTCGTCGCAAAAGCCAAAGTCCGTGGGACAACCTTAGATCCCATCGCAGTAAAACAGGTAATTTTAGAATAAAGTCTATTGCTCTTTATTCTGTTGTTTGGCTTCAATTATTTGTCGAATCTCTTCATCAGTTTTTCCTAAATTTTCAAGAAGAAACTCTACATCATCTCTTAGCTCATGGTTGGGATAAGTGGCAATGAAATGGTCATAAACCTCCTTAGCCTTCTCATCATTCTTTAGGTCATTTTCTAGCACAAATCCCTTTAGGAAAAGTGTGGTAGGAGTCTTCTCATAGTTAGGATACCGATCAATGATCCAATCGTACAGACTCATCAATTTAGGAAAGGTTTGAATGCTTTTAGCAATTTCAGCGGCCCTGAATAAATGAGAGGCTGCATCCTCGGTTTCAGGGTAAGAAAGAGCATATGCCTCACAGGCATCTACATATCTTAGGGCAGCATTTCTATTAATTCCAAATTTATCAACTTCACCTTTAAATATTCCTTCACCAATGTTCACTATGTACTGCGGTATATTAGAAACAGCTGGATCTAATTTTTTCTGTGCATCCACAGCCTCAGGAGTATTTTGGAAATTATCAATTAGGGATTTATATAAAATATTTGCCGTTCCAGCCCTTTTGATGGTCGTCATCTGCCCGGCCAATTCTGAGATTCTTGATGGTGTTGAACTGTTACCATAATCTTCTTTTATTAATGAAAAGAGAAACCCTCTTTGCTTAGAAACAAGATTGTTTTCTTTGGCAACATTATATGCATTCTCAGAAAGAGCAATGATTTGCGATTTATCCTTCGGATTGTCCGCAATTTTAGACAAGATCTGGTCGATGAATTTATTTGCGGTTGTTTGACTTTTTTCGCTTTTATAGGCCTGCTCAGCAGCAGCAAAGGCATCAGAGACAACTGCTTGTTTTGAGTCAGTATTTTGGCAAGAACATAATAAGGCTAGAACTAGAGCCAGATATCGGAATTTAATCATAATTGTTTCTTCTTAACTGTTATCAATTGATAAGCAGTGCAAAATTAATAGAATTAAAGGATAATAAAACTAATTTGGTCTGAACAAATAATTTGTTCTCATGTTCCTTTGACTTTGGGGACATTCAAAGCAATCTGGAGATCATATGGTAAATATATTTTGGTTTAGAAGAGATTTACGTTTGCATGACAATGCAGGCCTTTATCACGCCTTAAAGTCAGATAAACCCGTTCAATGCGTATTTATATTTGATAAAGATATTCTTAATAAGCTTCCAAAAACTGATGCGCGAGTTAGTTTCATTTTTGATCAGATATCAAGATTAGACACTGAATTAAAGGAGCAAGGAAGCAGCCTCAAAGTTTATTACGATAAACCTTCCAATGCCTGGTCCCAGATTCTTTCAGAACACAAGGTTTCAACCGTTTATACGAATCGAGATTACGAACCTTACGCCAAAGTCCGAGACGAGAAAATTAAATCACACTTAGAAAAATCTAAGATTGGTTTCAAGACTTATAAGGACCATATAATTTTCGAAAAAGAGGAGGTTACGAAGGATGATGGATTGCCTTATACGGTATTTACACCCTATAAGAGAAAGTGGTTAAAAAAACTTGAGACTAGAATGAAGGGTAGGAGTTCCTATTATTTTTCTTCCTATCCCAATGAAAAGTATTTTTCAAATTTTAATCAGGAGTTAAAGCCATTTGAGTTGACGCTTGCGCAAATGAAATTTGAAAGAAGCGATATTGAAATTCCATCAACGGTAGTTGCTCAAAAAATCATAAAGAAGTATGATGAGAATCGCAATTTTCCAGCCATCGATGGAACCAGTAAATTGGGAGTGCATTTTAGATTTGGAACAATCAGTATCAGAGAGAAAGCACGCAAAGCGCAGACCCTAAACGACACTTATTTATCCGAGCTAGTTTGGAGAGATTTTTATAGTACAATTCTTGATAATTTCCCACATGTTGTCGAGGGTGCATTCAGACCAAAATACGATAAAGTAGAATGGAGAAATAATGAGGAAGATTACCAATTATGGAAAGATGGTCGCACTGGTTATCCCATGGTTGACGCAGGTATGCGAGAATTAAATGCGACTGGCTATATGCACAATCGTGTAAGGATGGTCGTTGCTAGCTTTTTGACAAAACATCTACTTATACACTGGAGTTGGGGTGAAGCCTACTTTGCTGAAAAACTCTTAGACTTTGATTTGGCTAGTAATAGCGGAGGGTGGCAGTGGGCCTCGGGTAGTGGTACAGATGCCGCTCCTTATTTCAGAATCTTCAATCCTACATCCCAACTCACGAAGTTTGATAAAGAATTAAAGTATGTGAAGAAGTGGGTTCCAGAGTATGGCACGGATGATTATCCAGAGCCTATGGTTGATCATAAATTTGCAAGAGAACGATGCTTGAATGCTTATAAAGATGCACTGAATAATTTATAATTATTTTCGGAGGAGAACGATTTTTCCTAAAATCCAGGATTTGCTAATCATCGGATTTGTAGAATTAATTTCTTTTTCAAGTTTATCTAATTTTTCGTTTGTAACTGGAAAAATTTTAATAAGTTTTGTCACCATTTTAATGAAATTTAAATAAGCTTTTCTTCTATTTTCTTCAAGTGATTTTTCTCTTCTAATAAATGCGGCAAACGAAGTCAGTAGATTTTCAAGTACAGAAAATTCTTCTTGCTCATAGTAAGTTGCAATCAACATGGTTTTCGAATCCATATTGTACCAAATATCCTGAAAGTCAACTTTACTTAAATAGCTGATAACATCATCATGTTCTTTTTTATACCAGTGAATTCTTGCAAGGTTAAAATTGAGAGCATTGTCCCTATATGTTTCATTGATTAAATGAATTTTTTCAGAAACAAAATTGGAAGCTAGTTCAATGAATCCTGACCTTAAAGAAAAAGTTACAACATTTCTAAATGTTGTGGGTGATAATTCATCATCAACCAACAGTAATCCAGAATCAATTCCATAGTCGTAAAATTCAAGGGCTTCTTTCGAGAATTTTGAATCACCTTTATTACCTTTTCCGATGCAATAATTTATTGTTGATCTTAAAATTTCTTGCTGTTCTTCCCATGGAAACTCATCCAAGTGAGTATTTATTAATTCTTTGATTGTGAAAAAATGGGATTCCTCATCTTGATTGTGTAAAGCTTTGTAAATTTGATAATACATGTTAACACCAGGATTCTCTAAATAGTCACTTTTTTCAATAAGTTTTGCTGTAAACTCAAATTGTAACATATCAATTTCCGACTTGTACATTCTTTTCCAAGTTAGGAGTTCAATCCCATGACGCATTTTTTCAATTAAATAAAATAGATCTAATGTTTTTGTTAGCTCTATCATGTCTTCAGCAGCTGATATGTTCTTTTTCTGCGCTTTTTTTTGAAACTGGGTAGTTAGGTTATAAACATTTTTTTCAATTTGATATCTTCTGTAGAAATAGTCTCCAGATTGTTCTTTTCTCCTTTCTGATGATAGCAGAGAATTTTGAGATACTTTTTTTTCTAATTCATCAAACTTATGTTTTTTAATTCCTTTGAGAAGATATTCATACTGTGCTAAAGGATCTTTCTCTAAATTTTCCTGAATTATGAAAGATTCAACTATCGAAAGGAGGTTTGATAAATTTTTCCTCCACTTTTTTGAATCAAAACTTTTTTCCGGGTTAATCAACCCCCACGCCGCTTTTTCACTGATAGTCTTGTTCTTCTTTAAAGAAGAAAATACAACTTCAAAGAGACGGATTGCCTCTTGATTGGTATTAAAGTATGGAGACCGGATAAACTTGTCTAATCGGTTTAAATCCTTCTTAGAAAATTTTGAAAGTACTCTATATAATTTAGTATTTATCAAATTATATTTTTAAGTAATATATAATTAATTGATCATTAGACATTTAAATATAATATATATCTTAAATTTCTATCTGTGAAAAATTTAAATATTATTTTTTATTTATATGTATAAACTACAGAATATCAGATAAATAAGTTGAAATCTGTATTGATAAATATTATATATGTTAAGGTCAAATAAAATGTCTTTTTGAAAGCATGTTTTTTGACCAATGAGTTTTATATTTGTCGTAACCTCGAACATTAACCACAAATGATCTTGAACAAAGTTTTAAACATTAGTTTTTTCTTTTTTTTAATTGGCTCTTTAGGAGCTCAATTAAATCCTGAATTCACTGTGGTTAAAGTTAAGAAAAATGAGTTGGTGTCAACACCAATCCAGTCCATTGGTGGTTCGCCAGATGTAGTTAATTCCGCCCATATCGAATATGAAACCGTAGGGACTAACCCTTTAACTGGAAATAACAATCACGAGGTTTATTTTCAACCTGCCTTCAATGCCACGGGACAAATTGATGTGATTGTGGAATATTTTGATGTTGGGATCTTTCCAGGTTTTCCTTCCATACGTTATGCAACATATCGACATGAAGTAAAAGAGTCCATTGTTGAACCAGCAGATGAGATTGTAGTCTCTTCCACGAATACTGTCGTATTTGATGTTCTTGCAAATGATACAAATTCAGACGGAGCGCTCCATTTGAGCGATTTTGCCTTTGTAGAAGGAGGAACTGCCAACATCTTAGCTTCTGGAGAATTGGAGTTCATTTTTGATCCAAACGTAAGCATTGGTTATGTTTCGTATATCGCTGAAGATGACTTAGGTTCTGGTGGTAATGGCTTGGCCAGATTTATAAATACATCAATGAATCCTGAGATTGAAATTGATGTTCCTTTGAATAATAAGGAAACGATAGATTACTATTTGACTGATGCAGATTACAGTTTGGCAATTAGCCCTGTAAATGGCAGTACCTCAACGAGTAACAACAATGTTTATTCATACACCCCCGATAGTGAATTCGTTGGAACTGATGCGGCTGTATTTGCAAATGCAGCCGGTGATTTATGTTCGTTTAATTTCGTTGTCGTAGAAAAGGAATTGTCATTGTCCTTCGTACAAGATGATTATGTCTACACAAATGTTAATGATCCAGTCACTTTCAATGTTTTTGACAACGATTTTAGAGATGATTTCAATATCGTAGATTATTCTCCTGAATTGACCTATAATAATGATGGGGAATTTACCTATACTCCTGCTACAGACGAGGAAGGCTCAAATCTTTTTTATTACAAGGTATTTAACGGCCTGGCTTTCTATACAGCTAATATTTTTGTTTCGATCGATGACTATACACCGCATGGCGCGGAAAGCTTTCTTTTTGAAGCCATGTCAGGAAATTCAAGAGTTATACAGCACAATGCACCAACTTCAGGTTACACTTTTTCTTCCCTAACTAATCCTCAGCATGGTGTAATTAATATATTGCCAGCAGGAACCGTTGTGAACTCAAGTTGTTCACCAAGTTATGTTTTAGAAGAATCTGCCATTGAATATCTGGCTCAACCCGGATATGTTGGTCTTGATGCCTTTGAAGTAAATTATTGTACATCTAATGGAAATTGCCACATCGTAAAGATTGATATTAATGTTTCTGCGGATGATGGATCTTGTATTTGCCTCGTTAATTGCGTTTGGCCAGGCGATTTCAATTCTGACGGAATTGTAGATTTGAAAGATTTGATGACGCTAGGTCGTGAAATTGGAGAAAGCGGTCTTGAAAGAACGAATTCAGGACCAATAGATTGGAATGGTTATGCAGCTGAAGATTGGGATTACTTAGATTACGGTTTGGCTACAGATCTGAAAAACTTAGATGCCAACGGAGATGGGGTCATTAGCATTTCTGATGCTGATGCAATTTCTGCAAATTATGGGAAATACAATAAACTAGTTTCTAAAGAAGTTCATTCGATTTCCGAAACACCTGTTATCTTATCTACTGAACAGACCTCTGTCGATTCTGGTGAATGGTTATTCATTGACATCAGTTTAGGTTCTGGAGCCTTACCTGTGAATGACTTTTATGGTTTGGCATTCCAGTTTAATATTGATGAAGGATTAATTGATGAAACTTCAGCCTGTGTGCAGTGGAATGATGACGCTTGGGTTAATTATGATTCCCCCTATCAAGAGATTTTTGAACAACCTGAACCGGGACAATTACGAATAGGTTACACTAGATTAACGGGACAGCCAGTTTCTGGTTCAGGACCTATCGCCGTTCTTAAATTTATTGTTGAAGATGAATTAAATGGTCTCCGAGATGAAGATGGAGTCTACACCATGAGTTTAAGTCTTGATGATATTTTTACTTTTGACCAATTAGGAAGAGCAACAGCTTTAGCTTCGAATACTGTTGAAGTTGATCTCAATTTAAATGGCCAGCGTGATTCTGAATTAACAACAAAAACATTCCCTAATCCGGTCTCTGATTTATTAAACATAGAATCAAACAGAGGATTAGATAGAGTACATATCATGGATGTTTCTGGACAGATTATTGAGCAATTCATAGCTCCTAAGTCTCCGTCTTTCCAGTATTCATTGAGTCACCTACCTGATGGAATTTACTTCATCCAGTTAATCAGTGGGCAAGAACAGGAAGTACACAAGGTTAGCCATTTTGGGCGATAATTAAGACTTTGAAATCAATCACACTTATTTCTGATACACATAGCCATTTCGATGAAGGCATACTTATGCATTGTAAGGATGCAGATGAGATATGGCATGGAGGAGATTTGGGCGATCATTCTCTGATAGAAAAACTGTCAAGCTTTAAAGGAGAGGTAAGAGGCGTCTATGGAAATATTGATACTGGGGAAGTAAGATACCAGTGGCCATTGAATCAAATTTTTGAATGTGAAGGATTAAAAGTACTTATAACTCACATCGGCGGATATCCAGGAAAATATACCAAACGAGTACAAGACCTTTTAATAAAAGAAAGACCCAACCTTTACATTTGCGGCCATTCACACATTTGTAAAGTAGTTCCAGATAGAGAGCTAGATCTCTTACACATGAATCCAGGAGCTTGCGGTCATCATGGTTTTCATAGCATGCGCACCATTCTAAAGTTTGAGATTGATCAAGCAGAGATTAAAAATCTCCATGTCGTTGAATTAGGAATTAGAGGCTATTTAAGCTAATGTTTCCAAGGCTTGTTGAAAGTCTGCTATCACATCTGTGATATCTTCTATCCCTACCGATACTCTAACCAAACCATCGCTAATACCAATTCGTTCTCGTACCTCGTTCGGGACTTTTAAATGTGAAGAAGTTGCAGGGTGCAGTAAGATGGTATCAACATTGCCCAAGGTAGGGGCGAGTGTTGATAACTTTAATGCATTCATAAATTGAATGGCTTCATCAAGACCTCCTGCGACCTCGAAGCTCAACATCCCACCAAAGGCTTTCATTTGTTTTTTAGCTATTTCATGATCTCTGTGTGAAGGTAACCCTGGGTAATTCACTTTAGTAACACGATCATTTGCCTCTAAGTACTTTGCTAGTGCCATTGCATTTTTGCAATGTTCTTCCATTCGTATTGGAAAAGTTTTCAAACCATTGTATAGATACCAAGCATCTGTAGGACTACAGTAAGTGCCATTCAACTTTCCTACATGCCATAAATTTTTATATGCCTCCTTATCACGAGTAAGAATCGCTCCTCCTAAGGCATTGCCCATTCCGTTTAAGTACTTAGTCGTGGAGTAGATTATATAATCTATTCCAAAACTGAAGGGTCTTTGAAGCAATGGAGTAGCAAAGGTATTGTCAATGGCAGTTAGACATCCAAATTCCTTTGCAACGCCTGATATTTTTTCAATGTCAACACAGGCCAGGAGTGGATTGGATGGAGTTTCAGTATAGATTAATTTTACTTTTTCATTAACAAGAAGTTGCCGTAAACCCTTTTCATCTCTTAAATCAGTAACCAAACATTTTACTCCAAACTTATTCAAAACAGATTGCATCAACTCTGTTGTTCCTCCATATAAATCTGCTTGAGTAAGAATTGTATCACCTTGTTCTAAAACAGCATAGAGGAGGGTAGAAATTGCTCCCATTCCTGAACCTGTTAATAAGCAATAGGCTTCATCTGAAGAATCAATACTTTCAATAGCAGCTAATTTTCCAGCTGTTGTGGCTAGTGTTGGATTGTTGTATCTTGAATAAACATAACCTTCCTTTTCACCTTTGAAGATTTTAATACCATCTTGAATGTCATTAAATACAAAAGCTGAGCTATTATAGATTGGAAGTATATGTGGTTCATTTAAATTCTCATGTTTCCATTCTTGAGAGCAAATTGATTTAATTTTTAGAGCATCAGTTTTCATATATTTGTATTGCTTAAATGAACATGTTAAAAATAAAGACGAATATAATCCTGATTTTCTTTTTTCTGCTTATTGCAGGGAATTTTGCCTTTACTCAAGAAGACGAAGAGATCATTGTTGATGAGGTCGAGGATTATGAAGATCAAGATTATGTTGATGCATCCGAAACATATTCTTTGTTAAATTTTTCATTATCATTAAATCAACCACTAGCGCCGACTACCCGCATAATAGATGTTTTAAAAGTAGGATTTAAGCTTAGTTATTATAAATCCTTTAAAAAGAATGAAGCACTATCGGCAGGATTCGTCATTCACAATTTTCGTTTAAGTCGCTTGGTGCAAGATTATGTTTTGTTTGGTGATTTTGAGAATTTTGCGGTGAACTCAGCAACTACGACTAAATTATTTCATACCGGCCTAGGCCTTAGATATTATACTAGTTTTTATACGGACAAACTTGAACCGTATATAGAAGGCGAACTTGGTGTAAATCATATTTATACAAAAACAGTAGATCGAATTGAAGGGGCTGAAGAGGGCAACCTTAGATATGAAACATACCATGCATCCA
>JAHDGF010000049.1:32010-35089 GCA_020627785.1 Saprospiraceae bacterium
CATCCATAGGTTATAAAGTTGGGATAGGGATACAATCTAATATAGCCTTCCTTACAGCAATACATTTTACAGCAGATTTTCATAGCAGCACTTCTGCCAGGTATTATGTCGCAGAGGATTTAAATAATGAAATTCCTTGGGATAATTTTCGACTGAGAAAAGGCCAAGTAAATTTCATCACGAATACCATTGGGATAACCTTTGGGTTTTAATTGATAATTATGACAGAAGAGCAATGTGTTGAGGAAATGAAGCAAAGGGGCTTTGTTGAATACCAAAATGTAATCGTCGATCCACGTCAGACGCCAATGAGATTGGATAAGTTTCTGTTTGATAAATTGGAGAAAGTTTCAAGGAATCGAATTCAGAATGCTGTAGCCGATGGAAGTATTTTGGTCAATTTCAAAAATAAAAAGGCCAGTTATAAAATTCAGCCATCAGACTACATTAAGATTTTTCTTCCAGAATCTAATAACGATCATGAAATCGTAAGCCCGGAGGACATTCCTCTGGACATACGTTATGAGGATGATGCAATACTGGTGGTTCATAAACCAGCAGGAATGGTCGTGCATCCAGGCATAGGAAACTGGAGCGGTACATTGGTTAATGGTTTAACTCATTATTTAGGCAAAAATTCAGACCTGCCAATCATGGATGGCAACCCTCCAGACAGACCTGGACTTGTTCATCGGATTGATAAAAATACCTCTGGTCTTTTAGTCATAGCTAAAAATCCAGAGGCCATGACACATTTGTCCAAACAGTTTTTTGATCATACCATTGAAAGAAAATATTTGGCCTTGGTATGGGGACAACCCGAACCTGCGGAAGGAACCATTGAGGGTTTTATCGGTCGAGATATTTATAATCGAAAACGGATGAAGCTTTACGAAGAGAATGAAGGAGGAAAGCATTCCATCACTCATTATAAGGTCATAGAACCTTTATATTATGTGAGTTTGATTGAATGTGTTCTTGAAACTGGT
Source organism: Saprospiraceae bacterium (assembly GCA_020627785.1). Taxonomy (GTDB): domain Bacteria; phylum Bacteroidota; class Bacteroidia; order Chitinophagales; family Saprospiraceae; genus JAHDBF01. The sequence continues at coordinate 33,000 of JAHDGF010000049.1, forward strand.
CGTACCCATCAGATCAGAGTTCATATGTTGTCTCAAGGTCACCCACTTTTTAATGACGAAAAGTATGAAGGCGATCGGATTAGAAAAGGGACTGTCTTTAGTAAGTACAAGCAATTTGTGCATAATACGTTTAAGATTCTTCCTAGACAAGCTCTACATGCGGCCTCTCTCGGATTTATTCATCCAGTCACAAATGAGAAAATGTATTTTGAAGCTCCGTTACCCTTGGATATGACAGAGGCGATCGAGAAATGGAGACATTATGTACATTCGCGAAAAGAACTGCTTTAAATGATTCAACTGGAGAAAAGAGTAGTGGCACTAGTGGCTGCAGGAAAAAGGTTTTCAAATAAAGAAAGCCCTGAAGTTCAAGCTGCCAAACGAAAAGCTGAATTGGAAAATCCTTGGTTTACGCAAGAAAGCATTGAAAGGGCCATTCATGGAATAACCTCAGAGTTTGCTAATCAAGCGAAGTTAGAATCATGGTTGTCAAAGTATAATTTAAAAGAAACACCTGACGCTAAAAAACTAGGCTTAGTCTTGGCTGGGAATATTCCAATGGTAGGGATGCATGATTTGATCTGTGGATTTTTAGCCGGGCATAACATGCATATCAAGTTTTCGGATAAAGACAAGGTGCTAACACCACTATTTATAAAGTACCTCACTGAGGAGCTGCCAGAGTGTTCTTTACAATTTGAAGAAAGAGAAAGATTGAATGAGGTAGATATGGTCATAGCCACAGGAAGTAATAACAGCTCAAGATATTTTGATTACTACTTTGGGAAGATTCCGAACATCATTCGTAAAAATAGGACAAGTATTGGTGTCTTGAAAGAGGATACCTCCCGAGAGGAGTTGAAGGAATTAGGAAAGGATATTTTCTATTACTTTGGAATGGGATGTAGAAACGTTTCTAAAATATATTTGCCGAAAGGCTATCCAATCGAGTTGATAATGGAAGTCTTCGAAGAATGGAAACCGCTGGTCCTTCACAATAAATACAAAAATAATTTTGATTACAATTATGCCATTTACCTTTTAAATAAAACCAAGTTTTATACAAATGGTAGTTTGATCACCATCGAGGACCCTTCTATTTATTCTCGGATATCTTGTCTTCACTTTAGTTATTATGAAGATCTGGAAGAATTAGAAAAGGAATTAAAGGGTCTGCAGGATGAATTACAATGTGTGGTAAGTAATTGTGAATTAAAGGATATTGATGTTTTGCCTTTCGGCAAATCTCAGGTCCCAGGATTAGCAGACTATGCGGATGGGGTAGACACTATGAAATTTTTGATAGAGCAACAAGTATGAGTTATAAATGGTCAAAAAAAGAAAAGGCAAAATTTGCCTCGGATAAACTTGAAGAACTTTATCCAGAGACACCAATCCCTTTAGACCATTTTAGTGATTACAGTTTACTAATTTCTGTTTTATTATCAGCTCAATGTACGGATGAACGGGTTAATAAAACAACGCCTTTCTTATTTGCGAAAGCGAGAACACCCGAAGAAATGATTCTCTTGACGCCAAAAGAAATTGAAGACATCGTCAGACCTTGCGGATTAGCTCCTAGAAAATCTAAAGCCATTTATGATCTTTCTCACATATTATTAGATAAACATGATGGTGAAGTCCCGCAAAGTTTTGAAGCCTTAGAAGAATTACCAGGGGTGGGGCATAAAACTGCCTCCGTAGTTATGTCCCAAGCTTTTGATGTGCCTGCTTTTCCAGTTGATACACACATTCATAGACTTGCCCATCGATGGACTTTAAGTACAGGTAAAAATGTTACGAAAACTGAAACCGATCTGAAAAAACTTTATCCAGATTATTTATGGAATAAGTTACACTTACAAATTATCTTTTTTGGAAGAGAATATTGTCCTGCTCGAGGCCATAATCCTAACGATTGTCCCATCTGTTCAATCATTGGGAGACGCACAATGTTTAAGTAAATCGCATATATTACTAAATTTCATTATTTAAAAAATAATATATTACTTATTTGGTATATATATAACTTACTAATAATAAGTAATAAGCAGGTGTGATAAGTAAACTAAGAAAATATTTATACATAT
>JAHDGF010000050.1 GCA_020627785.1 Saprospiraceae bacterium
GAGGCGGGCTTAGTAATTCTTAGAGATAAAATATATTGTACTTCTAATCATCTAGTAAAACAATTTAAAATATGAAATTTAAGTTATGCTTCCTTTTTCTGCTTTTGGCAACCATTTCTTATGGCCAAATGGCTGAGCTTGTCCTTGATTTAATGCCTGGTCCGGATAGTGGGATTTCAGAAGAAGCAACCGTACTAGGAACCCTTGGTAATTCAATTATTATCAATAATCAATCGGATATCGTATTTTCAGATGGTACAGCACAAGGGACCTCGCTCATCTACACTCTCAACGAAAGTGAAATTGTTCCTGGTGAAGTATATCTCAATAATGAGCTTTATTTATCAGAGTACTTTTCATCAGATACTTCTAGAATTTTAAAGATCAATAATGCGGGTGATGTGGAAACGGTCTTGGAACTTGCCGGAGCAATCGAATTATTTGTTGGCTATAAAGATCAATTGTATTACAACCGAAGATTTGACTTTACTGAATTTCTATTCAGTATGGACCCATCCAATGGCGAGAGTGAAGAAATTATTGAGCTGGATTGGTTTAAAAGAAGTGGTTTTAAAGATGCCATAGTCTTTAAAGATTTGATGTATATGATTGCTTGGCCTGAGACAACTTCAGGATCTTTTTTAGCTAGCTATGATGGGGAAGGAGATGTTGAGTCGGTTGCTGAGCTCTTTGATTCAAGTGTAGATCAATCTTCAAAGGCAACAATCAATATGACCGCTGCGGGAGAAAATCTCTTCTTCTGGTATGGGGACGGAACCAATGATGGCTCATTGTATGTGACTGACGGTACGGAAGCTGGCACCCTAATATTGAACACCGATTTTGATCGGAGGGCAAGAACTGAATCTTTAAGAACCATCGGGGTTTTAGGAAATAAGATTTTATTCGAAGGGGTAGACTCAAATAATGATCGTCATTTATGGAGTTCGGATGGAACAGTTGCAGGTACCTTTATCATTGAACAGGTGGCAGACATTGATATAACCCCAAGATATTTTACGGAATATAAGGATAGTCTTGCATTCTGCGGATATCATGGCTCACAACCTTTTTCTGCACCTGATATTTCGACCTTGGTCTCCGATGGAACCATTGCAGGAACATCAACCTTACTTGATAGAGATGATTTTGAAGATGGCCCTCTAGACAATGGTCATTGGTTAACTAACCATAATGGTGAACTATTTATGGTGGGCCAAAGAATTAGTTTTCCATTCAATAATGATTTATATAAATCAGATGGTACACCGCAAGGAACTTCTAAAGTAAGTTCAATAGGAGAGGAGTCTGGGAATGAAATTTCAGATCTTACTTCCGCAAACAATAATTTATTCTTTTTTGGAACGACGGACAATCTTGGCAAAGAGCTTTATGTCTACAATGCCATCACTGATTTGGATGGAGATGGTTTTACTTCGGATGTAGATTGTGATGATAGCAATGCTAGCGTTAATCCCGACCAAACTGAAGAACCTTACAATGGCATAGATGATGATTGTGATCCTTCTACCTTGGATGACGATTTAGATCAAGATGGATTTAATTTGGCAGAGGATTGTGATGATGAAGATGAAAATATCAATCCAGCTGCTGAGGAGATTCCTGATAATGACGTAGATGAGAATTGTGATGGCCTTATTGAGACAACTTCAATATATGAACTTGCAAATTCAACGATTAATATTTATCCGAATCCCGTCTCTGAAAGTATAAATATTGAGGTTGAAGGTAGTCTTAAATATTTCGTTTCAATTTATTCCTTGAATGGCAAACTTATTCACCATTCCCAGAATCAAGAATCGATCAACATCAATACGCTTAGCAATGGAACTTATCTCTTAGAAATACAAGATCAAAATTCCAATGAAAAAATTATAGAGAAAATAATTGTAAGTCATTAAGACGGTGGTTCATTGAAAGTTAAAAGTCATACCACCCACGACAGAATAAGTGCCTTGATTCTTGTCTTGATGTTCTTATTAATCTCTAGTATTTATGGGCAAGAACTTTCCAAGGAATCTCTAATTTCTGATCTCACCTTTTTGAACGATGCAGTTACGAATGGGCATCCAGTAAACTATGATCCTGATGTCAAAGTTGATATCCTGCCAGTATTAGAAATGGCAGAAGAGATGACGAAATCAGACTTAACTCCATTAGAGTACCTATTGTGGATTGAGAAGGGCGTTTATAACATAGGTTGTGTACATACAAGCCTTCGATTTATTCCTGAAATTTTTAATGCGAAAATTCAAAACTATTGCCCGTTTAGGGTAGCTGTGTTTGAGGGGAATCTTAAGATCACCCATAGCATCGATTCAACACTAATTGGTGAGAATATTGAAAGTATTAATGGGATTCAATCATCTGAAATAATTGAGCGATTCAAAGAATATAAAGCAAGTGATGGATTGACGGATGCATTTGCTAAAGCATATTTTCATAAAAAATCTGAAGTTATTTTATCCATCGTTTTGGAGGATCCTGAAATCTATGCAATCAAGACAGATCAAGGGAGCTATAAACTTGAGTCATTAGATAAATTGCCGATTTCAAAATCCACAAGTATAGATGGGATTTTAGCCAACGGAAAAAATTTATTTAAGCTTAAAGATAATTACGGTGTCTTAAAAGTTTCTTCCTTTAGGAAAAGTGACCGAGCATTTTTTAATAAGGTCTTTGAAAAAATCAATGATTTACAATTAGATACCCTTGTGTTAGATCTTAGGCTGAATGGAGGTGGAAATAGAAATTCTGCCATTGCACTTACTAGATTTTTAGTGGATGAAAAGTTTTCTTATTCAATCCTTCAGCCTAAGCATTTAAAAACTTTTAAGTACCTAAGCAAAAAGGGTAAGTTCTTTTTATTTCTTTCGAAGTTAAAATACAATATTGGTGATATCCTTCATTGGCGTAAAAATAAGTTAGGATCTGAATTTGAATACAGTCGTAGACCAAAAAATAAAAATCATTTCGATGGAAAGGTGTTTGTAGTCACCGATGGATTTACTGCATCAGCCTCTACCATGGTAACTACATGGCTCAAGCAATATTCAGATGCAACCTTTATTGGTCTTCAAGCCTCTGGAGGTTACAATGGAAATAATGGCGGTTCATTCCCAATAATTATGCTTCCCAATTCTAAAATTCAAATTAGATTTCCAGCCTATCGATTAATTTTGGACGCTGATTCTAATCTAAGGTCGGGTCTTGTCCCAGAGGTAAAAATTGATCCGCTACTTAATTATGATCAAATGATTGAATTAATTAAAACACTTTAAGTTTTGAAATGCTTTATTTAATTTAGGGTATTACTTAAGTGAGCAGCATCTATAAAAAAGAAATGAAAGTTACAGATGAACACAATGAACGGGTTGCTAAACTAGTGTTTGGCACATTTTACCCTCACTACATTAATAAAGTAGTAAAGAAAGGAAGAACCGAAGAGGAGTTGCATCAAGTGCTTGAGTGGTTGACAGGTTATGATAAAGAAAAAATTCAAAAGTTGGTTGAAGATGAAGTCACCGTTGAAACCTTCTTCAAAAAGGCAAAAATAAATCCTAATGCGCAGTTAATCACAGGGGTTATATGCGGGTACCGAATTGAAGAAATTGACAATGAAATAACTCGTAAAGCAAGGTACATGGATAAGCTGGTCGATGAGTTGGCAAAGGGTCGGAAAATGGAGAAAATTTTACGTAAAGCTTAATTCTCAAAAATATTGCAATCCAATTAATGAAAAGTAATGAAATCCTTTTGCAATTTTTCTCAGAAAATTTCCCATTCAATAAAGAAGGATTAGATGAGCTCATTCATGCATTTTCAGCTGAATCCTATGGAAAGGATGCGCTTATATTAAGACCAAATTCAACAGAACTTGAATTGAGGTTTATAGAAAATGGTTTCGTTAGAGAATACTATTCTTCAAATTTTAAAGATGTAAATATTAACTTCTATGGGAGCAATAATTTTACAACGGATCTAATTTCTTTTTTGAATAATTCAGAGACGCATAAGTATCAGCAATGTTTGACCGAAGTAAACTTATGGGTTCTTTCTAAAAATAAGTTTGAACATCTGTTAGAAAAGTACAATTGTGGACAGGAGATTGTGCAGAAATCTTTTCAAAAGATTCTACTGGCTAAGGAATCACTAGAGCGGAAAAGGATTACGATGACCAAAGATGAATTATACAAGGACCTCCAAATGAAGAAACCAGATTGGTTATTGAATATTCCTCAATATCACATTGCTTCATATCTTAATATCACACCAGAAACATTGAGCCGGATCAGAAAAAGAATTTCTTGATTCAAATCAATGAAGATGCAGGCTATTCCGTAGATATTTGAGCTATGAAGAACAATGAATTAATTTTGAGCATTCTCACTGAATTTAAATCAGAATTAGGCAAGGACTTTGAGAGATATTCAAATCATGCTAGTAGAGTATTTTTACTTTGTACTCTATCAGATGCAAAGAAAGAGAATCAAGAAAAATATGCCATCGCAGCTGCATTTCATGACCTCGGTATTTGGACCAACAAAACCTTTGATTACTTAAAGCCGTCTATTGAGCTTAGCTCGAAGTATTTACAATCAGAAAAAAGACAAGAGTGGGTAGAAGAGATCAGCTTAATGATTGATATGCATCACAAGCGTAGTAAGTACAAAGGAGATTTTCAGAGAACTGTTGAGACCTTTCGTAGAGCAGATTGGATGGATGTGACAAAGGGTAGAAAATCGTTTGGCCTTTCAAAAGCTGAATACCGAAAAATTGTAAAGAAACATCCAACCTTAGGCTTTCATAAATTTTTAGTCATTCAAACCTTGAAGAACTTTTTTAAATCGCCTTTAAATCCATTGCCTATGTTTAAGAAGTAAATTACCCGCGATTGAAAAAGAGACCTAACTACCTAGTGTGCTCACATCTTGTTTGGTAATACTAGGTTTTTGCAAATTCAATTAATGGGTTAATATTTCCTCTATCAGCTTCTTTTAAGGACCTGATATATTTCATTCTTGTTTCATTAGCTTTAACCATATTAGATTGGTGCCAAGAAAATGGCTCCATTCCGTAAATCGATTCTATTATGATATCCGCCATCAATCTGGAATGTCTTCCATTCCCATTTGGAAAACAATGGATAGATACTATTCTATGCTTGAATCTTATGGCAACTTCCTCAGGGGAAAAGGTTTTATTGTTTACCCAATACTTAGTATCGTCGATCAAGGTTCTTAATTCAATTCCGATTCTGGCCCAATTGACTCCAATGTTTTTTTCTGATTTTCTAAATTCTCCAGCCCACCTCCAAACATCTACATACATTCTTCTGTGTAATTCTTTTACAAATTTTTCAGTTAATATCTTCTCAGGCTTTAGCCTTGTTCGAAAAATCCATCCTACAGCTTTTTCTATGTTTAATTGTTCAAACTCGTCTAGTTCACCTTGAGTCGTAATTGATTCAATTTTTAGACCTTCTTTTTCATTTTCATCTAAAGGGGTTTGGCCATCATTATATTTTATTTCAAATCCCATAAAGTTTTTCTTACATCCTTCTTTATTTCATCTGATAGGTCTTTGATTGCCTTATTGATCTTTTCATTTCCAATTCCTTGGTTTTCAAGTTTCATATTTTGATTAGTCCTCAAAACTATTTTTCTAGCTAATTTTTCTGATTTTATACTTATTAAATTTTCAATCGATCCATCATATGGTACAAAACCATAAACAAATTTCATGTTCAAGGCTTGTCCTACATCTCTCAATTTATTGATTGTTATTTGCCCTGCCGCTTCTCTTGCTTCGATCTTTTGTATTGCACCTTTGGTCATTTTAAGCTTAACACCCAATTGTTCTCTTGTCATATTAAGAGTAGTCCTGATTGTATTTATCCAGCCTTTTGTTGGGACAATTACTTTAGATGACCCTTGAAATTTCAATAGTTTCTTATCTAGTTGTTCTATAAGAAGTAGTCTTTTATTTCGCATATTACTTAATAATTATACGTATAAGTATACATTTGTTAACAAATATATATGAATAAGTATAAATAATCAAGATAAAATTATACTTATATGTATTCTAACTACCACTCGCAGGCTTACTATTTGGGGTATTAAGAAGTTCCACATCTAAGTCAAGCATTTGAATATTAGTATTTCCTTTATTCTCACCACATTTCTTGCAAGCTTGGAAGCAATACGATTAGTGACTTATAAATCAAATACTGCTTGTTCTTTTGTCAATGAGATGATAGAACAATTGCCACATTTTTCAAATTGTTTCTTTAATTCAAACTGGTCTTTCATTTTTTGTAGTGCAAGCTTATTAGCACATTTGATTTTTTTCTGAGTGGCATGATTGGAGGTTACATTATAATTTAATGTTTATACTTTGATATTTATTCAATAAGCAACTCATTTTCAAGTTCAAAAATACGATTAGCTCCCTTTTTACTAAATGCGAATTCTTCAATTTTCGGAGTTGTGCTCATCGAATTACATGCTAAACAAATCGTAGAGTGAGCCACAATATTTTAGCTGTATCATAAAATACAAAACCCAAGTGAGGTTCAAAGCAACTTGCCGACACACCCCCATAGGAAGATTTCTTATTCATAATAGAAAGGAGTTTTTTTACTTGAAGACTGTCAAGAATTTGATTTTGCTTATCAACATTATTTTAAAGCTTTCCGTTCTCAATTACTTGACCCTCCATTCCTTTCATTTTATAAGCAATCACTTGATCAAATTCCAAATTAGGATATGGGGTATTGATAGGTATATCTTGACAACTAGTCAGGATGGTCAAGAAAAGAAAGATAGGTAATAATAGTTTCATTGATTAGTTTGATGTTGATTATTTATCAACTTCTCCCAAAGAGATATTGACTGACTCTAGGCTATGGCGCCTCCCTTAAGTGAACCATAATAAGATATGACAATACCCACAATTGTTAGCATCCGTGTTCTTGTTTCATGTGTTCAATTATAATCTCAAATACAATTATCCTTTTTATAAAATATTCTTCATAATCTATTGTTGAGTCTTGAGACATAGATTCTGCAATTTTTCTATAGCTCCATTTTCCTATCTTTTCTTTTGTTTCAATGTATTCATTTATTTCTTTTGGATTCTCATGATGGTTAAGAGCTTTCACAAAAGAACTTTCGCTTATGAGATTCCAGTAACCATCATTTCTAGTTTTCTCAACCTGTGCCTCCCCTGAATTGTCTTCGTAGAGAACTCCTTGTTGTTCACTTGTATCTTTCGCTTGTGTTACTGTAATTATCATTGTATCTGCTACATCTTTTGTAATTCTGGAATGGCCTACAAAAACCGTATCGTATTTTAGTTTCTCTCCTTTTATTTCCAATGAACTTTGCGTAAAATCAGCCAATATTCTACACAAATGTTCTTTGTTGTATTTCCATCTGGAGGTTCGATTGTCAACAATATCTTTAAGTAGTTTTTTCGTTCCGGATGTTGAGTAGTTTTCATGAATGAGTTCATCATAAAACTTTAGCCAAGAGTTCAAGACCTCCTTATCTGTTTCAGGAAGTAGTTTGTTGAAAGATTTAATACGTACGTTCTTTGAATTGCAAGACAACGGAATTGTGATAATGAACAATATGTATATTATGGCTCTCATTTTTTCATGGATAGTATCAATAATATGAATTAATGCACCTACCTCCTCTCCAAATAATCCTCTACCTGCTCGTATAAAATCTCAAGCAACTCTTCAGCCATTTCATCATCAGAGGGGAGCCGGCCATCTTGACCCACTCTAATGCCATTTGGTAGTGCTCGTTCATCACCGGATACTTGTACGTCTTGAATGGCAGCCACGATTGATTCTTGAAAACCTCGATCGCTGATCGTACAGTTATTTCCAAAAGATCTGACATCTAATCTCAATCGCCATTCTGCAATCTTTCTAATCTCTTTGGTTAATACATAAGCCTCTACTATTTCAGTGATATCTTTTTTAGTTATCGTTCCATCGGAATTTGTAATTTCTTCTATGCCCGTAACAATCTCCTCTTTATAGGTTCTTTCGTCATTTCTTTCTTGAATTCCAAAATCAATATTATCAAAACGTATATCAATTTCACAGTCCACCTTGCCTGATTGTACATTGTCTTCATAAATGAAAACTTTAAAAATGTCATTGATATCTTCGAGGTCATCAAAGACCCGATCTATCTCCCAGTTATAAGTTATGTCAAATGGTGCTCTTGCCTCAATCAGATAGATCACCCGAGCAAATTCTAAAGACTCCTCAAGCAGCGATTCTAAATCTGGGTGGTCATGGTTATATTCATAAGCCTTGGCAAGGTTTAAATAAGCATCTTGTCCTAGAAGTTTGTCTCCTTTACCGATTGCCTCATCATACAGTTCACTACCAACCGCAAAATATTCTTTTCCAACCATGTTCACCAATTCGGTCTGTTCAGATTTCAACAGTTCTCCCTCCATCTCAAATTTATCTCTGAGGTACACCTTGGATTCCTCAATCTTTGCCAAGAGCCCATCATATTTTTTAATGGCTAACTCTACATCTGCGAGTTCATATGAATTTTTCAACGCATTGCTTTCGCTCATCACCTCATTCATAATTTGCTCCAATGATTCACTGACCACTGATCTATTTTTAGTCATACTCTTGCCTTTCTTTAGTTCCTTTAACGCAAGTTTGTAGGCTTTCTCATAATTGCCATTATTTAGGATCTTTTGTGGGCTAGCGCAGCTGGTGATAAGAACGATGGTTAAGAGTAATATACATATCGAACTGAAGTATGTTTTCATAGAATGAAGCTTGTAAATTGTTATCTGCTCTAAGTTAATAGAATTCAAGATTGAATTTATTAATATCTTGTCATCATCGGTTAACAGTTACTTTAAATTAAATTATGAACATTGATCTCTCAGGAAAGAAAGCACTGATTTGCGGAGGCTCAAGAGGTTTGGGGCTTGCTTCAGCGATTGAACTGGCACATCTCGGTGCAGAAATAACGCTACTCGCAAGGACGGAAAAATTATTGCAAGAGAATGTGGCAATCTTAAAATCCATAAGTAATTTAAATCATGATTATCTCATTGGAGATTTATCTGACTTAGAAAACTTAGAGCCCGTTATTGTTAAATATTTAGAAGATGCTTCCTGGCAGATTTTATTAAACAATACAGGAGGCCCACCTGGAGGAAATCTAATCGACGCAAATCCGACCGATTTAGTCATCGCATTTAAAAGACACATCGTCGCAAGCCAGCAACTGATGCAATGGATATTACCAGGAATGAAGGCGGAAGACTATGGTCGGATTATCAACATTGTATCCACCTCCGTTCGTCAACCGATCAAGTCACTGGCAGTATCGAATACAATCAGAGGCGCAATGGCTAGTTGGTCTAAAACCTTGTCTAACGAATTGGCAGAAACAGGTATAACGGTCAATTGCATTTTACCAGGAACTACGAGTACCGAACGCATAGAAGAAATTCTACATAGTCGCATGAAAATTTATGGATATACCTATGAGGAGGCTAGAAATCTGATGATGCAAGAAATCCCAATGGGTAGATTTGCAGAACCGAAGGAGATCGGTCAAGTGGTCGCCTTTGTGGCAAGTCCGGCAGCTTCATACATGACAGGAACAGTAATCCCTGTCGATGGTGGCAAGATTAAGAGTATTTAGATTTTTATGACTTTCGTCAAATATAATTGGCCATCAATTTTCAATTGTAGGAAATAAAGACCAGCAGTTATCTGCCTTAGATCTAGGCTTGGATTAGAAGGGATGTTTAATGGGTTTTGAAGAACTTGCTTACCTGTCGCGTCCATCAGAATGTATTCTTCTATTTCATGTTGATTGGCGTCTATGTGCAATAAGTCATGACTAGGTGTCGGATATATGTTCACACCCAAGTCCGTTAACTCCGTCTGACTTTCAATAATGTCAATCAAGGTATTCCATTTAATCACACACCCATTAATGTCTGTCAATACAAAAGGGTAGGTACCCTCAAATAAACTGACCGTAATTGAGTCCGTGAATGGTCCGACCTCCATGTCTAAATTATATAAAAGATAATAGGGCGAAGTGCCTCCAACAGGAAATACGGTCACTGTTCCAGGTTCTCCATTTGCGGCAGCGGTAATAACCTGTGTAAACATTAACGGGTCTGGATTTTCAATATTGAGTGCTTCCGAAATTCCAGTACATCCATTACCATCCGTAACAGTAACACTGTAAGTTTCAGCAGACAAGTTCTCTATGGTATGATGGAAAAAATCTCCAGCGGCTAGTTCTCCCGTCGACCAGTTGTACGTATAAGGGAAGGTGCCATCATTTGTACTTGCCGTTAAAATGGCACTGCTATCACCAAAACATTTTAAGTCTTCTTCAATCGTAAATAGTACCGGTAAATCCACATTGTTTTGACCTACAGAAATATTGTTCAAACTTTTCTTGCAGCCAAAATCATCAATGACCGTAACACTATATTGTCCTGCTGAAATTGAATCTAAATAGGGTAGATTCTCTGTGCCATGACTCCAATTGTATCTATAATTTCCAATACCACCTGTCACCGTCAAACCGATATAACCATCCAAGCCTGATTGACAAGTTTCTTCAATCAAAGAAGTTAACTCAACCTCAATAGGCGCTGGACTAGAAACAGTAATGTTATTTCTAGTGGCTGTGCATCCATTACTATCCGTGATGGTTAAATCGTATTCGCCATTTTTTAAATTAATAATATCATCCGCTGTCTCGCCATTTGACCAGTTGAAAATATATGGAGGTACACCACCTTGAGGCGTAGTTAAGATGTATCCTTCATTTTCGCTTTCGCAAAGATTGTCTTCGATGACATCCAGTCTAATGCGCAAAGCTTCATTCTGAGTGATGGTAATGGAATCAGAAACAGCCGTACATCCTGTGCCATCTGTTACAGTGAAAGTATAAACACCGACGTCTAAATTTTCTATGTCATTACCTACCGCTCCGTTACTCCAACTATAAGAATATGGACTAGTCCCACCATTGGCTCCTACCAATAATGATCCATTGGCCTCGCCCGCGCAATCTACATTTCTCTGAAGTATGACCCCTAGGTTGATGAATTGCATTTCCGTAATTTCGATTGTGTCCGAAACCAATACACACCCACTAGAGTCATTGATGGTTACCTGATAACTTCCAGGCTCTAAATCCTCAATTCTCTCTGCGTTTCCTCCATTACTCCATTCGTATGTATATGGTCCAGTTCCACCTCCCACAAGCACACCTATACTTCCTAGTTGCTCCTCACTACAGTCAACTTCAGTTAACTCATTCACCGTATAGTTTATTAATTGCTTTGCTCCAACGATATATTCTGGTGTGATAAACACACATCCCACTTGATCGGTGATGGTACATTGGTAGGTTCCCGCATTTGCAATAATTAAATCTTCAACGGTGGCTCCAACATTCCATAGGTAGGTAAAAGGTCCAACACCTCCCGTTATATCTAAGGTAATTTTTCCTGTCGGTTGCCCATCACAGGTCGCATCCTCTATTTCTACATCCACCGCTATGTCTGTTCCGTCTGCAGCATCTGTCATTCCATCGCAATTGTCATCTCTTTGATTGCAAGGATTTTCAATGGCTCCAGGATTTATGCTTGCATCTTGATCGTCGCAATCGCCAGGTGTAGAAGTATAACCTATCGGCGCATTGATTGAACAATAGGATAGTGGTTCGTCTATATCTCCATAACCATCCCCATCCACATCCAAATAATATTGATCCAGCTGATTTGCAAAAATGCTGCTGTAGAGTTTTATTTCATCCAAGGCAATGTCCCCAAAATTCCCATCACCAGTTGTCGCCATCAATCTAAAAATGGCAAGCTGTTCGTCATAGGCAGAAAGATCGATCAGCGCTTGCTGCCATTCAGGACCCTGATCACCTGCGATGCTCCAAAGTGTTTGGAAACTTTCTCCATTATCTATACTGATGGAAAATTCCAAGCTGCCAACATCAACACCATTCATGGTATAAAAGAATGAAAGATCGCAAGCCACGGCATTGCTCTTAACTAGGATACAAGTGGATTCAATGGTTGCTTGAAGAAAAGGCCCACAGCTTGTACTACTTGCATCCACATAAATATATTTTCCACTTCCTTTGAGATCCGTTACTGGTCCCGTGAAAGCTGTAGGTGTGCTCCCATTATTGACAATCCATTCTAAATCATCAGAACCAATATTTTTCCAGAAGCTACTTTGAAGATCACAATCGGTGTCACAAGATTCCTCACAATTGGCGATGGCATCAAAAGTCATGTCCAAACTAGGATTAGCGCAAGTTGTTAATACCCGCTCTTCACACCCTGCTTCAAAAGTTTTATTTAAACATACCGTATTAAAATAAAACTCATATTCAGTATCAGGAAGTAGGTCTGTGATTCTGAAGAACTGATCCGCACAATCCACATATACGACAAACTCTTCTCCGGGAAGAAAATTTTCAGGTCCGTAAATGATTTCTAGTTCCTCGCATGAAGGAGAGTCCCATTGGATCTCTATGAAGGTACCCGCAATCTTGGTTACAAAAATTTCCCCAGGGGGATGACAAGTGCCTTGGCTGAAATTTATATTAAATTGCTTCAATATACCTACATCTCCTTCCGCTCTGTCGCAGATTTCCAAAGTCCAATTTCCAAGCCCTTGACCATCATTGTAAAAGCCTGAGAAGAATTCTTCTGGCTGATAAGATCCCCTAATGGGAAATTCTGCATCCATAATTGAAGAGCAGGCCAGATCCGAAAAACTTAAAGTCTGGTCACAAGGGACCGAAGGGTCTCCCAGATCTTGACTATTGATTCCCAGATTAGAAATCAATTTCCTTCGACTACCATCTGGTGCGACCAAGGCTAGGCTTAAATCTGAAGGCCAGCTATGATCAACAACAACATCAACGGATTCAATAAATAAATCAAATCCTAGGGTCCCGGGAATTGTATTCTGAAAGTAGAATACATCTGTATTTGGGCAATTATCATCCGTGATTGGAAAATCTAAATCGCAGGAATTGAGAGTGTCAATGCTCGTGTTGAATGCAAAAGGCCCATTCCAATCACTAATACCGATTGGACAAACTGCTCTGAGATATAAAGAATAGCTGCTCGCAGGTTGAAGACCAGGAATCGTATAGTTGGGTGAATTAATAAATGAGAAGGTTGCAGTACCGGTCGCATTATTTCCTTCAGAAACAATCTCTAACTCCCAGTAGCTAACCTCATTATTGAAGTCATTCCATGCGGCATCAACCGAGGTCGATTGATGGTTGAAGAACTGGTCTATCACTGGGATATTGCAGATTTGAAGCATAGAAAGAGACCAAGCCTCTGTCCCTAGACAGAGACATAGCAGAATAACCGCTGCCAGCCTCAAATGCTTCATCATAGCTTCTTTTACTTAACAACGAAATTTACCATCTTTTGTGGTACAACAATCGTTTTTATTATCTGTTTGTCTTCCAGCCACTTCGTAATCTCATCCAAGGCAAGCGCAGCCTTTTCAATCTCTTCTTTACTGGCGTCCGCTGGAAGGCTTAATAAAGCCCTTTTCTTTCCATTAACGCAGATTGGATAAGTGAAGTTATCTTCCTTTAAATATTGAGGATTTACCTCGGGATACTTCGTTAAGTGGATAGATCCTTCATGACCGAGCCTATGCCACAATTCTTCGGCCAGAAAAGGGGCAAAAGGTGCAATCGTCTGTGCCAAAGGCTCTAATATATCTCGGTTATGTGTCTTGAGTTTCTTTAATTCATTAATACAGATCATAAAGGCACTTACTCCTGTATTCATGGAGAATGCAAGAATGTCTTTCTGAATTTTTTCAAGAGACTTATGGAAGACCTTTTTAGCTTCATCAGATGAAGGTTCATCAGTAACAATCCATTGACCTTCTTCATTCACATATAAAGAGATCAACTTCTTCAAGAATTTTGAAACTCCTTCGATCCCGTTTGTATCCCATGGCTTCGATTGTTCAATTGGGCCTAGGAACATTTCATACATTCTAAAACAATCTGTTCCGTACTGCGCAATGATATCGTCTGGGTTGATGACATTGAACTTACTTTTCGACATTTTTCCCACCTCTGAATGTGTGTACAAATGAAGATCACATGCTCCATCACTCTTAGGGGTGAATTTGCCTTTATGATAGGTTCCATATCCACACTCAAAAATCGCATCCGCATACTCTTTCCTCCAAGCAATGAATTTTTCTATGCTCTCAATATTAAGGTAAGACTTATCACTCCCATAATCTTGCACATAGTCCACATAAATCGGAATTCTAGCGATGTCCTTTTCTGTACCATATTTTGATAAGAGTTCAGTACAGATAAATTTTGAAAGGCCATCTTCTTTTTCTTTCAATAAATAAATGAATTCAATCACCCCTTGAATCATCCCTTGGTTGATTAACTTCTTGAATGGTTCATTGGTGGGTACCAATCCTTTATCAAACAAAAACTTGTGCCAGAATCTCGCGTACATTAAATGTGCAACCGCGTGCTCCGAACCACCAACATATAAATCTACATCCTGCCAGTAATCAATTTTTTCCTTAGCTGCAAAGGTTCCGTCATTGTTAGGATCCATGTATCTTAGGTAGTACCAAGAAGACCCCGCTACTGCCGGCATCACATCAGTTTCCTTCGTGTAGCCTGGCTTTGAATTCACCCATTCCTCCATTCTAGATAAGGGAGATTTTCCTCCAGTTCCAGGTTTAAAATCATTGGTCACTGGAAGCTTTACCGGAAGCTCGTCGAGTGAAAGTGCATGAGGAACACCATCTCCATCAAACTCAATCGGGAATGGTTCGCCCCAATATCTTTGTCTGCTGAAATTCGCATCTCTCATTTTATAGTTGATATGAGATTCTCCAATGCCCATTTCTTTGACCTTGTCACAGACTGTTTTGATAGCCTCCTTTACTTTCATTCCGTTGATGAACCCGCTATTGATCATCGTACCTACCTTGTCTGCCATTCCAGCACCTGGATGCGCTGACTTATCTACGACTTCTATAATAGGTAACTCAAATTTCTTTGCAAAGTTGTTATCCCTTTCATCATCTGATGGAACGGCCATAATGGCCCCGGTCCCGTAATCTTTTAATACATATTCGGCAATCCAAACGGGTACCTTTTCTTTGGTGAATGGATTGATGGCATAGGCTCCAGTAAAGCAACCGGTCGTTTCCTTTTCTGCCATTCTTTCAATCTCAGACTTTGACTTCACATAGTTGACGTATTCCTCAACCTTCGCTTTTTGATCAGCGGTAGTTATCTGTCCTACCAGCTCATGCAATGGGGCAAGTACCATATACGTTGCTCCAAATATTGTATCTGGACGTGTTGTGAATATTTCGATTTTTTCTTCTCGACCATCGAGCTCAAATTCAATGCTCGCACCTTCTGATCTACCGATCCAATTTCCCTGAATTGTTTTCAATGCATCACTCCAAGAAATATCATTCAGGTCATTCAACAAGCGTTCGGCATAGGCAGTAATTCTTAGATACCATTGGGTCATTGCTTTTTGCTCAACAGGGTATCCACCTCTTTCGGATAAGCCATCCTTAACCTGATCATTTGCTAGTACGGTCCCCAATTCTTCACACCAATTTACATAGCCAACTTTTCGGAAGGCTAAACGGTAGTTCATTAAGATTTCAGATTGCTCGGCCTTAGAGTAACCTTTCCATTGCTCAGCAGTAAACGTTTCCTCTTGACTGGTTGCCGCATTTGCGGAAGCGTTACCCGATTCTTTAAAAATTGCCAATAGCTCTTCAATCGGCTTAGCCACCTGATCTTTCACATCAAAGTAGTGATCAAACAATTGTGTGAAAATCCACTGTGTCCACTTATAATAATTTGGATCACTGGTAAATAATTTTCGAGACCAATCGTAAGAGAAACCTAAGTTGCTAAACTGCTCTAAGTAACGGGTCATGTTTTGCTCGGTAGACTTCGCTGGATGTACGCCTGTTTGAAGCGCATACTCCTCAGCCGGTAGTCCAAACGAATCAAAGCCCATCGGATGTAAAACGTTAAAGCCACGCATTCTCTTGAATCGCGCAAAAATATCACTAGCAATATAACCCAGCGGGTGACCTACATGAAGCCCTGCCCCAGAAGGGTAAGGAAACATGTCAAGCACGTAGTATTTTGGTTTGTCAGAAGTATCGTCGACCTTGTAGACTTGATTTTCCTTCCATGACGCCTGCCATTTAGCTTCGATTTCTTTATAGTCGATTACACTCATTTATAGTCCTTAATTTCTTTTGGTAAAAATCTTTTTATTGTTCGTAGTCTTATGGTATTTGGTTCCTCATTTCTGATGCTCCACGCCTCTGACCACTCTTTATTTTTATTCTCATTTTTCGTTATCGCCAATGTTTCTGCGACTAGTAATTTCCCATCCGCATCATATACCGAATACGAACTCTCATTACCTTTCTTATCAAACCTAAAATCATAACGACGCACCAGCTGATCATTGATGTCCCTGATTTCCCTCCCAGTACGATTGTTTTTGTCATCGTATATGAAATATTCAATCCTTAGCAACTCATCTGTAGCAGCATCATATGATTTTTTAGAAATGTCATTTCCTTTGTCATCATATTCATAGATGTAATAGCTCAAGAGGGAATCCTTGTAATCATAATAATCGGAGCGCAGTGCATTTTTCTCATTCCCCTTATAATCAAATCGTTCAAATGCGGTCAGTTGATTATTTCGATTGTAGTACCAGTTTTCAAATCGTCTGCCTCTTTCATCCGTAATTTTTGTCTCCTTAAAACTGAGCACGCCTCTGGTAATTTCCTTTTTGGTCTTATCCACAGAATACACCTCAAGTTCTTCCATCGTCCAAAATTTATCTTTTGGCTCTGATTGACAAGACCAGAGTAGACTGAGAAGAAGAATCGAATAAATGCTAATTATATATTTCATTGGGCTGCAAAATTAAGATTTTACAGGGGATGGCTATTGAAAAACAAGGATAAAATGATGTTCAAACAAGCGATAAAAGAGCAGAAACACTTGAAATTTGCTTGAATTACTGGCTTATTGGAATTTAGAGGCCCTATGTTCTGCTTAGCCGCAGAATCATCTCATCAATCCAAGTTTCATTCTTTTGATTGTAAAAACCGACATGGCCACCGTAGGATGAAGGGTAGAAGTTGACATATTTACTGTCTTTCGCTTCCGCAAATGGAGAAGAACTATCCGCTAAAAATGGATCATCAAGAGCGGTAATGATGTGAGTTTCCCGATCAATGGAAGGCAAGAACTGAAGGGACATGGCCTTAGAATAATAATCTTCAGCTCCTTCAAAACCATTCATCGGACCCGTATAATATTCATCAAAATCCCACACCTCCTTAATTTTTTTTAAATGGCTCAAATCAACCTCACCTGGAAATTGTTTTTCTTTGACAATCATTTTTGCCTTGAGCGTTTTTAGGAAATTCTGTGTGTAAAACCAATTGCTTTTTTTCTTCAACTCTTCGGCACCATCCGATAGATGACATGGAGTGGAAACCGCAATTGCTCTTGAGACATTCGATGGAACTTGGGCAGGATCTTCCCCTAAATATTTTAGTAGAACATTTGCTCCTAGAGAATACCCGATGATCTGTACTTGATTATATGGTGCTGCGTAGGTATTTAAAATAAAATCTAAATCATTTGTAAAACCAGAATGGTAACTGGTTAATTTTAAATTAGCTTCACCACTACATCCTCTCCAGTTTAGAGCATATACGTCCCAGCCGTTAGAATTGAGTAGCATGCCTATGGATTTCATGTATTGTGAGTCTGAACTTCCTTCTAGACCATGTAATAGAAAGCAAGCTTTATTATTCTTTTCTAAGAGGCAATCTACATCTAGAAAATCTCCATCCGGTGTGGTTAGTCTTGTCCTCTTGTAATTCGGTTTATCTAACTTTCGATAGAGGGCGGTATATATGGTATTGAAGTGTCCATTTCTTAAAAATAGATTTGGTCTATAATCCTTAACCTCATGTACTGGCATTAAGAGTTATCCTTTATCAGATCTATGAGTAGGTTGGGGTAGTCTGTGATAATTCCATCAACACCCATCTGAATCATTTTCTTCATATCGGCAGTTTCGTTGATGGTCCATGGGATTAAATCCACAGAATTCTGTTGGCAAAAATTTACCACCTTCTCATCAATGAGCTTGAAGTACGGCGAATAGATGTCTGGAATAAATCCCAACTCCTGTATGTTTTTTTCAATGCTTTTTTGATTGGCGACCAAGAATACATTTTTCTGGCTAGGGTAAGCTTCTTTCAAGTATTGTAGTACTGGAATACTAAAGCATTGAATACTTGTTCGATCTTCAATGCCTGCATCTTGAATCACTTGCATCGTCAGATCTGTAAACTCTTTAGGACTTGGATGAAATGTTTCATCTCCTTCGGCTGTTCGCTTGATCTCGATATTGTATAATGGAGCAGGTCGTCCAAGTTCTTTGGCGTATTTTTCTGAGATGGAAATCATCTGCTCAAGTGCAGGTTTAGTGACCGCGATCTTTTTTTGTTGTTTAAAATTGGGATGATCTTGAAGTCCTACATCATAATTTTGTAGCTCTTCATAGGTCATGTCATAGATGTTGTATGACTTCTCTTTTTCTTTTTCAACCCTTTTACCATCTGGTGTGCTTGCAATGTCATGATTGAGAAAAGGCTCATGAGACACGACCACTATTTTATCCTTCGTAACAACAACATCTAGTTCTAGTGTGTGCACTCCTAATTCGAGGGCATGCTTAAAAGCAGGAATGGTGTTTTCAGGAAGCAGTCCTCGACAGCCTCTGTGTCCTTGTATGTCTAAATCTTTCAAGTCCATATTTTTTAAGGTAAAACAGCTGCTTAAGCTGACCGTGATAAGGATTAAAAATAGTTTGTTCATATTATACTCTTGAGCAATAGACGATCGGGCTTATATTATCTATGAGGATGTTTCCTTTATGACTGAAAGATCCATCCTTATAGTATGCTTCAAGTATGATGTATCGAGCCTCTAGCGTCGTGTTGAATTCAATCAACTGGGTTTCCCAATCCAAGTTTTCAATAAACTCACTTTCAAATATCATTTGATCTTTCTTACATTTTTTATTTCCGATCCAGACACGCAGTTTGATCGCATTGCCATAACCAGAGTAATTATCTGACATCGCAAGGTCAAGGCTGAATCTATAGCAAGCATCTTTTGCCAGTTTACTTGGTAGTCTTTGCCCGATGCTTTCAGCACTTCCATCACCTCTTGTAATCAAACCAAGATAAGTATCGCCTTCTTGCGCCTCTTCATAGACACCCCAATAACCTGGAAGAATATCTGGTGTAGTTCCTTTTGCACATTTTAACCATCCCATCGGCATGGTCGCATCCGCCGGCTCATCTTCGAAAGAGGGATTGGTTAAGGTCACTTGTCCGCTCAGGGCAAATGCAGATATCAATAAAATTGAAGCTATTCCTACTGTTCTCATCACTTTTTATCTTTGCGACGAAGATAGGTCAAATAGTGAAAATGAGGTGTTGTGAAAAGATTAAAAATCAACATGAAGTCTGCGCTTAATTCCTTTCGTCTTCGGCCTCTTTTAATCTAATAAGAATTACTCCGTTGGCTCCTCGTTGTCCATAGGCAGCGGCTTCGCTGCCTTTACTAACGACCCGAATGCTCTTTATTTCAGAGGTAGGAATTGTTTCTAAATTGGCAATGTCTGTGGGTATGTCGTTAACCAAAACGAAGGGTTCTTGCACCATTGCGGAATTTACTCCGCGGTTGACGATAAGGATTTGTCCATCTTTTACTTGAACTTCCCTAAACCTATTGTCCAAAATGTCGAGGATTGAACCGTAGTTGGCGTAGAAGTTTCTTTCATGTTCTGGGATATTTTTTAGGTCCGTGTAACCCATACCTAGGAAGCTTGACTTTTTTAATGGTTCGCTGTCCTCAGGAAACACAAAGTCTATCTTTTCTTCACCTTTGTACGTCCAGTGGATAAAACCATGTTTTGGTGAATAAATAGTCAAGAGTTGAAACTCCATTGGATGATCAAAACTGTATTCTCCCTTTTTATTGGTGGATTCCTTGATCTGTTTCATGTCAACATAAATCTCCACCTTCTTTATTCCTTCCCCATTATGGTCTTTCACGGAGCCTTTTAAAGAGGTTGACTGCGCATCAACATTAATTCCTAAAATGAGTGGAAAAATTAAAAGCAGTAAATTCTTCATGATTATCTATTTAATGGATTGGACCTGATCCAGATGGTCCAATGATTCCATCGTAAATTAAATAATATTTGCGAAAGCATAAGCGTCTAATAGACGAACAGAACTTTTCTGTGATCATAATCTTAGTAGAGTCCACGATTTATCTCTCGTTTGTCTTGTTAATGGTAGAAATCAAAGTCCTCATCGAAAACAGGGATAAAAAGCCCTTCTAAATCTATGGATCTATTAAAATTCCTTAAATTTGATGGAATAATACACACAATGGCAAAGAAAAAGAACAAAATCACCTCGTCTAAAAAGGCTGCTGCTGAACAATCTACCAATAAAGCAGAAGCTAAAAAAGTGATTAAAACTGTGAAGAAAAAGCAGGAATCATTGCCTAAAACTGCAACTAGAAGTAGCAATACTCAGACCGCAGAACCCTTACTTTTTGGTAGAGAAAATTACCTCTGGATGTTTGCTGGATTCGCAGTTATTATGATTGGGATGTTGCTCATGATGGGAGGGAGTATGCCAGACAGCAATACTTGGGATGAGTCCCTTATCTATTCTACGAGAAGAACCTTGATAGCGCCCTTCGTTATTCTTGTTGGGTTAACCATTGAATTTTTCGCCATCTTCAGGAAATAAACTATGTCGGAATTATTGGAAGCTCTTGTGCTGGGAATAGTACAAGGGCTCACTGAATTTTTACCGGTTAGTAGCAGTGGACACTTGGAAATTGCAAAGGTACTTTTGAATGACGATAGTCTTGCTAGTCAAAGCCTATTCACTACAGTCTTGCTTCATTTTGCAACTGCACTTTCCACCATGGTTGTTTTTCGGAAGAAAATAGCCGAGTTGATTCTTGGGATTTTTAAAAAAGAAGGTAAGGCCGAAAAGAAAATGGTCCTTTTGATTATTGTTTCCATGATACCAGCTGTGATTGTCGGGCTGTTCTTTGAAGATTTAATAGAAAGTATATTTACAAGAAATCTGGTTTTGGTGGGAGTAATGCTGCTGATTACGGCCGCCTTCTTGTACATAGCGGATAAGTCTCATGCGGAAAATAAAGAATTAACCTTAATGTCTGCTTTTGGAGTAGGACTTGCGCAAGCCTTTGCCATCCTTCCTGGAGTGTCTCGTTCTGGCGCTACCATATCAAGCTCCCTTTTGTTCGGCTTACGCAGAGAGGATGCTGCAACCTTTAGTTTTTTGATGGTATTGCCTTTGATTTTCGGTAAAATCGCAAAAGACTTGTTGGATGGATCATTTTTTGAAAACATGCCATCTATTGCCTATTCCTTGGTTGGGTTTGGTGCGGCCTTTGTTGCTGGAATCCTTGCCTGCACATGGATGATTTCTCTTGTTAAAAAGGCAGGACTTAAATACTTTGCCATCTATTGCCTCGTCGTCGGCATAGCCTTGTTGATCAGCCAAAATCTATAATGGAAATCGTACATAAAACATCGGATTTTACAAGCGTTGAATATAATGTTGAAAGCATGATCCTCGTGGATAAGCCTTTAAAGTGGACCTCATTTGATGTTGTAAATAAGATGAGATATAGATTAAAGCGCCATTACGGAGTCAAGAAAATAAAAGTAGGTCACGCAGGGACTCTTGATCCATTGGCTACAGGATTATTGATTCTATGCACGGGAAAAGGAACCAAGAGAATAGAAGAATTTCAAGGCTTAAATAAGAAATATGAAGGGGTTGTAAAGCTGGGATGTACGACCAAGTCCTACGATGCTGAAGATGAAGAAGAAAACCACATAGACCCAAGTCACCTGACTGAAAATGAAATTTTAGAAGCCTTTGCGAGTTTTGAAGGGGAGATTCAACAATACCCGCCCATGTACTCTGCGTTAAAGGTAGACGGTCAAGCGATGTATAAATGGGCACGAAAAGGCATAAAAAAAGAGATTAAGCCGCGCTCGGTTCATTTTTACGAGCTGAAAGTGACCAAAATAGAATTGCCTTTTGTTTACTTTTGTGCGGAATGCAGTAAAGGAACTTATATTCGATCGCTGGCCTTTGATGTAGGTGAAAAATTGAAGGTTGGAGGATATCTGGCTGGATTGAAAAGGACGGCCATCGGCGAACATAAACTTGAAGATGCCGTTAACTTAGACGACTGGATTGCTGCCTTCCCCAAAAATGAAAAAGAATAGATGTCACTAGTTCTTGATGGAATAACTAAAATATATGGATCTCAGCACGCCTTAGATGAGATTTCATTTAGCGCCCAATCTGGAGAGATTATTGGTCTGCTAGGCCCCAATGGTGCTGGGAAAACAACCACCATGAAAATCTTGACCTGCTTCATTCCTGCCACGAAAGGGACAGCAAAAGTCTGTGATTTTGATGTAGTGACGCAGCCGCTTGAAGTCCGACAACACATCGGCTATTTACCGGAACATAATCCACTCTATTTAGAGATGTATGTGAAGGAATACCTAGAATTAATTGCCCGTATTTTTAAGATAAATAAGCCACAAAAACGCATCGCTGAATTAATCGAAATGACTGGCCTTACCAAAGAGCAATCAAAGAAGATTCAGTACCTGTCTAAAGGATATCGACAACGAGTCGGCATAGCACAAGCAATGATGCATGATCCGGAAGTTTTAATCTTAGACGAACCGACTTCAGGCCTAGATCCGAATCAATTGGTGGACATTCGATCCTTGATTAGAGAACTGGGTAAAGAGAAGTTGGTCGTGTTCTCATCACACATTATGCAAGAGGTACAGGCACTGTGCAGTCGTGTAATTATATTGGACAACGGTAAGCTAGTAGCCGACGATCCTATCAGCGCATTGACTCAAAGAGTTAGAGGAGAATCTGTATTGACCGTAGGGTTTAAAAGTAAAATAGATTTGCAAAAGCTAGAGCGTATGGAAGGTCTTAAGGAGATCATTTCTAAAGGCACTAATTTGTATCAACTGACCGTAGATGGAGAGCGAGATATACGAGAAGAAGTTTTTGATTTCGCTGTCGCAAATGGAAATAAAATCCTTAGCATGAGTCAGGACAAGGTCTCTGTCGAATCTGTTTTTCAAAAAATTACTTCAAACAAAGGGGGCGAATGAGAGCAGTATATTGGAAAGAAATTCGAAGTTTTTTAAGCTCATTGATTGCCTATCTAGTGATCTCTGTATTTTTAGTATTGACAGGATTGTTTATGTGGGTATTTAAAGACACAAGCATTCTTGAATACAATTACGCGGGTCTTGAGCAGTTGTTTTCCATTGGTCCATTGGTCTTTACTTTTTTGATTCCAGCAATTACAATGCGGAGTTTTTCTGAAGAAACCCAACAAGGGACCATTGAGTTATTAGCAACAAAACCGCTGACCGATTCACAAATTATACTTGGTAAATATTTTGCCAATTTAACCTTGGTCCTTTTAGCGATTGCGCCTACTTTGATTTACTTTTTCTCAGTATACCAGTTAGGGTCACCTGTGGGTAATATTGACACTGGAGCAGTTTTTGGCTCCTACATTGGCTTGGCTTTTTTGGCAGCAATCTTTGTTGCCATCGGACTTTTTTGCTCAAGTATCACGAATAATCAAATCATCTCATTTATACTCGCCGCTTTCCTGTGTTTCTTTATGCATTGGGCTTTCACTTACTTAAGTAACCTAAGTATATTTTTCGGTCGTTGGGATGATGTGGTTCAGAAAATAGGAATAAGCCATCATTACAATGCCATCAGCAAAGGAATGATTGACAGCAGAAATGTCGTTTACTTTGTTTCCGTAATCTGTTTGTTTGTATGGTTCACGCATGTTTCACTCGCTAAAAGAAAGTGGTCATGAGTAATCAAAGAAACACATACATTGTTCAGACCATCCTGATTTTTGTGATAATCATCGTGGTTAATATTGTTGGAAATTTTTTCAATGGCTTTATTGATCTTACAGAAGATAAAAGATTTACCCTTTCAGAATCCACCATAGACTTTATCGAAAATGTCGATGACATCATCTATGTTAAAGTATTATTAGAAGGAGAATTTCCTGCGGGCTTCAAGAGATTACGCAACGCTGCGAAAGATCGATTGGATCAATTTGCTTCGACCAATCCATTGTTGGAATACACCTTTGAAGATCCAACCGAAGGATCGGTGGAAGACATTCGACAAAAGCAACAGCAATATAAAGAAATGGGAATGGCTCCGACCAATCTTACGTTCTTAGATGGCGATGAAAAGACGCAAAAATTAATTTATCCTTATGCGCTCGTGAATTATGGATCTAGACAGACCATAGTAAATTTACTTGAGCCGCAAGGAGGCCGGGGACAAGAGGAAGTTTTAAATACTTCCATTAACCTCTTAGAATTTAAACTCGCTAACGCCATCCAGAAGTTGACGCGAGAGGAGTTGCCTAATATTGTAATATCAACGGGTCACGGCGAGACGCCAGATTATATGACAGCAAGATTGGAGCAGGTTTTAAAACCATATTATGATACCGGACGATTGAATCTTGATAGCCTTTTTCAGTTGAACCCTAAGGATGTTAACCTATTGGTAGTACCCGCTCCAAGAAGTCAAGTTCCGATCAAGACACAATTTGTGATCGATCAATATCTAATGAATGGTGGGAAGATATTATGGCTGATTGAAAACTTTGAGGTTAATCTAGATAGCATAAACCAGAATCAGTTATATGTACCTAAGCCGATTGAGCACAACTTAGATGACCTGCTTTTCAAATATGGAGCTAGGGTGAAAAATAACCTAATCATGGATTTGGAATGTGCTCCAATTCCACAGGTCATTGGATCGCAAGGAGAGAAGCCTCAAACGATATTAGTGCCTTGGTATTATCACCCAATCGCTGCA
Organism: Saprospiraceae bacterium; assembly: GCA_020627785.1. Classification (GTDB taxonomy): domain Bacteria; phylum Bacteroidota; class Bacteroidia; order Chitinophagales; family Saprospiraceae; genus JAHDBF01. The sequence continues at coordinate 25,214 of JAHDGF010000050.1, forward strand.
TCCAAGAGTAATCATCCAATTGTGAAAGGCATTGATCGTGTAAACTTCAAATTTCCTTCGTCTATCGAAATATTAGATCGACCGAATGTGAAAAGTGAAGTGCTTTTGAGCTCATCAGAATACAGTAGATTTCAAGTGTATCCGATGCGTTTGACTTTTGAGATTCTTAGAATTGATCCTGATCCAAAACAGTTTAATAAAGGGCCTCAACCCATTGCTGTTTTACTCGAAGGAGAATTTGAATCATTCTTTAAAAATAGAATTACCCAGGAAAATGAAGCCATCCTTCAGCAGATAGGAACCACCTTTAAAGAATCCAGCCCACAAACGCAGCAAATAGTTGTTTCAGACGTTGATTTTTTAAAGAATAAATACGATCCAAACTCCGAAAGAATAAGTCCAATTGGATTTAGCGATTGGGAAAAGAAGATTTATGAAGGAAATCAGGCCTTTATTGTAAATTCGGTAGAGTTTTTGCTCGATGACTTTGGGTTACTAGAAGCAAGAGGCAAAGATTTCAAGTTGAGACTACTTGATAAGGTAAAAACCAAGGAAGAACAGGGGAAATGGCAATTTATAAACCTTGCCCTACCATTGGTCGTTGTTTGGTTATTTGCATTGCTGTTCTTTTTCTGGAGAAAAAGAAAATACGCCCAATAATTCGTAAAAATTTTCGGCATTGCCGATAAAATAAAGCTGAACCTTAAAATATATACCATGGTTAAGAATCTTCTTTTTTTAATGATCATTCTTTTTTCGTTTCAACTTTCAGCCCAATCTGATCGTTGGCAGCAAGCTGCAGATTATGATATGGAAATTGATATGGATGTGGAGACTGATCAATTTGAAGGAGTTCAGACCATCAAGTATACCAATAACTCACCTGATACCTTAGATAAGATTTTTTACCATCTATACTTTAATGCCTTTCAGCCAGGTTCTATGATGGATGAGCGGTCATTAACAATCAGTGATCCTGATAAACGAGTAGGTGATAGAATATCTAAGTTATCACCCCGAGAAATTGGATTCCAACAAGTTAATTCTTTAACGATAGACGGGGATGCTTGTGAATATGAGACAGAAGGAACGATACTAGAAGTTAAATTGCCAAAGCCAATCATGCCAGGAAAAACTGTAAAGTTGAAAATGGAATTTTTAGCTCAAGTCCCATTACAGATTAGAAGATCTGGAAGGGATAGTAAAGAAGGTATTCGGTATTCCATGACACAGTGGTATCCGAAATTGTGTAATTATGATTACCAAGGTTGGCACGCAAATCCTTACGTTGGTAGAGAGTTTTATGGCATCTGGGGTGATTTTGATGTGAAGATTTCCATCGATAAAAAATATGTGATCGGAGCTTCTGGTCAATTGCAGAATCCTAAGAAAATAGGCATGGGTTATGGCGATAGTGACAAAGCAAAGATGAGTCTAAAGAAGAAAAGAACTTGGCACTTTGTTGCTGAAAAGGTTCATGACTTTGCCTGGGCAGCAGATCCAGACTATACGCATTTGACGAAGATGGCTGGTGAAACTGAAATCCACTATTTATTTCAAGATGGTCCTAAAACCAATGAAAATTGGAACAAACTTCATGAAGCTGTGGAGGTTGCGTTACCGTATATTAATAAACGTTTTGGTAAATATCCTTACCCTGTATATTATCTAATTCAAGGAGGCGATGGAGGAATGGAGTATGCTATGTGTACCTTAATAACAGGAGAGCGTACTTACGGTTCACTAGTAGGTGTTACCATTCATGAGCTGATGCATTCATGGTATCAGATGGTTCTTGGAACCAATGAAGCGCTTTACCCTTGGATGGATGAAGGATTTACTTCTTATGCAACTGCTGAAGTGATGAATTACTTAAGAGCACAGGGGGTACTAGAAGGGGAACCGCAGAAAGATGCGTTGTACAATAACGTAAGAAACTTTGCCAATTTCACTCAGTCAGGAATGGAAGAGCCTCTAAGCACACATGCCGATCACTATACGACCAACACCGCTTACGGTGCTGGATCTTATACTAAAGGATCTGTATTTCTAAAGCAGTTAGAATACATCATGGGGCAAGAAGCCTTTGATGAAACAATGTTGAGATATTACCATGAATGGAAGTTTAAACATCCGAATACCAATGACTTTATCCGAGTTGCTGAAAAGCAATCTGGGTTGGAATTGGATTGGTTTAAGGAGTATTTTATAAATACAACTCATACCATGGATTACGGAATAGCTGAGGTAGTAGGGAACGATGAAAAGTCAGTGGTAAAATTACAAAAAATCGGTGTTCACCCAATGCCCGTAGACGTCCTTATTGAAACAACAGATGGAGAACAAATTCTTTATCATATCCCTCTAAGAATGATGCGTGGCGAAAAGCCCAATGAAAAGTTTTTTGAGTCTTACAAAGTAGGAAAAGATTGGCCGTGGACACATGCTAATTATGATTTAGAGGTTGATATACCCGCCAGCAAAATTGAGGCTGTTGTGATTGATCCAACTTTAAGAATGGCAGACATCGATCTAGAAAACAACGTTTATCCTAGATTGAATGTCCAAGAAGGCCAGTAGCGTTGAAGAATACATAGAATTAGCCTCAGAAGATCGTCAAGAAACCTTGCGGCAAATACGAGCTATGGTCTTGAAAGAGATTCCTGCCGTAGATGAAACCATGCATTATAAAATGCCTACGTACAGTGTCGCGGATGAAATCTTATTTGCCTTTGCAAGTCAAAAGAATTACTTATCCTTTTACATTTGCCACTATGATTTATTGGCAGCTCAAGAAATGATCACCTCTAAATATGACTGCGGAAAATCCTGCATCCGCATCAAATATTTTAATAAGCAAGCACTTAAAGATTTGCGAAAGCTCATGATATATGCTTACCGTAATATTGAGTCAAGCATTTACTACGGCAAGTACACTGCTTCAAATAAAAAGTAATCTTCGCTAAGTATTAATTTCAGATTTCCGTTTATTCTGTGATTTTTTTTTGTGAGTCAAGCTCAAATGTATGCTTCCTTTAATTTGAAGAGCAATAGTTCTGATTACTATTTCTATATTTAGACTATTCATTTATTGTGACTAAAAAAAATAAAAGGATTCATGTCTACACACGATTATAATTTCGATCAAGTAATAAATAGAGTAGGTACAAATGCTGTTTCATTGACAGGGTATAGAGGATATCTTTTTGATTCAGAGGAAGATTTAAGTGGGAAGTACCCAGAGAGTGAATTTATCCCAATGTGGGTCGCAGACATGGAGTTTGCCATCGCCCCTGAAATCATTGCAGCCATGCATCAAAGGTTAGAACATCCACTTCTTGGGTATTCCATGGTTGCAGAACCATCTTATCCATTGGCTTTTCAAAAATGGTGTAAGGAAAGATATAATTATGATATCGATACAAATCATATGGTCTATGCCAAAGGAGTTATACCAGCACTGTTTAGTCTGATTGGTCATATTTGTAAGTCTGATGAAAAGGTATTAATAGTCACACCATCCTATGCCTTCTTCAAACATGGAGCAGATCATAATGGGGTAGAGTTGGTTTGTTCAGACCTTATTGAAATAGATGGAATTTATAGAATGAATATGTCTGATATTGAAAGAAAAGTTTCTGATGAAAAATGTACACTTGCTATTTTTTGTAATCCACATAACCCAACAGGTCGCGCTTGGTCAGAGGAAGAACTTTTGGATTTAGGGAACATTTGCTTGGCAAATAACCTCACAATTATTTCTGATGAAATTCATTGTGATCTACTCCGAAAGAATAAAATATTTACACCAATGGCAAAACTCTTTCCTGAATCAGATCGCATCATCACTTGTATGGCCCCAAGTAAAACTTTCAATTTGGCTGGAAATTTATTTGCGAATATTATTATCCCTAATGACGAATTGAGAAAGCTATACAGTGATAATTATTTGCCCGTAGAAAATCCATTGAGTATTGTTGCAGCCCAGGCTGCCTATGCAAAGGGTCAATCATGGTTAGAAGCTTTGACGAATTATCTAGATTCAAATTTCAATTATTTAAAGGCAGAATTGTCGAAACATTTACCAGAGGCAAAGTTTGTTGTTCCAGACTCAACTTATTTGGCTTGGGTGAATGTGAGCCATTATTTTTCTCCGGACGAAAATTTGACCTTGTTCTTTGCTAAGCAGGCAGGGGTACTCTTAGAAGGCGGAGATATGTTTGTTGCAAATGCCACTGGGCATATCCGTTTGAATCTTGCTTGTCCGCGAAAGAGATTGGAGGAAGGCCTTAATCGAATTGTTGCGTCTATTTTAGAAAAGTAACCATCCAATGTCCGCATCATCATTCAGTTTTTAATTGAAAGATAGCAAGTAAAAGTATTTCGCTTACTAATGTAAAAATCCCCATTACTCTTACTTTTTGTAATTGATTTGATCAATTTCTATTATTGAATGGTCTTTAATTTTTTAGATAATCACATCTAATTGCAAATTTTACACGGAGTTATATATTATAATTTAATTTAATATGTAAATTTGCTGCCACTACCTTTTAAACCTCAAGATCCATAGTAACATGTCTATTTAGTTTTAGACGTGCCCAAAACTGATACTCTTCTAAATAAGTTTGTCAGTTCACATCCCTCACAGTAAAACCAGAGCTACTCTGCTCTACCTCTATTTTAAAGTTAAAGTACTTAGAAAATGACAAATGTTAATTATGCCTGTTCTAGGCTGATGTTACTCTTTGGGTTAATTTTGTTTGTGTCAACAAACCAGTCTTATGCCTCTACTTCAGAATTGAAAGCTGATTTAGCCGATCAATTCTGGACTGCCTATGAATTTGCAGACTGTAACGAAGAGAAAGCTTTTATAGATGCCTACGAAGCTTTAGTTTCCGGGAAAGCTGAAAAGAATTCAGGGAAAGTTCAGTTGGCGAAAAGCCTAATGTTAGATAGCTGTGATGAATGTCCAGATATAACCTTTGCTAGTTTGCAAGGTATTCCTGGGTATGCACAGGTTGACGACCTAAGTCTATGTGGAGTAGCTGATACCGTATCAATGCTCATATATAATGCAGGTGAATGCCCAATGAGCAATCTTATATTAACGGTCAATTTCGATTCAGGACTTGCGTATGGAGGTATTTTAGAAGAGCATACAGGTAAGACGGTGGTTGAATTCGATGTTTCCGACCCTTCTAACCCTCAATTCTTAATTTCAGGGCTTGATTCGGCAGAAGTTTACATTGTGAATTTCGGATTAAGTGCTGATTGTGATGTAGATTTTACAAGTCTAGATCCTTTGAATTTTGATATTTCTTATGAATATAACTATGATAATTCAGCTTCAGGTGCAGCAACTTGCACAGGCGTTGAACCAGAAATAGGTAATTTCAATAATGGTATTAAGGTGCCAGTTTTAAATGTGTTAAGCGTGACACCAATCACAAATACATTAACTGCCTCAAATACAGATGGTTGCCAAACCATTGTTCTCAGACAAGATGGATTAGGAGCAAAATTAGGTGAGTTTAATTTTGATATATGTGGTTACTCTGACGAGTATTTAATTTCAGAATTTCAAACTACCGGTCCAGATACGGATATTCCATATACGATTGATCCTGTTACAGGAAATATTACCGGAACTATAGATGGGACTCACTTAGTGAACATTGGTAATGGTGATGAAATTATGGATGCCAACGAATCAATAACAATCGAAGTTTGTTACCAAGCACAAGGTTGTCTTGACGATGCAATGGTAGTAGAATATAAAGCAACTTATGGTTGCAATGGTAAAAAATGTGGAGATGCGAGTTCTGTAGAAGGTGCAGTACAGTTTGTTCCTAATTACGGAGCTACCGTATTAGCCTCTGCTAACAATGTCACCTATGGTGGAATTTGCGGGGCTGACGTAGTATTTGATATTTCCATTGAGAGTGCAAATACAGATCCTCTTGATGGCCTATGGCAAGATCTTATTGTTAAGTATCCAGCTTGTTTAGCAAATGGAATAACTCTAGCAGATTTAATGATCAATGGAGTAACGCTCGATCCTAGTTTGTATACAACAACTGGCGTTACCTTGGAAATAGATTTGACGATGAATACGGATCCGGCATATGGTTTAGTAGATCATGATGGAGATGGATTTTTTAATGATTTACCTGGAGGCCAAGCGCTGATGATAACTACCATGTTAAATATTGGATGTTCGGACTCTATGGCAGTATGTGATGGTAGTTTGTCTTGCTTGATAGATAGAATTGAAGTACAAGCCTTAAGGAATTGTGGACAACCTTTCCAGCAATTTGGAAATTTACCAGAACCAGTTACTTTTTTCTATGGAGAAGTTTCTAGTACAGTAAATACCTCACTTATGGGGACTTTAAGAATTCCTGTTTCTGAGTCTTTTGTAACCGAACCTTGTGTTTGGAATCCATTAAACAATGGTTTAGAATTTTCATATGATTTTGGTTTTGAAAACATAACACCCTGCGCAACTCCAGGAGATACAAAGCTTATAGTAAGTATAACCTCAGCCGGAAATAGAATTAATAATATTAGATATGAAGATGGATCAGCCACCTATCAAGGTGCTCCTGCACCTGCTAATGGTGATTGGGTGGTAGACCCAGCTACTGGTGATACGATCGCTTACGAAATTGAAGTTTTAGCAGGCGATGCTACAGCAACAACTAATGATTACTTTGTAAATCTTGAAATACAAGGAGATTGTTTTCCAAATGATTATGCGTACGTAACCTATAAAGTAGTAGAAGAATGCCTTGGTTGTGGAGATGTTGATCCTTGTGAGATAATAAAGTCTTGTGCAGATGCAGCCTTCTACGTAGATTGGAGAGGAAAGGATTGTCCTTGTTATGTTGAAGGATACATTGATGATATGTATAGATTGAACTACGGGTATGCAGATAAAGCAATGACGCAAAAATTGACAATGGCTGATGTACCAGAAGAGGATACAAGAAGATTCCTACCTGGAGATTCAGTGTATATAAGAACTTCATTTAGAGTGTTAGATGCTCAAGTTCTTCGTGAGGCCTATGCCTTATGGTTGTTTAGATTGATTCCTAATCAGAATGCGCAAGCTGCACCTTTGACACCTGATGTAGAAAATACAAACTTTTTAGGCTGGTATCTTGAAGATGGCGCGACAGGAGTCATTACTGAAATTGGTATTCCGGATTGTTTGTTAAATTATCCTGATGCAACACGAACTGATTATAATTATCCATCAATAAAAATAACTAACTTAGGTGTGGATAGTAGAGGAACCTTCGGTGATCCGAATGATAATGCTTATCAAACTTGTTTAGATGACCCGAATGTAAATCCTAATTACCCTCCAGAGTCTGCCGTAAATTATGAAACCGCTTATTTAGGTACAGGATTGAATGGAGCAGAAATGCGTTTGGGACTATACTTTGATCAAGGAGATTTTGCAGATGCTTGTGGAACAGAAAGCAATACTTGCCAAGATGAATTTTTTGAACAGTTTGATTTAAACGATGGAGATATTTTCCATTTTGATGTGCAAACAATAATGATGCACTCCCCTTATGCGGATTTAGATGCATTAAATGGTGTAGGAGGTTCTACTGCTTCTAGTTTTACCCCAAGTTTTATTGGATACGGTACAAGACCAGATAATTGTGGTTTAACTCAGGCTCTAGGTTCATGTAATTTTTCAACGCCTTATCAAGCACATATTCCTGGACCTGTGAATGTAAGTAATGATGTTGTTGTTGCAGATTGTGATACAGAGGTATCTTACAACTTTAGTTTGTCCAATCCACTACCAACGCCTGCAGCCGGAGAATCAGAGTGGTATGCTAATGAATATAGACCATATATGGCGACTGAATATTTGCAGTTACAGTTTCCAAATAACATGATATATCAGGGTGATGGTGTAATAATCATGCCTGATGGTAGTGAAATGCCAATACCTGCAGCAAATATTGATGATGCTTATGGTAATTTAGTATGTATAGATGATGCAGCAGGCGGAGTATGTTGTGTAGCTGCAGATATGACTCAATTAGCTGCACTTCAGATAAATGATGATGATTTCTATGTCGGTTCTTCATTGCTTTATAGTGAAGGCGCCAACGGGCCTAATGAAACCGGTGACGATTGCGATGTAAATCAATTGATTCATCAAAAAGGAGATCCATTTCCACATATGATGGTTGGGGGTGCAGAAGAATGTGATGACTATGGCTTAAGATATAATCTGGCTTCACTCTGTCCAGAAGAAGTAAGTTCTGGTGATTTTAAATTGAATTATCAGTTTGCTGAGCCTTATGTTCCATCATTGCCTGGTTTAAGAACCGGTGGTTTGCATGGAGCTTACGGAGGTTCAAATGCTGCTCTTCCAAATAGGCCGAATAATTTATATCCTATAAATCCATTTGGGGAAGTTTGTGGGACAGCAGGATCTGCAAGTACAGGATGTATTGATTGGTTTGGGTTAATTGACCCAGATCCACTCTTAAGCCCTGAAGCAACAAACCCAATGAGACAAACTGGAACAATTTGTTCTGATCCAGGTAACTTCACTGATAATAGCATGAATTTCCCTGCACTTTCAGGAATGATTTCAGATGTTTTAATTGCTGATGAAGCGGGAATAAATGAATCCAATATCTATGAAGTTTGTGCGGGTGATAATGGAGTTGATATGGGCGTTCACACAAATGTAGCCACCAGTATAACATTACCAAATAGTATAGATTTTATAGATGCATTAGATGGAGCCGGAGCTTCACTTACAGCTACTTTGGTATCAACTACCGCAACAACAAAAACCTACAGCATTGCTAATCCAGACCTTGCACCAGGTGAATGTTTTACTTTAGAAATAATAACAGAATTATTATTCTGTCCAATAGGATTAGACATAGATACTGAAATATGTATAGAGACAACGAGTGGATGTATAGACGGCCTTAAAGCTGCTGCATTGGCAGCCGCAGGTGGTGATGCATGTTCATCGGTGGGCGCTTGTTACAATTATATTGCTGAAGAAGCAGATTTACAAGCGGAATGGCTTCCTGTAGCACTAGGTGAAGTTCCATTGTGTAGTACCATACCGTTAGAGACAGTAGTTAAAAACGTAAAGGTCGCAAACCTTGTGGATATTGAAACCATGTGGTGGTATCCAGCTGGTTTAAATTTCGTGCCTGGTACTTGGGAAGTATGTTACCCAGGAGGACCTAACTTTACTGGTCCATGTTTCAGCATTCCAGATCCAACGGCTGATCCAAGTCAGAACAATGTACTTGGAACTTACTTTGAATATGTTGATGATCAAATATGGAGTAGTGCCCTTGCGGGTGATCCAATTAATTCAAATGGTCTTCCAGGAATTCTATCTTCTTTAGATAGTAACTTTGTTAAATTTAGATTCGAAACAGAGACGGTTTGTGATGAATTTATCAGTGGTACATCTATTAATTTCCAAGCAGATGCAGCAGATCCTTGTGAGCAAAGAGTAGAAACAGCTTTTGTACCTAGTCCACCTATTATTGTGGAGGGAGCTAATCCAGCAGACTTCGCTCAGTTCTTTGTTTTCGCAGATCCGATTGAAGCAAGTTGTGGTACAGAATCAGAGATTGTTCTTACCTATTTAAATACGTCACCGATTGGTGTAACGGATA
>JAHDGF010000051.1 GCA_020627785.1 Saprospiraceae bacterium
TAAAAGGACGAAGGAAATTTCATCTTAAAAAGGACTCCGAAGAAAGACCACTAATCAATAGACATACCTTACATGCTTATGAGCTGGAGTTAAAACTATTGGCAGGAGGTCAATACCAAAAGTTTACTCAAGAGTACCCAAAAGATTTACGAGCTTTGAAAAATCAATTGAACAAATTAGATTCTTAGTCTATTCTTCTGGCATTTGATTGGACAATAGCTCCCACTCTTCCATTTTACTTTCAAGCTCCTTTTCGAGTTTACCAAATGCTTTCATTTTATCATCTGAGTCTGCTTGCATAAAGAATTTGGGATCTTCCATCTCCTTCTTGTATTCAGCCATCTTTTCTTCAATCTTAGAAATATCCCTTTCTGCATAATTAATTTTACGCTTTAATTTTTTACGTTCTTCGTAACTGAGAATTTCCTTTGTATTCTTCTTCTTTTTCGCTTTCTTTTCTTCTGGAGCGAGTGTAAACTCCCTTAGATCATCAGACTTTCTTTTAGCAAGAACATAATTGATATCTCCTAAGTGCTCCAATAGTTTGTAATCTCTAAACTCTATGGTACGAGCACTCATGCCTTCTAAAAATGCTCTATCATGACTTACAATCAAAACGGTGCCTTCAAAATTGGTAATGGCATGCTTAAGTATATTCTTAGATATAACATCAAGGTGATTGGTCGGCTCATCGAAAACTAAAAAATTAGATGGTTGTGCTACCATGCAGGCAAGGGCCACTCTAGCTTTCTCTCCTCCACTGAGCACCGATACTTTTTTCTCAACTTCTTCTCCACTAAACAAGAACGAACCAAGAATTTTTCTTGCAGCTGTGTAATAATCTGGATGCGCGACTCTTTCCAAGGTTTCTAGAATCGTCAGACTTCCATCTAAAGTATCTGATTGATCTTGGGCATAATATCCGACAACAACATTATCTCCAATTTTTACTTGACCAGAATTGATTGGAACCTTTGCCAGTATTGCTTTTAGCAAAGTTGATTTCCCCATTCCATTTTGTCCAACAAAGGCAACTTTTTCATCTTTCAAGATATTCAAATCAACTTCTCGAAGGACTTCCTTCTCTCCATATGATTTGGACAAATTATTTATCTCTACCACAGATTTAACCGAACGTCCTGAATATGGAAATTTAACAACCATATCCTTTATGTCTTCATGTATCAGTTCTACCCTTTCAACTTTATCCAATTGTTTGATCATAGACTGAGCCATCTTAGCCTTGGTAGCTTTAGCTCTAAATCTATCGATGAGCATTTCCCGCTCCTTTATCTGCTTTTGTTGGTTATTATAAGAGGATCTGTTGATTTCCAACATTTGCTCTTTGTGGACCAAATACTTTTGGTAAGTTCCTTTATAATCGTAGACCGTATTATTTCCTATCTCTATAATTCTATCAACACTATTCTGCATAAATTCTTCATCATGAGATATAAGAATTACTGCTTTTTTATATTCCTTAATATAATTTTCAAACCAAATTATGGATTCAATATCAAGGTGATTGGTAGGCTCATCTAAAAGTAGAATATCAGGACTTGATAACAGTAATTTTGCAAGTTCGATACGCATTTGCCATCCACCGGAAAGTGTTCCTATTTTATGCCTCAATTGTTCTTGCTTAAAACCGAGTCCTTTAAGTAGGACCTCTGCCTCTGCCTCCGGATTGAAATCAAACATCATGTTTTTGCGATCCATGAGTTCACTCATTTCATCAACCAACTTTGTCATTAAATCCTCATCAATGTCTGAATCCTGTAACTTTTCCTCAAGGACTTTTAACCTTGCCTCAATTTGTTGATATTCTTTAAGTACAGAAAGAGTTTCATCGAGAATTGTTACCTCCTTATTTTCAGGCAAGAACTGAGAAAGTACACCTATCGTTTTACCCTTCGGCAAATCAATGCTGCCTTTATCTGGTTCAATTTCACCAGAGATAATTTTAAATAAGGTTGTTTTCCCTGTTCCATTTCTTCCAATCAATCCAATTTTTTCATTTGGATTAATCATAAATGAAACATCTTTGAAAATCACACGACCTCCAAAGCTTAGGTTTATATCTCTTACGTAGTACATTAATTTAAATTATTGGCCTCTGGCATTTGGCCAATGACAGAAAAATTACTTCCCTTATTGGTCAGTGTTTCTGTCCAGAGAACATCTGTTTTAGATTTAAATACATAATTAGCATGGCCATCTCCTAGTACCCAGGAACCTGACTCAAGTTCTTCCACCAATTGTCCTGGTGACCACCCAGAATAACCAATAAAAAATTTAATATTCTTCGGTTCTATTAATTTATTATCAATCAAAAACTTAAGCTTTTCATAATCTCCTCCCCAATAAACACCATCATATATTTTTCGACTGTCATCAAGCATGTCGCCCACATTGTGCATGTAATGTATAGTATCTGTTGCCACAGGTCCACCAAAGTATACAGGAGCTTCAATTTCAGGAAAGTCTGAAATTAACTCATCGATTTTCATATTAAATCTCTTGTTTAATATAAAGCCCACGCTGCCATCATCTGAATTATGGTCCGTAAGCATTATCACTGCACGCTTAAAATTTTTGTCAAGCATGAATGGTTGAGCTGTAAGTACTTTTCCTATACCAAGTCTAGACATGATTATAAAATCTCAGTTTCAAATTTACGATCAATCTTTTTCATGAAGCCAGTCAATACTTTAGCTCCACTTTCTACTTGTGAAACGACGCCATCCGCTATCATATTTTGCATGGTCTGTGTCCATCTCACTGGTGAAGTTAGTTGTTTATTTAATAAAGATTTTATTTCAGACGGTTCTTGATGTTTCTTACCATCGACGTTCTGATAAATGGCATTTGAAGGCTTATTAAAAGTAATAGATTCTATGGCTTGTGAAAGACGCTCTTGAGCCGGAGCCATAAGTTCTGAGTGAAACGCACCACCTACTGGTAAGACTATTGCCCGTCTAGCTCCTGCTTCGGTACATTTTGCAACTGCTTCATCAATTCCAGATATGCTTCCCGAAATAACCAATTGACCTTTAGTATTGTAATTAGCGGGGACAACTAAATTATCTATCTTTGCAACAATATCTTCAACTTGGGCATCCTCTAGACCTAAAATTGCGGCCATGGTTCCAGGGTTTTGCTCACAAGCAGCCTGCATGGCAAGTGCCCGTTCTGAGACCAACTTCAATCCATCATCGAAACTCAAAGTTTCATTGGCAACCAAAGCCGTGATTTCTCCTAAAGAATGGCCTCCGACTACGTCTATAGAATCCAATGTTCTATTGGATTGTTTAAATTTTGCGTAAGCGTAAACAAAAATAGACGGCTGTGTAATCTTAGTCTGCCTGAGTTCTTCAGCAGTCCCATTAAACATTACAGATGTTAAATCGAAGCCTAAAACTTCATTCGCCCGGTCAAAAATATGTTGGATCGACTCATTTTCTTCATATAAGTCCTTTCCCATACCTTCAAATTGAGCTCCTTGGCCAGGAAAAACAAATGCTTTCATTTACTTTAAGTTAGATGAAATTAAATTTAAGAATTCTGATCTTGTTTCTTGATTTTTAAAAGCCCCAGTAAATCCAGAAGTTGTCGTCAAAGAATTCTGCTTTTCTACCCCTCTCATCATCATACACATGTGAGCAGCCTCAATAACAACAGCTACTCCTAAAGGATTTAAGGCAGTTTCAATGGCATTAATCACATCATGAGTTAACCTTTCTTGTACTTGCAATCTTCTCGCAAAGACATCAACTACCCTTGGTATCTTACTCAACCCAACGATATTTCCATCAGGAATATAGGCAACATGAGCCTTACCAAAAAATGGTAGCATATGATGTTCACATAATGAATACACCTCTATGTTTTTCACAAGAACCATATCTCTATGATTTTCTTGAAATAAAGCACCTTTCAGAATTTGTATAGGATCTTGCTCATATCCTTGGGTCAGAAATTGCATCGCTTTGGCAGCCCTTTCAGGAGTTTTAATCAATCCATCCCTATTGGGGTCTTCTCCTATCTCAGTTAATAAAGCACCATACATTTCCTTTAACTGATTGGTCGTTTTCTCGTCGTATTTTTCTATCTTATGATAAGCCATGTTGATAAATATTAAGTTTATTCATACATAATGAATATGGAGCTGCAAAGTTGAGAAAATATTGCTAAAATTTAATTTAAGAAGCGATTTCCTGCTTGCGCAAATGGAATTAAGAAATAGTCCCTGATTTTACTGGGATAATATTCCATTAGTAAAGAAATTCAGGGTATTTGTCTATGATATTGGAAAGATTAGGAGGCTTAATAGAACTTAGAAGTAATGAATAACTTGGCAACGACGAGAAAGGTCAGTTTAAAAGAACATATTGAATTAATTTTTGAAAAGGACAAGAATTTACACATCCTTTTTTGGGCTTTATTATTCATATTCTTGATAATAATTGATAGAAGTGAAAGCCCTCTAGCTATTCGCACAATAAAATCATTGATATCAGTCAGCTTTTTTTCTGCGATAGTATATCTGAATTGGAAAGTCTTAATCCCTAAATTTTTAAAGAAAAGGAATTGGATTCTCTACATCGTAAGTTTATTACTACTAGCCTTAATTATCACTCCACCAAAGTCTTTATCCTTTTATCTTCTATATAATGACTTCCCGAATATTCAACAATATTTTTTGAATAATCAAAACATATTACTTTTTGAATCCATATTTGTTGGAGCCGCCAGTTCAGCTTTTAAAATCACACAGGATTGGCTTTCACACGAAAGAGATAGAAAGGAATTACAGAGTCAAAAATTGGAATCAGAGTTAAACTTTTTAAAATCTCAAATTAATCCTCACTTCTTATTTAACACACTAAACAATCTTTATGCGTTGTCATTGAAAAAATCGGATGATGCCCCTAAGACGGTATTAATGCTTTCTGAGATGATGCGCTACATGCTTTATGAGTGCAATGATGAAGACGTCCCTCTTGAAAAAGAAATCAATTATATCAAAAATTATCTCGAGTTAGAAAAAATTAGATTAGGGAATAAATCTACGTTAGACTTCATTGTCGAGGGAAAGCCAAATAATTTAAGAATCGCTCCATTAATGTTTATTCCATTTATTGAAAACAGTTTTAAACACGGAATTAATCATCAATTGGAACAAGGGTATGTGAAAATAATTATGAAAATAGATGAAGATTCAATTGTTATGAATTTATCTAATAATAAATCCAACCAATTGGTAACTAGAGAAAAAAATAAAAAATCAGGAGGGATTGGCTTGATAAATATTAAGCGAAGATTGAAATTGATTTACCCTGAAAAACACGAGCTAAATATTCAGGAAGACCCCGACAGGTACTCCGTTGATCTAAAAATTATACTTACTTAAATCTATCATATGATACGCACCTTAATAGTTGATGATGAACCTTTGGCTTTAGAGATTCTTGAAACTTATATTGAGCAACTGGATGAGTTATTTCTCGTTGGTTCATGTAGTAATGCAATTGAAGCAAATAAGATTCTGCAGAACGAGGAAGTTGACCTCCTAATCATAGACATTCAAATGCCTCAAGTTACTGGTATAGAATTCGTAAAATCCTTAAGTAATCCTCCACTGGTTATTTTCTCAACTGCCTTTGCAGAATATGCGGTAGAAGGATTTGAATTAGAGGCTGTTGATTATTTACTGAAGCCAATTCCAATGGATCGTTTCATGAAGGCTATTAATAGAGCATCAGATTTATTAAATGCAAAAAATGGAAAGTCAGATCAAGAGGATTTCTTTTTTGTAAAGGCTGACAAGAAACTTATAAAATTAGCCTACGATGAAATTTTATACATTGAAGGATTGAAGGACTATGTAATTATTAAAAAGGAGGAAGGTCGCGTAATTTCGTTACAAACCATGAAAAGTTTAGAGGAGAGATTACCCAATGATAATTTCCTCAGAATACATCGTAGTTACATCATTAATCTAAAGAAAATAAAAGCTGTAATGGGTAATGTAGTCGAGATGCAAATTGCTGGTAAAATAGAGCACATACCCGTAGGAAAGTCCTATAGAGATCGATTACATGAAATAATTGATAATAATAAGCTCTAGGTCTGGATTAAATTTTGATCAATCTACCAGTTGTAATTGTTCCTCCATTCAGGACAATGTATGAATACATGCCTGGAACTAGGCCACTTAAATCTATTTCTTTGGTGAGTCTTCCGTTTCCAGTTTCGAAAATTCTACGAACTAGTTTACCTTGATCATTATACAATTCAATTTTCGCCTCCCCTTTCAACGAACCAAAAAGAAATAGCACTGAATTTGAAGCGGGATTAGGATAAACAAAAATTTCTTCTTCTTGGATTACAAAAACCAGTCTTTCGGAAGAATAAGTCTTACTTCCGTTTTCGGAAATTGTGACTAAGCGATAAAATTGCAGCCCTGTGAACGGAACAAGATCATCTAATTGATATTCCACTTCTGCGGAGCTTCCATTTGCCGAGGCACTGAGTGTTCCTGCTACAGTAAAATCTTTAGATATGCTTGCCCTTTCAATTTGATACTCGGAAACCTTCGTCTCATTTGATACTGTCCAATTACAAACAACCTTTCTTTCCTCGTCATTAAAAACTGCTTGAAAACTTAGCAACTCTGCGGCCTTACTTTCACAGTCTGGATATAAAAATACTTCGTCTTGTCCTATCAAACCATTTGGATCCGTCACTTTTAAATGTGCACCGTAATAAAAAACTTCCGAACCACAACCAGCAGGCTCTAGAAGAACCAATGATTCTTGATCAATAATAATTGGCTCAGGATGGACATGTGTGTTATGGTGCAAGTTCCAGGTCCATTCATATTTTAAGGCCTCATTTTCATGTTCAGCATCTTCTACATTTGCCTTGAGCTCAATCTCATTAATCCCTGTCATATCATACAATTGACCATCAGAAATACTTATTATATCAACGTCTGGAGGTGTGTTATTTACACTTATCAATTGCTCAGTACTTGCAGTTAGACCGAACTCATCTGTGACAGTCAACTGTGCCATATAATTTGAAATTGCATTATTGCTACTTAGGTAATTATGCTGTGGATTTATCTCTGTGGAAGTTTCACCGTCACCAAAATCCCAGAAGTAATTGAGACTTTCTCCTTGCGGATCGAATGAATCTTCTCCTTTAAAATTTACTTCTAGTGGCGAAGAACCAAAATGTTTATCATAAGCCAAAACTACCTTTGGCGCTAGATTATTTCCGTAACAGATTCTTGAAATTCCTCGATTAAAATTTACTAAGTAAATACACCCATCAACTTCGTTGACTTCCAAATGGACCAATTTAAAAGTATCTTGAAAAAAAACTTCTACTGACTCAATTGAATCATTTAAATCATAAGACATCATAGAAACCCATCCTTGATTATAATCAGCAAAGAAAAAATTTTCGTAATATTTTTCTGGGAAGGCATTGCCAGTATAAAAATCTCCCCCAACAATGGCCTGACTTCTAAGGTTATCTAAATCTCCTTGGATGGGTGAATCAGGATGAGTAATTAATTGATTAATTGCATTCCCTTCTTCATCAAACGCCCCATAGTAAACACCTAAACCAGCAGGCTGATGGGCTAGATTTAAATCTGGTCTAGTGTGAATTGACAATAGATCCTTTGGTATCTCTTTACTTGAATCACAAGGATTTGGAGATGAAATATCATTGAGACTTACCTGAGGTAACAGATCATCAAAAACAAAATAAGGCTCATCACACCCATCGATTCCGTACAGTGGATTTGGGGCATAAGGGTTTACTTTTAGTTGTCCTTGATATTCATAATTTAGATCGCACCCTTCAAAAATTGGCCAACCATAATTTAGTCCTGATTGACGAACAATAATTAATTCTTCCCAAAGTCCTCCGCCTACATCTCCAGTATATATAACACCGGGCACACCTAAACTTGGATCGGATAGACCTGATCCTTTACGTACTTTAATATTGTAAGGATTACGAAGACCTAAGGACCAAATTTTGGACCTATTAGCACCAGGGTTATTAGGATCATAAAAGGGATTACTCGGCAATCCCAATCCTGTTTCAGGATCAATTCTTAATATCTTACCACACAAAGATTCTAATTGCTGAGAACGAAGCTGGCCAACTTCTTCTTCAGGTGTGATTAATCCATCTTCTAAAGCTTGTTCCACCTCGCCAACATTGGCAGCTGGTTCTAAGCCTCCATAATACGGCCCTACCCAACTTGATCCATCGCCAGTTGATATTATTAAACTTCCATCATCACCAAAATCAATCCCACAACCGGCATGGGCTTGTTGAATGATTGCTGCGCCTTCCCCAATCTTTTCTCCAAAAAGAACTTTTCTGGTTGACTTATCAATGGTAGGCGATTCCCCTGAAAAATCCACAGTAAATCTTGTACATCTTGAAATACTTGCTTGATCATCTAAGGATGCCATAGGATCATACCAAGGCTCTTCGGAGAACATTAAATGATAATAATCTACGGAGTACATCAAATAAATATAGCCATCCTCAGAATAGTTGGGACTAAGTACAACACCGAGTAAACCACAATCACCAAAATCTCCAACTTCATCTGAAAGATCTAGGAGAGGCGTTGATGATTTAATTTCATTTTCAACCAACCAAATCTTTCCTCCTTTCTCCCACACATACATTCTTCCATCTTCATCAAAGGTTAATCCTACGGCCAAGTCAAATTCTAAATCAAGCCATTCGGAGCTAAAGCCATCTGGAATTATTTGCTGCCCATAGCTTATGGTAAAGCTTAAGATTAATGCAATAATGAATGTTATGTTTATACTATAGCTCATATATTAATGATCAGATTTTTCGCCTGCTTCAATCCGTATTGGCAATTTATTTTCTTTGGGAGGCAATGGGCAAGTTGCAAAAGACGTAAAAAAACACGGAGGATTGTGTGCGTAGTTAAAATCCAAAATGGTGTTATCTAGACCGGCTGTGACATCCACATAGAGGAATCTCCCTCCACCATAAGTTGTATCACTATTCGTCTCATCGCCGAAAACAAAAAACCAACTTCCATAACCGTCACCTAGACCTGTCAAACTATACTCTTTACCATCCAACTCAAAAAACAGTGTTCCGCCAACTTTCTGATCTTGAGTTACTCCAACCACATTGGTTATCGAAACAGTTTCATTTGGCTTAGCTAACTCTACTCTGGCCGGAACAACAAAGTCTGAATTATATTTATAGCTTTTGACGGAAGTCAAATTCAATCGAACATCATTTAGAGTATCCTTCAATCTAATCCCTCTTTTATTTCCTCGTTCTATGATGTGCCAATAGAATGTACCATGATTAACTTCTGTCATTTTTCCTGAGAGGTCAGAATACATATCAAAAGATTCTTTTGTTTCACCATTTACCAGAACCGGCATCGTCGCGTTAAATTTATAAGAGTCCTTTTTTATAATTAGGGTACCAACATTCAAAGGTGCCAAGTCTGGAAAAATTATATCATTTGATCTATCAGATCCAACCTTATAAGTTCCTTGGTCTAACCAATACAGACCTGCTAAGCTTAAATACCCTTTGGGACTTTTAAGGTTTTCTAGTCTTTTCTGCTTCCACTTTTCATGGTTTGTTTCATTCAAAGCCTTAATATTTTTAGATGTCGAACATCCAGTGTAAGTGATCAAAAGAATAAAAAGAAAACTTAATCGTGTCATATATTATGCTTGCAGATAAAACAAGTTCTTTAAGAATGCCTAAATTTAGTCCAATTGAAATTTAAAACCATGCAAAAAAGTGCTTTTAGAGTTGAGCAATACCTTTTGATACTTAGTTTCTTGTTAATCGGCCAAATGGTCATTGCTCAAAAGACCTACATCCATTGTGGGAGTGTTTATGATATGACCAATGAAAAGGCTAAAAAAGAAGTCACTATCATAACTGAAGGAGAAAGGATTGTCGAAATAAACAATGGATATTCAGAAGTCCCAGATGATGCTACATATATTAATCTTAAGGAACAGACGATTCTTCCAGGTCTAATGGATATGCATGTTCACATTGAACATGAATCCTCTAAAACTAGATACATGGAAAGATTTAGTATGGAAGATGCTGATGTGGCACTCAAAGCTTCTCAATATTGCGAGAAAACACTCATGGCTGGTTTCACAGTTGTAAGAGATTTAGGAGGCACAGGCGTCAATGTTTCACTGAGATCTGCTATAGACAAAGGATATATAATCGGACCTAAAATTTTTACCTGTGAAAAGGCATTGGCTACAACCGGAGGCCATGCGGATCCATCAAATGGGGTCAGGAAAGAACTGAGAGGAGATCCAGGTCCAGATGAAGGAGTCGTTAATAGCGTGGAAGATGCTTACAAGGCTGTTCGTCAGAGATACAAGAATGGAGCTGATGTTATAAAAATTACTGCAACAGGAGGAGTACTTAGTGTCGCAAAAGATGGATCAGGACCACAGTTTACTGTGGAAGAAATTACGGCTATTGTTGATGCGGCAAATGACTACGGTATGGTTACCGCAGCACATGCTCATGGAGCGGAAGGTATGAAAAGAGCCGTTCTTGGAGGTATTCATAGCATTGAACATGGTACCTTGATGACCGAGGAAGTCATGAAGTTAATGGTCGAAAAAGGCACGTATTACGTACCCACTATCATTGCTGGGAAATTTGTAGCGGAGAAAGCTGCAATTCCTGGTTATTATCCTTCCATCATTGTCCCGAAAGCTTTAGCCATTGGCCCAAAACTTCAATCAACCTTTGGAAAGGCATATAAATATGGAGTTAAAATAGCTTTCGGAACAGATAGCGGTGTTTCCTATCATGGTGACAATGGTAAAGAGTTTGGCTATATGGTAGAAGCTGGGATGAAACCCTTTGAGGCCTTATATTCGGCAACTGTATCTGCAGCAAATTTACTACGAATCTCTGAGGACTATGGTACGTTAGAAGTCGGTAAAATGGCTGATATTATTGGTGTGAGCAACGATCCTATAGAAGATATTAGCGAAATGGAACGCGTGAACTTTGTAATGAAAGGAGGAAAGACCTACAAAAATGAAATCAGCAATAAATAAACCGTTGATTTATTGACACAAACAACATTTTAACTAAAATATTAAGATTTCTATAGGTCATTTTATCCCATCAAAGAAACTATTCTTAAGGTCAACTCGTTTAAATATTGTTAGTGTAACTAGCGAAACATATCTAGTTTAGGAAATTCAGGAATCCGCTGATGAAATCATAACCTGAAACCTAATTTTTCACTTACAAGTTATTTATTAATTGCTGCGAAGGCAGCTAAAAAGTTATTTATGAGAAATAGTAAGAAGTTTGATTTTGCAGTAGACAAGTATTATTTCAACGTATCCAATGGAATACAGACGATTACAATCCATAGAGCAGAAAAAAAGAGTGCTGAGGATGTTTTCAACAATTATTTAAAGGTTGGTAAAAAGGCAGAATGGTTAGGAAGATGGAATGGTAAGAAATTTGAAGATGATAGAGAAAAGACTAAAACTGCTTAAAGAAATAAAAAACAATTTTAAAGTACTTAACCGCTGGGTTAAGTACTTTTTTTTTACCTATGGATAAATTTTTCCCACTTATATTATACATGCTCCTCCCCTTTTCTTTGCTTTCGCAAAGTCAGTCAAATCTTTTTGAAGAATTGCAAAAGGTCATGCATTATGAATATGACATAGAGTTTGAAGCAAAAGAAGGTATGTGGATTGGAGTAATTGATGAAGATTCAACTTTTGTTTTCCAAATTGGAAATATCGAAGTAGACAGTTTAGCAATTTTCCAGTTGGGCAGTTTAAGCAAAGTTTTCACACATAAATTGGTTTCTGAACTTTCCAAAAAGTATCAAGTAGATGGAAAAACAAAGATCACGGAATTAATTGAGCTTGACTCAACTGCTTTCAAAAGCATTTCGATAAATGATTTATTAACTCATAAATCAGGATTACCCAAACATCCCTATTTTATGGGACGACTAAATAAAAATCCCAACAACCCCTACTCAGAATATCCTGATGAGATTTTGGTCAGCGAGTTAAATAGTTACTCAGATCGATATGCAAGCCAAATGAAAACTGGACATCATTATAGTCACCTTAATTCTGCGTTGCTCGGCTTAAGTGTTCAATCAATAAATTCTAAAGACTATTGTCAATCTATTGAAGATACATTCGGCTCAACTTACGCGAGCTTGATGTGCTCTGATAAAGCGTCACTTACTTATGGTTATAATAGTTTTGGGAAGATTGGAGAACCATGGACATTCCCTGGATTTGCGGCGAGCGAAGGGTTATCTGCAAACATCATAGATCTATTGAGTTTTGTTAGATATGAAATGGAGACAAGTCAGGAAGGGGAATCTATAGAAATCAATAAGAATCTAAAATTTCAAGCACCATGGTATATAACAAAGGGAGAGAAAAAAGACTTAATTTATAATTTTTCCGGAAGGACAGACATTCACTCATCCTACATCTGTTTTAATCCTATTCGAAACACTGCAGTTGTCCTCCTTCGAAATTCGGGGAAAGGAATTCAAGGATTGCCGCATTCTTTATTACATTTGATAACTTACGGAAAGAAAAAAAATAAAAAATACAATGGGAAAAAATAATAAACCCATTAGCTTAAGTTGGGATGCTTTTCAGCAAATGGGTAATCCAGAAAATGTACCTGATGAACCAGTTAAAGAAGAACCTATGAATTGGAATACATTATCAGCACGAATTCATTTAGAAAAAAAACACAGAGGTGGTAAAATGGCTTCCATCGTAAGAGGTTTAAGAATTAATGATGATCGCCTAAAAGAGTTGGGAAAAGAACTAAAGACAAAGTGTGGTGTAGGTGGGTCGGTAAAGAATAAAGAGATCATTATCCAAGGAGATCAAAGAGATAAAATTTTAGAGTACTTGAAAGACTTGGGCATCAAGGATGTCAAGAAAGCGGGTGCATAGCCTTGACCATTCTCCACTTACCTTGCAGATCTTTTTTAAATTCTATATCTGAAAAGTAATTTTTCATTAGCTGATGAATTTCAACTTTATAAAATTCATTCAATTCAAAATATAACGTGCCTGCCTCATCTAAATGCTTAGAAGCGAATTCAGAAATTTTACGATAAAAGAGTAAAGGATCTTCGCTAAACAATGCAATATCTGGCTCGTACTTTATTGTACTTTCAGACATGAGAGATTTTTCTTCCAATGATATGTATGGTGGGTTACTCACGATAACATCATAGCGTCCCTTCCACTGATCACTATTTAGAATATCCTGTTCAATCCAACTTACTGCAACTCTTAAGTCTGCGCCATTCTTGATCGCTACCTCCAAGGCTGAGCTACTCAAATCCATCCCTATCAATTCCCAATTAGCAAATTTCTTAGCTAAAGAAATTGGAATAATTCCTGAGCCAGTTCCAATATCTAAGCATTGGATATTCTTCTTGGACTCCTTGTAATCAGACTCTATCCAATATACCAGTTCTTCTGTCTCGGGTCGAGGAATCAATACTGCTGAGTCAACATAAAATCTATACCCATAAAAATATTGGGTATTAGTAATGTACTGAATGGGCAGACCGTTTATAAATTTCTTTACATCATCATCTATTCTTCCTTCATATTCATCGCCGACATCCTCTAAGTACATTTTAGCAAGGCGGTTAATTTCATCAATAGATTCACCTACTAAAACCTTTGAAAGTAATGATTGTAATTCTTTAATTTTCTTCAAAGCTCAATGGATATTTATGCCCTTGAAATTTACGTCGACTAAAACGAAAGGAAGCTTTATGCAAATTAAACTGCCTTCTTGCTTCTTCAACATTTAATGATTGAGCTTCTATAAAATCATAATTTAATTCTTTGCAGATTTTTTGAATTGAATTAAATGAGCAACCTGGAGAAGTCAGGCGAACGTGTTGCATCAACGCCATGATAATTTCCTTGCTGCTGTCTTTTAATTCATGAAACCTATTGACGCTACCCGATTGTACTTTCTCAGTTTCATCGTACTTCCAACTTTCTAATTTGGTTACAACTGCACTTGAATTATTATTTGGGGTTAAAAGTTCTTCAGTGAAACTTAAGCCTAAGTTATCGAGTATTCGAGTTACTTCTTTTTCTGGATCATTTACTAAGGTCTCATAAGATAAACCAATATAGTTTACCGAATCCTTAGCTCTAAGTCCATTCGCTGTATTGTACATATATAAAGCCAACGCCTGCATTGGGCTTTTCCCTCTATTAACTAAGGAGGCTATCGTATCATAGGGATTACGATAAATATGAATCCCATATAGATTTGGATTTAAGGCCATTACATCAAGAAAATGAATGGAATTACTTGGAGTCTTTTCACCATATAATTGACCCTCCTGATATCCAAGCAAGCGTGTAGACAGCTCAATCCAAAACTCAAAAATATTATCTGATAATTTTAATAACTCGATGTATTCTGATCGAGACAAAGAAGGGAGTTCTGAGATATCCATTCCATTAAAAGCATGAAAGCCAGAAGATTGCAGCCCAAATATTGACTTTCTAAATAGTTTCTTTTTTGCTGACTCCCAATTATTATAAAGCTCCGACTTGCAAAATAAATGAGTTTCTGGACCACAGACAATTTCGGGGTGTCGATTTAATATTTGTCGCAGCAAAGAAGATCCAGTACTTGGACTACCTCCTATTAAAAAACCAATGTGATTACCTGATGATTTCAGTATATTATATTTTCAACAAAGATAGACTTTTGATGCTAAGGCAGGTCATAATAAGAAAGATGACTACCTGCAAAATACCCTAAGCCATTTTCCACATTTGTATACACGGAAACTGCCTCACTAAATGGCCCAAAATCACCTGAAGATTGATACAGTTCTAAGGACCTAGTAAATAAATATTTTTCCTCCGAAAGATTTTCCCAGGATACTACAATGGACTCTTTGTTTTCTGAAATATCAAACCCAAAACTATCAAGAAATAATGTTACACTTTTCTCTCTACCTTCAAAAAAATCATCAGGTAATAAAAAGCCATTTCTTGAAAGAAAAACATCAGGATCATTACTACCAATATTTATGAAAGGAGTATACTCGAAAAATGTAGTATCAGTTCCAATAACAAAGGTATCCATGACTGTCCCTAACTCATTTGCAATAATATTGAGGCCATAGAAATTTGCACCTTCTGGATCATCGAAGGTTATCTTCACTGCATCAGCTCTTTCCAAAGTTTCAGGATGTATCCCAGCATCTTCAATGTATTCAATTTGCGTTAATGGAACTTCGGAGGGTATTGAAGTCTTTGCTTTAACTTCTGGTAAGGTAGGTGCAGTCACCTCGACACTATATTCCCCTTCTACTAATTCAATCCCATTAAGAGATAAAAAATATACACTTCCATCCACAAAATACTCTGGACTACCTATCAGCTCATCATCTTTAAAAAGGCTTACTGTTGCATCTGGAATGGCAGACTCTTCTGGTCCAGAAAAGGATTCTGTAATGGCCGTGTTTTCAGAAACATAGAAAATGAACTCCTCCTTTTCATTATCAATTACTCCTGAAATAACCATTTGTCTTTCAAAGTCAAAATCTTCGAGATCCAATTCCTTTACCAACAAATTTTCACAGCTCAAAAAGAAAGAGCTAAATAATACTAAAATACCTATATATAAATTTCTCATTTTAAAATTCAAATTTGTAACTAACTGAAGGAATGATTGGAAATAAACTATACTGTTTTAAAACGGTCTTATCCCGTACACCACCATTTCCATCATCAACAAAATCAGTCTCAAGATTTAAGAAAAATGGATTTTTTCTACTATAGGCGTTATAGGCTCCAATCGACCAGGTACGTTTAAATCTTTTCTTTTGTTTAGTAAAATCAAAACCTATATCTAAACGATGATAAGGGGCTAGTCTATAATTATTTCTCTCTTCAAAAATTTCAACGTTTGAAAAATCATAACCATCGAAAACTTCAGAAAGTAGATTGACTCTCGAATTTGCAAAAGTTACTGCATTACCGGTTCCATACACCCACGTCACTGCAAGATTAACCCTTTCAGAAATCTCATAAACACCTACGATGGATAGGTCATGTCGTCTATCAAACTTGAATGGATACCATTCGCCAAAATTCTTATCATCAAATTTTCGCTCTGACCACGCCAGCGTGTAACCTATCCAACCCGTGAGTTTTCCTGTCTTCTTTTGAGCAAAAAATTCGGCACCATACGAGCGCCCAACTCCTTGAGTTACTAGATCTTCCCACGGATTGAGATTAAAGAAAGAAGCACCTTCCTTATAAGAAACTAAATTTTTCATTTCCTTATAGTAGGCCTCAATTGATAATTCATAACCACCCTTTATTGTTTTTGCAAACCCAAGTGCCGCTTGCCAAGAATCTTGAGGTAAAACCTTTTTAGTTGTTGGCAACCATTGATCCCAAGGAAGACCAATATTTTCATTCGTTAAGTACTGCGCATATTGGCGCATGGTTGCAAAACTTGCTTTTAATGCCACTTTACCTGGCAACAATTGACGGACAGAAATTCTTGGTTGAAGTGAGGTATAGGAAGCATTGTCCAAACTAAATCCTGAAAAATGGACCCCAGCATTAACCTTTAAAGTTGGGGTAATTTTAAAATCATCCTCAATAAAAACATTGTACTCTAAAGCCTTCACTTTTGATTGTCCCAAAATTGTATCAAGAACAAAACCTTGTACACCATCTTGTTCGCTCGTAATATTTAGGTCGAAAAGTCCAGGATTAAATTCATGCTGAATAGCAAGTCCGCCAAACTTGATAAAATGATTAGGAGCAGGGATGTAATCAAAATCAAATCTTAAGGCGACATCTTCAATTCCAGACTCATATTCCGCGGAAAAAGCTTCCTTAAAATCTTCTGTTGAATTTTTCACAGCTAGGGAATTCCCAATCAAGGTTGAGAAATTATACTTAGAATAGGTTGCTGTTAGGTTTGAAAAAAGTTTGTTAGTCCAGAGATGATTCCATCTAGCTGCTGCGGTGAAATTACCCCAGCCTAATCTCGATTCGACCTCATTTCTATTGTCATCGAATACTTCGGCAAACTCAACAAAAAATCGATCGTCTCCTGTATAGGCACTGAGATAGAGTTTGTCCTTATCTGAAATTTTATAATTGACTTTTGCATTTACGTCATAAAAATAATATCCTGCAACTCCTTCTCCTCCATCTTGAGAGAATCCTAGCTTAATCAATGGCCGGGCAATTAAATCGATGTACGTTCTTCTTGCAGATACCATGAAGGAAGCTTTGTCTTTAATAATTGGACCTTCTAATGCGAGTTTAGATGAAATTAAACCGATGGAGCCAGAGCCTTTAAACTTTTGCTTGTTACCTTCTTTCATATTTATTTCTAGGACAGAAGATAATCTACCACCATATCGTGCTGGAAATCCACCCTTGGTCAATTTTACATCTTTAATGGCATCTGCATTAAAGACAGAGAAAAAACCAAACAGGTGATTGGCATTATAGACGGGAACTCCATCAAGTAAAATTAAATTCTGATCTGGGCTTCCTCCTCGGACATATAGACCTGATTGTCCTTCACCCCCGGATTGTACCCCAGGTAATAATTGAAGTGTTTTAAGCACATCGACTTCTCCAAGTAGTGCTGGCATTCTCTTTATCTGTTCGATAGGAACAGTAACTACACTCATTTGAGATTCCTCTTCTATGCTAGTAGCATTCTGTGCAGTTATTTCTACGGTCTGAAGTGAAACGGATGAAGATAACTTGATGTTTAAAGTAATGTCTTTCTCTAAATATAGAGGGATCAGCTTTTGCTCAAAACCAATGTAAGACACACTTAGTAGCACAGAATCTTTAGGAAGCGTAATACTGTAAAACCCATATAGATTTGAGACAGTACCTAGTTTGCTATTCCCTTCAAAAACATTGGCCGATATTAAATATTCTCCACTTTCAGCATCTTCAATATATCCGCTTATGGTAAAATTTTCTTGAGCCTGAATTGCAAGTATCGCCATAAATAGAAAAGCAATACTTGTTATGACTTTTTTCATTTAAGTTTTGTTAGTAGCTGGTAAAATTGGTTTTATAATGATATCAATGGTTAAAAAACACATATTACGATAATTCGGAATATTTTTTGCTTCTATAACTTTCCTAGGTTATGGAAATTGTAAAGATCGAACATAAAATAATCTCTTATAAGCTGGATGAGCTCACGCAAAACATCCAACAGTTACTTAAAGAGGCAAAGAAAATGGAAAAGGTTGCATATGCTCCTTATTCAAAGTTTCTTGTTGGATCAGCGCTGGAATTAAATTCAGGATCTATTGCCACTGGCTGCAATCAAGAAAATGCCTCTTACCCATTATGTATCTGTGCTGAAAGAGTTGCTTTATATAATGCGCATGTCCATCATCATGGGGAAATTATAAAAAGATTGGCAGTTACGGCTTCTAATCCCAAAAAACTGATTTCGGAACCTGTCAGTCCTTGTGGTGCTTGTCGCCAAGTAATTTTAGAATTTGAAAATAGGCAGAAGTCTCCCATCGAAATTTACATGCAAGGACAGTCTGATTTAGTCTACTATATAAATTCAGCAAGTGCTTTACTTCCTATTTCCTTTTCTTCAGAGTTTTTATAAAATCAAAGTAAGTTTTCCACTTGCACTAGATCATCAGGATGATCTACTCCTACTAACCTACCCTTGACTTCAATCAATTTAATAGGTATTCCTGCCTCCAACCATCTCAGTTGCTCTAAACTTTCAAGTGTTTCTAATTTGCCTTTCGGCAAATTTTTAATTTTTCCTAGAACCTCATTTGCGAAAGCGTAAACACCAACATGTTGATTGAAACTTTTAAATGGAACATCTCTGTGAAATGGAATAGAACTGCGACTAAAATACAAGGCTTTATGACTTTCGTCAAATGTGGTCTTTACACAATTAGAATCTTTGTAATCTTTTTCCGATTTATTAATTGTGAAAAGTGTTGAAATAAGAGCCGCATCTCCAGAATTTAGGTCGGTCACTAAAGGACCTAAGTGACTCAGACCAATCAATGCTTCATCTCCTTGTACATTTACCACAAAATCAAATTCTGACAATTGTTCTATCGCTTCAATAATCCGATCAGTCCCACTAACGTGAGAATCTTTTGTCATTATTGCTTCTCCTCCTTCTTTTGTGATTAGTTGAAAAATACGTTCATCATCTGTAGCGACAACCACCTTAGAAAACAACTGAGTCTGCTTTACTCGGTTAAAAACGTGTAAAATTAAAGGTACTCCCCCGATTTCAGCCAGCATTTTACCTGGGAACCTCGTGGAATTATACCTGGCAGGTATGACGGCTATTATTTTTTTAGGTTTTATGATAACTTCTTAATTTTCAGTTAGTATTATATTATAAATTAATTTAATATCTTTGTGGTTCCAATATCCGAAAGCTATGTCTAATATACAGATTATCAAGGCCCTAGCCTTAGTTTTATTTCTAATTACCTTCCAAAATTTAAATGGTCAGTCGGCCACTTCTAGACTTCAAGTAAACGTGGAGGAGAACTCTTTGGTATACTTTACTCTTGATATTCAAAAGGGACAGACCTTGTACAGCATTTGTAAAAAATATAGAGTGGACATCGGAGATGCTTTGGTTTTGAATGATTTATCAGATCCTGCGCAGATTTCCGTAGGGCAGAAAATTAGACTTCCATTAAATAAAAAATATTTCTTCCCCACAAATCAAGAACCTAACTTATCGCCAGTATATTATACTGTCCAGCCCAAAGAAACATTATTCAGAGTATCTAAGGTTTACTTTTCTCAGGATGTAAAAGATATGATTGAAAGAAATCAATTAACAGGATTCTCTCTTTCCATTGATCAAGAATTAATTGTAGGCTATTTTAAATTAGGAAACGTTCCAACAAAGTCACTGGCATCAAGTTCGCTGATAGTTCCGGAGGCAAAAGTTTCTACCCCAAAAGAAACTACAAAAGAAATAGAAACAACTTCTCTAGAAAAAGTAAAAGCTAAGGAATTTAGCCCAACAACAATTGAGGCTGAAATTTCTGCTAGTGATGAAGTCGAAGTGAATCAGATTCAAAATGCAAAAGAACCAGTTGCAAGACCAGATCAAATCCAGAAGAAATCTAAATTCATAAAAATCCTCCCGAAAACGCATAAGAAGAAAGAGATTGTATTAGAAACTTCTGAACCAAGAAGGGCTTCAAAGACAAATAATACTATTGAGGTTGAGGATACTATTTCAGACATAGAAACAACTGAGGTAGGAAATTCAGAAGCAAAACTTGAAGCAGTTGTCAAAGAAACAATTGTAACTGACATTGTTGAGGAGATGGATGAATTACCCGTTGAACCTACCATGTCCCACGTATCTAAAAAAGGAACAGCTTATTGGGATAAGAATGGTACTGATTATGAAAATCTGATGGTACTTCACAAAACGGCTGCTGTAAATAGTCTTATCAAATTAACGAATCCAATCAATAAACTATCCACATTTGCTAGAGTGGTTGGTCAAATACCACCAAATGCATTCAGGAAGAACATAGAGGTTGTTATGTCTCCTGCAGTTGCAAAGAAGATTGGAATAAGAGATTCAAAATTTCAAGTTGAAATGGTATACCAGGTAGCTAAATAAGATAAGCCTTAGATTCAAGATGTTCTTTCAACCATTCATCATTGTAAATGGTGCTTAGGTATTTGCTTCCATGGTCAGAAACTAAAAATACCACATGATCTTCTGGGCCAAATTTATCTTTTAATTCATATAAGGCTTCAAGTGCTCCTCCTGCTGAATGACCTCCCCATACAGCCTCATCTGCTGCCAGCTTACGTGCTCTCTTGGCTGCTGCTAAATCTCCGATTTGAATAAATTCATCGATCAATTTAAAGGCGACGCAATCTGGAATAATGGTCTTACCTACCCCTTCCATTTTATAGGAATATGCGACAGACATATCATATTCACCCGTCTTAAAGTAATTGGTCAATACTGAACCAAATGCGTCAACACCAATTACCTGAAGATTGGGGTTCATTTCTTTTAAAAACCTAGAGGTTCCACTAATGGTCCCACCTGTCCCAACTGTGCAAACAAAATGTGTGATTTTGTGCTCACTTTGTTCCCAGATTTCAGGACCTGTGCTCAAATAATGAGCTTCACAATTATCATCATTAAAATTCTGATTGCTGTAATATGATCCTTCAATCTCTTTAGCCAAGGTGATGGCTTTTTGATAATATGATCGAGGATCATCTGGAGCCACTTTGGCAGGACACAATACCACTTCAGCGCCTAATGATTTTAGGCTATTTATTTTTTCCTTTGAGGCTTTATCTGCTACGGTAAGTACACATCGATATCCTTTGATTCTGCACATCATTGCAAGCCCTAGGCCAGTATTTCCTGAAGTGGCTTCAATAACTGTCCCACCTGGTTTCAAATGCCCAAGTTTTTCCGCTTTTTCTATCATGTGTGCTGCAATTCTGTCCTTTGCAGAAAGCCCGGGGTTAAAATATTCCAATTTTGCGTATACATTGGTCCCTAATTCATCAGATATTCCTTCCAATCTTAACAGCGGAGTGTTTCCGATTTGATCGGCGAGACTGGTTGTATACTTTTGTTTTTGACCATTGATAGTCAATGGATTAGGCCACATGGACAATGATTTTACGGTTACTGGAGTCTTAAATTTGCGAAAGCGAAGGTAATAAAGAATAAAGAGTTTTAATAAGAATTGAGCATAGACACTAAGTTTTATACTTACAATCCCATGCAGTAATTTAAAATCAAATTGTTTAAAAGTTACTAAATCAATGAATCCTTCACTATTTTAATTTAATCATGAAAAATCTTATTCTACTTTGTTTTATTCGCTTCACTACTAACTTTATTGCTGCTCAATCCATCAATTTAGATTGGTTTTATGAAGAAGGCGAAACAACCATCAAGTTAATAGCAGACAACCCAGAATTCTTCGATGATCCTATTGGTGGAATCGCTATGACTTGGGACTTCAGTGAAGCATTAACCTTTAGCATGGATACTTTGACAGAAATTTATTTGTCTCCAGATTCTTTAACGAATGGCGTACTTTTTCCTCTGGCTGACATTGCTAAAACGGTGAATGGCTTTGAATTTTATTATGAATTCCGAGATGAGGGCATTTATCAGATTGGTTTTGATGCAATTCAGCAAATAATTCAGTTCTCTACCATTGGAAGTCCAGTTGGGTTTGTGTATGGTTTAAATGAACCTAGAGAGACACTTTATGATTTAATCACCATTAACAATATAAGCGGAGATACTACGGCCCAAAATGACATTTTGAACATTTCTGAATTGATTGGTATCGGAACTGTGATTACGCCAGAAGGGAAGTATGAAAACTGTGTTCTACAAAAAAATTCTACTATGAGTAACGGTTTTGTTAGCTCAGAATCATTCAATTTCTTTAAAGACAAATTTTCAAATCAGATTGCAACTTTTAGTAAAACGGCCGTCACCATTCCTAATGAATTTACTAAAAGCTTTACCTATCAAACCGATATTGAAGAGTTATTAAGTACCGTTGAAAAGAATCCGCTCTTTGAATGGAAACTATATTCACATAGCAATCAAATCCATATTATTTCAAACAAGAACTACCAATCAGTTGACCTCATGCTACTCAATTCTTCAGGTGATTTACTCAATAAATTCCACCAAAATATTATTCGAGGTGAGAATGTAATAAAAGTAAAGGATAATGTCCCACTAGGACAATTTTACTTACTTTCTGTGATCTTCCGTAACATACTTAAACTAGCTGAACTGCCTGAGATCATTGATATTATTGATAAAATACATAACAGAGTAATACAGGCGAATAATTTTTTATAAAGCAAAACGGCAACCATTATCAAAGCGGTTGCCGTTTTAGTATCTTCATAGTGCTAACATTAAAGATATGCTCAAAGATACCAAAACTAGAGGTAAGAGTAAAAGCCGATATGTTCGGTTCAATTTAAAGCGGTCAAATCCTAAGGATAGACCAACTCTAATCCTTGCAACTCTCAGATATTGGATCGGAACCAAAGATGAAAAGCTAGTCTATTCCACTAAACATTCCATTGCCCCAAATGATTGGAACAAAAAGGAAAGGCTGCCAGAATCGGAATATAAGTTCTACAAAGAACTAACAGAAGATTTGTCAGAGGTTAAAAGTGCAATAGAATCTATCTATAAGCAATTTCCAGAATTACCGAAAGTTGAGTTTTCCAAAAAAATAGACATTGCCCTAGGACGTGACGAAGGGGAACACCAAAGCCAGTTTGTGGGATATTTTGACGATTATCTTGAAAGACTGGAGCTTCTAGGAACCAAAGCCAAGGGAACAATAACCCGTTACAGATCAACACTTAATAAGGTAAAGAAGTATGAAGAAAAGAAAGGTGTCGAATTAAGAATACTTGATATTAATAAAGCTTTCCATCAAAAGTTTACCCACTTCGCCTATAGTCGAGGCACAAATTCCCCAAGCACCTTAGCTAAGGATTTTAAGATTATCAAAATGGTCCTTGAGGATGCGGATGTAAACGGCCTTGAGATCAACAAGTATTGCAAAGATAAAAAGTGGAAGATTAAAGAGCAATCAGCACCAATACTAGCTTTAGATCAAAAGCAATTAGAAAAACTTATAAAGTTGGACCTTTCCGATAATTCAAGATTAGAAAGGATAAGAGATTGGTTTCTAGTTTCATGCTATACTGGACTTGCCATTGCCGATTGGAAGCGAATAAAGAAAGATAATATCATGAATCAGAGGAAAAAACGATTCATAAAAATATCAAGGCAAAAAACTAAGGTCAATGTAATAGTGCCAATTACAGATGCCTGTCTTTCAATACTCAAGAAATACAAATTCAAGGCTATCAACATTTCAGATGTAAAATTCAATCTATATCTAAAGGAAGTAGCTATAAAAGCAAAATTAAATAAGATCATAGACTGGAGCGAATGGGATAAAGGGGATTTGGTGGAAACTAGAAAAAAAGTTCATGAAGTAATTACATCTCATTGTGGACGTAGGACATTTTGCACGAATCTTTATGAGCGAGGTATTCCTATGATGCTAATACTCCAAGCATCGGGCCACAAGTCAGAGTCCCAATTTCTCAGATACATAGGAAGGGAACAGAACGAACAAGCAGACCGACTCTTTGATTTAATGACTGGAGAACCGGTTAAAAGTGCGGCGGTATGATTAATCCAATTCAATTAGCAATCAATACCCTATTTGAGTCTTTTTCTAAATATGAAATGTCATTTATCAATGATACTTACAACGATAAAGAAGCTATCGCCAATATCATATCCTCAACCAACCAAATAGATAGCCATGTTTTAAGGATCTTTTATCCTTCCGACAATGATAAAAAAATGATACTTGAGAGCCTTGAGGGTTTTAGTAATAGGATCAAAGAATCAGAAGCTATTGAACTAATTGAGTTCGATGATTCGACCCCAAAAGTACAAAAGGCTAGCCTAGGCGATGAAAAATTATTAAATGCCATGAAACAAGCATTAGGGCAAATCAGGCATGTGGTATCTAATGGATTGAATGAAAAAGAGAAAAAACAAAAAAAGGCCAGTACTAATAATAGGGGTGAAATTACAGCTAGATTTTGCTTAATGGTGCTTCATGAGACTGTAATAGGAGAGCCAGAAAAAGGTAAAAGGGATAAGAAGTTTCTAATAGATAAATATGGTGGTGAGTTTATTAGTATGGAGAACTTTTATACTTTTTATAAGGCCAGAAATAAAATTTTAGATAGCGACTTTGATGGTTTTAGTGATGATAAGGCAGAGCGCATCAGAGCGTTAATTGACAATTTAGAAGTTGATAGTCCTACAGATAAAATAAAATCTCACTTAAGAGAAGCATTAAGCCAATATACATAGCCGTCGACTGCCAAACCGACTGCCAAACCGACTGCCACACTCAGTTGATTAGGTTTTTGTCTCCTCCATATTTGTAGTAACGAACTAATACATAACAGTATGTTACTATCAAATATGACATTCGATGATTTTGCCACTCAGCTGGAAAAGACATTCGATTTAAATAGAAAATCGAACCGTAAGGTTACACGAAAGGAGGCGGCCAAAATGCTTTCCGTGTCCGTGCCAATGATTGATAAATTGATTCGTGGGAAAAAGCTCAAGAAATACAAAATCGGGTCCAAGACGTTGCTTGATGCTTCGCAAGTAGAATCACTCTTATCTTAAATCTGGTCCTATGTATCAAGAAAGTGCTAACAATCGGGGATATGAAAACAGATCCCACAGTAAGAAAAGACCAGATCAAAATGTAAGGTCTTCATCTAAAGAATCGATTAAAGACTTAGACACCGCAACAGGAGAAGCCGAAACGCTAAAAAAACTCAAGGAAATCGGAGAATGCACCCGTAAGATGCTAGGAGTTGCAACAGGCTTAGAATCGAATTATTACACAAAGTATGTCAATAACCTTATTAAAAAAGGTCTAGTGCTAGAGTCTAAAGACAAAGCAAAATGCAAGATCACAGGAAGGCGTGTTTTCTGGATAAAGGCTGCAAATGAAAAATCAATTCAAACTCAATTATTCTAAATATGGCTAAACGGTTTACAGATAATACGAAGTGGAAAGATGCTTGGTTCATGGACCTACCGAGCAAGTATAAACTGTTTTGGTTTTACATTTTAGATGATTGCGATAACGCTGGAATTTGGAAAGTTAATTTCAAAGTTGCAAAGTTTATGGTTGGTGAAGATTTGGAACCAAGCGAGGTAAAGAGATATTTGAAAGACAGGGTTTTGGTCCTTAGCGATGAAGCGTGGTTTATTCCAAAGTTTATAAAATTTCAGTATGCAAATGGGTTAAAGAATCACATTAAACCACAGAAATCAGTGATTGATAAACTAAGAAGCTACGGTCTAATCCAAACAGTTAGGAAACTCTTTGGTAACACTTATGTAAGTGTACAAGATAAAGATAAAGACAAAGACCAGGATAAAGAAGAAGAAAAAGAGAAGGAAGAAGAAAAAGAAAAAGACACGAAAATTGATCCATTTGAATCTTCTGGATATATCCCAGCTAAAAAGAAGAAAATACCAAAAGATGTACTTCTCACAGAAGGAGGTGAAATTATCAGAAGACTTAATGAATTGACAGGAAATGAATTTGAAGTTAACGAAGACACTCTTAAAGGAATTAAGAGCCAATTACAAGCAGGTGAGTCTACAGATACTTTGAATGGAGTTGTCGCCGTGATGGTCTTCAAATGGGGCGACAGTCCACAAATGAGCCAACACCTAAACCCGTGGACACTCTTTGGTGACAAATTCCACAAGTACAAAGCTGAATTTAAGCGAGCTGAAAAAGATCCCGAAAGGTTTAAGGAATCATTAACCGGTAGTAAAAAAGCCAAATCAAAATTTTCATCAGAGGATATTTTAAAAGCCACTGACATCAACAAAGTAATTGAGCATGCCCGAAACTAATCAAATAATAAAAGCTAATCCAAGACCACAATTTCCAGTAAGTCAAAATGGTGGTGGGATTACCTTTAAACAGATCAAAGATTATTTGCACCCTGCTTCATTTCAAAAAATGGAGTTTGACCAGTCAATAGCATTAATCCTCAAAGAGTTAATTGAGACTTGCGAATTATATTCCATAGCGATGCCCGAAAGTCCGAGAGCAAAAGGCATGCTTGCAAAAATGGTTGTGAACGAATATCCAATAGGAGTTGGTGAAATTGAAAAAGCCTTTGATTATGCAAGGAAAGCCAATTTCTCATTTGATATGTATGGAAAAGAAATGAATCTTGATCTACTCGGTCGATTGATTCAAACTTACTGCCTAG
The DNA here is from genome assembly GCA_020627785.1 of Saprospiraceae bacterium. GTDB lineage: Bacteria > Bacteroidota > Bacteroidia > Chitinophagales > Saprospiraceae > JAHDBF01. The sequence continues at coordinate 27,042 of JAHDGF010000051.1, forward strand.
CAAGACGAAAGGAATTTAAGGAAGAAAAAAAGAGAAGGGCCAAAGAGATTGAAGCCAATAGAGTCTTTGTGCCTGCTCCTCGCTACTCAATGGATGAGGGAATTGATAAGGCGAGAAGCTCTTAAGGAAGAAAACATGACAAATAACAACCCTAATACAACCCAAGCAACAAAGTAGTGATTCAAAATTTAGGAGATAAAGCCAATACCAACGGCTTAGCGGAACGCAAAGAGAATATCAATCGCAATGGTAGGCCAAAGAAATTTAACGCAAGACTTGAGCTTCAAGAAATTGCAGATAGCGGAGGCATGATTGAAGTATCTAAGGACCAGATAGTTGAAAAAGATGGTAAAATTTTCGTCAATGTTGGAAATGCCAGAGGAGTGATATCGAAAGCCTTTGAGAAAGCAAATGAGGGCGACATGAAAGCTATTAATTTACTTTTTGACTCGATGGGATTGAAGGGAAAAGCTGGTATAGCAATTCAGAATAACTACGGAACAAAGCATGAGCCGAAAGCAAAATACGACCTAACCATATTAAGCGAAGATGAAAGGAAAGACTTAAGCCAATTACTCACAAGGTGTGCATTCCCTCACGACCTTATAGACTTAGAGGCATTCTATAATTTTGATTTATTGGAAGCCTCTGAAATAAAACGATTAGTTGAATATTTAAAAAGGTCACACATAAAAGACTAATGCTAAAACCAAGACCACTAAAATTAGATATCTAAAATCCGATTTTGAACAAACTTGATGAAGATCAAAAAGAGATGATAAAAGATTATTTCATTGATGTTGTGGAGTGGATAACTGCATACGAAATGCAAGCAGAAGCACTAAATGCATTATCTGAAATAGTCGATTACGCTACTGACTGCCAAGAAAAAAGAAGGCTCGATTTTATAGCAAATGAACTAAAGGAAATCAATATCAATGACTAAGATTTTTCGTATATTTATAAAGTTGATTGACACTTGCGAGTGCTATAAAAAACTGCGGTTTTTTCTCGATCAACAATTATGTTTTCGATTCGCAAGAGGGATTAAGTTCCAGACTTCACCAAAGACACACAAGACAAATTTTTTTTCAATCGTGCACAGATTGTCAGTATAAGTTGATGCCATTACTCAAATTGATTGAGGTAATGAGATACAGTATTAGCGAATCGAAACAAAGAAAGGGGTTACCTCAATTGGTTGCCCCTTTTTCTATTTCCCAATAATTAAACATCAAAATTAAATGCAAAAGCCTAGAGATTACTTCTCAATTGATATTCCAATTTTTATGAAATGGTCAAAGAATATTTTCAATATTATAATCATGAAAGAGACCACTCAAGCATTGGTGATCAACTAGCGGCTTGATCGGGCTTAAAACAATCCAACCCTACACGCAAAATCTCAAAGGAGAGTTTTGCTATATTGAATTGTGCAAAACCAACTATTTTATTTAACTTAATTTCATACTAAACCTGTCCTAATTTTAGGGGATACTCCAAAATCGATAAGGTCTACTTATTTAATTAAAATCAAAACTATGAATTTTCAAAAACTAGTGCTTTCAGTGATTTTATTTTTTTGCATCACGTCTCTATTTGGTCAACAAAACAGAGGTCCTATTATTGGGTATATTCCAATCGATAGTATTAGTTTGTCAATTGAGCAAAAAACAAAAATTAGTTACATCGCAAAGAACCCAGTTCATTGTTTTGTGAATTTTGTCAGTTGGGGAAATATTCAAGAAATTCAAGAAAATGGGAAGTTTATAATGGAAATTCCAGACAATCAAAACCAATGTCGTTCTACTTTTAATACTGGACCAAGCGGGGAGGGAACCATCTCAGGGGGGACCACAATAAACTATCCAAATAGCTGTAGTAGAAATTATGATCATTTAAATAGTGTGGATACAACAATTGCTGATAATTTAATCCCTTATTCTATTACTAAGGATATTTATTGGTCCCTACATTCAATCGAATATGAATCAGACTCAAGTTATTACTATCACGCAAAAATAGATACTTGTGCAACTCCTGAAGATTTCGGTTCAATGTATTTTAGGGTTAAGGATGGTAAAAAATTTGGCAAGGTCTATTACAATGATGAATATTATAAATTTTATGATTTAGGGAATGATGTTCAGATAATTATTAAAATGCTAAAAGATAAAAGTTGTGTGCCATGTGATGTAGGAACTATAAAGGAGAACTATTTCAAAAACAAAACAAATGAAAAAATAGATAGGATGATGTCCTGCACTAATCTAACAGGCTGTACAGTAGATTTGATGACTTTTTATACTGACAAGGCTGAAATGGCAGGTTTTCCAATCCAAACTGCTTGGATGTTTATGGATGAATTGCAAGAAGGTTTAAATAATAGTAAACTTGATCTTGGATTTAATATGCTGGACATTAGAAGATTAGAATCTGTTGATGAACAAGGATTATCACCCGGTGCATTGCACTCTTTAGTTAGTAATAATCCTGAATACATGGCTGCTTTAAATGAAGTCGGTCCAGACCTTTCATTAATATACGTTGAGAGTGATAACTTTGAAAATTTGGAGGGTTGGGCAAATATCGCATTTGCAGGTATTCCAGGACTTGCATCTATTTTTTTTACCGACATAACTACAACCTTTGATTATGTCGAATCGCATGAGATGGCCCATTTATTTGGGTGTCAGCATGCTGATGGAATTTTTTCGGGGATGGTAACAACTTCAAACCAAGGTTTTAATTTTTTCGATTTTTCTTTTGCATACATTATAAGTAAAGGTATTTTTTCCTCATTACCTACGGGAAACTATCAAACAGTTGTTGAGCATGGTCCAGATTTATCAGACGAAGATTATAAAGGAATTATTAATTATTTTTCAAATCCTAAAGCACGGTGGAGAGGCAAAAAAGCTGGTTCAAGTAGTGCGAATAATTCAAGTGTTTTGGAAACCCATCATTGTTGTATCTCTGAATATAAAGAACCATCAGATTTTGAAGTAACAGGATATATTGACGGGCCACCTTGGGTTCAAGTTGGAGACTCAGAAGAGTGGTGTTTAGATTTACAAAACTGTCCAAATTTAGTTAGTGTTAAGTGGGAATATAGTCTCGATGGATTTACATACTTACCACTGCCTTCGTTTAATGACCAGGAATGTGTCACATTCAATGTAACTTCACCTGATCATGTTTTTTTTAGAGTTAATGTACAGTGCGAATCTGCAATAGGTACACCGTCTGGAACTATTCTATTTATAAGAGTAGAAAATATTGATCATACAAACGACGATTGCGATCCAGAAATGCCTTCACCAATTGTAGCTGGAAACCCAAGTGAAAACGAGTCAACAGAAACAATAAAAATTATCATAGAAGGGAATCCAGTAGGTAATCAACTTACAGCTCTTATCCAGTCTTCAAATGAATTTAATGTAAATAATATTAAAATATTTAACTCAGTCGGAGACTTAATGATTAAGCAAAATTATTATGTAAAAGACATTAGAGAATTTCAACTTGATGTAACCAGGCTTGCGCCTGGCATTTACAATTTATTTATAGAGTTTGAATCGATCGAAAAGTCTATTAAATTTGTAAAATCTTGAATAAATATTTCATAATTGTCTTTTTATTGATAACAACTTCAAGTTGTGTCAAAAATGAAACACAATCAGGATGTAATCCAGAGGATGAAATCCCTAATCACGACATAGGTGAGAGCATAATTAATGTAAATGACCAAGTTTTTTTTATGAATGCTTTTTTTCAAGAATTCAGCGATAATTTGTTTTTTATTTTCCAACATCCAGTTTTAGATTCTTGTTACAATGAATTTGTGGTTGACATAGCGGAGATAAATAAAAATTTTGAAATAGGAGATTCAACAATTTTAAATGGAAGTAACTCTTTTGTTGTTGCTAGCGATTGGTTAGCTTTTGATATTTTAGGCCATTCCTATACTTTGGATTCAACAAAGATCAGTTGGCTTGATATCTCAGGTGTAAATCTTGATTCAACTCTATTGGAAGGGAGTTTCAAATTAGAACTATTGCGCACTTTCCCCGACACTTCATTAGTTTGGACTACTACACCAGTTCCACCCGAGTTTCTAAAATTGGAATGCAATTCTTTTAAAGCTGTAAAGATAAATTAGAATAATAATTGTCTTTTAATCTTAGCAGATTAGCTTGTAATGGAAAATACTAAATTACGTTTATGGTTAATACCTACTTGCGGCATTATTTTGGTTTTATTATCATGCTTCTCATTTGAAAGTACATGGATGACAAAACCTTTGTTATCTCAAATCGGAGGAACGGGTATCCCCATCGAAAGTTTGAAGGCAATTTTAGCAGCTTAACGGAGTAAAAATAGATGTTGTAAATGCTATAGATTAAAGCATAACGGCAACCAAAACGGCAACCTTAAAAAATAAGCCTCTAACTACCAAGTAGTTAGAGGCTTAAAAGTTGACCCATTAGGTCAATATATCCTATTTGTGGTTGATAAAGAGACAGGGAATTTCAAGAGTTTTAAATTTTTTCACAAGGATTAGAAGAAAAGGTTAAGAGTATTAAATGGTATCTCATCGATCTCCTAATTATTACTTTAACTTTTGGATTCAATTTTACTAATCTTTTTCCCAAGTATCCTGACCTAGCTGCTTTACTATTTTATCTTTGAGCCATTAAATTCTGATATGCAATATTTCAATAATATAGTAGAGACCATCGGGAATACGCCCTTGGTAAAGTTAAATAAGACGGTAGAGGATATTCCTGGGCTGATATTAGGCAAAGTAGAATACTTTAACCCAGGACATTCCACCAAAGATAGAATGGCATTAAGCATGGTCAATGAGGCGGAGAAATCTGGAAGACTTAAGCCAGGCGGAACGATCGTTGAATGTACCTCAGGAAATACAGGAATGGGACTTGCATTGGTCGCTGTCACCAGAGGTTATAAATGCATATTCACAACGACCGATAAGCAAGCAAAAGAAAAGGTGGATATTCTTAGAGCGGTGGGAGCTGAAGTTATTGTATGCAGAAATGACCTAGAACCAGACCACCCTGATTCTTACTACTCTACTGCTGAACGCATAAGCAAAGAAACACCGAATTCAATATGGATGAACCAGTATGATAATCTTGCCAATAGACTTGGTCATTATCAAAGTACTGGACCAGAAATTTGGGAGCAAACAGAAGGGAAGATCACTCACTTTGTAGTGGCTACTGGAACAGGAGGAACTATTTCGGGTACTGGAAGATATTTAAAGGAGAAAAATCCGAATATTAAACTTTGGGCAATCGATACTTTCGGCTCGACCCTCAAACATTATCACGAACATGGTGAAATTTCAGAAGAAGAAATCTATCCATATTTAAGTGAAGGTTTTGGAGAAGACATTGTTCCCCAAAACATTGATTTTGACATCATTGATTTATTTGAAAAGGTTGGCGATAAAGAAGGCGCCCTAGGAGCTAGAGAATTAGCAGCGAAGGAAGGATTATTCTTAGGATATTCTGCAGGATCAGTACTTGTCGGTCTGCGTCAATTAAAAAGTCATTTAAAGCCAACCGATGTAGTTGTATTATTATTCCATGATCATGGTAGTAGATATCTAGCTAAACTCTATAATGATGAGTGGATGAAGGAGGTTGGATTTTTAGGGTAAATCCGGAATCAAACGCTTTATAATCCGAAGTACATGTGTGTACTTCTTCGTCTCTTTATTATAAATTCCAAAATGGTCTAAGGTATCTTCTTTCACCCATCCGGAGGCATGGATGATTTTATCATCTTCCATTAAAATTCCGACATGGATGATTTTATTTTCATTATTGACAAAGAAGGCCAAATCGCCGATCCGAGTATTGACATTGAACTCTACCACCTCTCCCATTTCTACTTGTTGAGAAGCATCTCTAGGTAAATCAAAACCCAACATTTTAAAAATCACCTGCGTAAATCCTGAGCAGTCAATCCCAAATGGTGAACGCCCACCCCAGAGGTATGGGGCATTTAGATATTGCCTAGCCAGTTTACATATCAACTCGCTATTTACTTCGATCTGTTCAGAATTAATTATTTGACCACTGTATTGAAATCTACCAATGGGAGATTTGAATGTGAGTCCGTCAAAGGCATGTAAATTGGATCCTGCACAAATTGGTAAAGATAAATTTCCAGAACTTGCTGGATTCACCCAGTCTAAAGCAAAAGAGGTGCAATTTTTCAACTCTTGAAACTCTTTTTCGGTGATTTTCAAAATGTGCTTCACATCTACCCAACCTAAGTAGTCATCATGGGTAGAAACTACCTTATACCAAGTTTTCTTCTTTTTCTGATATATTTCTACCAATTCGCCAAATAGGAGCTGAGAGACCATTTCAGACTTATCATCTGAGGTCTTACGCATAGGGCTTAGAGATACCCTACAAATACCGTATTCAACGCCTTTTAGAGGTGTCATGTAGTTTTCTTGCTTTTCTTATCCTTACAAAATTAGTCAATCAATTGAACTATTGTAAATTTGTGGCACTGGACATGATAAATGTTCTTCAAAACGGCAATTCTAGGCAAGAAAGTCCGTTTGAATTTCAAGTAAAAGAATGAAAACATTGAAGAATTTATATTTAGTACTCGCAATCTTGTCTTTTTCAGTTGCGACCACGGCGCAGGACGTTTCTTTTACTCAGTTTTTTGCAAT
>JAHDGF010000052.1 GCA_020627785.1 Saprospiraceae bacterium
CACTGAATTCCTCTGAACATTCAAGGTCAGAACAAGTTCTTGATCCAAATGGTCTACCAGTTAAATCAAGGTTGTTGAAATCTTCGTCACATTCCAATACTATCGTCGGAGGGCAAACAACCACTGGATCTAACTTATCTTCAACTCTGACCTTAGTCCAAGTCTCATTGTAGTTATCACCCGCTGATCCAAATACACCATCCATATCTCCGTCATCCCATACTCTTAAGATTACGTCATGTATTCCAAATAGTACACCGGTAATTGAATCAATTTCAATCGCATCTTCACAGCAGAACATGACGAATTCACCACCATCTGTATCATCTTCGCTATCGTATTCGTGTCCATCATTGTTGAAAGTCTGGTTACTTCCAGGATTGCACCAATCTTCAATTGGTCTTCTTATTTCTAAATGTACATCTGTACATCCATCATGACTAAAGTTATCTACATCCTTGGCAAACAATTTAGCTATGCCATCGTCTCCAGAAGCATTGGTTAAACCAATGACTAAATTTGTCAAGGCAATGGCATTCGGTGGAGTATTATCTACTACTGTTACCGTGAATGCACCATAACCAGCATTTCCACAACAATCTAATGCCTCATATAAGAAAGTATGAACACCCTTAGGCACGTCTAATGCAACTCCATTCTGCATGGTTACTCCAGTCGGAGGAATTACAGACCAAGTTGGCTCAAGATCACAATCATCAAATAAATGTTCTGGGTGCGGTATCTCTACGTTTGCACCACAACCCCAAGGATCTACACTTACTAAGATATCTGGCCCACTAACTGCAGGACCATCAGTATCAACTCTTTTAATTACTTGAGGGAACTCAATGAAATCTGCACTACACCAATCTAAGATTGTCCACGTTCTTGCAACTTTACCATTTGTCGCCTTACAAGCGTCATTACAAGCATCATAATCTTGGTCCGAGTACGTCAAATAAATGTTACACATGTCTGTGTCTATCGGTTTAGCATGGTAATCGCCAGCCCAACCTTGAACTACAACATAAGGATATGCATAAGGATAACCTTCATTGTGTTCTACTATGTTTGGTGTATCTGTATAATCATCTCTGTCTATTCCAACTGGTCTTCCAGGTGTGTCAATGTCATAAGCCGCAGCAATTCCTTCAGGAGAAACATCTGCTCCACATGGCATGTCAACCACAGGTTCTGGCAAGTATAAACTCTGCATTGGTCTTTCTCCATCATTTGCTGCGAAAATATCAATGTATCCATCCCAAGCACCATTTGCTGTATTACCAACACTTTCTAAAGAAAGGTTATCAAACAAGAAGTTTTGCTCACAAGTTACTGTTTGAGTAGTTCCATCTTTATCTAGGTATTCCCAGCTAAGGCTTCTTCTTACAACAGTTTCACCACATTTCACTCCATCCCAATACGTAATATTTACATGCGGAAATCCAAAATCCACACAATTATCTATTGGTAAGCTATTAGCAATGTCTGGTAAAAGTTCATTACCAAATCTTCCAAAATCTTCTAATATCTCTAAATCCCAAACCTCGTAACAGAAGAAAGTACAGTTAGGATTAGGCGTTACACCATCATCTAAATAAGGTGTTTCACATTCACAATTAGGCACAGGGTCTGTAGCATCTTCAAGAGTTACATACCCCCAACAAACATTACCTGAACAAACGTCAAATACTTCATATGTAAGTGTCTGCCCTATAAAGTTTCCAATCCAAAGAGGATCATTATCATTGGTTAATTCTAGTGGTTGATCTAATGGACCCAAAATTCTAAATCCAAAGAATTGATCTAGACCTGCACCTTCAACGAAGGCACCGGCATTTAATGCTCCGAGTTCACAATCAGCTCCTACACTTATATAAACATGATCGTTGCAAGGAAGAGATCCTCCTGAATGAACAATCATTTGTTGTGTTACATTAGTTGAACAACCTGGTACTGCAGGATTTGTAGGATCACCACCACTATCTGAAACAAAGTCTCCATCAAAATTCCATGTAACTAACCAATTACCTGGACCCCACTGCGCAGGATCAAATTCTGTGATTGGAATTCCATTAACTGAAACGGTTACATCTCCTGGCTGTCCTTGAATTTCAGAAACTGCTGATAATACATCAATCGCATCGTCTGATACACAGAAATCAGTTTCTATCACTGGTTCAGACAAAACAGGATATTTACATGCATTGGTTACTGTCAATTGGTTACCCATTGCATCAAGCAAAGGAACTTGACCACCTGGTGTTACAATATCTACGTTTAAAGTATATCCTGAACATTCAACGTGTACGAAATTAAGTTGGTAAACGCCTGGTGCTATTTCAGGAATAAGAGTTCCTACTGGTACGTTTTGCATTCCAGTAGATCCCGTTCCTACAACAATCATAAATCCTGGAGGTCCAACTAATCTTACCGTCTCTGTGAATGTTCCATCTAAAGATCCGTTAAACGACTGATCTTCGTTACAAGTACATGGATCAATTAAAGTAAATCCAGAATCTGGGAAAGTACAATCTGCACAGAAACCATTTAATGTAACCTCACATCCAAAGGCATCCGTAATTGTTACAGAATAAGGACCTCCTGATTGTAAAGCAAGCGTGATATCTACAGATCCTCCTATTGAAACTGGAGCACCTAACACTGTTCCATCCGGAGATGTAACTGTATAGTTAGATCCATCAGTCATAGGTAAACCACCCATAATATTTGAAACCGTTACTATAGGACCTGGTTGACCACCGACGATTCCACAAACGCAACTAAGATCAGCTGTGATTGTACTGTAAACTTCGACAAGTACTGAAAAAGGTGGTTGAGGACAACCTGCAGCACTTGTTGCGGTTACTATATATTCTACTACTTGTGTCGTTCCACTAGTGTTATTTACTATATCTGTAATTGTACTAGTCGTTAGTGCATTTGTATTTTCTCCAGTTGTATTCGGATTATCAACGGCAGCCCAAGAGTATGATACTCCGGTCGCTCCGTTGGTAATAAAACCATTTAAATCTATGTTGAACAGATCCCCACTACAGGTCGAAATTACTGTTGGTGTAAAAGCTGGTTCTGTATCATCTACTACTTCTACTAAAACTGTGCAACATGAAGTATTACCATTAACATCGGTAGCTACATAGGTCACCTGTGTCTGACCCAGTGGATAATTTCCACTGCCATCAGCTGTGCCGGTGTAATCATTAGTAATGGTAGCAACGCCACATGCATCCATAGCGGTTGTAGGTGGTAAAACTACATTCGCCGTACAGTCGCCAGGCCCACTTGAAGCATTAAATACAAGAGGTGTCAACTTCTCAAAACTTACATTATCAATCCAAACTGCTCCACCTTCAAATGCAGGTTGAACAAATACTACTACGGCTCTTGCGAATGCAGTTCCTGCAGGTGCTTCTAAACACCCGTACATTTTTATCCATTGATCTAATGGTTGTGAACCATTAAATACTCCTACTGGTGTCCCAAAAGGACCATTTATAATCGTACCTGCAGCGTCAAAAAATTCAATTTTTACTTCTACAAAGTTTTGTGTTCCTACTATATTATCAAATCCAGCATGTCTTAAATAGGCACCCATGCAAACAACATCACCTTCCACACATCCTGGTATGTCTTCAAAATATCCAGACGCATTAAATGGAAAGCTGAAATTTCCAAAAAGTTTAGAAGCCGGACCAGGTGTTCCTCCTACAGCAAAATCCACAAAGGCATTGCCAAATACCACATCCCATCCTGCATAGCCTCCAGAATTGAACTCCCCGTTATCCGGAAGCAAGTTCCCTGAAGAACCTGGACAAGTAATTGCTGGAGGAACGTCATCTATTATTATAAATTCAACCTGACAAGTAGAGGTGTTCCCTGCTTCATCGGTTGCCATTATTGTAATAAAATTGCTACCTACATTTGAGCAATCGAAGACCTGATCAACATTTCCAGATAACATAATGTCTTCTGGTGCTGAACAATCATCAGTTGCTCCAAAAAAGAATACTCCAGTAGGAATAAAAGCATTACCAGCACCATCTAATCCCCAAAATACTGGACCTCCAGCGCAATTTAAGTTTGGTGGATTAGTATCAGCGGCGGCAGTAACCATCGCATCACATTCAGCCGTGCAACCATTCGCATCAGTTACAGTAACTGTGTAAGTTCCAAGACCTAAATTAAGATTAGCTGCAGTTGTCACTCCATTATTCCATAGATAGGTAAACGGACCTACTCCTAAGGTAACGTTTACTGTTACCGTACCTGTTGTTGCATTCGCACACCCAAGGTTAAAATCAACACATTCTAATGTTAATGGAATTGGTTCAGTAACTGTTGAAACACACTCCGCTGTGCAGCCGTTAGCATCTGTCACAGTAACTGTGTAAGTTCCTGCTGCTAAGGCAGTTAAGCTTTGAGTTGTGGCCCCATTACTCCAACTATATGAGTAAGGTGCTGTTCCACCACTTGCAACAACCATCGCAGTACCATCTGTATCTCCTGCACACGTTGCTGGAGTTGCTGAGCATACCGCCATGACTGGACAATTATTCATAACCGGTATCGTGTAAGTACAATCTGCACCACATACATCCGCATAAGTCACCATTAACTCAATTGGTGCTCCACAAGCAATCCCTGCCGGATCAAAGCTGTATTCAAATTCTTCAGTGTCTGCACAACCATCTGTATCAACAGCAGTGGTGACCGCACCAGGACCAGTGAAGGTCACTGCGCCACCAAGTGTGAAGTTTGCAAAAGCAATCTCATCTTGAGCGTCTGCAGCAATTGCATCAATTAATGCTTCAGTTGCCAAGACTGTTCCACAACCATCTGTCAATTCTCCGGCATTTCCATTCCATCCATCTCCAAAAGAATCTACGATATAGAAAGTATAGTCGCCTGGAGGAACAGAGGCACATATTGAAGTTCCAACCGGAGTTGGATTGTATTCATTTGATGAAAGAACGTTCCCCGTTGGAATCCCTGCAACTATATTAGGCTCGGAAAGATTACCAAAAAGGCCTCCGCAAGCTGGGACAGTTGTATCTGTATATGTTCCTGGGAACAAACCAATTAAAAGTTCATTATCAAAGGACCCATCTCCGGTGAATGTGAAACATACATCATGCATCACTGGAGGAATTGCTATTACTTGAGCTGCAGGCGCCATACAAGCTGAACTAGCAACAGTAGGTGCCGAGGTGAGCGCACAAGAAAGCGGAATTATACATGCTCCGTCATCTACAGTCGCACAAGCATCGTAGTTAGTAGCTGCTGGATTTGTGCAACCCATAATTGGCGTTGTACATCCAAACGGGCCTAATTCCACTGTAAATTCTAAATTATCAGTTCCACAACCATAGGTTCCAGTCACATCAGGCTCGGGATTGACACCAGCTCCACCGCCAGTTACGACTACACAACCATCCTGAGCACCACATCCATTCACTGATCCATCTTCTGTAATGGTTACATCTATTGAACCACCATTCCATCCATCTCCCCAGCTATCATAGCCTACAAAGGTTATTGGTACTCCGTTTGTAACACAGAAAGGTCCTTCCGTTGTTACTGTTCCTGTTGCATATGTACCCGGAGCAGCACAGGCTATTTCTACGCCATTGTCAAGCAAGGCCCATCCCATTTCGCCTCCAAAGCTGACTGCGTTAACAGTAATGGTTATTTCAGTTTCACCAGCTGGACATTGCGCAATCGCTTGGTTCACGGTTCCAAGTGAGCTAAGTGCAAATACCAGAAGGCAAAACCTTAGTTTTAGTAAAGTTTTCATCTTTTCGTTATTGATTGGTAAGATTGATTTAAAGATTTTCTAAGAGGTATACTTCGCTTTGAGCCCTTGAAGCAGGGTCCGTAGAAGCAAAATAGATTCTTAAATGGTAGTGAATTTGTTCGTCTTCTGTCACCCCATTAGTAATTACAGACTGTATGATATCATCATTGATAGTCATACTTGTGGCATATTTTACCGGATCTGCTTGCATCTCCTCAAGAATTTGAGGAAGATATTTCAGAGCTACTTCATCTTGAGCTAGTTCTGAAAGTTTTGCTTGCACAATGTCAGTTGATTGGCTGTATCCTATAGATACACAACAGAATAGAAGAAAAAAGAGTATTCCTTTTCTCATGAGATTGATTTTGTTAATTACATACAAGTACATCGCTGTATAAATCTGTCACAAAACCAGGCATTTCACATCATTCTAGATTTACACGGTTAATGTAATATTAACACGATGTAGATTTCGTCAACAATAAAGGTAAAAAACAAAATCGTTAAAATTCACTATTGAAGGCTAAAAGTATATATATCGTTAAATTATGTATATAAAATTGTTTTCTGCCCCAAGTTAGAGACTGATTAAATTTTTATGCTCAATCCTAGCAGGAAATTGAGGCCTGCCTGTGGGTATAAATAATTTTCTGTAATCAATTCATCCACGATATACGAGAATGTATAGCCGTTGCTTGCATAGCGAGTATTAAAAAGGTTATTCACTTGAAGATTAATACGGAAATGGTCTAAAAATTTAAGATCTAGGTCATAACTAGCGATTGCATTTGAAACGAAGAAAGCGTCTAATTTTCGATTTTCATTGCTGGTATTATCTAAATATTGCTCCCCTACATATTTATTTTGCAGTCCTACCATTAATCCATCTACGGGTCTGAATTCTATTCCTAGCGCTCCAACAAGGCTTGGAGATAAGGCTAAATCAGTGCTTTGAAGCGTATTTACAACGGTTTCAAAGCCTGTTGAATAGTCATAAATTACTTCATCAAAAGATTCAATCTTATTTTGACTGACCGCTGCATTTGCGTAAAGCGTCAAAACTTCTGTAGGTCTCCAACCAAGTTCCGCCTCAATTCCTCGACGGTAACTATCTCCAACATTTGTTCTCAAATTAGCACCTACATCGTTTAATTCGCCCGAAATCACTAATTGATCGGTATAATCCATCAGATAAAAATTGATGCCTCCAGCCCAATTTTTTGCTTTGGTTCTTAGTCCAAGTTCGTAGTTAAACATTTGCTCTCGTATGGGTAATTCGCCCGCCGGTCTACTCAGGTAATCGTTCCTAGAAGGCTCGCGATTTCCCACAGCTGCACTTCCGTACACTTGACTCATCTCTGTTAGGGCATAGGTAAATCCAAGTTTTGGATTCAAGAAATTAAGCTGGTCATTGATATCATGCACCAAAGCATCATCATCAAGGCCTTGAATGGAATAATTAACTAAACGGTATTGTAGGTCACCAAAAAGGCGCAATTTACCTTGATTGTACTTCACCTTAACAAATGAATTCCCATCAAATTTATTCCCTTCGTTAAAATAGTACCTCTTTGATTCGTCTAAGGTGGCTGGAATATCCCAAGCTACAATGGTCCCATAGTGATCTCCTAAATATTGATGTGCTGCCAAACCCCAATGCACATCCAGAGATTCTCCTAAATTCCACTTCAGATTAACGATCCCTCCAAAAAAGTGATTGTCCAACCATTTTCTTCTAGCCAAATGGGCATTAGAAATTAGGCTGTTACTCACTGTATCTCTGACATTCGTGAGTCCATAGTCTTCCAGGGATTCGTCAAATTTAAATTGTTCGAAATAACCCAAACCACGCGTATAATGCAGGGTTACATTTGATTCAAAGTCTACATTGTTGGCATTTCCCCAATGAAGTTGGTAGTGGTCTTGCTGGTAAAAGTCCACCTGTTGTGGATATCCATAATAATTATAGGTTTCGGGATTTGAGCTAAATAGATTTAATGAATCTTTTACGTCATAGGTGTCATACAAGAAATCGCTATTGTATAGCTCAATTGGACCGTTACTTTCAAAATAAATCGATCCATTGTTATTATTATAGTGGTTCAGCAATCCTGCAGCATCGTTGTTGTATTTAGCTTCGGGTACACCATACCAAGCTTGATTTGTCAATTCTTCTCCGGTAAAATAATCAAAGCGTAAGGTACTGTTGTCACTAATCTTTCCGACAGATATCTGAAATGATTGCAAATCGGAATTTGATCGATCGATAAAACCATTTGATTTAATGAGTGAAAATCTGCCATCAATAAAAAAAGAACTATTGAGAAGTCCTGTGCCTAATTTGGCATTTAATTTTTGGGTATTGAAAGATCCATATCCAGCATTTACTTCTATGTAGTTATCTGAGGTGATTTTATGAGAATTAATGGCCACTGTACCTCCAAAAGCTCCAGAGCCATTGGTACTTGTGCCCACTCCTCGTTGAACTTGTATATCTTTTACGGAACTTGAAAAGTCTGGAAGATCTACCCAGAAAACTGACTGAGACTCCGAATCATTTAGCGGAACTCCATTAATTGTAACATTAATTCTCGACGGATCAGAACCTCTAATCCTCAATCCTGTATACCCAATTCCATTTCCGGCATCCGATGTGACCACTATATTGGGCGTATACTGCAGTAAAAGCGGGATATCCTGCCCGAGATTGTTAGGCTCCAATTCTTCATCAGTAACCGTCGAAAAACTATAAGGATCTGATTCTTCCAATCTATTGGAGGTAATCATTATCTGTTCGATATCATAGGTAAACTTAAATAGTTCTATGTTCCATTCTAGATTCGACTCAAGTTCTAAATAATCGATGTATCTCTTATATCCTACAGCGGTGCAAACCAATGCATTGGTTCCTTCATAAAGACTATCCAAGGCATATTTTCCTTCTTCGTCTGTAATTGTGGCAATTCTTGTTTCCCTAACAAACAAAGAAGCTCCAACCACAGGCCTTCCATCTTCGTCTAAAACTTTACCAGAAACCGAGTAGTATTGGGAAAAAAGATCCGTCGGAAAAATTGCACATACTAATAGTAGGCAAACAATAAAAAATCTATTCAGCATTTTTATGATTTTATATACGAATGGTGGGATACTGCAGGCAGTAAGTCTTCCCTTCCCAGAATTACCTGGGCAGGTTCTACGGGTATAATCTCAGCCAGCTAGGCACCCCACTCGGCTACAAAGATGAAACATATTAAAGAATTATTTAAAATATTCTTTTGCTATTTTTAATGCAGTCATTTCCCTGACCTCACGGCTTCCACATAGTATAAAATAATCAAAACCTTTATTGAAGAGATAACTTTCATATTTCGAAAATATTTCAATCCGATCTTCGGGATTCTCTCGCAAAGGGTCATTTTCCCATGGAAGGTCAGGAAAACTAAGCAAGTACAATCTATTTTGGATGGGTTTACATTTTTCAACTATAAGGTCGGAGGTACTATTATATTTAATATCAGACCACAATTGATAGGTAATCTCGTCGGTATCAAGAATCAATTTTGTCGAGCACCTTTTATTTCTTTCGATGATGCTTTCGCAAATCATTTGGTTTAAATCCTCTCTTACATAATTAGGACCATGTTTTTCTAAATATATTCTTGAATATTCCGGAACCCACTCTATTCCCAATGAAAGTGATAGAAAATTGGAGAGTGTGGTCTTGCCGGTTGACTCAGGGCCTGTAAGAACTAGGTATTTAGCTTGTGATTGATCCAAGAAAAATAATTAAGCCCTCAAGATAAGTTGTTCCTTTGATTCCGCTTAGGCAAATATTAGCTGTACAAAGGGGAAACAATTGGTTACTTTTGCAAAAAAGTATAAACAATGCATGACATTGAACCATTCTACGGTTGGAGAGAATGGTACATAGCAAGTGAGGATAAGGATTCACCTTTTTACAAAAGGGTCTATAATGAATTCATGTTTGAAAACAAGATTTACAACTATCGGATTCATCCTCAATGGGATCCTATAGGATCTAGCACCTTGTATGCAAAAATCCTTTTTGTTGAGTATGATGAAAAATTTGCATTACTTGAATTTATCGGTGAGTGGAATGATTGTTTATACAATGACATTATGTATGTGCGCCAGAGTATCATCAATAAGCTGGTATCTCAAGGCATTAATAAGTTTGTTTGTTACTGTGATAATGTTCTGAATTTTCATGGGAGTGATGATGCATATTATGAGGACCTTTATGAGGACTTGTCGGAGTATGCGGGATGGATTGCAATGGTCAATACTTTCCAGCATGTGGAAGATGAGATGGCCAAAACAAAATTGCAATTTTATGTGAATTTTGGGGAGCATCTTAGTGAGTTAAACTGGCGGACAAAAGATCCACGTTCTGCCTTTTTACAGATCGAATCAATTATTTCAAACAGCGTAAAAAAACTAAGTTATTGAGTAAGGTACATCGTTCTGGTTTTATAAATATTATTGGTAAACCTAACGTAGGGAAGTCGACTCTAATGAATGCATTTATGGGGGAAAAATTTTCCATTATTACCAATAAGCCGCAGACAACAAGACATCGGATAATTGGGTTATGGAATGATGAGGATCACCAGATGGTTTTTTCTGATACTCCCGGAATGATTGATGAGCCCGGTTATAAAATGCAGAAGGAGATGAACAAGTTTGCTTACTCTACCTTTGAGGATGCAGATTTACTTTTGTTTGTCACGGAAAAGAATGATTTGTACGACGGAGATGAAAAGGTTTTTGAGCTATTAAAACAAGCAACGATTCCAAAAATCTTGGTTTTAAATAAGATTGACCAACGCCAAGAAGATGAGATAGAAGAAAAGAAAAACTTTTATTCAAAGCTTGTAGAATTTGATGCGGTGTTTTTAATTTCTGCGTTAGAAAAAAAAGGGACGGAGGCCTTATTTGAAAGCATCAAATCGCAATTGCCAGAAGGACCAGCGTATTATCCAAAGGATCAATTATCAGATAGACCCGAACGATTTTTTATTAGTGAAATTATCCGAGAAAGTATCTTAGAATTATACAAGGAAGAGGTCCCATATTCTTGTGAAGTCGTGGTTGAAGAATTTAAAGAATCTACATTAAAGGGCAAGCCTTTTGTTCGGATTTTCGCAAGCATCTATGTGGCGAGAAAAACCCACAAGATGATTATCATTGGAAAAGGAGGATCAGCAATTAAGGAACTTGGTATCCGCTCTCGAAAAGGCATAGAAGCTTTTCTTGAAAAGCGGGTTCATTTAGAATTATATGTGCGGATCAAAGAAAAATGGAGAGACGACGATCGATTATTGAAGAGTTTTGGTTATTTAAAATAGAACAAGAAAAAAATTATGCAGTCAGTAGTTGCCATAGTAGGAAGGCCGAATGTTGGAAAGTCCACCTTATTTAATCGATTGATAGGTGAGAAAAAGGCGATCATAGATAACATCAGTGGTGTTACGAGAGATAGAATATATGGATATTCAGAATGGAATGGAAAGCAATTTTCAGTCATTGACACTGGTGGTTTTGTCAAGGACAGTTCTGACATTTTTGAGCAAGCCATTGCCACGCAGGTTAAGATAGCTGTCGAGGAAGCAGACGCCATCATTTTTATGGTAGATGTAGCAACTGGCATTACTGATTTAGATGATCAGGTATCGGATTTATTGAGAAGATCACAGAAAAAGGTTTTTGTAGCCGTAAACAAAGTAGATAACAATTCAAGGCTATTAATGGCCAATGAATTCTGGTCCTTAGGTTTTGAAAATACGTTCTTCTTGGCAGCCATTTCTGGCTCAGGTACCGGAGAATTATTGGATGCACTTTGTGAGTTTTTACCTGAGCCTGTTGCTGATGAGAATCCTGATCTTCCCAGGCTTGCAATCATTGGACAGCCCAATGTAGGGAAGTCGTCTCTGACCAACGCGTTACTAGGGGAAGAGCGGAATATTGTTACTGAAATCGCCGGAACAACCAGAGACTCCATCAATAGTCTTTACAATAAGTTTGGTAAGAAATTTATTCTTGTTGATACCGCAGGAATTCGAAAAAAAGCCAAGGTTCACGAAAACTTAGAATTTTATTCAGTGCTGCGTGCAATCCGTGCGATTGAGGAAGCGGATGTTTGTTTAATGATGATTGATGCAATGTCAGGAATTGAGTCTCAAGACTTGGCGATTATTTCTTTAGTTATCAAGAGGAATAAAGGTCTGGTTGTACTTGTAAATAAATGGGATTTAAAGAAGGATAAGGAAACGAATACAGCCAGAGATATAGAGGATAAGATTAAGCAAAAAATGGCTCCGTTTAATGATGTCCCGATTGCTTTCATCAGTGTATTGGAAAAGCAAAGAATATCAAGAGCTTTGGACTTAGCCTTGGAGGTTTATGAGAATAGAACGAGAAAAATTAAGACCTCAGAATTTAATGAATTCATTCAAGAAACGATTGAGCGTGTACCTCCGCCATCACACAGAGGTCGGTTCATCAAAATAAAGTACGGAACTCAACTACACTTAGCCTACCCTGCCTTCACGTTATTCTGTAATTATCCTGAATCTGTAAAACCTGCATACAAAGGTTATATTGAAAATCAGCTCCGAAAGAAGTTTAATTTCTCCGGTGTTCCAATCCGAATCTTCTTCCGTAAAAAATAATCTTGTGAAAGAGATCAGCATTTTAGTAACAGGCAGTGGTGGTCAGCTCGGCCAAGAATTACAAGAAATTCAAAGTCAATTTCCGAAGATAAAATTCAAGTTTTTTAATCGAGCAGAACTGGACATTACTGATAAGAAAGCGGTCCTCGAAAAACTTGACTTATTGTCTCCTGATTTTTTGATCAATGCTGCAGCTTACACCGCTGTTGATCAGGCAGAATCCGATGAAGAAAAAGCCTTTCAAGTTAACGTAACTGGCGTAGATGTCTTGGCTAAGGCTTGCCAAGTAAAACAGACTTGGTTGATGCATGTTTCTTCTGATTATGTATATCACCACAATCCCGAAAGACCACTCTTGGAGGAAGATGAAACACTGGCCCAAGGGGTGTATGCGCGGACCAAATTGAAAGGAGACCAAGTACTTCAAAATATGGATGTAGATTACTGTATTTTAAGGACTTCTTGGGTCTATTCTAGCTTTGGAAAAAACTTTGTGAAAAGTATGGGGCGTCTAGGCCGAGACCGTGAAGTATTAAACATCGTTTCAGATCAAATAGGAACGCCAACCTATGCTCGAGAATTGGCCTTGGTTATCGTGCAGATGGTACAGACCATTCAAGCAGAAACAAGCAATCGAAAAAAGTATAGAGGTGTCTATAATTATTCCAACGAAGGGGTTACAAATTGGGCAGAATTTGCGGAAGCAATATTCAAAATTCAGGGAATAACTTGTGAGGTTCGGAAGATTACAACTGAAGAATTTGGAGCTCCAGCCCCGCGACCAAAATGGAGTCTATTAGACAAAAGCAAGATAAAAGAGGTCTTTGGAATTGAGATTAAGGATTGGAAAGAGTCCCTAAAGTCTTGCATAAATCTTCTAAATCAGTCATAACTAACTGATAGCCTGTAAAATAAACAGAGTCTACATATTAAATTAATTCATCATGTGTAATTTCAATAAAAAACACATTAATGAATATTATATCCATTTTTTACCCCTCGGGTCTTATGACATTTGTTAACAACATCTAATAACTTTGTGCTGAGTTGGATTGTAGGAAAAATCTAGGACAATCACAGGAAGAGGCCATCCCAAATTATCCGACTTTTAAGCTAATTCTTGTCCGTGATTTTTCCTATTTTTTCTTTTCAGAAGAACTTACCTTTACAAATATGTTATACAAAAAAGCCATTGGTCTAGGGGCCTTGATCCTATGTATTGGATTATTACAATCCTGCAAAGGCAAAACCGAATTGACTGTTGCAAACCAAAAGGAAGGTATTTCCTACCAATTCTTAACCAAAGCAGAAGGTGAGTTAGCTAATACCCAAGATAAAGAGGATCATTTCTTTAGGGACGTCAATGCTTTAGACATGTCGCTGCAGCTGGGCAAAAGATATGAAAAGGGAACAGAATCCCAGATTAAAGAAGAATACATTCAACTACTCCAAAGTGATGTAGCAGAGTTTACTGCTGAAGATAAAACCATACTTTCTGAGGTCATCGATACACTTGATAATTTACTGAAAGATGTAAATCCGAAATGGCTACCCTCCGAAATAAAATTGGTTAAGTTGAATGCAGACGCTTATGGACCAGGCGTCTTTTACACTCGGGAAAATGGGATTTATATCCCAAAAGATGAATTGGCCGCAGATAATATCAAGAGCCTTGTAACGGTCTTCTTACACGAGATTTATCATATCATGAGTAGGTATTCCGAGGAATTTAGGTTAAAAAGCTACGGATTGATAGGATTTAAGGCTTTACCTGAACCGATATCGATTCCATCCCCATTAAAAGAGCGGGTATTATTAAACCCTGATGGCATAGATATGGCTTACGGCATTGAATTAGTGAGCAGCACAGATGAAGAAAAGATCGTGGCTGTTCCTATAATTCACTCAAATTCAGAGAATTACATGGAAGGAAGAGAGAGTTTCTTCACCTATATTCAATTTGATCTTTTTAGGGTGGTTGATGGAGAAGTTGTCATTGGAGGAGAAGAAAGTGGTGTTATTGTCCCAGAAGTTCCTGATTTACACTATCAATCTTTCTTTGAACAGATAGAAGATAATACTCAATATATTATACATCCTGATGAAATTATGGCGGATAACTTTATGTTCGCTATTTTTGCAAAAGCTGAGGAAGAAATTCTTGAGCAATTTTCCCCTGAAGGCAGAGACCTACTAGAACGTTTTACTAAATTAGTTTTCGTTGAGCATTGATAAAAATGGCTATCGTAAGAAGCTTGAAAATTTTTCAGATCGTAAGGAGCTTATCCATGAAATAATTTTTGAAGCTGAGACCAAGGAAGGAAAGTTATTCGACATTGTTCTCTTGGTATTTATAATTCTGAGTGTTTTAATCGTTGCGATTGAAACCATACCTAGCTTATCCCCGCGATGGCACACTACTTTATATGTTCTAGAATGGATATTTACGATCTTCTTCACAATAGAATATGTGTTGAGAATTTATTGTGTTTATCGGCCTTGGAAGTACATTACAAGCTTTTATGGAATTGTGGATCTGCTCGCTATTTTACCAACTTATTTAAGTTTGTTTATCCCTCATGCTAATACATTGATGGTCATTAGAGCCTTACGACTTATGCGTGTATTTCGGATATTTAAACTCGCAGCATACACCACTCAAGGTAATTTCATTGTCGCTGCGCTCAAAGAAAGCCGCCAGAAGATTGTCATTTTCATTTTCTTCATCATACTTACCATCTGTATTTTTGGTTCGGTCATGTACGTGGTAGAAGGTGGAACTAATCCTGGATTTGACAGCATACCTATAAGCATATACTGGGCGATTGTGACGATTACTACTGTTGGTTATGGGGACATTTCACCTATTACTCCTCTCGGTCAATTCCTCGCGGCCTTTGTGATGATCATTGGTTATGCTATCATCGCAGTACCTACAGGAATTGTTACTTCAGAACTCGTAAAGGCAACGAATGAGGAGGATATCCGACTTGAAAGCTGCCGATACTGCTCTAAAGAAGGTCATGATCATGATGCGATCTATTGTAAGTATTGTGGAAAGGCCTTGAATCTTGAAGATGAAGAGGTAGAAGAACTATAATCTAATCAACTGCGAATATTTCTTGTTTCTATATAATGTCATACAGCTCTGCTAGCTGAGTAATCTCATAATCTGGAACAATATCAGGTGGATTTATCTTTCTCGCTGGATTCATCCAACATGAAGTTATGCCAGCATTCTTGGCGCCCATCATATCAGACTCCAAAGAATCTCCGATCACAAGAATCTCATCTTTTAGTGGATTTCCAGCAGCTTCTAAACAGTGGTCAAAAAAGCTTTTTTGAGGCTTAGCTAGACCTATTTCATCAGAGACGAAAATATGTCGAAAGTATTTATTCCATTCTACTTTTGAAATTCTAGGCCGTTGTGCTTCCTTCATTCCGTTAGTAATTATGTCACAGATGTATCCATTATCATTTGCGAAAGCGAGAACATCCTGAGCCCCTTCCATATAAACAGGATTATCAATAATGCCTTGTAGATAGATCATGTTCGCTTCCAGGCCATCAAATTCAAAACCGATGGTGTCGAAGTAATGTTTAAACCTTATACTTTTAAGCTCTGCTTGATCAATGAGGCCTTGTTCGTATTCATTCCAGCACTTTTTATTGAAAATATTGTACTTATTATAGGCCTCTAGACTTCCATCAAGGTTCCAAGCAGTCATCATTTGTGCAAACGAGACTTTGGAGGAAGCATGGAAATTCAGAAGGGTGTTATCTAAATCAAACCAGAGATACTTATAGTTCATATTAGCTTGGGAGTCTCATGACGTGAAACAATCGCTTGACACTGTATTTACCTGTACCATTAGCGATGATGAATAAGAGTGCTGAGCAAAGGCCCATATTGCGCATAAAATAAAGGCCGTGTAATCTTTTAATGTCCTCTGGATCATTCCAGAAAGAGTATACAATGAAGGTGAACGGGAGCCAGTATAATAGCAGGAGAAATGCTCCAATTTTGGCATAATAACCAATAAGTACGAGAATGGCACCTACGACTAAAAAGACGATCATGGCTACCAATATGGTGTCCTGCTGCCAGTGAATGTTGTAAGCAGACATGGTATTCTTTGTCTCACCAAAAAACATAATGGTGTCTATGGCTTCATATAAAAACATGAATGCGATAAAAAATCTGGCTAAAAGATCAGCAACGTCTTTCATAGGGGAATGAAGGTAAGGATAAATATCAGCCAGACAGGTTATAAATAAGCTTAAATACCAACCAATCTTTAAAATATGGGGTCTATAATAGTAAGGAAATATGAATCTGGTGTAAAGACACAGATATCTGACACAAGCGATAAACTCTGTATTAAATACGGAAAACTTCGTTTTACTACATTATTCTGAATTTTTAGGGGCTTTCCTCAAACCAATATAGGATTCTCAAATATTACAATCCAGAAGAAGTAGTTAATAATACTTGAATGATGGTGCCTTTCTTATAAGTTCTATTACAAAGAAATATTGAGAAAATTGTATCCCATGGACCTATAAGAAACGGGTACCATCTTCAAGTTTTTAATGTTGGAACCGACTTGATGGAGAAATAAAATGGTCGTTTGGTACTAATTCTGGGGATTCTTGGTTATTTTAGATGAGTATGCAACTTTTTCCTAAAAAAGAACAAACCCTTGATCAATTAATAGCTGGATGCTTAAAAAATGATCGTAAGAGCCAAGAAAAGCTCTACCGTAAATTTTTTCCGACCATGGAAAGAATGATAAGAAGGCATACGACCGATAAGGATCAAATCTTTGATATCATTAATAATGGTTTTCTGAAGGTTTTCAAAAAACTAGATAGTTATGGTCATCAAGGATCTTTTGAAGGTTGGGTTAGAAAAATCATTTACCATAGCATGTGTGATTACTTTAAAAAGTATGAAAAAGACCTAAAATTTTTGGTTTTTGGAACGCTAGACTATGATGTAAAAATAAGGTCAGGCAATGATTTGTATTACCAAGATTTAATGAAGATGGTAGACAGTTTGCCAGAAAAACAACATCAAGTATTTCTATTATACTGCATTGAAGGATACAAACATCAAGAAATTGCAGAACAACTAAATTTCAGTCCAAACACCAGTAAATGGTATTTAGCTGAAGCAAGAAAAAAACTACAACAACAATACAAAGCCGAGTTATTAAACTATGAAATACGATAAGAAGGATATGATGAATGAGGGATGGGAATCCATGGCCAAAATGTTGGACCAGGAGATGCCCACGGAGAAAAAAGATAGGACTTTCCTTTGGATGTTTTTCTTTGTGCTGTTAGCCTTCGGCTCAGGACTTAGCCTTGGTCAATACCTGCAATCATATAAAATCGCTAAAGCTAAAAAAGTTGCGGTTTTACCAAGCATAGATCACACTGTCGGAGAATCTATTAGTTCTACAAACTTTCCTATTCAAGAAGGATATCAATTGCCAGCTTTCGCAAATGAAAAAGTACAAAAAGTAGACGCTACAAATAGTACAGACATAAATACTCCTTTAACGCCAGTAATAAATCATTCGGTCATTACAAAGCCTCAAGCAGCGATTATAAATATCACTGAAGAGACAAACGGAAACGCTTCTCAAGTACTTTCGCAAAATCGTGCCCAGCAAAAAGAGATGATTGGATTTAAAAAGAAAGCATTTGATGCATTAACATCGAATGAAATAGCTTTGAATTATTTTCTTTTCACGACCAACAAAGTAAAAAAGCCAAGAAAATGGCATACCGCAATAGCGCTAGGTACTGGGATAAACTTGGGTACTCAATCTAAGGTTGGTTCAATTAGATCAGAATTATTGTATCAGGTAGGCAAGGAAAATGCGATTGGATTTGAATTAATGATGGCAGCAGAAGATGAAGTATATATCTTTAGAAAACAGCCATTAGTACTTGATGAAACGGAAACTAGATTTGCACCAGAGCAAGAAGCAGTAGCCGATGGCAAGGAACCAATTAAAGTATACAATCGGACGACCATCCCGAGACAAATTAGATATGGTGCAGGTCTTGTACTATCTCAAGGGATCGGTTATAAATTCTATGCTAATTTATCAGCAGGAGTTGATGTATTAAAAAATACATACACATCTGATGATATGCCAGAAGAAGTTGTTTACCGATGGGGAGGATACTCTTCTATCAGTACAGGATATCACCTAACCAGACATATTGACTTTGAGGTAAGCGGTACTAAGAGCTGGTCACTTTCCAATATGGAAGGCTTTGTTCCAGGTAAGATTAATCATCTAGTCGCTGGGTTAAAATTCTCTTTCTAGAACTCTTCCTATCAATGTATTACTGCTAGTCCTATGTGACTGTTTCCAGTTGTAGGATCTACGTACAACAATCGATTCTTTTCTGTCCCATTACACGTATTCTTGTCACATAAATATGAGCCGCCTACAAGCCGTACCCTACCCTGCGTATCTAATGCAGTAATCTCCCAAACATTTCCGATCAAATTCACTTGCTGAGCATCTAATATTGATGAAGAATTCACATTTATGGAACGCTTATCTTCCGCTACATAGGTCCAATAGTTCTCATAACTAGGTAGTTCAGTATTGGTCCATGCTGCGTACGCGGAAGCATCATTGTAACTAACTTGTCGGACGGGTTCGTTGGGCAGCGCATAAGATCTTCCATCTGGACATCTCCAGTCAACGCCCCACAATATTTCGTAGTGAAGAACATCTAATTGGACGATGCTCCATCCGAATTTTTCTGCATCTGTAACATACTGAGTTGCTTCTACAAATTTTTTAAAATCAGAAGTTGTAACCTGTTTCATACTAGAACTATGACAAGAGCACAATCCAAGGAGAAATATAAAAAAGCTAAACTTAGGAATAATTACAGAATCTACCATTTACTTTTTATAGGGATTTAAGTCAGAGGTATCCTCCGGATATTTCACTTTATATTTTTCTCGGTAATTTTCCCATTCGATTTGAAGTTGTTGAATTATGTTTTTGTGTTGTGAGGAGATGTCCTTTTTTTCTCCAGGGTCAATTTCTAAATCAAACAATTCAAACTGATCTAATTGAGAAGGATCTTTTTGATTTAACCATTTATATTGATCTTTCCTGACGTAGGCTTTCCCTTGAAAATCACTGACATAGATTGGGGTTCCTAATTGTGCATCACTCCCTCCTTTCAACAATTTCAACAAGGGTCTTCCAGGCAAGGCAGGATAAGTATTGCCTTCAAAGTTCTCGTTATAGTCAATGCCTGCGAGTCCCAACAAAGTAGGAGCAAGGTCCGTCACATCTACCAGTTGAGTTACTTGGTCGTGGCTTGTAATATCCACCCCGCTTATTATCAATGGTGCTCTTAATCCGCCTTCAGCCAAATAGCCTTTATAGTAAGAATATGGAGACATGGATGCCTGAGCCCACGCTGCACCATAAGCAACAAAAGAATTTGGATTACCCATGTTTTCATAGCTGTTATCATATTGATCTCTTAGGAATTGCCCGTACTTTTCATTGTTGTAAAAGTCTAAAAAATCAGCTCCGTTATCAGACATAACAAGGACGATGGTATTGTCTAATTCCTTTGAATCACGAAGGTGATTTAACAAGTGCTTCAACTGATCATCTAAGTGCTCTAGTGACGCAGCATACAATTCCATTTCTCTGCTTTCTATCCGTTTTTCCTGCTCAGTTAAACTTTCCCAGGGCATGATGTTATCTAGTCCATTAGGCAACTCTACGGATTCATCAATCATCCCAAGTTGTTTAGATGCTTGAAATCTTTGCTTTCGCAAATAATCATAGCCCTTATCATATTTCCCTCGATACTTGTCTTTATAGTCCGCTGGCGGTTGTAAGGGCCAATGAGGTGCTGTATATGATACGACTGCAAGAAATGGCTGAGAATCGCTTCGGTTTTCAGAAAGATATTTGATGGTTTCGGCCGTGTAAAAATTTGTTGAATATTTTCCTTCTGGCCAATCAGCTTTCTTATTGTCTTGAAAGTAGGTAGATATCTTTCCGTCCTTATCACTGAGTCCAAGTCCGATGTCATTCCAATGATTAGCAGCACCTTGCATGAGTGCAAAAGATTTATCAAAACCTTGCGCTGCAGGAATGGTGGAGGTAGAGCTTCCGAGATGCCATTTACCAACAAAACTGGTAAAGTATCCCGCTGCCTGAAATAGTTTAGGAAAGCACAGAACGCGTTCTGATAATTCATTTTCATATCCCCAGAGTCCTTCATAAAAACTACCACTCACATCCCGCTGTCTCCCCCAGCCTGCAAGATGGTGATCTTGGCCTGAAAATAATTTAGATCGTGCTGGAGCGCACATGGCGGATGAATGAAAATTAGAAAATAAAGCTCCGGAACTTGCCAGAGAATCGATGGTCGGTGTATGAATTTCTCCACCATAACAGCCTAGGTCTGTTAAACCTAGATCATCTGCAATGACCAATAAAATATTGGGCTGTTTTTTTGTTTGTTTGACTTCATGGTTCTTATTAGAATTCACACAAGAAAAGAATACAACACAGAATATCAGATTAAATATAAGTCTCATTGGATGATGTAATCGTACGTGACTGGAGGGCCAGATAAATAATTTACAACATCCTTTTTTAGCTGTAGATGTATTGGATGATCTTGGTATTCTTGGTATGATTCTTTATCCTTAAAACGCATTTGCATAAGCATTGTAAATTGGTCCATGGCTCGTACATCGCCTAAATTTTCAAAGGTTCCAATTTCTAAATCATTCAAGAAATTGATGCCATTCAATTTTAAGATTTCTTGCCTTAAGTTAGAAAATTCTTGTTCACTTAATTCTGGCTTGAGAGAGAAATAAACAAGGTGCACTAAATCACCGATGTGTTTTATATTTGCATTTTCTGAAATCGCTTTTAACTCGCTCCCCATTTCCTCTAATACCTTTTCCATTTCTACTAAAGCCGCTTCTTGCTCCACGCAGGTTGATTGTTGGCATGAGGCGATTGCAATGAGGCTTACCATAAGAAAAATGGCTTTAAATGGTTTCATAGATATTTGCTTTAAGCAAGAAATTAACAACAAGATTATTTTAGTCATTCAGGAATTTGGCAGTTGGTGATACATTCACCTTTTCTATTTATATAAAATTCATGTTCACCAACCGTTGCCAAAGCAAGGCCATTTTTAAAGTCCTCGAGTTTATCAAATTTAAATGGCACAGCAATTCCTCCTAAAGTATCTATTGCACCATACTTGCCTCCCATCTTCCCAATATACATTCCACTATATTTTATAATAGAAAGGTAATCAAGACTTATTGGAACTAATATTTCCCCATCGTCTAAAATGATACCAGCCTTAGACTTTGACTTTGCTACTAAGATTGAATCCCAAATAGAGCCAACTAGAATCCTATATTGCGGAACTACAACTATTTCTCCATCATTATTTAAAATTCCATGCTTTTTATCATACCTCACGTTATAACCATTCTTTAATTGATTTATACTACTATAAATAGGAGAAACAATTACATTCCCCATGGTGTCAACTACTCCTACTTTCTTAGTTCGATTATCATGGTAAATAAAAAAAGCATTCGCAAAACCTTTTTCCAGTTTAAAAATTTCGTGCGAGTAAACATCATTCAAATAATCTTTGTTGAGCCTTCTTGTTTCTCTTTTGATAATCTCTTTGAAAATTTTTAGTTCTTCTTTATCAATTTTACTTTCTTCAAGTCTCATTGACTCTAAGGTTTCTTTTAATTCTTCTGAACTTACATTTTCTCTATGAATATCATGTTCTGGAAATGATATTGCCGGAATTGAGTTTAAATCAATAATAGTAATCTTCTTTAATTTAGCTTCATTTTGGTCTACTGAAGAGTGACAAGCAATTAATAGAACTATTGAAAAAGCTAGGCTTGCTCTACATAAAATTGAATCTATTACCATGATTTTATCTTATGCGAACGTATTAATAATTTCTCTATTTTCTAATATGCGGCTTTGGTTTTTTCCGAAGCCTGCTTTAAACATGGCCTTTGCCAATTGGGTGGATTCTATGGAAGCATTCTGGCCAAACAGCTTCATCAGAGGGTACATTTTTCTAAAAATTCTATAGCTGAGGTTGGGTTCTTTTCTTTTTTCTACTGGATAGATGTATCCTGGTCTGAAGATCGTGGTGGATGGGAAATCAGCGGCTAATAAATGGTTTTCTGCCATCCCTTTGAATCTAGCAAATGAAACCCGACTCTTTTCTTTTGGATCCGCACCAGCCCCACTTAAGAAACAAAAACTACACAAAGGGCTGTGATTTTTTAACATGTCGATAAATGCCTTTGGAATATCGACTGTAATTTCTTTAAAGAGGTCATTGTTCACTTGACCTGTATAAACACCCAAGCAAAAATGTGCGATATCTACATCTTTAAAATGTTCTTCTAAATTACTGTAATCTTTAAAATCCTTGTGTAAGACTTCAACCAATTTAGGATGGGTAAATCCAATGTTTCGACGACCTATGATGATTACTTCGTTGATTTGTTCAGAATCTAAACAAGATTTAAGCACCAAACTACCGATCATTCCTGTTGCTCCAGTTATCAAGACTTTCATGTCTTGAAGATAGTGAAATAGTAAGCGCATTCGGGGGCAATTTGATATGGTTTTTACAACAAACTTTACACCGCAGGATTGAGTTATGACGAATAAAGAGTTCACTTTCAAAGGGTTATCTTAAATGATCTTTCAGCGGAAAACTGATGAGAAATTTAAACGAAAAAAAATTGGAATTAAAGGTTACTTTGGTCAGTAATTCAGTCTAAGTTTATTATAAAATTGAATGTAATAATGGACAAACTACGCACCATTCATCCGAATGAATTTGAACCCAATGATCATTGGTATCCGAAGGCGCTCAATGCAACCATTCATCCCATGATCAGTTTTTTCTTAAGTCTTGAACAACAGCGAATTGTCACGAGATATTGCCACATGCATCCGACGGTCAATAGAGAAAAATTGTCAGAAATTCTCAATCATAGAGCAAAGTACTTTCTTTGGGCTGGTGCTGATTTATTGAATGTAACTTCTGCAGGAGGTAAAAGGCAAATGGTTGTCATCGAGAATAATTCTTGTCCTTCTGGTCAAAAATCAATGCCCTTAGTGGATGATAACCAGGAGCAAGGTAGTTACAAACTGATGATTGAAAGAACCTTTAAACCGATGCTTAAAAACCTTCGGAATAAAATTAAGGGTGGATTGGCTGTTATATATGATAAAAACCCAATGGAGGTTTCTGGCTATGCGGAGGTCATTGCGGATGTTATGAATGAGCCTGTTCATTATGTATCATTCTACAAGGATGATGAAAATTCCAGGGCTAAATTTATTGATGGCGTCCTACATGTTTTAGTGGATGAAGCTTGGGTTCCAATGAGGGCAGCCTTCAGGTATGTGACTCAAAAACCTTGGAATAGAATTCCCGTAAATTCGAAGACAAAAATCCTTAATCCCACCATTGCTTGTTTAGCGGGAGGTAGAAATAAAATGGTTGCTGCAAAGGCCTATGATATATTTAATTCTGAAATTGCAGAATATGGTTTAAAGATCAACATGCCTGAAACCATTTGGGATGTTTCTAAGAACGAAATTCCATTATGGGTTAGAAAGTTAGGAGGTCATGCAGTAATAAAGGTTCCCTATAGTAATGCTGGACAAGGAGTTTATACAATAGTGACTGAAGATGAGCTAGATGCTTTCATGGAAATGGAATTTGACTATGATTTATTCATTGTTCAAAGTCTGATTGGTAATTCTAATTGGAGCAGTACAACTGCCGCTGGTAAGTTGTACCATGTTGGAACAATTCCGAATAATAAAAATCAAACCTTCGTCGCAGATATCAGAATGATGGTTAGCACGACTGAGAATGGCATAAGACCTCTCTGCACCTATGCACGGAGAGCTGAAAAACCATTGGTGGATAACATTACTAGTGGTATAGATAGTTGGTCTATGCTTGGTACCAATCTCTCCATCAAAAACAATGATGGAACATGGGGAAGTGACACTAGTAGATTGGTTTTAATGGATAGGCGAGACTTTAATAAGCTGGGCATCGGGCTTGATGATTTAATTGAATGTTACATCCAGACTGTCTTGTCCATGGTCGCCATTGATAAGATGGCTCAGACTTTGGTAAACAAACAAGGTAAGTTTAGAATGAAGCTTTTTAAAAGTCTAAACAACGATGCCAGCCTTCTTGAAGAAATATTGATGAACTAAGGATCATGGGCAGGAACGTTTTGATTTTAACAGATCATTCTAATCATTCTTCAGAAAATTCATTGTATGCGTTGTCGGTTAAAATGCTGGAACATTCAAAAACAAATAGCATTGATATTGCAACCAGAGCCAATTCAAAAAATGATGAATTCTTTGCCTGTAAAAAAGACTCAAAATTATGGGCAACACGCATCAATGATAGCTTTGGGTATGATGGAAAGAATCATCCATTGCTTCAAGAATTTCATGAAATAGATTTAAATAATTATGATCTAATTTGGTTAAGATTACCACCACCATTGAGCCCAAATTTTTTGAATTTTATAGCTGATGTATTTGAAGGTACTGTGGTTATCAATAATCCTAAATCAATACACCAAACCGGGAGCAAGAGATTTCTTGTAAACTTTCCAACAATCAGCCCTCCTATGAG
Source organism: Saprospiraceae bacterium (assembly GCA_020627785.1). Lineage (GTDB taxonomy): Bacteria > Bacteroidota > Bacteroidia > Chitinophagales > Saprospiraceae > JAHDBF01. The sequence continues at coordinate 25,267 of JAHDGF010000052.1, forward strand.
AGTGTGTTCATCGTTAGAAGAAATCAATGAATTCAGAAAGCAATTTCCTATTGTATTAAAGCCATTTAATGAATATGGAGGTAGAGGAATTCTTAAAATTGATGGTGAATTTGTGACCTCAGGATCTAGCATATATACATATGCCAGATTTCAAGAAGAGTATGTAAAGAATCCAATTGAATATCTTGGTGTGAAGTTTTTAAAAAATATAAGTCAAGGGGATAAGAGAATAGTTGTCGTAAATGGTGAAGTTCTTGGTGCATCACTGAGATTGCCTGCAGAGAATTCTTGGATGTGTAATGTTTCAATGGGTGGTAGTTCAAATGTGTCTGAGGTTCAACCTGAAGAAAAAGCAATGGTTGCTCAGATCAATCCTCTATTGTCAGAAATGGGGATTGTCATGTATGGGATAGACACCTTGGTAAATGATGATGGTAAAAGAGTATTATCAGAAATCAATACTACAAGTATTGGAGGACTTCCACAGATTGCCGCCATGAGAAATGAACCGTTGGTCGAACGAGCGATTGATTTGATCTGGGATTATTATGAAGAAAAAACAAGTACAAATGGTTAATGAAATCCAGGTTATTAAAGACCTAAATTTAGACAAGGTACCTGATAATTGCATCAGCCGATATTGGCTTGAACTGGTTGAAGATGGGATGGGTGTTCCCATTAAGATTCCTGTCATAGTCGCCAAAGGAAAAGAGAAAGGTAAGGTAGTTGGATTAACTGCTGCTGTTCATGGGAATGAATTAAATGGAATCCCAGTCATTCAACGATTATTTAATGAAATAGATATTGCTGAACTAAAAGGAACCATTGTAGGAATACCAGTATTAAATACTCCCTCATTTCTAAGAAAAAAAAGGCGCTTCTTAGATGGTGTTGACTTGAACCATATTATGCCAGGCAAGGAAAACGGAACAGTAAGTCAGGTTTACGCATGGAGAATAGTCAACAATGTCATTCGACATTTTAACTATCTCCTTGATCTGCACACAGCAAGTAACGGTAGAGTAAATTCATATTACATCAGGGCAGACATGAGTGACGAAGTTGTGCGCAAAATGGCATTGTTACAAAATGCACAAATTATAGTCCATAATCCCCCAAGTGATGGAACCTTAAGAGGAACTGCTGATGAACTTGATATTCCAGCAATAACCTTAGAGGTTGGAAATCCCAATTTATTTCAAAAAGGAATGATACGGGATGGGTTAACAGGGATACACAATCTGTTAGGTCACATAGGAATTACTGACTCTGAGGTTGAGGAAATTTCGGATGAGACTGTAATATGCAAAAGGTCCTATTGGATGTATTGCGACCAAGGAGGGCTATTGACTGTTCACCCGAAAGTAACAGAGGTTGTCGAGAAAAATCAAATCGTCGCGACCCTAAGAAATGTTTTTGGAGATGTTCTTAAGGAATACCGTGCTCCGGAGAAAGGAATCGTGATTGGAAAAAGTGTAAGTCCAGTCAATCAAGCTGGGGGTCGGATTTTACATCTTGGGATAATTAAATAATGGCCAAGTTGGGTTTTCTATGTAGCATTATGCATCGTTAAGGGCAGATCAGGCTTTTGGTTGAGAAGGACAAATCCTTACCTTAGCGACAAATAATAAACATGGTAAACTTACCTCCTGAAAAATTAGGTTCCTTCTATTTAGGTGCCAAATACGATGTAGATACAAAAGAAATAAGTTCGGAATCTGTAAACTATGATTCAAGAGATCTAACAACCCATGCCGTCTGTGTCGGAATGACTGGAAGTGGTAAAACGGGTCTTTGCATTGGCTTATTAGAAGAAGCCGCAATTGACCAGGTCCCAGCCATTATCATAGATCCGAAAGGGGACATGACCAATCTCCTATTACAATTCGATGGTCTGAAAGCTTCAAGTTTTGAGCAATGGATTAACCCAGATGATGCTAATCGAAAAGGGATGACACCCTCAGAGTACGCTAAAGCAACTGCCAAAAAGTGGAAAGACGGATTGGCTTCTTGGGGGCAGGATACGACACGGATAAGTAATTTAAAGAATGCTGTAGACTATACGATTTTCACTCCTGGTTCAGATTCTGGGATTCCGATTAATATCATGGGTTCATTTGCTGCGCCGAAGTTGGAATTCGATGAGCATTCTGAAATGTTGCGCGAGAGAATTCAAGGTACTGTTGCCGCTCTCCTTGGGATGATTCAGAGTAAGGTTGACCCCGTGCGAAGTAGAGAAGGAATTTTATTGGCCAATTTATTTGAACATCACTGGAAGAATAAAGAGGATTTAGATATAACAAAAATAATTAAGGGTATTCAAAGCCCACCCTTTTCTCAATTGGGTGTCTTTGATATTGAAACTTTCTTTCCACAAAAAGATCGCTTTGATTTAGCGATGGCCTTTAACACCTTGGTTGCTTCGCCGCAATTTCAATATTGGCTGCAAGGAGAAAGTTTGGACATTGATAAAATCTATTTTACACCAGAGGGTAAGCCTAGACACAGTATTTTCTACATCGCGCATCTAACGGAAAGCGAGCGTATGTTCTTTGTAACTCTATTGCTTAATAGTCTGATTACTTGGATGCGTGCGCAATCAGGAACCTCGTCCTTGCGCAGTCTACTCTACTTTGATGAGATCTATGGATATTTTCCACCTACTGCTGAACCACCGAGTAAGAAGCCATTATTGACCATATTAAAGCAAGCCAGAGCTTATGGCGTAGGAGCTGTTTTGGTCACCCAGAATCCAGTGGACATAGACTACAAAGGATTGGCGAATGCAGGTACTTGGTTTATCGGAAAAATGCAGACCGACCGAGACAAGAAAAGAGTCTTGGCTGGATTGGAAGGGGCAATGGCTGAGGCTGGTTCTAGTGAGGTGAAAAATCTGAGTAAATTAATCAGCAGTTTAGATTCTCGAGTCTTTCTTCTGCACAATGTCCATGAGGACCGTCCAGTGGTTTATCACACACGCTGGGCCATGTCTTACCTCAGAGGACCTTTGACCAGACCCCAGGTTAAATCCTTGATGACAGAGAAACGAAACAAAAGTCAACAGGTACGTAGTTCAATCTTTGAAGAAGCGGCGGAGATAAGTTTGGAAGCACCTCCTAAGGCTTATCCACCATCCATTGATCCATCCATTGATCAGCGGTTTTTTGCTGTATGGAAATCATCTTCAGAAGCAGGAATGGAGATTAATTTAATGGATGGTTATTCTTTAGATTATGAGGCACAAATATTGGCAGCAGGAAAGGTGAGATATTTTAACAACAAGCGTGGTGTAGACGAAGTAGAAGAAGTTGCATTCTTAGCTGGAACTCCAGATGACTTTGGACGTTCAGATTGGGCAGAAGCAAAAAAGGTCAAGAGCTGGGAGAAAGCACTACATCAAGAACCGGATCATCCGGATAACGTTCTAGTGAGTTATGGAAATTTGCCAGCGAGCATGAATACCGCGAAGGAAATGAAGGCAGTCGAAAAAGGTTTTTCAGATTGGCTGTATCAGAATATGAGAATGGTAATTCTGGAACATGAAGATTTAGAGGTCAATCAAAAGGTTGGAGAATCCAAAGAAGCCTTTAGACAGCGAGTCCAATTAGCGGCTAGAGAAAAGCGAGATCTTGAAATGGATAAATTGGCAGAAAGGTTTGAGAAAAAATTTGAAGGCATTGCAGAGAAAATCAGAAAAGGCGAACAGGATTTGGAAGAAGCTGAAGCTGACCTAAGAGACCGTCGAACCGCAGAAATGATTGGTATGGCTGAAACCATTTTCTCTGTTTTTGTCAAACGAAAATCAAGATCGGTAAGTGCCAGTGCGACCAAGAGTAGAATGAAGAGAAAGGCAAAAATGAAAAAAGCAGAAGAGTTGGAAGATCTGGAAGTACTTCAACAAAAATATGATGAACTCGAGGCAGAGATGGAAGAAAAGATGGAAGAAATCAAATCCAAGTGGGATATGATTACGAATGAAATTAAAGAAACAGAAGTGAAGCCAAGAAGGAGTGATGTCAAGGTTGAAAACTTAATCTTAGCTTGGCATCCATATTGGACAAATAAAGCAGGAGAAAAAACCTCCGCATTAAAATAGATCATGAAATATTACACAGGGAAATTTAGATGGAGTGACATAGATGCTAATCGTCACATTCGTAACACAGCTTATAATGATCTGTTTATAGAGGCAAGAATGGCTAAATTAAAAGAGCATGGTTTTGGGCAAAAGAAAATGAAAGAATTGGGAATGGGACCAATGGTTATTCATGAGCATCTTTACTATGTCAAAGAATTTACCTCAGATGGAGAATTTTTTATTGACATCCAATTAAAAGCTTCGTCGAAGGACTACCGCTTCAATCGCTTTGTACAACATCTATTCAATGCTAAAGGGGAACTGTGTTGTTACTTAGACATCACATTGGCCATATTAGATTTGAAAGCTAGAAAAATTGCACCGCCAAGTCCAGAACTTTTGGATACCCTGAATAGTTTGCCGAAAGTTGAAGACTTTCATATCATTGATTCTTCGGCATTAAAGATGGAAGGGGTTCCTTATGGACTTAAGATTGACCCAGAATTATTCCATAAAGAATAGCCAAACACCTGACATTTTTGCACGAAATTTAAGATTAGATATCGGTTTTCTACCTAAAATTAATGTTTCGCATAGTTTTGGTAGTTAATACTTTTACAGCAGTAGTTTGACCTTCAAAATAAGGTCAAATGTCAAAATTAAGGTGTTGATAAAAATTTGGAACAAACTTTCTAATATTGGATTATATCCTACTCTATCTCCTGTGGAGATGATAAAAACGAGGATGTTCAACCGTATTGTTCTAATTTGTATTTGTTCGTCGTTTACAGTATTCGTTTTACAATTGAGTTTAGATTTGTCAAGAGGTGAATTTAACTTATCAAAAAGTCAATTAGATTTTCTAGCAACCGTAGGCATAGGAATTACCATTTTAATTCTACATCATTACAAAAAATACAAGCCCACTCCGATCATTGCCTGTTTCATTTATCCTGCTTGGATCGCAGCTACCATAGTCATGGGAATTGGACATAATGCAGAACCTAACATTTTCATTTTGATTATTTTGATGAGTATGATTCTGTATCAAAACAAAAAAACAATGCTAATTCTAGCAGTGTTGTTCAGCATGATTGCCTGTGCAGGATCCCTCTATTACATCCAAAATATTTCAGGTGGAATAACTGTCGATAAAAATCCATATGACAATATTATCATCTATTTAGTTTCAGGTTTGGTTGTCGTCATTACAATGGCATTATACCAAAGGGAAATTCAAGATATTGAAAACCAAAGAACAAAATTGATAAATGGTCTTGAGCTTAAAAACAAAGAATTGGAAAGGTTTGCTTATATAACCTCTCACGATTTAAAAGAGCCGGTACGGACCATTGGCAGTTTTGCTGGGTTACTTCGAAAGAAATTAAACAAGAAAGACTTAAATGATGGAAATAAATCTATTATAAACGAGATTGAAAATTCTGCTGACCATTTATCAAAACTCATAGATTCAATTTTATCATTTTCAAAATTAGATCAAAAAAAGAATCCATATACTTCAGTTGACCTGAATGATTTAATTCTTGACTTCAAGTCAACCCATGAGATTCTTATAAAACAAAAAAGAGCAAAAATTATAAACGATAATTTACCAATGATTCAAGGAGATCGCTTTCTTCTTTCCTTGCTGTTTCAGAATTTGATTGAAAATGGAATAAAGTATAACGAATCAGAAATTCCGCATGTTCAAATAACATCGGAAAAGAAAAATGATATTATTGAAATTTATATCAAAGACAATGGCATAGGAATCGATGAAAAATTTGCCAAAATAATTTTTGAACCCTTTCAACGATTGAAATCAAAGAGTCAATACAAAGGAAGCGGTCTTGGCCTTTCAATTTGCAAAAAGATCGTTGAATCACACAATGGTCATATTTGGCTAAACTCTACTCCAGGAGAGGGATCTACTTTTCATATTACGCTAGAAAAGCCAAAATCGAACTAAACTTCTCATTTCCGGGTCTATTCCTAAATAAATACCTGCTGAAGGCTCCTTTTTTGATGAAAATCATAGAAAAAATTTAAATTTACGGCTTCAATAAACAGTTCAGGTGACCTTGACTAGATTTCAACTGTCAATGCCCTTAAAGAAATAGAGATGCTAAAATACTTTTTAGGACAGAGTCCAACATGGTACAAGTATACCATTCTTGCCTTTTTGATTTTCAATGTGATTTCCCTTTTTACTTTGGGTCCAGTGGTTACCGCTTGGATAATTATCCTTGAATTTATATTTACACTGGCTTTGGCACTTAAGTGTTACCCACTTCAGTCGGGTGGCTTACTTGCCATTCAGGCAATTGCCTTAGGTCTTACGACACCCAAACATGCCTACCAAGAGGTTGCTGCCAATTTGGAGGTAATCCTTTTACTTGTTTTCATGGTCGCGGGGATATATTTTATGAAGCCGCTGATCATGTATATTTTCAGCAAGGTATTCACCAGGATTAAGTCTAAGATTCTTCTGAGTGTACTTTTTGTATCAATCTCAGCAGTACTTTCTGCCTTCCTTGACGCATTAACGGTAACTGCAGTTTTAATTTCTGTTGCGGTTGGGTTTTACGGCGTTTACCATAAGATTCATTCTAGCTCAAAGGATTATGATGGAGATGGAGTTTTAGATAGAGAAGAATTGAGCGGAGAAACCTTAGAAGAATTTAGGAGTTTCTTACGATCATTAATTATGCATGGTGTTGTGGGTACAGCGCTAGGTGGAGTAATGACGATTGTCGGAGAACCTCAGAATCTTTTGATTGGAGAAAGAATGGGCTGGGAGTTTATTGAATTTTTTATTAAGATGTCTCCAGTTACTATCCCTGTTTTCTTTGTGGGTATTCTTACAACCATCCTACTTGAGAAATTTAGAGTCTTTGGTTATGGAGCCCAATTACCAGATGTTGCCCGAGAAATTATTGAAAAATATACAGAAGAAGCAGACGCAACTAGATCAGCTAAAGAAAAGTATGGATTGAAAGTACAGGCAGTCTGTGGCATTCTCTTAATTTTTGGTTTGGCTTTTCACCTAGCCCCTGTAGGATTTATAGGTTTAGCCTTAATCATTCTTCAGACAGCCTTTATGGGTATTGTGGACGAACATGCTTTGGGACATGCCTTTGAAGAAGCTTTACCGTTTACTGCCTTATTGGTCGTATTCTTTGTAATCGTAGCCATGATCCATGACCAACATTTATTCAAGCCGATTATTGATTGGGCCTTATCACTTCCGACTGGACAACAGCCAGCCATGTTCTATGTGGCCAATGGTATTTTATCGATGATTAGTGATAATGTATTTGTGGCCACTGTTTATATTGGTGAGGTCAAAGAGGTGTTTGACAATGGCGGTATTAGCAGAGAACAATTTGAAAAACTAGCCATAGCGATAAATACAGGAACCAATTTACCGAGTGTTGCAACACCGAATGGTCAAGCGGCTTTCTTATTCCTTTTAACTTCGGCTCTGGCACCGCTTATCAACCTTTCATATATGAAGATGGTAAAGATGGCCTTCCCTTATACGATTGTGTTGGGCTTGATTGGTCTACTTTGCATTAACCTATTTATAGCTTAATTTTTCGCTTACGCAAATGAAGGAATCATGAGAAAAAACATTCTATTTGGAATCTTTTTTCTCATGGTTTTGCTTTGTGCGTGCATCCCTTTCTTTTTCGCTTTCGCAAATTTTTCTTGGCTTTCCTTTCCAGCTTGGTTATGGTATTTAGTAGCCTTACATCTAGTTTTCGTTTTTGGTCTTTGGATCTATAGCAAAAGCTCTGCGGAATGATGGTTTACATTATTATTCTCGGCTATCTCGGATTTACGTTTTGGGGCAGTCTCTGGGGAGCAACAAAAAAAGAAGCAACTCCTGAATCTTACTTTCTAGCAAATAGAAGTTTGACTACTGTTGGACTTTTCTTCACCATCTTAGCTACAAATTTTAGCGCTTTCTATTTCTTAGGGTTTGCGGGTGAAGGATATAAAATCGGCTTTATTCATTATT
>JAHDGF010000006.1 GCA_020627785.1 Saprospiraceae bacterium
TAGACAGCATACTGGTAACCGCAGATTTTACAGAACCAGGCATTACCGTTGAAGCGATGTCAGAAATAGCCTGCGAAGAGTCCAGTACAATCCTTAATCTGATGACCCAAGGCAATTATTCACTAGAATGGACAAGCGCCAATGGATCAATAATTAATGGCGCCGACAGTCCAAATCCTGAAGTGGAAGAAGAAGGTTGGTATATCGTTACAGCAACAGGAGCTAATGGTTGTACAAGTACTGATTCAACTTTTGTTGAGATGATTCCGGCCATTGAGCAAGTCATCGTTGAAGCTGAGAAGCTCTGTCAAGCTTCCGCTGATGCTGACGTAGAAGTAATCGAGGTGATCGGAGGAACAGGTCCTTATACCTTTGAACTTGATGGTGCATCCAATCAAACTGGTAATTTCTCAGGATTGGATGTTGGTGAATTTGAGCTACTCATTACTGATTTTAATAATTGCCAATGGACTGAAATGGTCACCATAGATCAATATGATGAGATTCTGTTTTCAGCAGTACAAAATGAATTTCAGTTAACCTCTGCTCAAGACATTCCGATTGAATTCATAACCAATCTTCCTGAATTTGATACTTTAATCTGGTCTCCTATACCTTCCATCGATTGTCTAAATTGCTTGGAGTCTACTTTAACTGTCAGTACTTCAGAAATGTACACGGTATCAATTTTTGATTGGAATGGTTGTAGTCAAGAGCTGACAATAAATATTGAATTAGAGGATGAAATGGTTCCTGAAAAAATTTACATACCCAATGTTTTCACTCCTAATGGAGATGCAGCAAACAATGTTCTTTTCATATTCAACAATGAAGTAGTTTCCCTTGAAAGATTCGTCATTTATGATAGGTGGGGCAATCAAGTCTATTCTCAAGAAGAATTTGATCCAGGCGGCAGTTCTGAAAGCTGGGATGGTCGATTCAATGACCAAAATGTTATAACTGGCGTATATGCTTATCTTCTAAAATACAAAGATCAAAATGGCCAGAATCAAATAAAAACAGGATCAATTACTGTGTTATAGTCTTTAAAACCATTTGAGTTTCATTTAGGCCAAATCTTCAAACATAACATAAAAAGAAAGGTGATTCTACCTTTCTTTTTATTGTTCAAAGAATTCCGAACACTCCCTGTTCGATATCGAACAATATATATAATTTAAAAATATATAATTCGCTGAATTACAAGTATTAAACCTTTGGCACGGGCATTGGCTTAAGCATACCAAACAACTAAGCCAATGGATCGCGAGATTTCAAGTTCAGAACAATCAAGAAACAAAATCAAAAGATTTGCACCTGCGATAATCGTTGTAGCCTTTTTTGTCTTGGCCTATTATTTCATGAGTGATAAGTTACGGAAGACAGGAAAGTCCTCAGAATTCCACATCGTAAATGTAGAGAGAGGAGATATCAGATCTACCCTGACAGCAAGTGGTCTAGTCATCGCTGCCTCAGAGCGAGTCATCAATGCTCCGGTATCCACTGAAATAAAAGAAGTATTCCTATCTACTGGCGCAGAGGTAAAGAAAGGTGACTTAATCTTGCAACTTGACAAAGAATTTACGGCGCTAGAATATGAAAGCCTCAATGACGAACTATCACTGAGAAGAAACAACATTGACAAATTAAAACTGCAGTATGATAAAGACCTGCGTGACCTCGACTACCAAGATCAGATTAAAGCATTACAACTCAGCGAACTGAAGGCTCTACTTAGCGATCAAGAAAGACTTCTAAAGATAGGTGGAGCAACCGAAGAAGAGGTAGAGGCAGCAAAACTCCAACTCAGCATTGCAGAAATAGAAAAGAAGGTATTAGAAAATGAACTTCAGTTTAAAAGACAAGTGAACGAAACCGACAAACGAAACTTACAGCTCGAATATGACATTCAACAAAAAAGTTTAAAACAATTAGGTAGAAAGTTGAATGAAACACAAGTGAAATCGACTGGCGACGGTGTAATCACTTGGATCAATGAAGACATCGGCAAGACTGTAAACCAGGGTGAACCACTGGTGAGAATTGCCAATCTAACCCGATTTGAAATTGAAGCAACAACTTCAGATAGAAATAGCAAAGAACTGCAAATTGGACTACCCGTAGAAGTAAGAATCAATAAAGAGAAAATGATGGGAAGGATTACAAGAATACTTCCGGAAATAATAAACAACACCGTGAAATTCTATGTCGGCCTAGACCAAGATGACCACAAAATTCTAAGACCTAGTCTGCGTACGGAAGTCTATGTGATTAAAGATCAAAAAGAGAATGTGCTTCGAGCCAAAAGAGGCATTGCCCTTAAAGGGAATACCAATCAATACATTTACAAGGTAGAAAATAACACTGCCAAAAAAGTAAGAATAACAAAGGGACTTATCAGCTCTGATTATTTTGAAATTAAAGAAGGTTTAAAGGAAGGAGATAAAATAATAATTTCCGAAACGGAGGATTTTGACCACATGGATCTGTTTGAAATCAAAGCCAAAAAGTAGAAGAATGAAATTGAGAATAAATATAATGAAACAATTTTGTGGTCTGCTTTTTCTTGTGACTACTTCTTTCACTCTACCTGCACAATCGACTGTAGAGCTGGAACAGATTCTAAACTCGGTCATGGACAAAAGTTTTGCCATAAAGACCGCTAAAAACCAAAAAGACATTGCAGAGGAAGGATTCAAGTTTTATAAATCGCTTTTAAAGCCAACCATAGGACTTCAAGCTAGCCTACCGGGTTATTCCAAAACCTCTACCCCTGTTATCCAACCGGACGGTACCATTAGCTTCACCTCCATTCAACAATCCAATAGTAATCTTTCATTATTCGGAACGCAGGTGATTGCAGCAACAGGTGGGACCGTATTCTTGAACAGTGACATACAACGGTTCGACGATTTCTCGATGAATTCGGATCAATTCAATGGGAGTCCAATCAGACTTGGCATCAACCAACCATTGTTTGGATTTAATCCTTGGAAATATCGCCCACAGATCGAAAATCTATTGATCGAAGAGTCTGGACTTCAGTACAACATAAGTGTTGAGGAAGCCCTAGGAACCGCTACAGAACTTTACTTCAACATCCTTATCGCAAAGCAGAACCTAGAAATTGCAAAGACCAACCAACTGGTCAATGAAAAACTCTTGACCATCACAGAAGAACGATTGGCCTTAGGGAAAGTAAGTAAGGATGAAAAATTACAATTAGAAATAGAATTAAACAATGCTAAGCTGGATGTATCTCAAGCAGGTCTTCAAGTGCAACAGGCCATTGCCAGTCTCTATACCTACACAAGTGAATCAACACCCTCTGAAGCCGCAAATTTTATGACACCCATAATCGGCGAGCAGACCATCATTGATCAAAACGCATTGCTTGAACAATACAAATTCAATAGACCAGAAATCCTCGCCTTCCAGAGAGCTAAAAGGCAAGCAGAAATGGATCTAGCTCAGGTTAAAACCGAATTTGGATTGCAAGCAAATCTGCAAGCTTCCATCGGCCTGGCCAGAGGCGCTGAGAATCTAAAAGACATTTATACCGACCCATTCACAGAGCAGCAATTTAACATTGGCGTTCAAGTACCCATCTTAGATTGGGGTAAAAGAAAATCAGCGATGAAACAAGTAGAGCTGAGAGAGAAAGACCTCGACGATGAATATGAACAACAGTGTCTAATCATTGAAAATGAAATCAAGCAAAGGATTTACCAATTTGAAAGATTGCAATCTGACATTCAATTATTAAAAGAAATAATGGAAAAAGCAGAGGAACGATTTACGATTTCTAACGAACGATACATTTTAGGAAATATAGAAATAACTAATCTTACGCTTGCGCAGAGAGAAAAAGATCAAGCAAAAAGAAACTACATCAATGCCTTGCAAAATTATTGGGTAACCTATTATGAACTAAGAGCCTTAAGTGGCTATGACATATTAACGAATAAAAAAATCATTTATCAATAAAATAATCCAGCAATTATCATGATAAAACTAAACAACATCAAAAAAGTCTATCGAACAAAAACGATTGAAACTACCGCCCTCAATAATATCGATCTACACGTACCCAAGGGAGAATTCTTGAGTATCATGGGACCCTCAGGATGTGGGAAGAGTACCCTATTAAACATCATTGGACTATTAGATGAACCAAGTGGAGGTAACATCATCGTTGATGGAAAAGAAGTAAAAAACTTCAATAGTAAAGCCCTCGCTAAGTTTAGAAATCAAAAGCTAGGTTTCATCTTTCAGAGTTTTCACCTCATCCCAGATCTAAATGTAATCGATAATGTAGAGCTACCGCTATTGTACAGAAAAATTTCAGCCAAAGAAAGAAGAAATCTTGCAGCAAATGCACTAGAATCTGTCGGCCTAGCCAATCGTAAATCCCACTTCCCCAATCAACTTTCAGGCGGTCAAAAACAAAGAGTAGCCATCGCCCGAGCCATTGTCGGCCAACCAGAGATCATCCTCGCAGATGAACCGACAGGAAATTTAGACAGCGTAATGGGCGATGAGGTCATGGCCATTCTATCTAAGCTTAATAAAGAAAATAATACAACGATTATCATGGTTACCCATGACGAAAGAATGGCAAAGAAGACCCACCGATTGATTCGCTTATATGACGGAAGTCAAGTAGCCTAAACTTAAAATAAAAGACATGATATCCAATTATTTAAAATTAGCTTGGCGGATTCTTTCAAGACGAAAATTTTTCACCTTCATCAGTCTCTTTGGGATAAGTTTCACTTTAGGTATCTTAATGACTACTCTATCCTTCCTACAATCTGAACTAGGAACCAATGCCCCCCTATCCAAAAAGAATGATTTCATTTACATGGATTTTATCGCTTTGGAAAAATCCTTTTATGACACCTTAACAATTGTTGATACCGTCATGAAAGATGGAATCGCTGTTTATGACACAACATACAAATACGATGAGGTCGGTACAGCCACAAATCAAAGTGAATTTAATCACAATATTATACAGGAGTACTTGACTGATTTATCAGCCGCAGAAGAAATGACCATGTTTTCATCCAGCAATGAGTACAATGTCTTCGTCAACGGCGTAAAATTATCCATTGACATCTTATTATCAGACGCCAATTATTTGAAAATCTTCGATCATCCAATACTCGAAGGAAGGGTTTTCGACGAACAAGAAGTTGAGAATGGAGAGCAGGTCATCGTAATCGCCAATAAGCTAGCTGCAGAATATTTTGGCAGAGATAAAGAGGTTGTAGGCGAAGAAATGTTTATCGATGGAAAAACCTATAAGGTTATTGGCGTCTTCGAACACAAGGGTAAAATTGTTCCTTTTGTTTCTCCAGATGCAGTATCTCCATACACCACCCGAGATTTTTCTACCGTTGACAATTTCTATTTTGATTCTTTTGAAACCATGTATGTAAAAAAGAAAGGTGTTGATGCTTCCATTTTAAAAGAAGAAATTAAAGCTAGAGCAGCAAATATTCCTTTAGATCATCCTGATAATAAATACGATTACACAGAGGTCGTACTCAAGCCCAAAACATACAATGAAATGTATGCGCAAGCCATTTATTATGAAAGCGAACCCGAAAAAAGTTACGGAATAATGAAGTGGGTCCTGATCGGCTTAATGACATTCTTTACTGTTCTGCCAACCCTAAACTTGATCAACCTTAATGTGAGTAGAATCCTAGATCGATCTTCAGAAATAGGCGTAAGAAAAGCCTTCGGAGCGCATGATGGAAATATCATCATGCAATTCATCATAGAAAATATTGTACAAACCATTCTAGGAGGTTTGATTGGATTCTTGATTGCTTTCGGTCTCATAAAAATTATAAATTCAGGGGGATACCTAGGTAGTTCAGTTCTCACCTTCAATGCAAAATTCTTTGTGTATAGCATTATTGTAACCCTCGTTTTTGGAATTTTATCCGGATTCCTTCCCGCATACAAAATGTCTAGATTACAAATTGTCAAAGCCCTAAAAGAAAATAAATTATGATTGGCCACATTTTAAAACTAATATGGAATAAGAAAGGCAGTAATGCGCTAATGATCTTAGAAATTTTCTTATCATTCTTAGTGCTTTTTAGTGTCCTCGCCTATGTCCTATTTAATCTTGAAAGATTAAATGCTCCTCTAGGATTTGAGACAGAAGACCGATGGATTGTTTCTCTCGATAATCTGCATACACTCGATAGTATTGATAGAATAACTACCTTAAAAAATTTAGAATCAGAATTATTAAGTTTAGATGAAATTGAATCTATAAGCTTTACTAACAATATTACTCCTTTCAATGGAAGTACTTGGTCTACGGGCAACGATGAAAATGGTTTTGATTTTCACTGTCTAATTGTTCCGGTTGATTATAATCTTGCCAAAACAATAGATCTAAAGCTTACCGAAGGTCGATGGTATAATGAAGAAGATAAAAATGCAACCATTGAACCAATGGTTATGAACAAGGCGTTCAAGGATAAATATTATCCAGAAAAGTCTATGATCGATAGCATTTTAATTATGTCAGAAGAGGATCATAAATTTATAGGTGTGGTAGAAGCCTATCGTTACAAAGGAGAATTTGAAGAAAATTATCCGACCTTATTTATAAATGAAAAATTTGGTGAAAATTATGATTCGGTTATCCTAAAAATGAAACCGGGAACGACTACTGCCTTTGAAGAAAAATTATCAAAAGTTGTCAATGGCACAACCAAAAGAACTGGCAACGTAATCGCTAACTTAGACAAGGAAAGAAAAGAAGATAGTCAAGAAAGTTGGATGATGTTTATTGCACTATTATCAGTTTGTGGATTTCTATGCATCAATGTAGCCTTAGGCTTATTCGGTGTATTGTGGTACAATATTAACAAACGTAAATCAGAAATTGGATTGAGACAGGCCTTAGGTGCTCATGGAGTTGACATCACTAAGCAATTTATACTTGAGATTATGATTTTAACCATGTTTGGTCTAATCATAGGGATATTTTTTGCGGTTCAAGTTCCGTTGCTAGACCTCACAGAATTCGAAGATTCAATGTTTTACAAAGCAATTGGATATGCCTCCCTGATTATTCTTACTTTGGTCTTTATTTGTGCTTTGTTCCCAAGTATTCAGGCAGCTAAAATTACTCCGGCTAACTCTTTACATGAGGACTAATATGAATAAGCAGAAAAACTTTCAAATGAGAATACTGATTATTGATGATGACCCCACAGTCTGCGCCAGCCTCAAATTGCTTTTGAGCCGAAAAGGCTATGAGGTATTCTCCATCAATCATCCCAGTATTGCACTTTCAACCATCGAAGAAAAACAACCGGAACTTATCCTTTTGGATATGAATTTCACAATTGATACTTCCGGCAAACAAGGAATGAAACTTCTAAAATTGATCCGAGATCAACATTCAGAAATTTCTGTAATACTGATGACTGGATGGGCGACTGTTCAGATCGCAGTTGAAGGAATGAAGCTAGGCGCAAAAGACTTTATAGCCAAACCTTGGGAAAACAAAGATTTAATTACTTCTATTCAAAGCATAGAAAAATTACACCATGCAAAAGAAAATACCCTTACCTCAGAAATAAATTCAACCCAGCAAGCCATCATCGGAGAAAGTCAAGAAATCAAAGAAATCTTATCGATGATTGATAAGGTTGCCAGCACTAATGCTAGTGTTTTGATTACTGGAGAAAGTGGAACTGGAAAAGAATTAGTGGCAGAGGCGATTCATCAAGGAAGCCTAAGACACAATCAACCATTTGTAAAAGTAAACCTAGGAGGAATACCTACTGAATTATTTGAAAGTGAAATGTTTGGCCACAAAAAAGGTGCCTTTACAGGTGCAGAGACAGACAGAGAAGGAAGATTTGCGAAAGCGAATACTGGCACCATATTTCTTGATGAGATCGGAGAACTAAATTTATCTTGCCAAGTAAAGTTATTAAGAGTCTTACAAGAGAAGACTTATGAAATGTTAGGCTCTAGTCAGGTCATGAAAACGGATGTCCGAGCGATCAGCGCAACAAACAAAAATCTTGGCCAACTTGCGGTTAATGGAAATTTTAGAGAAGATCTTTATTATAGAATCAATCTTCTACACATCCATCTTCCACCCTTAGGCGAACGGCGTTCAGACATACCACTTTTAGTAAAATCTTTCTTATCTAAAATTTCAAATCTATATCAATCAGATCGACCATTCCTTGATGATGAAACCATGAACTGGCTTTCCAACCAAGAATACAAAGGAAACATCCGTCAACTTAAAAACATCATTGAACGCACTTTCTTGCTAAATCTAAATAAAAAAACTTTAGATAAAAAAGATTTTTTTCCAGCCTTCGAAAATACACAAATTGGGATAGGTCAAGGCTCTTCCTTAAATTTGGAAGCAATGGAAATTAAAACAATTAATAAGGCCCTGGCTAAACACGATCATTCGATAAGCGCTTCAGCCAAAGCACTGGGAATTACTAGAAGTTCATTATATCGAAGGATTGAAAAATATGGCATAAAACATGAGCCTAAAATTTAAGTACGTATTATTTATTGGGATATTACATGCAGTACTTATCGCGCTCATCTATTTTTTATTAAAAGATAATCTGTGGTATTTCCTAGCTTCTGAGGTTGGTGTGTTTATAAGTCTTTTCATCAGCTATCTACTTTATAAATCTATGATCAGACCCATAGATCTTATTAGTTCTGGAACGGATGCCATCGTCGACAAAGATTTCAGCATAAAGTATCTACGGACTGGTTCAACTGAAGTTGACAAACTTGTAGATGTGTATAATGAAATGATTGAAAGTCTACGCAAGGAGCGTACTCAACTTTCAGAGCAAAGTTATTTCATTCAAAAACTCATAGAAGTTACCCCGCTTGGAATTATAATTCTTGACTATGATGGCTTAATTTCTAACATCAATTTATCCGCCAGAAAACAACTTGGACTCGACAACAACCAATTGATGGTTGGCAAAAATTTAAAGGATTTTCCATCTGAGATTTCTGACTTCATTCAAAAACTTATTCCAGGAAATTCTAAAATCATCAGTTTAAATGGAACAGATAAATTTAAGGCACAGGTCAATGAGGTGATTCATCAAGGATTCAAACGTCGATTTATTATGATCGATGATCTTTCTAGTGAACTTTTAAAAACAGAAAAAGATGCCTATGGACGTATCATCCGAATGATGGCACATGAAGTCAATAATAGTATGGGAGCGATTAATTCAATTCTAGACTCTGTTATCGAATTTGGATTTCAAGATCAAGGAGATCAGGAATTAAAGGAATCACTTCAGATTGCCAGAAAAAGAAATGTTGGTCTTAATAAATTCATGGATAATTATGCCTCCCTGCTCAGACTTCCAGAACCTGTTTTTAAAAAAATGGATTTGGCTGGTCTATTAAAAAAAGTCGGTCAACTTTTTATTCCCAATGCCTTAGAAAAGAATATTAAAATCACCATTGATATTCCAAAGCATGACATCCCAATTGTCGCTGATGGAGTATTACTTGAACAAGCCCTTTCTAACATTATCAAAAATGCCATTGAATCAATAGGTAAAGATGGAGAGATTAGAATAAGTTGCCATAAGGAAGGTAGCTTTACAATTTCCGACAATGGGCCAGGAATTCCTGACCATGTTGTTCCGAATTTATTTACACCATTTTTTAGTACAAAAACTACCGGGCAAGGTGTGGGCTTGATGTTAATCCGAGACATCTTACAACTGCACAAGGCAACCTTTGATTTGAGTACAGATGCTTCAACTGGATGGACTAATTTTGAAGTTAGCTTTTAAGTCTAAAGCGCATAAGGAAATAATTGGGTTTTACTTCAACTTAATATTTTTTCCTTTGATCAATATCATTCTTATCCGCCTTTCGGCAAATGTGGTTGACATTCAATTTTAAAATCGTCTATTCACTTAAAATATTTCTACTCCATTTGCGAAAGCGAAAATCACAGACTGTCAATACCTTATATCTTAATCATAACAACCTTCTCCCGCAGGACCTATAAGCACTTTAAATGTAAGCGTCCCCCAGGTATTGCGTTGTTTGAAATCAGATTTAAACTCAGATGATCTGGTATTAATCGTATAGATCAAATCTACCTTTTGAAGAATCTGAAGCTTGATGCCTACATAGGCCTCATAAATGAATTTTCGGGTATCTCCAAAACTATAATAGTTGCCCTTGCTCTTGCCATAGACTCCATTAAGATGGTAATTGTATAGTACCGCACGACCTGTAATTCCACCCACAAAGGAAAAACCCAAGTCGTCGTCATTTACCGATGCGTTACTTGGATTATTCACATCTGTGTATGCTAAATGATCGATCACACCTTCAACATTCATTACCTTACCAAAGTCGATTCCGAAAGCTAAATCCGTATAGTGTCCTAGATTAATTTCAGGTCTTATCTGGAATACCACCTTTCGTATGGGTGTCCAGATGGCGAGCTCAGAGGATAAGGAATATTGAACAAGAGGTAAAACATTTTTGATAACCTCACCTGTTGGATAGTTTTTACTTTCGTCTCTCCTCCACAGATTACCATCCGGTCTCTTGAATCCAAAAAGATTATCAATGCCTCTTGCCAATCCTGTACCACCCAATCCAAATGAAAATGAAGTATTTACTCCAAGATTATACAAGCGTGCACTATGAACAAATCTTTTGGTCCCTTCCAATCTTCTACTGCTCCTGAATCCTGTAAAACTAGAAAAGGGCCGATCAACAGCTAGGCTATATCCATTGGCAACGGCAGACTCAAACCCTGCTACTTCATCCGAAATATGCGTAGGAGAAAAACCATTCGCTATAAAAACAAAACTGTGAGACTCGACTTTTTGCCGAAAGTCTTTCTTGTATAATAAATTATCAATGAGGTAGTCAATTCTTTCTCGCACCCATGGTAGACCTAGGTAATATGAATTAGCATACTCTCCAAAAAATCCGAGTCTTAAAGCTGTTGTATAATTTTTATCGAAGTAAGGCATCTGGCTTCCTTCTTCGACATTTTTGCGCACCCAATCAGCAAAGGCGTCTTGATCAACGCTAATCTCTATCCCAGCAAAATCCATTTGCCTCTGTGCACTTAAACTAGTCACAAGACAAAAGCTAAAAAGAAGAAAACTCAAGTAATATTTCATATCCATTTAAGTATAACTCAAAGATGCGGAAAATTAATATCTAACGAATGCAAATAGGGTCAATAAAAAAGAGGTGCAGGATTCATCCTACACCTCTTTTAAATATTGTATTTACTAACCCTTACTTAGTCAATTTTGCTATTTGATCTTCTAACTCATACTCATCACCTGGAGTATATCCATTGTGATCCCAAACGATTTTTCCTTCTTTGTCAAGAATGAAAGTCTGGGGGATGGTCTGAAAATTCAAAGCTCTTTTTAATTCTTCATTTGCATCTGAAAGAATGGTGTATTCCCATCCCTTAGAAGTTACGGTTGCTGGTACTTTAGCTAGTCCTCTTGCATTATCTATGGTAATCGCTAGAAACTCAACGTCGTAATCTTCCTGCCAATCAGGATAGTATTCAGCAATAGCATCTAGTTCTTTTTTACATGGAGTACACCAAGTCGCCCAGAAGTTCACAACGGTTATTTTACCCTGACCAACGTAATCTTGAATATTTACGGTTGACCCATCTAAGGTTTTGAGATTTGCGGAAGGCATCAAAGCCTGAGATGTAGCTGTGAATGAAATGAGTCCAAACACGACAACAAGGGTTAATTGGTTTAATAGTTTCATTGTTAAAATTATATTTATGTACTTTTAATTTGCTTTTAAACTAAGCCAACTTTGAACCTAAAGCCAGCATTTACAAGCCGTTTAACTCAAAATTAACCGATTCTGTTAGCAAATGTTAATTATATTTTGATATGTTCCAACGATTACAAAAAATATTTTTCCTCAGTTTTATAATTAGTGTCTTCATTTGTACAGACATTTATGCACAAGACAAAGGGGTTTTCTCCGGAGGTTTCCAGTCAAATGCCAACTTTTTCATCAGAGATTCTCTCATTGGAGCGGCCAATATACCACAATATGACAATCAACTAATCGGTGCTGAAGCTTGGTTAGATTTGAATTATGCTATTAAAGGATATAGCCTTGGGGTGCGTTTTGACCTTTTTAATAATTCAAACCTAAGAGACCCAAATAGTTCTTATTCAGATCAAGGGATCGGAAAATACTACATCAGAAAGCAGTTGGACAAGGTAGGATTCCAGGTAGGCTACATTTATGACCAAATAGGAAGTGGAATCATTTACAGAGCTTTTGAAGAAAGACCACAACTGATAGATAATGCTTTAGTCGGAGCACAGGTCGATTATAGATTTAATAATGATTGGAAGGCCTCGGCATTTACCGGAAGACAAAGAAATCTTTTCAGCACCTTTCAATCAATCATAAAAGGAGCTAAGCTTGAAGGATACTATGGATTTGGAAAAGACAATCCATTGTCTATTGCTCCAGGATTTGGAATCGTAAATCGAACGCTTGATGATGAAACCATGGATCGCGTCATCGGAGTTGTCAAGAACTACATTGGCGATGATCGTTTTAAGCCAACTTATAACGTATACCTAGGATCTTTCTACAATACCCTAAGCTATAAGAATTTCTCATGGTATGTAGAAGCGGCATATAAATCCCCTGATGCTTTTAATGATCCGATGGCATCTAGAACTGTTTTATTCGGCGAGCCATTGCAAGGAAGAATGAGACGTGCGGCAGGAAGTGTTCTTTATACAGCACTAAGTTTTGCGAAAGGAAAATTAGGTATAACCTTAGAAGGTAAGCGTACCGAGAACTTCAACTTTAGAGTAGATCCGAATTTATCTAGAAATTTTGGGCAGATAAATTTCATTCCACCAATGAATCGTCAAAATACCTATCGATTAACTTCTAGGTATTCACCGGCAACTCAAGATCTGAGCGAACAGGCATTTCAAGCAGATATAAAATATAGAGTAAATAAGAAGCTATTCTTGAATCTCAATGTCTCTAACATCACAGACCTTACAGGGAATCTATTGTTGTATAGAGAAATGTATTTAACAGGTACCTATAAATACAAAAGACTTTGGCAGGTAATAGGTGGTTTACAAATCCAGAACTACAATCAAGAAATATATGAGGTAAAACCCGAAGTGCCAATTGTTGAAACCATTATTCCATTTGTCGACTTCTTATATAAAATCGATCGTAAAAAATCCGTCAGAGCTGAATTCCAATACATGATCATTGGAGAAGATGGATCAACTTTACAAGATTATGGTGATTGGGCATTTGGACTTGTAGAATTCAATATGGCACCACATTGGTCATTGGTTGTATCAGATATGTACAACATAGGTCCTGGTAAAAATGCTCCTTCCGACGCGAATGGAGAAAAGATAGACATTCATTATCCTAGGTTTGATGTATTTTATAACAATGGATCAAATAGATATGGACTTAGTTATGTTAAACAAGTAGAAGGTATTGTATGTACCGGAGGAATCTGTAGATTAGAACCTGCTTTTAGTGGGGTTAAATTTTCCATAAGTTCAACTTTTTAAGATGAAAAAATTAATAGCATTAATATTCGCAATTTCTGTCATCGCTTGTACTGAGGTGATGGTAAATATTCCTGAATTTGTATTACCTAATTCAGAAAAGACAGTGTTGGTTGAAGAACTCACTGGAGTTAACTGTCCGAATTGTCCAAACGGAGCCGCGGTGTTGCAATCCCTAATCGAACTTTATGACCATAAAGTAATAGGTGTTTCAATCCATGGAGAATTTCTAGCAGAACCAGTGGCGTCTAGTAAATATGACTTTCGATCCCAGATGGCCAATGATATGGAGAATAAATTAAAGCCATACTTTGGAAAACCCGCAGCAGTTGTCAACAGGGTTCAGCAAGAAGGATTTGAAGAATACTCTGTTTCAAACATTGATTTATGGGCTGGGTTTGTAGAAAAAGAATTTGAGAAGCCTGCACAATTATCCATCGGTATCGAGAATAGTTACAATGAAGATACAAGAGAGTTAAGCATTGTTGCTGCGCTTACCGCAAATGAAAATCTAACAGGAGACTTAAGAATCACTGTAATGATTACAGAAAGTCATATTTGGGATGCGCAAAAATTTCCATCGACCATAGAAGATAATTATGAGCACAACCACATGTTAAGAGCAATGCTTACTCCTATAGATGGATCACCTCTAAATACAGATTTAAATGCAAATGAAATTGTCAATAGAAATTTCAGTTTTGTCATTCCAGAAGATCCAGACTTATGGGTACCTGAAAATATGGATGTCATTGTATTTGTATCTAAGGTTGATGGTAGTTCCGAAGAGGTAATTCAGGCAGCAGAAGAACATGTACTATAGTATGTTACAAAAAGTAACGACTACAGGTATTTTTCTCTTACTTGCAATTTATACATTTGCGCAAGCTAGAACTCTTGAATACACACCCGCCTTTTACCCAGAATTAAACTCAGTTGATTTAGAAGATATCGACATTAATTTCCTTGGACTATCCTTGTACCATTTCAACAATGAAGGCTCAGAGATTTTATATCGCTTGCAATTCATGGATGACTCGTGGTCTGATTGGAAATACCTGAAAAGAGATGAACATGGAATAGGCATCAACGATCGAAAGGCATACGCTGCAACTCCAGTTAAGGAAGTCATCAAAGCTTTTCAATTGCAGACCAATGACCCACTTATAAATCCGAAGGCAAGAATATTCATTTCGTATAAAAACAATGATCAAATAATTTCTACAACCGCTCGAGGATTCGATTGTGAGCTGCCGGAATATTGTGACCGGACTTGTTGGTGTAAGGACTGCCCAGTAGACTCTACTCCAGAGTTCACAACTCCAACCCATGTCATTGTACACCACTCTGCAGGATTTAATGAAAGTGACAATTTCAAAGAAGTAGTTGCTTATTATTACGACCTCCACGTTAATACCAACGGATGGGATGATATTGGGTACAATTGGTTGATTGACCCGAATGGAGTTATCTATGAAGCAAGACCTGATGGATTTCAAGGTGCACATTTTAGCTGCATCAATGAAAATACGGTAGGGATCTGCTTGATTGGAGATTTCACAGACCAATTGCCTACAGATGAAGCATTGGAGACTTTAGTGAACCTCATCGGCTATGAGGCAAGTGCGCACACCTTGGATGTGACGATGGAAACATATCATCTTACGGGAGATTTTATACTCCCAACAATCGCCGGTCATAGAGATTCAAGTGGTTCAGCAAATGCTTGCTCAGGTACTGAATGTCCTGGTAATACTTTTTACCCAACCTTAGAATCAATTCGCGAACGAGTCGCAGACCTACCCTGCTACAATGGAGAGATTTCCAATAATGAAGAATTATTGATTGGGACTATTAAGGTTTCCCCAAATCCTTTTGCCCGTAGCATATATATAGATGGTGAAGAAAAAGCGTCTTATCTATTAATTAATTCGAAAGGACAGTTCATTCAGCATCTACAAGCGCAGGTTGAAAATGACCTTAGCTATTTGCCGAAAGGCTTATACTTTATATCCACCCAAGGAAAAGTCATTCAAAGCATACTAAAAAAGTAAGCGGTTTACCCCTACGTCCTTTTTTAAAAATAATTCTAAGTAGCCATTATCTGACTACTAGCTGACAAAATTTTGCTCAAAATTGAAATCTGTAGAGTCTATGTCTACAATAATAGGTTACCAGTAGATGGGGGTAGATAGGGAAAAAGCGGGTTTTCATGGTCTTATTAGTGTAACACGCAAAAACAAAAGCTATGAAAAATTTAATCTTAATCTTCGCAATCGCTATAAGCTTTACAACGGCAACTTTCGCTTCAAACATTGGAGATGGAACTTTAGCGATCGTAAAAAGTGAAAAAGTAGACATCACTTTAGATAATGAAGGTCAGAAAGAATTTATCATCTCATCAGCTTTTGAAGCAGACCAAGATCAAATCGCTATGGTATTCGAAGCAAATGTTTCAATGATCCAAATTTTAAACAACGATGGAGAAATTGAAATGATGTTCCCAGTAGGTTCTGAAACAGTTAACTTAGGAATGAGTTTATTCGATACTGGAGATTACAAAGTAGGATTTATGGTTGACGGTTACGATGATGTTCAATTTACCAACATGACCATCAAATAATTCAAGACTATAAAGTAGTTTAAATAAAAGGGTGTTGAAGGCCGCTGATGAAAATCAGTGGCTTTCGCAATTTTAGGAATTAGGTTTATATTTCCTATTATTACCAAGAGATACAAA
Source organism: Saprospiraceae bacterium (assembly GCA_020627785.1). Taxonomy (GTDB): domain Bacteria; phylum Bacteroidota; class Bacteroidia; order Chitinophagales; family Saprospiraceae; genus JAHDBF01. Next base: position 16,381 of record JAHDGF010000006.1, read on the forward strand.
TAGCTGGAATAAATTAATCTAGGAAAATAGACAAGAGAAAACCTATTCCAATCATAATAAGAATAAATATTATTCGTCGAAGAACCCTTTGATTTGGTTTTTTAGGGACTATAACATTGTTATTTATTCTATTTTTTGTTTCTACAAATTTATGTTTAATCAAGGAAGGACCTCCATTTATTTCTTCCGTTTGCGGATCAAAATCTTTGAGTCCAAATTTTTTTAAAATTCTAAAAATACGCTCTACTTCATCCATGATTTTAGCTTCTCCGTTTTCATGCCAGTATGGAATTGAAAGAACAATTTGGCTATTAAACATAGAGAGCTGGTAAGAGTTAAAGTTTAACTCAAAGTAATCTTCTTCTGATGATTTAGTTTTCTCAAATGATAATCCTTCAGATTCCATTTGGGTAATAATGGACTCCATTAAACTCTTCGAAATATAGATTTCATCCTCCTTTTTGGGTTGGTTTACTTCTAATACCTCATAGATATTTTCTCTATTTAATTGTTCTTTATTTATGAAATAGACATCGTAACTCATGTTTCAGTAAATTTAAAAATCACCAATCTTTATCATGAAGATAAGAAATTAGCGATTACACAATTTCAATTTTCTGTGGCACTAAATTTTAAATCTTACTGGAAGTGTATAAAGTATATCAATCGACCTTCCCTTCATAGAAGCAGGAATCCATCGAATATTTTCTTCATTCATTTTATGGATGACATTCACAGCCGCTTGACCAAATCCATGTCCAGGATCTCTCACACATTTTATGTTATCTAAAAAACCATCCTTTTTTACGACAAACTGAACAACGGCCATTCCTTCTTGACCATCAGCAAATGCTTTAGCAGGATACTCAAGGGTAGAATATAAATACTCCAGAAACTTAGCTTCAGCACATTCTAATCTTTCACTTTTATCAACAACTGATTCACAGCCTGGGAACCTTGATGTTTCATTACCTCTTCCCGCAAAGAAGTCATCTTCGGGTGGAGGTGGAGGAGGTGGCGGCGGTGGTGGGGGCGGTGTAATATTTTCAGTTGCTGAAAAAGTATTTTGCTTGGATTTATTTTCAATAGGATCCTGGCCAAAACAATAGCTAGCAAAAAAGAAAAACAGCAGCAATAAGTGTATATGTTTCATTATTCTATTTTTAAGAAGATGCAATTATTCTTAAAAAGGATGCGTCTGATTAAAATTAACCATTATCCATCTCATTGAAGTTAGTTGTAGAAATCTCAATTTAGTCAGGTTTTAGTTCTTTAAAATTTTGGGTCAAGAGAATGAAACTCTATTGAGCAAAATTAAGATAAAATTAAGCCAGAGGTCTCTTATCTAATTTATTGGTCAGATAAAGGTGGCAGACTATTAACCAAGATATGTAATCAAAAACAAATCAAGTTTAATTTAGAATTTAGTCTTTCTTAAGAATCCAATAATAGCAACAGCTTACTTTCAATTCTTATTATGTTTTTTTCGAAACTCCGATGGACTTATTCCTGCCGTTTTTTTAAATAGTCTTGAAAAGTATTGAGGATATTCAAATCCCAATTCATATGCAATCTCTGAAATACTCTTGTTGGGAGTCAATAGAAAATTCTTAGATTGATTAATTAAGTATAATTGGAGATGCTCAGAAGTTGTTTTGCCAGTTTCTTTTTTTAATGTATCACTTAGATAACGTTGAGAAACTGTCATTTCCTCCGCTATTTGATCTATACTTGGAATACCGTTCTCTTGCAGTTGACCAGATGCAAAATAATTTCTCAGGTGTTGGTTAAATTGTTCTAACAAATTGCTCGACAACTCTTTTCGATTGATGAATTGCCTTTCATAAAATCTATTAGCATATTTCAATAAGGTGTTTAATTGGGAGATGACAATCTCTTTACTAAATGCATCTTGATTATTATGATATTCTGTCTCAATATTTTCAACAACGGACACTATCTGTTTTTCCTCTTTGGGGGACAGATGCAATGCTTCATTTGCTGAGTAAGAAAAATAGCCATACCTTTTAATTTGATCTGCTAATTCTGTCCCTGCAATAAAGTCTTCATGAAAATTAATAGAGAATCCTTTTTGCTCAATCAATGTTCGATTATCCCATTGAATGACTTGCCTTGGTGCTAAAAAAATTAAAGTTCCATTGCTAAAGTCATATTTTGTTCGACCATAGTTCAATTTTCCTTTAATGATTTTCTTTAAACTTATTGAATAACAATCATTTGTTATTGGTGGTGAACTTTGTCTAGGACAGGGAAGAAATTTATCTTTTTTTGATGTCAACACACTGAATATAGGATGCTCGGGTTTAGGCAACTGTAGATATTCAAAATAGTCAATGAGGGATTTGAAATGTTGCATAGTATAGTTTTCTAATTCTTATTCTTTAAGTTGTCTAGTCACGAAATCAATAATCCACTCTTGAGTTTGTTCTTTTTGCTGAGAAGTAGCGTTTAAAAATGCATGATCTACGCCCTCTAAGATTTGGAGCTCTACTTTCAACCCAATAGATTTTATTTGTTGAGCTAAACTGTTTGATTGAGAAATTGGCACAACTCTATCACTATCCCCATGAATGAGCAATGTGCTAATACTGTTTACATTTAAATAATTTATAGGAGAGTACTTGTAGCTGAGTTGTTTTGCTTTAAGGCTGTCGACCTCCGAATCAAAACCAAAAAGATATTGATTTATGTCAAAATATTCTTGCAATGACTTCGGCATACTAGAAGTTGATTCCTCGACGGTTCTTCGAATATCCTTTAGTTCTAAGTATAATTGATTTAAATCGGTTGGCGGATATATTCCGATCACATAATTCAATTTTACGTTGTGGGGTTTTGTAAATATCTCGGCATTAGCATAAGCCACCATCAAAGCCAAATGTCCACCTGCTGATTCACCTAAAACCCCAATATTATTAATATCAAAGTTATATTCTTCGGCGTTATTTTCAATCCAAGTAATGACGTCAAAAGCATCAGCAATGCAATTCGGGAAAGGAGAAACCTTAAATTCTGCAAGAGTATAGTCTGGACTTATAATTGCATACCCCGCATCTCGGAGTTGATTAAATGTCCCGTGAAAGCGATCATTATTAACAGTGATTTTATTACCAGATACCCAGGCTCCACCATGATAGTAAATTAAAACTGGACGCTTGTTATGCACCTCATTAGTAGGTTCATAGATGTCTAATGATAGTCCTTCTTTATATTCTACACTAAAATCTATTTTGCCCTCCAATATTGGTGCTCCGGTTTTTAGAAAATAGAAGTAAAAGGTAATAGGAATTGCTAAGATTAGTAATAATAAAATCCAAGACTTCTTTTTCATTGTATAATATTAAAATGGAATATCTTTTGACTTAATGTAACATTGAATACTAATTACATTAAGACCTCTTAATTACTTTTTTCTACTGAAAGAAGTTGTTGATTATAGTTGTAGACTCTAGCACTTGCCGTACCATCAATCAGCAGAATAATAACTAACATAGCAATTATGGTAATTGCACTAGCTCTCCAAACTGGCTTATTAATTAATAGAATGATTAGACAACATAAAATAAGTATTATTGGAATAGCTTTAAAAACGATGGTATTATATTCCTTTAAAGTTGCTTCTGTGCGTTCCAACTCTGACTCTAAGAATGCTGATGCATCTTTCTTATATTCCAAAGGGAAATTCGTATGCCTTCCTTTATTCGTAAAGAACAAACCAATTCCAATTATGACCAGCAAAAATCCTGCTACTAAAGTGGGAACGATGTAAGCCCTTGCCATTTCTGTTTTCCCTAAATTCAAAAAACCCAAACTAGCCAATACAAAGCCAAGTCCGAAGAGAATAAAAAATGGCGTAGAAAAGAGTTCAGCTTTTGCCCAATCCGTTGATGCTTTTAAAATATCCATATTTGTAAAGTTTTATAATGATTCAATTGAATTTCTGACTACATTAAAATGCCATTCTTTGCTTCCACCTTAGGAGGTAAATCAGTTTCTCCTAACATCTCTCTCATGTCTATTTCTATAACCCTACAAAGTGCCATCATAGGAATATCATTTGGCATACCTTGAAAAGGATTTTCGGAGTAATCTCCGACTACTTCCATCATGACATATACCCAGCCAATCAAAGCTGTAATTGGAATAGATAGCCAAATACCAAGGTCACCAACTTTCATCAATTCGGGAATCATACTAAAAGGTAGCAATAGGATAAATATGGCAACAAAGTATCTACTCATATTAGCATACTGACGAGGAAGAGGGAATTTTTTTATCCGCTCATTTTTTCCTTGCAACGTATAGAAACTTCTAAGTACTTCTTCCATTTGAGTATGGCGAAAATCATCAATAATATCTTGGCCTCTTAATTCGGTTAAGTCTCTTGATTGCTGATTGATGATTTGGGTAGCTGTATTTATATGATTAAGTAATCTATCGTGTTCTTCTGAAGGCAAGAATAATTTTAGCTCAGTTCTAGTTATCTCATCATCTACCAAACCCACACCTAATTCCTTTTGATACTTCTCTATAAACTTCGCTGTTCTTCCACCCTGACTGATGTGTTCCCAAGCAGTGGGTACTAGTAATTGACTCCGATGAGCATATAGCCATGCGATGTGTCTATAGATTAGTTTTTGTTTTATTGAGTGTATTTGGGATTTTGAAAGAGGAGATTCTGTAAATTGATTGGTAATATATCCGTCCACCATCATTCCCCAGGCCCTGCTATCATTGACAATACCTCCCCATATTTTACGAGCTTCCCACATACGATCGTAGGCTTGGTTGTTTTTGAAGCCCACATAAAAGGCTACTGCAGTACCTATTATAGATACAGACAACCACGGCAAACCAAATGGAATAAAATTAAAATAATAAAGGATAGCTATAAAAGCTGTAAATAAAAATAAGGCCATGAAATGAACACCCGTCCATTTTATCATATTACCTATGCTGATTCCTCTTAATACTACCATTGATTAATCATTTTTGTTTGATTTAAATAGGCCATTGTATTCCAGTTTCTCTCTCAGAAAGTTCCCACAATCTCCTGGATACCTCTTTATCCTTGGCATGTGGTTTTAACTCATGGGCTCCTACTGGCCCTACCCAATTATTTCTACCTGTAGGACCGTAAAATTCATTTTGATCTAGGTCTGATTCGGTCGCACACATAAGTTGTGGATAAGCACCATTCTCTGCTGGCTGTGTCAATGGTGATAACTTCATCAAACCAAAAATAATACGCATCATAAAACTTCCACTTGTAGATATGAGTGCCGTTCTAGAAGATCCTGGATGACAAGCATATGCTTTAACCGATGTATTACCAGCTAATTCTAGTCTTTTCTGGAGTTCATAAATAGACATTATTTGTGCAAGTTTACTCTGACTGTATGCATTATTAGGTGTGTAGTCTTTATCCCAATTCAGGTCATCGAATTTTATTGTCTTTAATCCCATGTCATAGCCCATACTACCAACGGAAACAATACGCCCTTTTGATTTTTCAATCAGAGGGAATAAAATTGCCTGTAATGTAAAATGACCATAATGGTTGACTCCCATTTGGCTTTCCCAACCATCTACCGTCAGTTGTCTTTTTGGCACCTGTGCTATTGCAGCATTACAAAGTAACGCATCAATCTGGGTAACAGTCTTTAATACTTCTGCTGCTGCTTTTTTAACAGAGGTTTGTTCAGACAGGTCCATTTGTATAGCACTTATCTCGAGATCTTTACCTAGCTCTTCTTTTAATAACGAAATAGTATTTTCTGATTTCTTAGGATTACGATTCAGCATTACAACTTTTGCCCCTTTAGAAAGGAGAATCTTTGCTGCCTCAAAACCAGTACCACTAGTCGCTCCTGTAATTACAAATGTTTGCCCTTTTAGGGATTTTATTCGTGAAGGCATCCAACCTTCTTTTCCAAATTTGTTTTTTTTCAAGTGTATAGTTTTTTAATTAATTCAAATTTTCATCTACCTGTCTATATTATTTCAAAGCCATTACCAAAGTATTAAGATTGTATTTGTCATCATATTTACTTTCCTTGCTGCTTAAGGAAGTGGGTTTGTGTTTTCTTTAGAAATCTCAAATACTTTCTCTATAGCCAACTCAATTGCTTTTTGGCCAATAAATTCAGATTTTTGATTCAATATGACGTAACCCAAATACTGTGGTCTTCTCGTTGATAGTTCTTTTCATAGAATCTTAATCCAGATAATTTCTTGACCTTATTTAGTCCTTTTTTAGTAAGCTCTAGTGCCATTCTTTAAAACCACTAAATTTAAGCCACTCAGCTGCTTGAAGTTTATACAAAACTGTTTCTATTGGATACATTTTAGTATTTGTATTCAAATTGATGTAAGCAAATGTATTTGGTAATTAATCGAGTTCTTTATAACGGCAGCCACCAAATTAATGGTACTTGGTTATGGAGTACAAACATACTGGTAGAAAACAGTTACAGACAGTGATATGAGTGAGGATAGGAATGAGACACAACCAAAAAACGGAATTGATGAGGATTGGGATGGATGGATTTTACTAGTTCTACAAAAGACTTAGTTAGGATTTACTTCCTAAAGGTCCACGTTTTAACTCAGCTCAATTGTTAGTGAGTAAATAATTATGTACTGTGAGCTAAAATTATAATACATAAGAGAGCACCTACTCAAGCAGGTACTCTCTTATAATATTTTTCTATGATCATTCCTCATCTAAATACTCCAAGCTGTCCAGTCTTCATTGTATCCTTAGAGGTCAATAAATAAATATAATAACCATTCGGAATCTGCTCATCTATTTCTAATCGATGACCTTCCAACTTCTTATCGCGTATTATAATATTTCCTTTAGCATCCATCAAACTAAAAGACCACTCCCCTTTCATTTCTACATTGATGTAATCACTTGTAGGATTCGGGAAGATTTTAATTTCATCATCTTCTATTTCTGAAACATTAGTAACATCTCTTTCACTTAAAAGCAATTGTACATTTTCAATAGATGTTAATTCAAAGGCAACTTCAGAGTCTGAAACAGAGGATGAAACAGCATAGTCATCCCAACCCTCAAAGTCTTCATGATCACTACGTGTATGCAGATTGATTGAACCAGAATTTTCTAGTAAGGCTGGATCTAAATCAAGATTTAAAAATCTAAGTTCCTCTTCAAGTTCTCCACCATACTGATTAATGATCCAATAAGAATTGTCAACAACCAAAGGATCAGGACCAGGCTCACTGGGTGCAATGTCAAGTTTGGTAAAGGTGATGGCTTCACCAAATTCGATGTCTACTTCTGCACCAATCTGCAACTCTTCTGAATTGAAGGTCGTAAGAAAAGCGTCCGTTAGTGTTATCGCTTGACCTCCACCAATGGGTGCTCGAGATCCAAACCTTTCCGCACCTCCTTGTAAATTTGCATGCACCAATCCAACCCGATTAAGCACCTGCCCTTCTGTCTCATTGAATTGATAATAAGCGATAAGCCCAAGCGCATTCTCTTCATTCTTTGTGATGTGTCTATGTGTTCTTATTTCCTCCGCAGATAGAGCTCTGTTCCAGACGGTCACCTCATCAATTTGCCCGGTATAATTTCTACTCTCCCATCCTTTGTATGATCCAAATTTTAGAGAACTTATCAAGACGGGGTCAAGAACTAACGGTCTAAATGCTCTTTCTCCATTTAGGTAAAGAGTAGCCCCATTTGGTTCAACCACTAAGGCAACATATGACCATTGACCAATGGGCACTTCCAATCCACTACTCCACGCCCATGCACTTGAACCAGCCGAAGGATGATGAAAACCTAATTGATTATCTGTAGAAAAATTCATACCAACCGATTCCCCATCATTAAAAATTATTCCAACATAATCGTTTTGAAAACCTGCTGGCTTGACCCAGGCTGTCATTGTAAATTCTTCTAATTCTAGATTAAAATCGCCGGTCTGAACTAAGTCATTTCCTGCTCCGAAACAATAGACATCCTGGCCTGGGTAAATATCAGGACTACAACCATCTTCCAATATTTCGATCATTGATTCATTCGTATAAGTGTCTGTACCATGATCATTACTTACCGTTAATTCTACCTGATAGGTTCCTACAAGATCAAAAATAACCTTCGGGTTTCTTGCGGTGGGATCAGAAATATAGGCAGGCTCGGGGGTGAATTTCCATGACCAGCTAGCATTGGCCTCTTGATTAAGCGTTGAATAATCATCGAAATAAAAAGTATCTCGTGCACAATTTCCTGAACGCCTATCAACAGTTGCTTGGGCCATAGGCGCCACATTCTCCCGAAGATCAATTTCCCATACTCCATTACCATAGGAAGCAATCCGCAGTTTGTTTGTCATATATAAAGGAGCCATCCGATTGGTATTGAATCTCACTGGAAGTCCATCATTACAACTCATCCATTCCGAGCCGTCGTAGAGATATACACCATAATCAGTGCCTACATATAAATCATCTGTCCCTGCATGTTGGAAGAGGCAATGAATGGTTTCACCATCAAGCAATGGATCAGAAATATTATTCCAAGTTTCTCCGTAATCTTCGGTGTAAAATATTTTTTCACCATCATTGTTTTGATGGGCAAAAGCAACGAACAGTTTAGCAGGGTTGCGAGAATCGATCTGTAAAGATCCCGCCCTCATCGAACCACCAATGCTAGGAAAATTTTTCTCGATGAAGTTTGCTCCACCATCTTCACTGACCCAAAGAGTGGCACCGTAAAAACTGGTGCGTTGGTAAACGTAGATCACTTTAGGGTTAACTCTACTAATTTCAAATTGCTGTATTGGTTGGTCTGAATTTCCAAAAGATTCCACCAAGTCAAAAGCATTTCCACCATCTTCAGATTTCCATAATCCATTTTCTCTACCGAGCCAGACATGTCCATAACAGTCGGCACCAAATTCCAACTCACTGTAATGAGAAGCAAAAAAAGATTCGCTAGGAAACAGGCCAATGTTCGGAGCATCACTCACGGCATCATCCAAACTATGCGGAATGTTTTTAGCACTAATGTCAGAGAAGTAGGCAACTCCTTCTTTCCCAGGAGACACATATCCGGTTGCTGCCTCTGCTCCTCCCAATCGTAAAAATTGTCCATTCTCAAAACTCGGACGATAGGCCGTATTTCCATTATGATATCTTCCTCCGACGATTAAATCCTCATTCCATCCAGAACTAAAACCCCAAAAGTCTGAAGCCAACAATCCCTTTTTCCTGGACTCATGAGATTCAAATAAATCGGTAGAATAGTTTATCCCTCCATCATTGGCAACCCACATATCCGTACCGTTGATTTCAATTTCTTGCTGGTCAGGATGCAACCATGGCACATTCCCTTGATACCCTCCTTTGGCCTCGAAACTAGAACCTCCATCCTTACTATTCCATAAATTCAATGCACCCAAAAGTAATTGATCAGGATCTTCATGAGATGCCGCAATGCCAAGATTATAATAACCTTGCTGCAAGGTGTTGGTATTATTTAAAGTGACGAGATTGGGATGGTCATTATCGTAAGGCCCTCCATCTGGTGGATTGGGATTATACCAACTTTCACCGCCATCATCAGAACGATACACTCCGATAAACCCATGATCGCCAGGCTTGGATTGACCGATTAATATCGTGTAAATCCGATCTGGGTCGGCCGGAGTCACGGTCATCCTTCCTCCCCTATCTGATCTATCGGGATTGGTGGAATTATACCAGCCATTCTCTCTTATTGTAAAGTTGACTCCTGCATCTGTAGATTTCCAGAATTCAGCTCTCATGGCTGTAGGGTTAGAAACCAGAGCGTAGACTTCTTGATCTCTTGCTGCATTAAATTCTAAATCCAAAATTCGTTGTTCTAATATTTTTTCCCACGTTAGCCCAGCATCAGAACTCCGATATAGTCCATTAGCACTCCCTACAAGGACGATGGAAGAATTTGTTTTATAGATAGCAATATCATTCACGCCTAGACTTGCGACAGCCAGTAATTGCTCCCAGCTTTCTCCTCCATTTACAGTTTTGATTATCTGACTCCCATCACCTGCATATACAACCATAGGGTTAATAGGATCTACTTTTATTGAACTTACGGTGCTGATAGGATAAGTCATAGTAGCCATCTCCCAAGTCTCCCCTTTATCTAAAGATTTAAAGATCCCTCCGGCTTCTGTCCCTGCATAAACGATGTTGGGATCAGAAATTGATTGATCGATGGTATAAACATTGGCTTGCCATGATACTTCGATTTGGTCTGAGCCAGTACTGTAGGTATCCATGGGACCAATGGCTTTCCATGCACCTATTGAGCGACTAATATTTTCGCGCTTCTTGAGAATCTTATGATGCTTTTTATTAATCTCCTCAATCGATGGAAATTGTAGTTTGCCGTCTTCTTGAAGATATTGCTCAACAGCTCTTCGCCAATGTTTGTAATTCTGGGTGTGAATTGTTTTTTCAAAAACTTGACTGGTAAAATATGTGCTATAAAGTTCATCAACCAATAGAACATTGGGTTCCGGTTTATACATCTCAATTGCCCATGCTGGAGTATTAGCATTTAAGGCAGGTAGGCATTTTAGAAGGTCTGTTGATTTCTGTGCCTTAATATTTGCGCTTACGCAAATGAAAACCACTAAAAGGGAAAATCTAATTTTCATAGGAGGTATTTTCCTACAAAATACTGAAGATTTTAATCTAAGCTGGAATCAATGGCAAAGAATCAGACGCACCAAAGACTATCTAAGGAAAATAAATCAACGATGTTCCAAAAATTCCAAACATCAATGATTTCTCAACCCTTACCTTCCCAGATAACATTCATAATCTTCCATTGATTTTCAACTTTAGCCAGTTGGAAATGATCAATGCCCCAAACTGCATTAAGCTTGCCTATCGCAATTTTATCACTGATATCAAAAATCGTGATGGTTCTTATGGAATTTTCATTTGCTTCGGAGCCAGTCTTATTCCATTCACCAGACAACTCATACAATTGATCAAAAGTCATTTCTAGGTTATCGTTCTCCTTTTGATTTTTTAAATCATACCAGTAGCCAACTTTTCTGAGATTAGAATCAATACTCTTCTGAATCTTACTTTGGTCCGTATTGTATAGACCTAAAACATAATCCTCCATGGCTTCATATACTTGATCATACTCAGAATGATTCCTCACTTTCTGATCGTTGGTAAGATCATAGACATTGCTCCGATATTCAGGAAAAAGTAAAGCATCTGGTAATTTAATTTCATCTGACTCATTGACAAACATCGAACTTGCAATCCACCATCGATCATTTAGATATACGACTTGAAAGGCATTAACTCCTCTAGCTTCATATGAACCATCCGGTGTTTTACAATAGAAGCTTTGAAATACATTTGCGATCCCATTAAATTCTTGAACTTCCACCCCAATGGCGTATTCTTCAAAACCTTTTTCTGGATAACTAGGACCATAGTTTCTCACGAACTCTTCAATGTTGGAAGCTCTAGCCTGTCTCGCTAAAGACGCACCCGGTTGCGCTCGAAAAGACATTTTTTGTGCGTTTGGCAGAAATAGATTACGATATTCATCCCAGTCCTTTTCTTCTCCCTTATCAAAGGATATAAACTCTATCATTTTGTTGCATACTCCTTCAGGGGTTTTGAAGGCCATGGTGTCAATCGGTCCAGCAAGAACTAGATTATAAATTGCCATTAAACAGATGGTCATTAGAACTCTCATAATATCTACATTTAAAGTCTAGTCTAAATTAATTTTTATCCATCACCCATTTCAAGATATTCTACCAAGAAATCCAGATTCTGGATTAAAGATGGAATTGCTTTTATTATAATCTAACATAAAATATAGCAAAAGAAATATTGTAGAATATCTGTTCTTCAATGCTTAGTTTCAAAAGTTATCTATAAACATTTGCGAAAGCAAAGACCTTTCTTACCTCAATTGATCTAAGATATAGATTGTCTGAGACTTTTGATAAATTTGTTGTGTGTCGATAATTTCTTGAAAAATTTCCTTTGCCTTCGCAGTTTCTTTCAAGGATAATAACGATAAGCCATAATACCATCGGACTGCTTCAAATTCTGGATGGGACTTCATTTCATAAAGTTGACTTAAGATCGATCGAGAAGATTGAGAATCTCCAGACTGCAATAGACAAACTGCTCTATAAAAATCTACTTGCTTATCTCCGGTTATGTTTACAAGATATTGTTGAGCCTTATCATACTTCCCTGCATCATAGGCTAAGAAACCTTTTTCCAAATTGGATGAATTTTTCTGAGAAGAATTGGAACGCTCTACTTCGAGGTAAGAATTGGGAAAAGGTGACATCGCTTCCGCAAATAACTGTGCTGGTTCTGTAGAACGACTGCTTATAAGATAAAAAATAGTTGCTCCAATTAATAAAAAGCCAAGGACTAGTATTAACATGAGAGGTCTGCGATTCTTTTCGTCATTTCTCTGTGAAGCCAAATGATTCTCAGAATCATACTTTTCTTTTTCAATCGATTGAAAAGTTGACTTTAAATCTTTGTGTGCTCTTTTACGAAATGCTTTTTGAAGATTTTCTTGCAGAGAGAGTTCTTCTTGAAAGAGTTTATTTGAGCCAAGTATTTCTTTAAATTCTTCTAATTGTTTGCCTAGCATTTCACCACGAAGGTAGCGACCGACCATATCTGTAATTTCCACCGCTGTGTACTTCATACAATGTTACCTTTAACTCCAATAATCGATTTTAATGCTTTTAAGCATTGAGCCTTCCTACTTTTAACAACGTCGGTATTTTTCAAGTTTAGTTTCTCAGATATTGCTTCCATTTTATATTGACGATAATAATAGAGTTCTAGTATTTCTCTGCAGTTACCTTTTAATTTTTTAAGCGCTTGCTCCATTGTGGTCTGGATGTGCGATTCTTTATAGAATTCATTCATGTATGCATCGGTTGTACCTAATTCAATGGACACCTCGGCTTCTGACACCACATCAATTTGCTTTTTAAAAGACTTATTGATTAAATTCTTAGCAATACCAAAAAGATAAGCTTCAGGTGAACTATTAATATGTTCTACTTTATTTTCTAAAATCATGTTATAAAGAACAATAATTGCATCTTGATAAATATCTAATAAACCATCTTGATCTAGCGAGTACCGCTGCATAGCCCAAGTCAAAAAACTTGTTCGATTTTCATTATAAAACCGAATTACAGCCTTATTATAATCAACAACTAATAGTTGCTTTAAATCACTAAAGGTCATCTTGCTCTCAATATTGACCTTAAGTATAAGGAATTGTTCACACTTTCTATTTTATAGTCTCTCTAAATAACAAATAGTAAATCAAAATTTGCATTTGTTTTTTTATAAAATAAATATGCTCGTTCTCATTTACCTTTTTACTTCTCCAGTCACATACTATTGAAAGACTAAGGATAAGTCTTTCAATTTTTTAAAAAAACTTGTTTTAATAATGAAAAAATTATCATTCCTAATGATGGGCATTCCTTTGATATGCCTCCTTTCTAGCTGTGGAGATTTCTTCACGGAATTAGCCACAAATGACGCTATCGATAAGAGCGGCGAAATCAACGCCGATGAAGTCTGGACAGAAACCGGAAGCTCTATTGATATACATGTAGAATCAGATCTAATTATCAATGCACATGTCGAAGTCGACCAAGGCATAAGCATTTTAGTTGAAGATGGTGCCGCAATTATCGTGAGAGATGGAGGTAGCTTTGAAGTGAAAGGTAGAAGTGGTTCTGAGGTGAAAATATTTGGGACAGGCAATGACGACCAAGCAACCTGGAGAGGGATTTATTTTAATTCGGACAGCAATGACAATGAACTTAGCCATGTTGAAATCAAAGGAGCAGGTTCAGCCGTCATTGAGATTGGAGATAAGAAAAATGATGCGGCGGCGGTCGAAGTTTTAGGCACCCTATGGATGACCAATTGCGAAATTACTTCTTCTACAGAGGTGGGTGTTCTTGTCAACGGAAACTCGACTAGAACCTCTAATCTCAGAAATTTTGAAAATATAGAAATCAATGGCGTGAGCACCTATCCTATGATGGTAGAGTTTGAAGCCTTGAACAATTTTTCCGAGGATTTAAGTTCTTGCGTGTTTGAGGAAAATGGAACCAACATGATTGGTTTATTCGGTGATACTTCTGGTATCTCAGGCAATCATACTTGGCATGGTGCGTCTGTCCCTTATTATGTATCTGAAGGACTGGCCATTAATGGCGGTCTAGAGATCGTTGGCAATACAGAATTGGTCATGCAAAAAAATGCGGAGTTGTACGTCAATAGCACCAACGCATCTTATTACTTCAATATCAATGGTACGGCATCGGCTCCGATAACTATCCGAGGAGAAGAGCCTGGAATCAACTCTTGGCCGGGCATCTGGTATAATACTAATAATGCAAATAATAGAATTTCACATACCTCAATCAATGGTGGAGGAGTACCTTCTGGAACGGCAGAAAAATCTGCCATTTTTGTTTCAGGGCTATCTTCTCCAGGTAGCACCTTGGTGCTTAACAATGTTGATATTCAAAATTCTGAATGTGCTTTACGTAAGGGTCCAACAGCCATTGTTACCGGTACATCTTCTATCACTTTAGCGGCTGGAGTCAACGCCTCTTGTGAATAAAAAAAACAAGTTTTTATTGAGGTCTGACTCAGCAATGAGTTGGATCTCATCTTAATTTATCAAATTATAGAACAATGAATTATTACAAATATCTACTATTACTTTTTATACCTTTTGCTTTAGTTAGTTGCGATTTATTTGGCGACATGGAAGAAGAGCCAGAACCAATGAAAGCACTATCTGCTCTTTGGTCAATGGATAAAATAGAATGTGAGGCTCCTTGCGAAGTAGGATTCACCAATTTCACAGTTGAAAATGTAGATTGCGAATGGGACTTTGGAGATGGAAGTATAGGGGATATCAGTTGCAATACGGTCCATACATTTGCAACAGCGGGAGAATACGAAATAACATTAAAGGTCACTGATGAAGAGGGAAATACGGCAAGTTCATCACAGACTTTAAACGTAACAGAGCCAGACTCTTCACTTGGTCATCCGTTTTCTGGAATTAAGTTAGTTCCAGGCAATGGAAATATTGCTGCACAGCGTATTGTAGAAGTACCAAATGGTTTTATTATGTTGGTCGGAAATCATATGAATGATGGACCACTTTCCACAAAACCTGCATTTAACCTACTCGTCCAAATG
This sequence comes from Saprospiraceae bacterium, assembly GCA_020627785.1. Classification (GTDB taxonomy): domain Bacteria; phylum Bacteroidota; class Bacteroidia; order Chitinophagales; family Saprospiraceae; genus JAHDBF01. Next base: position 31,687 of record JAHDGF010000006.1, read on the forward strand.
GACCACAGAGGGGAGGCATTCAACTTTGTACAACTTCCCACCAATGTCATAGGAATAGACATGGTCAAGACCTTAAATGACCGCATTTTAATAGCAGGCACAGAAGGCAATTTTGGAATGGTAATGGAAATAGACCATAACTTAAATACGGTCAAAAAATATACATCTAATCTAGAAGCCTCTGCTTTCACTTCGCTGGATTACAATGGAGGTAATGAAATTTACGCTGCAGGATATCAGACGGTAGGAAATGTGCAAAGTGCTTTGGTTCAAAAAATATCAAGTTCTTTCTTTTATCTTAAAAGTTGGCAAACTGAGGCCAATTCAGATTCACGATTTGATAATATAGTAACTCATCAGGACCAGGTATTTCTTAATGCATATATCCCTGCCGAAAATAAATCAATTATATACAATATGCAGAGCGACTTGGAAGATGCCAATGCACTTGTCGTTCTTTCAGATAGCAATATAACAGATATCGAGGTTGACGATGAACGGGTCTATGCTGCTGCCATAGGACCTGCTGGATCCAAAAGTCGACTCGCAGAGTTCACCCATGATCTTCTGCTCTTAGATGAACAGGATATTTCTGCCCAGGCCGTTAATAATGCTTTATTTCCACTTGACCTCCAAATAATTGATGGTCACTATCTACTACCCTCTTTAATCTTAAATCCAGGAGAGGAATGCCAGATAAGCTCTTCTCTTCAAAAAGTATGCACAACAGGTAATCAATGCGCTTCTAATATTATCACCTGTCCTGAGAATCAAACAACCATCATTCTATCTCAGATAATTCAACTTGAGAATGAGGAGTATCTTGCAGTGGGTACCTCGAGTGATGCTGATCAAGTATTTGATGTCGCGTATTTGATGTTAGATAATGAATTTAACTTGAAGTAAAATATAAATTCAAAGTCAATCATTAACAACTTCCAAAATTAATATGATTAAATCCTCAGGGCAAATCCTGAGGATTTTTTGTAATTTCATAAGCCTCAAAAAATAGTAATGAAACATCTTCCAAATCAATTAATCTTACTATTTCTAGTAAGTTGTACGTGTAACTTTAGCTATGCTCAACCGCTGAGAACTGAAGCAAGAGCACTTTTAATTAAGGCATCCGACACGAGTAACGATAGGGCATATCCAGATGCAAGAGCTTATGCAAAGTCTGGTATGAATCTCTATGATGAAGCTACCCCAAAGGATACCTTTTACTATATGCTTTTCGATGAGTGGTTGTACAACACCATGTATGCCGGAACTACAGATACTATTCTAGCTTATGTGGATAAATATGTAACAGGCGCTCAATCATATTATGGCAAAGAATCTGAGAGAGGAATTCAAAGTCTCAAGCACAAGGCTAATTATTATTATCTAAAAGGAGAATATGATAAAGCTTTGGCAGAATTTGAAATATTGATTGAGGCTTTTGAGGCCTTGGAAAATCCGAATCTTAAAAAACTAGCCCAGGCCAGGGCGAACAAAGCACTTTGTTACTCTAGGATTTTTCGCTTGGATGATGCGTTGATTGAGTATCTTGAAATTTTAAAAATCAGCAAACAATTAAGCGAAAATGGCGAAAGCAACGAAGTAAGATCCAGTCTAATTAATATTGGCGTCATTTACTGGTTAAAGGGAGATGTAGAGAAGGCGACGCAATACAACATTGATGCCTATGAAATGTCCCTTCGATTAAATGGTCGTTTCTCGGGGTATAATCTTCAATCAATTTCAAATATCATTATTGGTTATACGGACTTAAAAAATTATAATGAAGGGCTTTCATTCGTTGAGGAAGGAATTACGGTAGGCACAAAACTACACGGAGAAAAAAGTGAATACGTATTCAGCATGTATGGTAGTAAAGCAACATTACTTATGCAAATGAAAAAGTTCAACGAGGCAGAACTAGCTTTAAGAAAGGCTCAAGAATTGATGGAGGGAACTCAGTGGGGTTCGATAAAGTCAACTTTAGAATTCCATAATGACTTAGGAGTACTAAAACAAAAACAGCTTAATTTTCCCGAAGCCATTGTGAATTTCAACAAAGGTCTTCTTCTTAATACCAATCACACAAATAAAGAAGGGCTTGATGGTATTTCTGATTATTGGAGCTATTACATTACTACACAACGCTATGGAGATTGTTACAAAGAATGGTATAAGTTAGATAAGAGTGAAGAAAAATTAGATAGTGCCATTCACTATCATTCATTATTGATGGATTTCCTAGAGGACATTAGAGAAAAAAATCCAAGCAATTACGCGTCTACATACTCTGATAAATTCCAACACAATAGCTGGACTTACGCGGAGGACTTCTACCTTAAAAATGATTTGCAAACGGCCATGCAAATTATTGAAAGGAATAAAACCTACAGTAATTTAAATGCTATAAATTCTCAAGATATATTATTTGATGGAGTTAATGGAGAGCAGTTAGATTCTGTAGAAAACCAAAAGGCGATTGCTAATAAAATCGAAAAAAACTTACTGCAAGTTGAAGATGAATTGTCTCCGGAGTATACGGCGACTTTGGATTCACTACAAAAGGCAAGAGTCACTTATGATGAACTTTTGAGTGAAATTAAAGAAGACAACCCTGATTTGTATGCGCTAAAATTTGAACCACAAAGATTTTCTTACAAAAAAGTTCAAGCCAGCTTAGCTAAAAATGAATGCATCTTAGAATATTCTGTTTCTGATTCCTTGTTGGGAATCTATGTGATCACAGCGGACAATCTTGAAGCAAGGTATATTTCTTCAGTAGGCTTAGATACGCTTATCGCAAATACTTATCAATCCATTATAGAGAAAAAAGAAATAACAAAGTCGCTCGATCGAATCAGCGAAATTCTCATTGGTTCTATAGTGGAATTCATAAGACCAGATATCTCTCAACTTGTCATTGTTCCTGAGTGGTACCTTGCTTCATTTCCATTTGAACTACTTCAACTAAACAATCAGCAAATCGTTCAAAATTATAACATTAGTTATAGTAACTCGACACTTCAATTTTTACAGGCCAAGGAGAAAAACTCTAATGGCAATGGAGAGATCGCTTGCTTTGTGCCTGACTATAATACCATTGATACGACTAATTTTAAGGATGAGGATATTCCACAGTATGCTGAATTGGTCAGAAGTGGATACCACAATTTGCCTGGAGCAAAAGCGGAAGTAGAAGCCATCTTAGAAATAATATCAGGAATTTCCTTTTCCGGAAAAGAAGCCAATAAAAATTCTTTGATGAACTTAGCAAAGGATTACTCCATCCTACACTTTGCCATGCACTCCGAAATGAATAAAGAGAAACCGCTCCACTCTGCCCTACTTTTTTCTTCTGAAGATTCAACTTCATATAGCAAACTAAAAGCACTAGAATTATACAATCAATCTTTTAATTCAGACCTTGTAGTTTTAAGTGCATGTAGCTCTGGATTTGATCGATTCAACAAGGGAGAAGGTGTGCTTGGATTTGCGAAAGCATTTGCCTATGCTGGGGTCCCTTCCTTGGTTTATTCGATTTGGAAAATCCCAGACAATTCATCGTCTTATATAATGACTCACTTTTACAATCATCTGGCAGAGGGAAAAGCCAAAGATGAAGCCTTACGATTGGCCAAGCTAGACTATATCAATGATGATGGTATCCCGACAAGCCAAAAAAGCCCATACTACTGGGCAGGCTTTATTGCTTCTGGAAACATGAGTCCCATTCAGGTCGGTTCAAAAAGTAATTCTATTTTTAGGATCGGAGGTGGTCTCCTGTTAATCGGTTTATTGATGTTTATAAAAAGAACCTCTACGACCTAACAAATAAATAAGCTGCGAGCGAATTTATAGATTCGCTCGCAGCCTTTTCCAAAGATTTATCTCCGGATCTTTTTACTCCCTAAAATCTCCATCGTCAATCATGAGAAACACCTTTTCTGAATCGTCATCTTCATAGACAAAGCCGACAGAGTAAATATTTGTATCATCACTTATCATACTTAAGGTGATAAAGCCATTCGTTTCATATTCTTCACAACTTAAGGTACAAGAAAAATCCGGGGCCGATAAGTTGCCGGACCACACGAGATAGGAACTTACCGAATTGCAGTCTACACCATCAGTAATGAAATTTGAAGTGGCTAATATCGTCTCATCTTGATGCCTGACAAGGTGAACTGGATGTGGATGTTCGATTCCAATGTCAGGAATACCACCAGCAATACTATTGGTAAGCTCAAGGGACAAAGTCCTTATGCTGTTGACATTCGTTGTGGGATTAAAACTAGCAAAATAAAATCCTGTCTCATCTACATCCATTTTGCCTATTCTCCCACCCACTCTTGTGGAGTGAAGACTTTCCAAAAAATCAGATTCTAATACCTCAAATATAGTGAAGGTACTTAGTTCTACTTCTTGAATGGCAACATAAATCTTACCATCATAAACCTTAGCATCTACACCCGAAAGGTCTCTGGCTATACCTAAGTTCAACACAACTTGGACAACATTCAATTCTTCATCAAATTTTTGAAGTATTGCACTAGTCCTATCTCCGAAGACCGTACCAATAATAAATGGTCTGCCCTCTTCGATAAAGGTCACCTTCTTGTAGACGTTATTTTCGGCAGCTCCTTCATCATTGAATTGATCTATGACACTTCCATCTACAGGATTTACGTTCGCAATAAAACCATACCCAAATTCAGAACCTACAACGTATATGCTGTTACCATTAGCCTCAATATCACTTATGGACCATGAACTCGGCAGCCGAATTGATCTAACAAAATCTCCTGTCTTTGTGAAGATTGCAAACTCATTGATCCGCTGTAAGCTAGGAATAAGTGCACTGCCTTCATTACTAGATTGGGTAAGTACATAGAGATGGTCATCGTATTCTGTTATGTCAATGGCAATCGAATTTAAATGAGGAGCATATTCAATAAGTGTTGAGGGATTCCGGACGCCTGAAAAAACGCTGATGCGCATTTCTGAAACAGCCATGGACTCTCCCATAAAGGCTGTTAAGGTTACCAAATATTCTCCTGGTGAATCGTAAATATGAACCGGATGTTCTTCAAATGAAAATATATCATCCCCAAAATCCCACCTATAACTATCAGCATTCATAGAAAGGTTCGTAAAAAAGACGGCACATGGAGCATCACAATCGCTGATTGATACTTCAAAATCTGACACCAAGTCATCCGTACCGGGAAAAGGAAAGTCATCACAACCATAGAAAACAACAGCGATCATGATGATGCATAGTAATTTCTTACACATAATTTTCTTGAGTTTAAAAATTACTATTCGAATAATCGATCAAGCGTCGCAGAAATTTCATAATGAAACTCTCCTTGAGGAGTAATAAATACTCTTGGGTTATCCTCTAGATCATAATGATAATCACCCGCCTTATCTATGGTGTATTGGTTTCTATTTGAGAACATAGGAAATCCATCTTCTACTCCGAGATAAGCAAAAACATGAGCGTTCACAAAATCATCATGACTAAAATAGTTTTCAATTAAAATACTTACGATATCCCAAAAATCTGGATGCATTGCATCTTGCATTTCATTGGCAGCTTCAAACAAATCATTTATTAAAGTTCCAGTTGAAGCAGGATCCGAAAGATCTAAGGTTGACTCTTCTACAAATTCTACTACTGTTTCTTCTAGGAGTGCACTTACTTCCTCAGCGATATCATCAGCCATTCCCCAATTCACGCTCAAGTCAAGATTCTGTGCTGAACTCTCCATACTTATAACAACTGCTCCAAATATTTCCGGCTTAAATCCTTCATTCCGAATCTCATCAATGGTATAAGAAACTACACTGTTAAATCGCTTGGTACCCATAAATTCAGGAATCCTAGCGGTCTCCCCATCAGCAATCCCTGAAGCCCAAGATTCACTTTTATACCCGAGTACTTCTATTTCAGTTGAACCTTCCGTTTGCCATTGTGATCTAAAGGTCACAACAATAAAATAAGGATCATCTCCTGAATCAAAATCATCATCATCCTCTTCTGCTTCAACAGCTTTAAATTCATCCAACGAAAATTTGTAACTATGTGTTCGAGTAAGCCTATCAAGCGCTTCTTCTGAAAGATGAACATCACAACAAGCACCTACTAGAAAGGATAGAAAGAAGAGTCCAATAAAATAATTTAAACCTTTGCCTAAAGCACGATTTTTCATGTTTTTAAATTTTGTCAATTAGAAATATGTCTATAATATATCTGTAAGTGACCTGTCAAAGGAAAAGGTAAATGAGAGTGGTAGGATTATTTTAAAATTACTCAGCAATACTCACATATACTGAATATTGTTCCGTTGGAAATTAGAATAGATGAAAATTCTAGGATCGCATGCTTTTTAAATTCATCAAGTCATATTGCACACGAAGTCCTATGGGAATTAGATAGACAGTAATAGGGAGAGCTGCCTATGAAAAAGAACTAAATTCTTTCCACTGAGTTATTTGAGTTGTAGAATTATTGCGAAACTGTATTGTATTAGATTAGGGCACAGAGAGCCATCCTTTTGCCTGGAGCAAAAAAAAATAAAGCCTTGTAAAAAACAAACAAATAAAGTATTCCTACTTGGGAGGTAAAGGTGAATATCAAAATCAAAACTTAGACAATAATGCAAGAAATTTATCTCCTTGGTGACCCCTAAACTCAACTTAGTTATTCTTAATGAGCATCTGGAGGAGTATCATCTGCATTATCATTATCATAATCTTCCTGCAAAATATATTGAGTCGGTGTAGTTCCACCAGCAACATGCTTCATTTCTTCTGAGTCAAGAGCTGATCGTTTAAAATCTAATAGTCGAGGTTGTGTAAAAGTTTTCATATAATTAATTGTGATTGATTATTCGATGTCTGTATAAAGCTAATACTTTTAAATCAAAAGTAAACCCATCCTACCATCTCATCAATCCAAACACCCAAACTTTATCAGATTTTCTGGTTAGCCAAGCTTAATAAAAGAACCCGATAGTACTACAATTTTGTCTTTACAATTTTATCTTTGTCGACTAAATTATTACGACGTGAAGATCTCATTGAATTGGTTAAAGAAGTATATTTCACTGGACATGGACCCAGAGAAAATTGGTGAAATCCTTACGGATATTGGTTTGGAAGTGGAAGGAATGGACCAGATAGAATCCATAAAAGGAGGATTAGAAGGTCTTGTTGTCGGTGAGATTCTTACTTGTGAAAAGCATCCCAATGCGGATAAACTTAAATGTACGACCGTAAACGTCGGAGGCGAAGAGCCACTCAGCATCGTCTGCGGAGCACCCAATTGTGCAGCAGGCCAAAAGGTCATAGTTGCCACTCATGGTACCACCATCCATCCAATCGAAGGAGAACCATTTAAGATCAAAAAAGGAAAAATCCGTGGCGAGGTATCCGCAGGAATGATCTGTGCAGAAGACGAAATCGGCTTAGGTACAGACCATGATGGCATCATTGTTTTAGACAATAAGGCTGAGGTTGGGACACCGGCGAGTGAGGTATTTGAGGTAACTACAGATACCGTATATGAAATTGGCTTAACGCCCAATCGATGTGATGCCACTTGCCACTTAGGAGTAGCAGATGATTTATTAGCTTATTTAAAAATAAACCATGAACTTGATGGTCAGGTTATCAGACCGGACTTGGGAGATCTACCACCACATGAAAATACCTTACCGTTCACCATTGAAGTTGAAGACAATGTTGGATGTCCGAGATATACTGGAATGAGTTTCAAAAATGTCAAGGTGGGACCATCTCCGCAGTGGCTGAAAGACAATCTTCATTCCATCGGAGTACGATCAATCAACAACGTTGTAGACATTACCAACTTCATTTTACACACCTATGGTCAACCTTTGCATGCTTTTGACGCTGACAAGGTAGCTGGACATAAAATAGTTGTTTGCCATTTGCCGGAAGGCACAAAATTCACAACCTTAGATGAGAAGGAGAGAAGCTTACGTGCAGAAGACTTGATGATCTGTGATGGAGAGAAAAACGGACTATGTTTAGCCGGTATTTTTGGAGGAATAAGTTCTGGCGTAACAGAAGAGACAACCAATGTTTTCCTAGAAGCAGCCCACTTTAATGGTGGAATGATCCGAAGATCAAGCACTGCTCACCTATTGCGTACAGACGCTGCCAAGGTCTTTGAAAAAGGGAGTGACCCGAACATTACCAAAGAGGCCATGCTATATACAGCGAAACTATTCCAAGAATTATGTGGCGCTGCCATTGCTTCAGAAATTTACGATGTATATCCTAAGAAAATAGAGCGAACAAAAATTGAACTTCACTATGAAAAAATTAATCGAGTCATAGGCATTGACATCGATAAGGAGGAGGTGCATAGCATTCTTTTAGCTTTGAACATGGAACTCAAGCCTGTTGACCAAGATAGTGTCCAAGTTTCTGTACCAACCAATAAATGTGAAGTTCTAAGAGAGGTAGATTTGATTGAGGAGATACTTCGGATTTATGGATTCAACAAAGTTCCAATTCCGGCAACGATTAAATCGACCATTAACTATGAAGCCTACCCCAATAAGAAATCTATTATTCAAAGCATTGCAACTACCCTTTCTAGTAATGGCTTTAATGAGATGATGGGTCTTTCATTGATCGAAGATAAACATGTACTTCCGCAGCTAAACCTTGCATCGGAAGATTTGGTATACATCAATAACACCTCTAATATTCATCTGAATATCATGAGACCCGAACCAATGATCAGCGGATTGATCAGCGTGCTTCACAATCATAACTACCAGCAAAAGGATTTAAAGCTTTATGAGCTTGGTCGAAGTTATAAGACGGCAGAAGGTGGATTTACTGAAAAAGAGTTCTTGACAATTTTCCTTAGCGGAGCAGAAAAGCAAGAGCACTGGACCAATACTGGAGGATCAGGACAGAATCTATACTCCATCAAACAATGGGCAGATTGGGTATTGCAGCGAGTGGGTATTCATAGTTTCCAAGCCGATGAATTAGAAGAAGCTAGATGGGACTACGGGCTGAGTTATAGAAGAGGCAAGGATGTTTTAGTGAAATTTGGTGCTGTTTCCTCTGATATTCTGGAGCATTTAGATATTAAATCAGATGTTTTTTATGCCGAATTTGATCTAGAGACCTTAATTCGTTCGATTGGAGGAAATAAGGTGAAGGTGGCAGAAATAAGCAAGTATCCAGGAGTTAGACGTGATTTAGCCTTGGTTTTAGATGAATCTGTCGCTTACGCAAATGTTCAAAAAGCTGCGCATTCATTAAAATCTAAAATCCTTCAAAACGTAAATCTCTTTGACATTTACAAAAGTGAAGAGCATCTAGGGAAGAATAAAAAATCTTATGCGATCAAGCTTTTATTCCAGGATAAGGACAAAACCCTTAAGGATAAGGTAGTTGACAAAGAAATTCAGCAGTTAATCAAAATTTTTGAGGATAAATTAGGGGCGTCCATCCGCTCATAATCCATCATCTGCACTCATTTTGCCGAAATATCGTTTATCTTTGTGTCATATATGTTACTAAAAAGTATCATATGTAATGAAAATGGCACTCAGAAAGCTGAATGTTATTTAAAAGTAATTTTAATTAGATAGAATACGTGGGATAGTCCGAATAGGATTCTATAAGAGAAATCAGGCAAAATTCAGGGAATTTAGACATTGTAGAGACCAGATAAGCCATATTGATCGAATATCAAACCTCATCATAAAGCTATTTTTAGCAGAATATATACAATCATATCTATTGATTGACAGATGAAAACACATAGAATTAATTTATATGTGTTTGAGATTTCCCTTAATAATCACGTACATCTATTGTCACTTTTATAAATATTGAACAATGGAGAATTTAGCAATCCAGATCATTATTGGTCTATTTGCTGGTACAGGTCTTGGTTATTTCCTAGCCAATGCTGTTATCAAGAAATCAAGTCAAGGAAAAATTGAAGCTGCCAATGAAAAGGCAGACCTCACAATCCAAGAGGCAAAACTTACCGCAGAAAGAAAACTTACAGAAGCTCAAAGTAAAGCAGATAAATTACTGTCAGGCGCAGAAAGAGAGAATGAAAAGATTAAGCAGCGAAAGATTAAAGATGCGAAAGAGAAGTATTCTAAATTAAAATCAGACTACGAACAGTACAAATCGGACTTTAAACTTTCAATGAAAGAAAAGGAGCTTAACCTTAAAAGTCTAGAAAAAGATCTAAGTTCTAAAGAAAGAAAAATCAATGAAGAGGCTGAAAATGTAGAAAGTAGAGCCAGTGAAATTGAAGCCATTAAAAAGAACTTAGATAAACAGCTACAAATCATTGCAAAGAAAAAGCAAGATCTAGAGCAGGCGAATGAAAAGCACATTAAAGCCCTAGAAACTGTAGCAAAGCTTTCTGAAGAAGATGCCAAAGAGCAACTTTTGGAAGCAGTTAAAGCAAAGGCACAGACGGATGCATTGGCAATTGAAAAAGACACAATTACCAGCGCTAAAGAAAGAGCCAACAAGGAAGCGAAGAAAATCATCATTCAGACCATTCAAAGAATGTGTGCTGAATACACCATTGAAAATACAGTTTCTGTGTTCAATCTTCCATCGGATGATATCAAAGGTCAGATCATTGGAAGAGAAGGAAGAAACATTCGTGCGATTGAGGCTGCTACCGGTGCAGAACTTATCGTAGATGATACACCAGAAGCGATCATCATTTCAAGTTTTGACCCTATCAGAAGAGAAATATGTAGACTTTCATTGAAACGTCTTGTAGCAGATGGTAGAATTCACCCTGCAAAAATTGAAGAGACCGTAGAAAAGGTCCAATCTCAATTAGGCGATCAGATTAAAGAAATTGGAGAAAGAACGGTCATTGATTTAGACATTCATGGTCTTAATGCATACCTCACCAGAATGATCGGAAGAATGAGATTTCGTTCGAGTTATGGACAGAACTTATTAAAGCACTCCATTGAAACAGCTAATTTATGTGCTGTCATGGCCGCTGAGTTAGGTCTTAGTAACAAACAGATTAAACTAGCTAAAAGAGCTGGACTCTTACATGATATAGGAAAAGTTGCAGACGAAGAATCAGAATTACCACACGCACTGTTAGGAATGCAGATGTGTGAGAAAAATAAGGAGCATCCGGCGGTACTAAATGCAGTGGGAGCCCACCATGACGAGATTGAAATGAACAACATCATTTCTCCAATCGTTCAGGCTTGTGATGCAATCTCTGGAGCAAGACCAGGTGCAAGACGTGAAATTCTTGAAAGTTATCTTAAGAGGATTGGAGAGTTAGAGGATCTAGCCATGGGATATGAAGGTGTACAAAAAGCCTATGCAATCCAAGCTGGTAGAGAATTAAGAGTTGTTGTTGAATCAGAAAAGGTTTCTGATGCACACACAGACGATCTTGCATTTATGATTTCACAGAAAATCATGGAAGAAATGCAATATCCTGGACAGGTAAAAGTGACCGTAATACGCGAGAAAAGAGCTACTTCTGTAGCTAAATAATCCACACTATTTCTGCATCGAGTACGCTTGACGCAAATAAGTTGGAACCTAAGCCTAAAATTAAGCCTAATAAACTTAATTTTAGGCTTAGTTCATTTAGGCCCATACCGTAGCTTCGGACCTGGGTTTGATCATCGCAGCTTAACCAAATTATGCAGGAATTAACCATCTACCAGCCGAAGAATAAGGTAAGAATCGTCACAGCAGCTTCCCTGTTTGACGGTCACGATGCCGCCATCAATATCATGCGTCGAATCATGCAAAGAAGTGGCGCAGAAATAATTCACTTAGGACATAATCGTTCTGCGCAAGAGATCGTGCGTACCGCCATTCAAGAAGATGTGCAAGCAATTGCTTTAACTTCGTATCAAGGTGGGCACAATGAATTCTTCAAATACATTTACGATCTTTTGAAAGAAAATGGTGCAGGGCATATCAAGATTTTTGGAGGTGGTGGTGGCACCATCCTTCCGACAGAAATTGAAGACTTAGAGTCCTACGGAATTAGTAAGATATATTCTCCAGATGATGGTAGAGAAATGGGCTTACAAGGAATGATTAATCATTTACTTCAACAAGCAGATTATCCCATCGGAGAAAAGATAGGGATAGAAATAGATAAACTAGCCAGTGCTAATAATACTCAACTCGCAAGAGTAATAACTGCTGCTGAAAATTATGGCGATGCTCATCAAAACTTTTTTGAGGCCATTGAAAAGCAAGCAGAAAAAAGCCTAACTCCAATTTTAGGAATTACTGGAACTGGAGGATCTGGAAAGTCTTCTATGGTAGACGAACTTGTACGAAGATTTACCTTGGATTTTGGAGATAAGAAAATTGCCATTGTTTCTGTCGACCCATCAAAGAGAAAAACAGGCGGTGCCTTACTCGGTGATAGAATCAGAATGAATGCGATCAATAATGATCAGGTCTATATGCGGTCATTGGCAACGCGCCAATCTAACCTAGCCTTATCCAAGCACATAAAGACAGCCATGGATATTTTAAAGGTTGCTGGTTTTGACTTGATCATTTTAGAAACTTCAGGAATCGGCCAATCAGATACTGAAATTGTAGATCACTCAGACTTGAGCATGTATGTCATGACTCCAGAATATGGAGCAGCAACTCAACTGGAGAAGATAGACATGTTGGACTTTGCAGATGTTATTGCCATCAATAAATTTGACAAGAAGGGAGCATTGGATGCACAGAGAGATGTAAAGAAACAGTTTAGAAGAAATCACAATGACTGGGAGATCGATGACGCAGACATTCCAGTTTTTGGAACCATTGCCTCACAATTTAATGATCCAGGAACCAATGAATTGTATAAAAAATTATTGAAGGTTGTCAATGATAAAACAACGGCCAACTTCGATTCAACCATTCCGTTAAAGACTGGTGATAGTGAGAAAATTTACATCATTCCACCAAAGCGAGTGAGATATTTATCTGAAATTGTAGAGAACAATAAACGATACGACGACAAGGTTGAAGAGCAAGCCAACATTGCTTCAAAGTTATATGCCTTAGATAAGATCATTAAGGAAGGTGAAGACCAAAACATTAAAGATGCTCTTCAAAAAGAATACAACAACTTGTGGAAACACTTGGAGGCAGAAAGCATTGATATCTTAGAAAATTGGGAAACCAAGAAGAAAAATTATAAAGACGATATATTCAGCTTCAAGGTAAGAGACAAGGTCATCGAAATTCCAACGCACACCAAGTCCTTATCTCAGCAAAAAATTCCGAAAGTCGTTTTACCTCGATATAGAGACTGGGGAGATATTCTTAGATGGTCAAGACAAGAAAATGTACCTGGTGAATATCCATTTACCGCAGGTGTCTACCCTTTCAAGAGAAAAGGCGAAGACCCTACGCGGATGTTTGCCGGAGAAGGTGGCCCAGAGCGAACCAACAAACGATTCCACTACGTGTCCCTCGATTTACCTGCCAAGCGATTATCTACTGCCTTTGACTCAGTGACGCTTTATGGTGAAGACCCAGATCATCGTCCTGATATTTATGGTAAGATTGGAAATGCTGGGGTAAGCATTTGTTGCTTAGATGATGCGAAGCGATTGTATTCTGGCTTTGATCTTTGTGATCCATCTACTTCCGTATCGATGACGATTAATGGACCAGCAGCTACCATTTGCGCATTCTTCATGAATGCAGCGATCGACCAACAATGTGAGAAGTATATTACGGAACATGGATTGGAGTCAAAGGTGGAGGCAGCTCTTCAGAAAAAGTATGATGACTTAGGCTTGAAGAGACCGACCTATGCTGGAGATTTACCTGCAGGAAATAATGGTCTTGGATTGATGTTACTTGGACTAACTGGAGACGAGGTTTTAGATGCTGAGGCGTACGGAAAGATGAAGGCAAAAGCTTTAAGTTCCGTGAGAGGTACGGTACAAGCAGATATTCTGAAGGAAGATCAGGCACAAAATACTTGTATTTTCTCTACGGAGTTTTCACTCAAATTAATGGGTGATATGCAAGAGTATTTTATCCAACAAAGTGTTCGTAACTTTTATTCAGTATCCATCTCAGGCTATCACATCGCAGAGGCTGGAGCTAATCCAATCACACAACTGGCTTTCACCCTAGCCAATGGTTTCACCTTTGTTGAATACTATTTGTCTCGCGGCATGGACATAAATGCCTTTGCACCTAATTTATCTTTCTTCTTTTCCAATGGGATTGACCCAGAATATGCGGTCATCGGAAGAGTGGCTAGAAAGATTTGGGCGAAGGCCATGAAAAATAAATACAATGCCAACAGCCGTTCGCAAAAACTTAAGTATCATATTCAGACTTCAGGGCGGTCATTACATGCGCAAGAAATTTCATTTAATGATATAAGAACGACCTTGCAAGCTTTGTATGCCATTTATGACAACTGTAATTCACTACACACCAATGCATATGATGAAGCGATAACAACCCCGACAGAGGAAAGTGTAAGACGGGCCATGGCCATTCAACTAATCATCAATCATGAATTAGGACTGGCTAAGAATGAAAATCCACTACAGGGTTCTTTCATCATTGAAGAATTGACAGACTTGGTCGAGCAAGCAGTGTATGATGAATTCGATAGAATAACGGATCGAGGAGGTGTGCTTGGCGCAATGGAAACCATGTACCAAAGAGGGAAGATTCAAGAAGAGAGTTTATACTATGAAACCTTGAAGCATAATGGAGACTATCCTGTCATTGGTGTAAATACTTTCTTATCCAAGGATGGATCACCGACGATTATACCAAAAGAAGTTATTAGAGCAACACAGGAAGAAAAATTGAACCAGATTGACACCTTAGAAGGAGTTGCAAAGGCCAATGAAAAGACCTTGAGCCAGACGCTTACCGATCTACAAAAAGCTGCGATGAATAATGAAAATTTATTCGATCATTTAATGGAGAGTAGTAAGGTTGCATCCTTGGGCCAGATTACGAATGCATTGTATAAGGTGGGTGGTCAGTATCGGAGGAATATGTAGAGTTTTTGGAAGATAAATGAAAATCCAATTTTGAAATACAAAAAGGTCTAGGGTTAAATACCCTAGACCTTTTTTATTTCATCCTACACTTAGTGATTTGTAAATGAATTCAATATTCTATTTTACGATCTAGGTTTTAACCTAAAGAAAATCTTTTTGATTATGCCATCCATTAAAAAAATCAAATCAGCAAATAGATTGTTATGCATAACTACATGAATATTTACGTATAAATTATTTAAATTTATACGTAAATAAGTTTACCATGGATAAGAAACTGACATTAAGTATAAACAATGAAGTGATAGAAGGTGCTAAAAAATATGCGCAATCGAAAAAGACAAGCCTTTCAAAAATGGTAGAAGCCTATTTCAAGACCTTAATTAGATCTGAAGAAAGCAATCAAAAAACAACTCCCTTGGTTAAAAGTTTGAGTGGTGTGGGCGTTCTGCCTAAAGATTTTGATTACAAAAAAGCAAGGGCCTCACATTTAATCAAAAAACATAAATGAATAAGATTCTCGTTGATACTAATGTGATTATTGATTTACTTGCTTCAAGAAAGCCATTTAATCGAGCAAGTGAAAGAATTTTTTCTTTGGCAGACTTAGGTGAAATTGAATTGGTAGCATCTGCATTAAGTTTAGTCAACTGTTTTTATGTATTGAACGATGTGATGAAAATTAAAAGTCCAAGAACCATTTTAAGAAAGTTCAAAGTACTGGTAAAAACTAAAGAATTAAATCAGAAAATTATTGAACTCGCACTTAACGATAAAAATTTCAAGGACTTTGAAGATGGGATTCAATATTACACAGCCATTGAATCCAATTGCAGTTTGATATTAACAAGGAACGGAAAGGACTTTAAAAAATCTACCCTACCCGTATTGAATCCTAAAGAGTTTTTGGCTAAGGTTGATTTAGATAAGTAGGCTTATTGCCAAAATTCAAAAATAGATAAAAGGTCTAAGGGATTTAACCCTAGACCTTTTCCTATGTTTATCAATTTTTAATTTCTACCATATCAATTATCACATGCAGCAAGTGGGAAAGGCTGTGATTGAACCTCACAATCACCTGTGGTGTTCACCTGAACAGTCATTCCTTCCTCGAGTGCTTCAGGACAACAAACAGTTATTACTACAGATGTTTGATCTTCACTTTGTTCAAATTCAACATCGCAAAGTAAGGTAACAGGGCCACTAAAATCATAATGTGGAGCTAAAGTTGTTTCACAACATTCTGGCGGTCTCATTGATATGGTCACCTCGCAACACCCATCAAATTTTGTTCTAGATTGACCTGAAAATAGAACAAAGAGACAATTGCATTCCTGCCCAACGCAAGGGTCATCTTCACACTCAGCTAACCACCAGTCATCACATGTACAATCACATTGACATTCAATGTAAGCAGCAGTTTTACAAAGCGCATCAGCGTAAGGACTCTCACAATCTTTCAAACAATCTGACATTGAATTTGATGCAGCTACTGATGCTTCACATGCTGGGCTTCCACATTCATCATAACAAGAATTCAACATACTCATATAGTTTATGAGATTATGCATTAAAGCATATCCTGCATGATCAATCGCACCTGGGGTGGTAGCAGAATTAAATCTATCAACTGCATCATTTAACTGCTCCCATGCTAGGTCTCCACATTCACCAGGAGGTGCTTCAAGTGTCATGAAAAGCTCCATGGCATCTTCATAACAATGATCGCATTGGGCTTGTACTGAATTAAAAGAGAGGGATAAAATACAGATCGCACAGATCTGAAATAAGAACTTTTTCATTTTAAAAGTTTAGGTTACATTAATAAATTAATGTGCTTGATTTCGTCTAGCACAGGAGTTTAATACAACCTGTATAAGACCCTACCTTTTCCATTGTGACATTCTTCATATTACTTTTTAACTCAATAAGTATTATTTAATTCCTTACTGTAGATTCCTTTCATTAAGACACTTAAATTTTAGCTGAAATATGAATTCCTAACAGAACTTATTTTTAGGATTTTTAGCTTTCAGCCTAGCAACAAAATAGTCTCATAGCTTATCTAAAATGATTCATATAGCCCTCAGCTCCCTACCGGCATTTACCTCTATAACCCTTTACTCAGAGTAAAAAAAATCATCAAGCAAGAACATTCTTATCCATGTATCGTTAATATTCAGATTTCAACATTTATGAATCCATTCATCCTATTAATGTTCGCACTTTTCAGTAGCCCAATGGCTCAGCCCAACATAATTTCACAACCAAGCCAACCTATGAACGGCCCTGGAGGCATGGAATATATCCATGATGAAGTTGATTATCAAGATTATGGTAAAAAACAAGATGGGTATTGGTTATTCCAGCCAAAGGCTCCGGTACCAAAGGAAGCCCCGGTTGTCGTATTCTTACACGGATATTCTGCTTACAATCCTATGGTCTATGGCGCCTTCATTGAGCATCTAGTAAGAAAAGGAAATGTAGTCATTTTCCCTAGGTATCAAAAAACCATTCTGATACCAAGTACAAATTACTTTGTACCAAATTCCGTCACAGCGATTAAGAATGCTCTAAAAAAATTAGAAGGGGAAGGTTATGTAAATGCGAAAGAAGGTGAGATGTATTATGTAGGTCACTCTTTTGGTGGAGCAATTAGTGCGCACATAATGACTGATTTTGAAAATCTTGGTGTACCTAAACCAAAGGCCGGCTTATTAATCTGCCCTGGAGTTGGTCCATTCACCAAAACCATCAAGGAAAATTATGAAGAAATTCCTTCAGACCTAAACCTGGTAATTATTACGGCAGAAAAGGATTATGTGGTGGGAGATGGATTCGCGCATAGAGTATTTGCCACAGCAGAAAATACCCCTAATAGAATCTGGTTCAAACACTTTACGGATGAATATGGATCACCAAATGTCACTTCTGACCATTTGGAGGTATACGCTAAAAATAAAGCCTACGACACGGGCGATCATGGATACTCTTATAAAAGAGCAAGGTCTAGTAAAATCGACGTGATAGATTACAATGTTTACTGGAGAGCTATAGATGCATTGATTGAGGCCTCAGATGAACAGCCAGAATTAATTTTTGGACCAGGGCATGAATTCCGCAACATTGGTAATTGGTCTGATGGAACACCGATTAAACCTTTGGCGATGTTAAAGCCAACCATGTCTTAAGTTTATACGGAGAAAACCAAGTTGGGAAATTATATAAGATTCTGCCATTAATACTTAATGACATATTCATCGATTCCTTCCGATGGGATACTTTCACTTATTGAATCATTTTCGTTAACTCTGTATTTAACTTCAAAGACTTCACCTTCTGCTATATGAATTGTAATGGTATCTAATAATCCTCCTACAAATTCCCCTCTTTCTTTGGTCCGGAAACAAGTTGACTTTGGAGTTATACAATAACTGTACTCATAAGAAATTTCATTACTAGCATCTTCAAAAATTAAAGTGTTTTCAAAGATCAATTTTATAGGTCTTTCTTTATAGAAATGTAATAAAGTTTCATCCCCGACAGTCCAACCTGCAGCTCCACTATAATTAGGGTGGTTTGCGGACCGATAGAGTAAAAGCTCATTGGCAAATGTGCAGCCTGTGTCTGTATAACTAAACTGACCATTAGCATCGGAATTTATGGTCATTTCACCTGGAGCAGCATCCCACTTAAAATTAGAAAAATGAATTTCTGCAGCTTCAACTGGTAATTTAGTATAGTTATCCAATGCAATACCAGATAAGGTTCCAGTTTTTGGGCTACTACACTCAAATGGATCATCCAACGAAGGCAGACAAGCGTTCAAAGAAGTAAATCCTACAATACAAAAACAGTAATAAACAAGACGAACCATGGATAAATTTTAGACCCAAGGTAATTTAAAAACTCTGTCCTAATTTGAACAAATAATAGAATGGTAAAAATGAAGTTTATAATAGACGGACAGTAATAAATGTTAGTTTATCAATATCCATGGATTGTAAAATATTATCGGAAGGCTTTACCAATGAATAAAAAAAGGCTCCCTATTCTCAAAGGAGCCTTAAAAACCATTACAATGGTTCTTTGGGTTTTCTTGACTAGATCAAGTCTAGTATATTAACTAAACTCAATTTAGGATAATTTATTTTATCCTACTTCAAAAGTTACTTTTAAGTTAACTCTAAATTCAGATACTTTTCCAGATTTAACAACAACACTTTGGCTCTGTACAAATGCAGACTTGATGTTATTGATAGATTTTGATGCTTTTCTGATTCCTTTTGAGGTTGCATCTTCCCAGCTCTTTGGTGAGTTTGATAGAATCTCTATTACTTTCATTACTGCCATAGTTCTTATTTTACGTGAATTAAAAGCACAAAATACATATAATAAATTTCTTTAATATATAAAATCGAAGTTTTACGAGCCCAATGTCCATTTTTAACATCCTTCCCGTGAATTGTTTATCTTGGGCCCTAACTTAGGAACAATTATACTTGCATTGTATCCAAATTAATTACCGCATTCAATTTATTCTAATACCAATTCTGTTCCATGAAAATCTGTGTCTATTTAGCTTCGAGCCAATATGTTGATCCTTGTTATTTTGAGGCAACGGATGCCTTAGCCAAACTTTTTGTCGCCCAAAATATTGAAGTGATTTACGGTGGAGGATCTCAAGGGCTTATGGGAAGATTAGCAGATACAGTGCTGGCTGAAGGTGGAAAAATACGTGGAGTTATACCCCACTTCATGCGTACACTCGAGTGGGATCACCCAAGCGTGAAAGACATGGAATATGTTGAGACCATGCATGAACGTAAAGCCAAGCTCATTGAAAATGTTGATGGACTTGTCACAATAGCTGGTGGTAGTGGAACCATGGAAGAGTTTTTTGAAACCTTAACCATGAAACGACTCGGCCAATTTACCAAGCCGATGATTATTTTAAATACTAATGGATTTTATGACCCTTTAGAGGTTTTATTACAAAACATGATCGATCAAAAATTTATGAATCCAATTCATCGTGAAATGTACACCTTTGTCAAAGATCCTACAGAAGTAATTCCTGCCATTCATTCAGCAAGAAAATGGAATGCCAATGCCATCGAATATGCTTCGGTAAAAAATCTACAAAACTAAATTTTAACACCATCTTATTCCATTCTAAAAAATAAAGTGTGCCTTACCGAGTTATATACTTGCCCCACCACGCACACAAAAACAAATGGAAAGAAGAGAATTTATCCGAATGGCAGGCTTGTCTGCATTTGCTATGTCCAGTTCAGGTTTTCAACTGATTGAAAATAATGGCCTAACTACTACTGACTGTGCAACCAGCCAAGACATGCTCGGCCCGTTCTTCCGACCTGATGCACCTTTTAGAAATCAAATATCAAATCTCAGCCTAAAGGATGAAGTTCCAATTAAGGTCAAAGGAAAACTAATAGGTGCAGATTGTCAAAAGCCATTATCAAACATCATCATTGACATCTGGCATTGCGACCAAAATAAAAATTATGACATGGAATCTTCTGAGTTTAAGTGCCGAGGAAAAATTAAGACCAATGATGAAGGTGAATATTTTTTCAACACTTACATTCCTCCACCCTATGGCGGACGACCAAAGCACATACACTATTTGGTTGATGGAGTTGAAGGATACGAGAGGCTTGCTACTCAATTATACTTTAAAGGAGATAAAAGAATCAAACCAAACAACTGGGTAAAGTATCCTTGGGATGAAAAAAGGATTCTAGAGGTTTACAAAAACAACGAGGGATTGGCTGAAGTAAATTTAGATCTGTACTTAAAGGCCATCTAAGAACCCGATAAAAATAAGCGCTGATTAAGAAGCTTCAACTTACTCAATGCAGCGCTTATTCATTTTTAGAAGGTTAGCTTGTATTCTATCACTGGATAAAAACCTAATTGATAGGTCGTTTGAATTTCTTGTCTGCGATCATCGTAGCTTACGCCAAATACATTTTGATTGTTAAAAATATTTTGAAAATCAATGGACCATGATTGGCTGATTTTTTTCATGTTGTATCGTATGGTCAACTGGAGATCTGTACGGAAATAGTCATCAAACTGCGCCTCATAAATTTGATTCATATCCCTTACCTGTTCGCCTGCTTCGATGGATGCAGCTAGATCGATCGGTGTATATTTTCTCCCACCGGCTAGGGTAATTTTGGTGTCGAGTGCTAGTGACAACTTATCACTAAAATTAAATTCTTTTCCTGTCAGTACATTAGCAATATAACCATTATCAAAAGCGGTACTCCTTTCAACACCATCGCTACCTTTGTATTTTGAATCAAATAAAGAGACGGTGGATAGAACATAAAAACCTTCACTAAAAGTCCTTTCCAAAGTAAATTCTACGCCGTAATTTGTACCAGTTCCGTTATTCACTAAACTATCTCGTGAAGGTATCCCAAACTCAGCTCCAATATTTAAGGCAGAAAAATTTGAAGGGTTCTGATCTACGGGTACATCTTTCAAACTTTGATAATAGAACTCGGTTTTAAGTTTCCACTTATTTGCGAAAGCATAATCCATACCCAACATTAACTGATCAGACTTTGTGAATCCCAATTCAGAATTGGTCTGAACAAAGCCCCCATTTGCAAGCGGTGTCTGCACCAGATATAATTGAAAATCTTGTGTCTTAGAATGCCGACCAGCACCTAGACTAAATGACAATTTAGAATTCAATGTGTATTTAGCATTAAATCTAGGTTCAATAACTGCACTTTTATTAAGGCTAAATTGTTGTGAAAAAATTCCAAGATTGAGTATCCATGCTTCTGCTGGCTTATACTGCCATTGGGTATATCCCTGAAGCAAAGTCGCACTACCCTCATAGTCCCTTAAATTCCTAAATGAGAAATCATCTACCCGTACACTATCTTGAAAATTAAATTCGAATCCATGCACAGATGCGCCGAGTAAGAGACTATGCTTTTTTGATATTTTATTTTTGTAATCATAGGCGATTCTAAGTCGGTTGCGTCCAGAATCATCTCTAAAGACAGGCACCTCTTCAAATTCAAGATTTAATGAATCCAAAACCGTATTGACCCCAGATTGAGCATAACTAACACTCACCTTTCCGAAGGACTGGTTGTTATAATAATGTTTGTTTGTAAGACCTACCACAAACATATTGGTATTGTAATAAAGATTTTGATAAGAGCCAGAGAATAGATTAGGATTATCTACTTCTTGAGCATCACTTAAAAAATCTATGCCAGAATTTCCACCCAGTCCAAAGAGAGAAAATGTCCCTAGTTTTGACGTGGGTAAATTAAAATGAAAACTCAAATCCTGATACCTAGGAATTGCTGCGCCTGTGCCTGTACCAGCAGATGCATTTCCAGATATTTTATCAATCAGATCAATGACTGAGTACCGGTAATTCAACAAATAAGAACCACCATTCTTCCCTATCGGCCCCTCGATGCCAGCTTCAAAGCCATTAAAGCTAATACCAGCCAAACCTTCAAATTTATCCTTATTACCCTTCCTCATCGTGAGATCAAAAACACCTGAAAGTGCATTCCCATATACAGCTGGAAAGGCACCCGTTAGAAATAATGAATTGGTCAATAGATTATTATTGAGCATGCTTACCGGGCCTCCAGTTGCCCCTTGTGCTCCAAAGTGGCTTGGATTAGGAATATCGATTCCATTAAGTCGCCATAAAAGACCTGTCGGAGAATTTCCCCGGATGACAATATCATTTCTCGAATCATCATTGGCAGAGACTCCGGCAAAACCTGCGGCCATTCTAGCAACGTCAGATCGACTGCCCGCATATCTTGAGGCGAGCTCTGAATCGAATTCCTGCGCACTCAGAGTGGCTAAACCACTGCTCTGAACATCTTGTTCGGCGGTGGCAACAATTTCTATGTCAATGGTATACGCATCCTCCTCCAAAGCAAAATCTACAACCAACTCCTTTCCTGTGGTAAGTAATAAACTCCCACTCATGGCATTCTTATAGCCAATGTATGAACAAGCCAATTGATATCTACCAACTGGGATTGCTTCGAATCGAAAATACCCGTCAATATCTGTACTGGCACCTATTACTGGATCTGAGTCAACAATAAAAACATTGGCACCTATTAATGGAAGACCGGTATCATTTTCAGTTATCTGTCCCTTAATATTCTGAGTCAGATTCGCTTGCGCAAATAAATTTATGGAAGCAACTAAGCTTACAAATACAAATGTCAATTTCTTCATATCGTTTGATCTTGTGATTTAATTATGATCGCAAGCTAGGTGCATAATTGATGACTTTCTGTGAATAGTGACGTGTGATATCCTTTCGGGCTGACTGTCAACTAAAAGTGCTAAAAGACAAGGATTTGGGATGTTTGACAAGGTAAATATTCAAAAAATGTAGCCATTTATCACTGGCCATTAAAGTAGTTTCGTACCTCATTTATGTATTTTCTAGAGACAGGTACCAAATCTTCCGTGCCCTTTATACTCAACTTAAGTCCTTGAGCATTTCCAGAGATTTCCTCTACTTTTTCAAGGTTAACTATGAATGACCGATGGCAACGGATGATCGCCTTAGATGCGTTTGAGTCAGCCAATGCTTTTAAAGTGGTTCGATACATTTGCTTTTGAATTGAACCTTCATCTAATTGAGCTACATGAGCATAATTTCCTTTTGACTCTATATATAATAGATGGTCTTGGGGTATTTCGATTGACTTTGCTTCGCCAGGAGTTACTACCTTGAAAAATTGTTTAGTCTTTAAAGGCTTATCTACAAATTTAGATTTCTGTGCTTGCAGTTCTTTGCTGGCCTTTAAATTTGCTTTTTGAAGCCTATTAAATTGCAACATTGTCAAAAAGGTCACTGGAAATACTGCTATTATAAATGTCTGACCAATGATTTTAGGTGAAAATGTGGTATCTAAATGTGACCAAAAAATAGCCATATAAAAATAATTCCCGATACCAATAAGAAGAACCAATATTAAGGTTACAAGAATCTCCTTCCCAATTGTGAAGTTTTGTTCGGTATAAAAATTAGAAAAAAAATGCGGGATAAATAATTGCATAAAAATACACACAGAAAAAGTAACCAATCCAAAGCCAATAACCAATGGCACTGTTACCGAAAGTTCATAGTTTACAATTCCGAAAGGTTGGAATACTCCTAGAAAAATAGAAATAAAAGTGCCAACAAGAAAAGAAACTATTATGAAGTCTTTCTGACCATAATGACAGGGATATGGTTTATTGAGAAATGAGATCATCTTATAATGCTTGCAGCGCAAGATAATTATAATTTGAATAAAAGCTTGGAGACAATCTTAATTGGTAAATCCTATGCCTTAAACTTTAAGGCTATCATTGACAAAGCCAATGCTGTCATCTTGAAACCAATCAATTGATTCGTCTTAATTCAAATGAAATTTAAGCCCGAGCCCTAGAGTATAAAAGTTAGTTTGCACAGCTAGCTTGCTTTCCTGAGTTTTTCTAAATCTTAAACCTACCCTACTTGTCAGAGAAATATTTTCATTCAACTTATAATCCAGAAAAGTTCCTGCCATCCAATCAGGTCTCCGGGAAATAAACAGGTCTTTTCGCTGATCTATTAAGATGCCATTATGAGATAGTACATCATTATTATTTACCTGCATCAAATGAAAGGCTGCGCCACCATAAAGACCTAAATCAAGGGATTTGAATGAATGGGTATAATTGATGATTAAAGGTATTGAAACTGTGTGGGTCTCATTGTATTTTCGCAGCGTATGTTTATAGTAAAAAATCTGAGAGGAATCACCTGCAGCTCCGCTCACCAATAAAGATGGATTAATTCTGTTCGGATCATGTGGATATAGCAACCTACCATCAATGTCTCCAAAGTATTTTGAAGACCATTCCATTACCCGATTACTTCGATGATAATTTACACCTGTCTCTAGACCTATTTTTCCAAACTGAATACCTACTAAAATTTCTGAACTAAAACTTTCTAAAGCAGATTCTGATTCTATCCGAGAAGCTAAAGAATCAGGATCGGCATCGATAAACTTATCTGTAAATAAACCAGCAGCCCCTAGAACTGTTAGATTAAATTTTGTTCTTGAATCTGCTTTCTCTTCAGGCTTCGACACATCTGCAAAGTTTACCATCTTCTTCTGAAATGATTCACTTTGAATGTTTTCTGAAGTAACTACCTCTTGCTCTAACACCTTCAACTTCTCCATTGCTTCTAATACACTAAAAGAAGTATTATCGTTTAATTTCTCTTCAATGACTACTGCTGTTTCATTTTCAGTAACTAAATCAACTGGAGCGTTTTTCACAGAATTGCCAATATTAGTAATCGCGTTAACTTGCCCGTTTACTTTTCTATCTCTACTTTGTTGCAATTGATTAATGTCCTTCACATTAAAGCTATTCCCAAGAGCTTCTAAGTTATTCTGAGTATTACTTATTTCGACTTCTTTAGAAGCAGGCTTTAATTTTTGATTTAATTTATTTCTTTTTATTACATTATTAATGTTTGCTTCAGGGGTTTTATTTACACTTCCCACCATCTCTTCTTTCAGTTCTATTTCTTCAACTAAAGTAACTTCTTCATTTGCCGAAAGGCTTGATATTGCCTTCTGTCCATTTTCAACAATTTCAGATGTTGCTGTTTCGGTTATATTTTCTTCACCAAAAAATTGATAGGCAAACAATGAAAGTACAAGAATGGACGGACCGACAAACCACCAAATGAATCCTCTCCGTTTCTTTTTTCCTTTCTGTAATTCAATAGCCTCCCAAATACTTGCAGGATCTACTTTAGACTCGTGCTGCTCATAACTCTGGTTGAAAATATTTTTTACTTCCTTTTTCATTTATAACTGATTTTGGAAAGCTTAGTAAATTTTGTTTGTAAACTTTGTTTAGCTCTAGTTAATTGAGATCGAGAACCGCTAACACTTATATATAATATTTCTGCAATTTCTTTATGACTATATCCTTCAATAACATAAAGAGCAAAAACCTGACGATACCCATCCGGCAGATCAAGAACAAGCTGCATTATTTCATTGTACGACAAGCTTGACAAAGCATCCGGCGATATTTCAACATCTACTAAATACTCGCCTACGGTCAATTCATTTTTTACTTGAAATTTTCGATTTCTACTAAAGGCCTTATTTCTTACAATGCGTCGCATCCATGCAAGAAGTTCTGCTTCTTGATTGCCTTTAAAAGAGTCAAACTTTTGAAAGATAATAATTAGAGCGTCTTGTAAGATGTCTTCAGCTTCTCGGGTCTGGTTACAGTAAACCCTAGCTGTAGTCAACAACTTAGAAGAGTAAGAGAAGACCAACTCTTTAAAAGCTTGATCTTCTCCTTTCTTTAATCTTTTTATTAATCTTCCAATATCCATTAAGATATTTATTACCTAGGTATGGTTAGAAATACATTGACCTCTCCAACATCTCCAGGAAATAAGTTCATGTCAGTCACTTGTACATCAGTGGTACTAAAATTAAATCGAACATAATTATTTCCTCCTTGATTAATTTCTTCATAGGTCGTTGTTCCACTTATTTCAAAACCTTGACTTTGAAACTGTCCATTGAGTTGAGCGGTATCTTCACCTACGGTATAAGAATAGACGCCCTCGTATTGAAATAATGGATTATTTGGATCAAATATTAACCAGTCAACTACTTTGAAGGTCAGATTGATATCTGTTCCGCTTGTAGTGATAAAAGTATCTACCTCAACAGAATATCCAACCAAGGTAGAATCTTGAGTTCCTTCACCCCAGTTTTGGTTGTCATATTCAATAATGTAACTTTCTTCTATCAAGTCTTCGCAAGCTACTAAAGTCCCAATAAATTGTGAGCCTGAAAAGTTTATGTTTGCCACTGGAGAAATTAATGAGTTGGTCAAATCTAAACCATAGACATCTGCTGCACCTGTTAAACAAGGAGGAGTCACGAAATCGAAGCTTCCATCATCTTCACAAACCACCAACATACTTGTAGCTCCAAAGTCAAAAACTACCGCTGATTCATTTATCGTTTGCCCAGTACAATTGGTTACATTCCCAGTTAAGTGTACTGTTTCTAAAGCCGTAATGATGTCTATATCTCCCAAATCTGTATCTTGATCAAAAGGACCAACTTCTTGTTCGTACAAGATACCTCCACATGGATCAAGAACCCTTAATATCATCACATTACCAGCTGGAACTTGACCACCAAATATCCCACGTGAGCTAGTATATCCACATCCAGTAAACCCTGTGGTTACATCCACGACTTGTACCTTAAATCCTTCAGCCAATGATCCGTTAAGTGACAATGTTCCATTTATATTTACCACAGGAAGTGGGAAATCACAATTCCAAAAACTAAAATGAGAAACCTCACCGACATAGACGCCATTCTCTAGATTGGCTTCTCCTTCTTCTAACCAAATACCTCTCTGCTCGTTAAAATGCCAAAGAGGAATGGTGCTTGGGGCCACTGAAATTAATTCGTCTGGCACTGTCATACTTATCAATGCTGTTTCACCTTCTGGTAAATTTACTTTTTCACCATTATCATTTTCCAATTCTACAGCCAACATACCAAAAGTTGCTAAGCCATTTAGTTCTCCTTCTGAATCTGCACCAACTAAATCACCTGGCATTTCTTCAAAAGTTTCTGAGACTGTAGGGTCAAGATACTTTGCATAAACTTTGACATTACCTGAATAGTTCGATCCATCAGGTCTTGTATATGGTCCTGAGGGTAAGGAAATACTTGTGGTAGAAACTTCAATTTCTCCACCTGAATCTGCAGAATAATTTCCTACTTCAACTTTTTCTATCATCCGGATACGAATGTTATTCGTGGCATCAGCAATGGCATTAAATCTTCGAGAGCCAGGAAAGTAGCCTGACTTTTCCACGGTTAAATAAGTGCCATCCGCGTATAATTCTTGATTGACTAGCGTAAAGGCTCCAAACCGATTTGTTATTCGTGTTTGGTCACCAAAAGTTACTACCGCATTTTCAACAGGTTCTCCCTGCTCATCTACGATCAAACCTGCCACACTTCCTTCAACCTTCACCATTGGGTCACTAGTCTCTACTTCAGTTTGTTCATTTATATCCAGCTCTTCTCTTTGGCACGAAAACATCAGGAAGCTTAGAGCGATTATTAAATATGTATATTTCATTGTTTTTGTTTTTTCTATAAGAAGTTAATTCAGTAGCTACACTTATCATATTTCATGAATGACAAAAACGCTGTACTCCTTTCCATAAAATTTTCAATTTTTCTTTAGAAGGCCTAGAATAAGACACCTTCCGTGAAAATTCCCTATTTTAAATCATTACAAGACTAGTAATACCAACTAAAGTAAGGCTTTATCCGATGGACTGATCAGAAACAAGACAGATGAGAAATTTAATCTTTTTAATATTCACGGTATTTTTACCATTCATTTCGCTTTCGCAAATTCCTAATGGTGGATTTGAAGAATGGGAGGTTGTTGACAACAAGGAAAAACCAGTATTCTGGGAAACCAATCAAGACACCATTCATCGCCGAATATCCAAAGATTCCATAAGCATTGAAGGAGATTATTCTATTCGGTTTGAATCAGATGCTACCACAGGGTGGTCGGAGTGCACCAGTAAGATAGCCATTGCCACTGGTTTCAATGAGCCACTGAAAGATGAAATCATCCTTTCCTTTTACTTAAAACTAGAACCCCTCAACCCAAATGATGCTACTTATTTCAATATTTTTCTCCGACCTTCCTTTGAAGGTACTTTCCTTAATTCATTTGTCTGGCAGACGGACTTAACGTATGATGAATTCACCTTGATAGAGATTCCCCTAGGTTATTCAGCCATTGATTCTGTCTACATTGAAATAGGAGCAGGTGCGCTGAATGGTGCAGACGATGGTTGCTACAATCAAAATATATGTTGGCTAGATAGATTAGATCTCAAAGAGAGAACGACCAATGTGGAAGAAAATGAAACACCTAATCAGATAAGTGTTTACCCAAATCCATCTACTGGCAAGATCAATCTCAAGGGATCGATTTCAAACTTTGAAGAATATGCCATATATGACCTTCAGGGAACGCTTATTACTAAGAGCAAAATTAAAGACACAACTATAGACATAGAATCGAAAGGCATTTTCCTCTTGGAGTTAAGGTCTAGTAATCCTCAAATAGAAAAATATAGTCAACTTGTAGTGATACAATAAATACGAATCTAGTATTCTATTTCCCTTCTTGAAATTATTGGTTAATTTATCAAGTTTCAGAATCGAACAAACATAGTTCTATGGTTGACCAATATTTCAAAGAGTTAATCCATTGGAAATTAGAATTGAAAAAATTAAGGGAGCTGCTCCTCGAAACAGAATTAAAAGAAGAGCTAAAATGGAAAACTCCTTGCTATACCTACGAGGGTAAAAATGTAATTATCGTCGCAAGTCTCAAAAATTATTGTGGCTTAAGTTTCTTTAAAGGAGCATTGTTAAAAGACAAACAAAATTTACTAGAAAAGCCAGGGAAAAATAGTCAAGCGGTAAGGATGTTCCAATTTCAAGGAATAAAAGAAATTAAAGCTGTAGAATCTTCCATTAAAGAGTATATCCAAGAGGCCATCGAAATTGAAAAGGCCGGGCTTACTGTTGTTAAGCCCAAAAACCTTGATAATGATTATTGCCCAGAATTGGCAGAAACATTGATGAATGATGTGGCCTTTAGAAAGTCCTTTGAAGCCTTAACCCCAGGTAGACGCAGAGGCTATAACATATTCATTTCTGGCTCAAAAAAGAGCAGTACACGCTTGGCTAGAATAGAAAAAAATAGGCAAAGAATAATGGATGGATATGGAATCCATGATTGTACTTGTGGCCTATCAAAGAGGCTCCCGAATTGTGATGGATCACACAAGCAACTAGCCTAAACCTAAAAACAAAGAAAGGAAAAGGCTTCCCGTAAGAACAGGAAGCCTTTTTTATTCTTCTAGATAGTTTTTGGAAGGAGTTCTTAGTTAGTCTTAGAAGCAGGTCTTGCTGGTGCACTAACTAAAAAGGTTCTTTTAAATTTTCTTTTGAACATGGGCTAATTATTTAATGTTTATCTAATATTGTTTGTGAACGCAAAGTTGCATCGAATTAAATTACCAAACAATAGTTTGCATTATTTCTATTCACAAATTTTAAATTCTTAAGAATAAATAATTATTATTATTGGCAAAATTATATATTGTTATTTTATTTTATGCACTAAGTATGTTCTGCACTTGAAAGAGAGCTAAATCAAGGAAATGGCAAAAGGCTTATTTAGGAACATATTAAATATTATTTATATATGAATTTAGTAAGAAACTTTAACACTTGCGCCTAAGAAATAGACCACCGAAGCAGTGAGCTTTTAAAAAATGAAGGCTCATATATTCTAAACTAGACTCTTGAATTGTTCTTTTTTAGCTAGATTTGTGAAAACGTTCTTTTAAATATTTACTTATCAAGAAAGGTGGAGGGAAACGGCCCTTTGAAACCTTAGCAACCGGCTTTAAACAGCAGCGGTGCTAATTCCTAGCTCACAAAGAGCAAAGATGAGACCCAGCAATAATAATTGCCCTTCCCCATCCATTTTTGATAAAAAATTAAAAATGGATACCACATGTCAAGTCATAAGTTTGAAACACTCGCCATCAGAACACAGAGTGAACAGAGTCAGAATCGAGAGCATTCTACGCCTTTATATCTTACTTCTAGTTTCACCTTTGAATCTGCGGAGCAAGGCGCCAATATATTTTTAGGAAAAGAGAAGGGAAACCTATACTCTAGATTTTCAAATCCGAATACAACAGAGTTTATAGATAAGCTATGTCTTTTAGAAAATTGTGCGGCAGGAATAGCTACAGCTTCGGGAATGGCAGCGGTTTACACCAGCTTTGTAGCGTTGATTGAGCAAGGCGATCACATCGTGGCCTCCAAAGATATTTTTGGAAATGCGAGTTATATTTTATCTCAACTGCTGCCCAAAATGGGTGTTCACTGCACCTTTGTGGATGTCGATGACCACATTGCATGGCAAGAGGCCATCCAAGAGAACACGAAACTCATTTATCTTGAGACGCCTTCCAACCCTACTTTAAAAATCGCAGACCTAGACTTTATCAATCAACTGTCTAAAACCAATGACCTAGTCTTCATTGTCGACAACTGCTTTGCTTCCCCCTACCTTCAGCAACCTGCAAATTTTGGGGCAGATCTAGTGATTCATTCCGCCACAAAATACATCGATGGTCAAGGTCGTGTGCTCGGCGGAGCGATCCTTGGCAATGAAACACTTATACAGAAGTGCTATGATTTTATCAGACGAACAGGTGCTAGCCTATCGCCATTTAATGCTTGGGTACTTTCTAAAAGTTTAGAAACCTTAGGGGTTAGGATGGATAGACATTGTGCCAATGCGCTAGCACTAGCACAATGGTTGGAAGCAGACTCGAGGGTCAATAAAGTAAGTTACCCGTTCTTAGAATCCCATGCCCAATTCCATCTAGCTAAAAAACAAATGAAACTCGGTGGCGGTTTGGTTGGATTTGAAATCGCCGGCGGAGTTGAAGCAGGAAAGAAATTTCTCAATAGTCTGAAGATCTTTAGCCTTACGGCAAATTTAGGCGACTGCCGCTCTATTGCCACTCATCCAGCTTCAACCACACATTCTAAATTAAACCCAGAAGAACAATTGGACATGGGAATTACACCAGGATATTTACGACTCTCTGTTGGTCTAGAACACCAAGATGATCTTATCGAAGATCTTGATCACGCTTTACAATCAATTTCATAAAATGGTACAAAAGTATAAACACAGCGAGCCCTTGGTTTTTGAATCAAATGAAACCATTGAAAATATTGAAATTGCCTATCACACTTTTGGCCAACTAAATAAGGCCAAGGATAATGTGATATGGGTCTGTCATGCAATTTCTGCCAATTCAGATGTCATGAGTTGGTGGCCTGGATTATTTGGAGAAAAGGACTTCTATAATCCTACCGACTACTTCATTGTCTGTGCCAACGCCATTGGTTCACCTTTCGGCACAACCATGCCCGAAAATTTAGATTTTCCAAGCTTTACAATCAGAGATGTTGCCAAAGCACATCTGCTACTAGCAGAACATTTAAAGATCAATAACATACATACACTAATCGGCGGTTCGTTTGGTGGATATCAAGCACTCGAGTTCGCTTATAGTTTCCCTCATGAGATCAAACATTTAATCTTGCTTGCTAGCAGTGCTCGAGAGTCCGCGTGGGGAATTGCCATTCACGAATCGCAACGGATTGCCTTGAAAGCTGACCCAAGTTTTGGGGAACCCAATGGAGGTCAAGCCGGAATGAAAACCGCACGGTCGATTGCCATGCTTACTTATCGGACGAGTGAAGGTTTAATAAAAGATCAAACGGACGCAGATGCCAAATTAGACAATTTTAAAGCCTCATCCTACATTAACTACCATGGAGATAAGTTTGTAAAATCATTCAATGCATTGAGTTATTATTATCTCACAAAATGTATTGACTCACATAACATTGGAAGAAACAGAGGTGGTGAAGTAAAAGCTTTACAATCGATCAATATTCCAACCCTCGTGATAGGATTTAATTCAGATACTTTGGTTCCAGTACGGTTCCAAAAATTCTTGGCTGAACATCTCCCTAAATCCATTTTTAGGGAATTTGAATCGAAGTACGGACACGATGGTTTTCTGAAAGAAACCGAAAAGATAACTGATGCCATACAGAAATTTTATCGAAATACTTCCATCGAGAATTCAGACGCGAAAAGAACAATTTTAAAATTTGGTGGCTCCTCACTATACGGAAAAGAAAACTTAGATAAAGTTACTGGGATTGTTTCGCGGGCCACAGAACAAGGACCTTTAGCCGTAGTTGTGTCAGCACGAGGTAAGACTACAGACCACTTAATCAAACTCTACAATCTAGCCAAAGTTGGGAAAGATTTTACCACTGAATTTGAGGCATTTAAAAACTACCAACATCAGGATTTGGGCAACTTTGATTTGACCAAAGATCTGAACGAATTAGAAACAACTTTGAAAGCCATTCAGTGGCTCAAGGCCAATGAAAATGAATTTGCTTATGATTGGGTGTTATCCTTTGGAGAGATCATGAGCGCTAAAAGCCTCACACATTTACTTCAAGCAAAAGGAATAAAAACTTGTTTCATTGATGCTAGAAAAATAATTCATACGGAATTAGTCTTGGATGAATTTGAAATAAACGTGGAAAAAAGTAGGAGTAAGACACAAGAAGTATTTCAAGAATTGTCATCCAATGTTACTCCAATCGTAACTGGCTTTATAGCCACTAGCGAAAAAGGAAGAACGGTCACCTTAGGAAGAAATGGCTCTAACTATTCAGCGACCTTAATTGCAAGTTTTATCCAAGCCAAAGAAGTTCAGAATTGGACAGATGTACAAGGAATTTATAGCTCCAACCCATCGATAGTACCCGACGCTCTACAAATTAAAAACATGACTTATCGAGAGGCGAATGAAATGGCAAATTTCGGTGTCAATTTACTTCACCCAAAAACCATTGTCCCCTTAATGCAATCAAAAATTCCGCTGGTCATTAAATCTACCATGGAACCGACCATGCCTGGAACAACCATAAATTACGAGGGAGGAGAAAGAGGTATTAAAGCGGTCACGATGGTTGACAATGTCGCTCTCGTTGCCATAGAAGGAAATGGACTTTCAGGAAAGGTCGGAATTGATGCAAGAATTTTCACTGCACTCCAAAAGAAAAATATCAGTGTAAAAATGATATCCCAAGCTTCTTCTGAACGAGGAATTGGTTTTGCAATTTCTGAATCAAATATAAAGGATACAGAATTGTTACTAAATGAAGAATTCAAAGATGAGTTAAGGAAAGAATACATTTCATCCATCCGAATTAATAATGATGTAGGCATTATTGCCATAATAGGCAGACACAATTACGCTTTAGAGAAAGCGATATCAATTTTAAGAAAAAATAAGATTTGGATGCATTTAATAAGTAACAGTATAAGTGGAGAACACATCTCTTTAGTCATAGATAAAGGAAGTTTAAAAGAGGCTACAAGATTGGTGCACAAGGAAGTATTTGCTTGATGAAATGGAAATTAAAAATTTCAAAATCATCAAGGATTAATAGCTTCTTTACAAAAGCTTAATAAATCAATTAAGAAGACTTTATTGGATTGAATTCGGTCATTAGTTAGAGTATATTGCGCCAAATTTCAAACAAACAATATAAACAATGAATTTTAAAACGCTTTTATTCGCAATGGTTGCCATGTTTTCAATCACAATGATTGGATGTACAGAAGACCCTTGTGATGAAAACCCAGATGGTTTAGAATGTGAAACTGGTGATTTTGACGGTGACGGTATTGCAAACGCAGATGATACAGCACCTAGTGATCCATGTGTTCCAAATTTCCCAAGCTTTGAAGACAACCTAATTGGAAGTTGGACTTATAGTGTATTTGGTTCTCCAGGAGAAGTCAAATTTAATGAAGATGGCACCTATGAAGAACCAGTAGGAGAAATTGTATCGAATGGTGAAATTGAGAGCCGCAACTGGACTTTTGTTGATGGTACTTTGACTTTTGATGTTGGGAATGCCCAATTCTTTTTATCAATGGTAGCCTATGATTGTGAAGAAATCACTTTTGATTTAGGTGGAATTTCTGAAATAATATTTACTAGAAAGTAAACCATCATTTTAATTACTACTCAACTAAAGTTCCTTTAGCTGAGTAGTAATTATTCATCCTTGCTCACAAGCGCTTCCCTCTTTCTGATTTTTTGATTTTAAGCCATGCTTAACATCAAACATCAGACCCAATCCCCAAAATGCTAACCATCCGACAATTATTCCATTTGACTAAGGATAGAAACTACTAAGGATGACAAGAAAAAAACAGTTATACATTTCCTAGAACAGTGTTCAGTAAAAGAGCATATATTATATGTTCATATGAGAAACTTCCGTTCACATATAGTCATACTAGGTTTACTATTTTGCATGTGCAATCTGTATGCAAATGGGCCAGTCGTGCAAAATTTTGAAGAAGATTTTATTGAACTCAGAAAGCAGGTCGAACTATGTCATAAGTCGACCATAGATTTATTCCAGGAACTTGAAACCCAATTAAATTTAAATGAAATAAGTGATCAAGGTTTTGAATTTTATCTTTTAAAAACCAAGTTTTACTTTGATCGAAGAAATGATGATCAGGCTCGTGAATCATTAAAATTAGCCAAACCATTTTACGAAAAATCTTCCAATGAACTATTCAAATTAAAATTTGAAAGCCTAAATCTTGAATTGAACATCTTTAATTCTTCAGATTTAGATGAAATCAAACTTCATCATAAAAAAGCCTTAGAACTTCAAGACCCTTTAAGCATAGTAAATGCAAAGGCTTTGCTGACAAGAATGTATCATAAAAATCTAAAACATGATTCAGCACAAATCGTCGCAAAAGAAGCATTTCAACTTGCAGACAACCACAATTTAAAAGAAGAAAAAGGTAGCATTACCCAAATGCTAGGAACGATAGAATATAACAAATCCAATTATGAAAAGGCTCTTGAATTATTAGAAGAGGCTGGAAGATATTATAAAGAAGCAAACAAAGAATTAGGTTATGCATCAATCCTAAATACCTCCGCAATTATTTATAGAAAAAAAGGACTCTACAATCAAGCACTAAAAATTCTATACGCAAGCCTAGAAATTTTTGAAAGATATGAGGTGAATACATCCATTGGATTTATTTACAACAACATTGGCAATCTACAAGAAAAACTGGGTGAACCGGCGAAAGCCATAGAGAACTTTGAAAGGGCTAAAGAATATATGTCGGAAAAAATTAGCGAACGACACATTTCCTACATCAATACCAACATTGGTAAATCTTATTTACAACTCGGTGAATATGAAAAAGCAGAAAAGGCATTACTCGAAGGAATCAAAACAAAAGAGAAGATAGAAGACTTATATTTTCTCAGCTTCAGCTACAATACCTTGGGGCAGCTTTATTTGAAACAATCAAAAATTTCGGCAGCACTAGAACAATTTGAGAAAGCATTAAAAACTTCAAAACAAGTGGAGTCTAATGCAGAGTTAAGTCACACCTATTTAGGTCTCGCAAAAATCAGTCTCTATAATAACGATAACAAAAGTATGATCGATTATGGAAAACTTGCTTTAGAAATTGCCCAAGAGAATGAAGATCTAGATGATCAATATGAAGCACTTTCATTTCTTTCAGAGGCTTACGCAAAAATCCAAAATTACGAAAGATCACTATCGATAAATAAAAAATCTGCACTACTAAAAGATTCAATAATCAATGTTCAAAAAGCCAAGGAATTACAGAATATAAGTTCGAAATATGAAAACCAACAAAAAGAACTTAAAATTGTCCGTTTGGAAAATGAAAACCTAAAGAAAGATACGATCATTCAATCCAACAAACAGCAGAGTCGAATTTTTGCCTTGCTTGCCCTAGGTTCTTTGCTCATCCTCTCACTATTTGGATGGAACTTTTTTCAAAAGCAAAAAACGAATCTGGAACTTGAAACATTAAATAACGCACTCCAAGAAAGTAATAGCAAATACCAAGAATCCAATGCACAATTAAAACAATTCGCACACATAGCTTCACACGATTTAAAAGCGCCGATTCGTACGATCACAAGTTTTGCGGGACTGTTACGTACGAGGTCAAAAGACAAACTTGACGAGAAGGAAAATAAATTCCTAAACTACATCGAGCAAAGTGGACAAAATCTAACGCGAATGGTGGATGATCTTTTGGCTTATTCCAAAGTTGATAACCAACAAATAAATATTACGCAGGTGGATGGCAATAAACTACTGCAAGAAGTTTTCACTAACCTAACGACCCAAGCCCAGGAGAAACAGGTTCAACTAACCTCAGATACAACTCTTCCTATCATTAAAGCAGATGAAATAAAAATTAAAAGGGTTTTTCAAAACTTGATTAGCAATGCCATAAAGTTCTCAGATCCAAAGAAAGATTCCTTTATCAAAGTGGCAAGTATGGAAAACGAAAATGAATGGATCTTTACCATTATTGATAATGGAATCGGCATAGAAGATACAGATAAAGATCTCTTTGAACCGTTTACTTACTTAAACAACTCTGATGAATACAAAGGGACAGGCATGGGTCTAGCATTCTGTAAAAAAATCATCAATCGACACGGAGGTACAATCAGCTATACCTCTGAGGTAGGAGAACAAACAGAATTTCGATTTAGTATAAAAAAGCAGAGCACTGTTTAAAACTTGCATTTTAAAAACAAGGATTTATATTTTCTCATTGCTTACATAATAATCCTTATGGAATGGAGTTATTGATTGGTATTTATAGACCAACTTAAAAATTCAGAAATGAACAAGCACCTTCCGTCCCCTACCTTCTTCATTGTATGTGTTCTACTCTTGACTCTTACTCCTAATCTTCAAGCACAGAAATCTCACTCGATCGACTGGATTTTCGGAATTGGAAATTCTGGTAATGTCGAAGAACAAGCCCTAGCCTTTAGTGAAATTGATTCCAATACAGAATTTAAATTAAATGCAGAACAACAAAGAAAATACAATTTCAAATTTGGTTTAAACCTGAACAAAGAATTGAAGAATGGTTGGTTTTTTAAGACCGGACTTCAAGTGTCTGAAATGGGTTATAACTTAATCGATGAAGATAATATGGAGTTTGGTCGAATGCCAAATGAAGCAGGAGAATGGATACCAGATCCCAACATAGATCCTGTGCAAAAGATTTCTAAAAGTAATCTCTTTGTTGAAATACCAATTAATCTGAGATATGAATTTGAATCAAAAAAATTAACGCCATTTATAGAATTCGGATTAAATCCAATGATTCATTTACTTACACTTGATTTAGAATACAATACCAATTCTTTTACAACAGTAACATCAAGCAATGCAAAGCCTTTTCATCTAATAGGAATGGCTGGAATTGGAGCGAACTATTCACTAAAAAGTGGACATAAGATATTTGCGCAAGCGAATTATTCACATCAATTGAACAATTTGCACGAACTCCCTGAAAAAGTAAGATTGAATAACTTTGGAATGGAGGTAGGCTTAAGAAGGATGATGAGAAAATAATAGCTCTGCTACCTATCAAAATAGATGCAATAATAAACTACCTTTAATAAATAAATCTTTAATTCCAGCTCCCATGAGCTATTAATCGTGGACTAACAATCGCAAAACATAATGTTCCAAAAAACTAAGCATCAAAGCTCATGAATTCTATTGCTATTTTTGCGATTGTCTTATTGGGTGGAATAGGAGCCTTAGCCATTCAAAAATTATTAACCACTGAATCTTGGCAAAAACCGAAATCGTCCTTCCCAAAAGAATGGCGAAGAATTTTAATTCAAAAGGTTAACTTTTACAATGCCTTAAATAAAAATGAACGCAACCTGTTTGAATTTAAGGTTCAAGAATTTTTACTCAATTGCAAAGTTACAGGGATTGAAGTTTCTGTCAATGACACCGATAAAGTGCTTGTTGCCGCAAGTGGTGTTATTCCCATTTTTAAATTTCCAAAATGGCGGTACACCAACTTATTTGAAGTCATACTTTACCCAGCCATGTTTAATTTAGATT
Organism: Saprospiraceae bacterium; assembly: GCA_020627785.1. GTDB lineage: Bacteria > Bacteroidota > Bacteroidia > Chitinophagales > Saprospiraceae > JAHDBF01. The sequence goes on from JAHDGF010000006.1 coordinate 70,550, forward strand.
TTGAAACGACGGGGCCTGATCGAAATATTTTGGGAATGGTCGGCACCGGATACATGGAAGGCAAAATGATTCTATCCAAACCTGCTTTACATCATGGATTTGATAATGATACAGATAAGAGGAATACAGCGATTCATGAATTTATACATCTCATAGATAAAATGGATGGATCAATAGATGGCATTCCATCGTTGCTTTTAGAACAACCATATCTAATTCCGTGGATTGATCTAATCAATCATAAGATGGATGATATCTATGAAGAAAAGTCAGACATAAATCCCTATGGCGGAAGTAAGATTTCAGAATTCTTCCCTGTAGTCTGTGAGTATTTTTTTGAAAGACCTAAACTCCTATCTTCTAAACATCCCAAGCTATACAAAATGTTGGTAGAAATTTTTGACCAAGACATGGATGAAAGAAACCTTAAGCGATCCACAGCTAAAATTGGGAGAAATAGTCCTTGCCCTTGTAACTCAGGTATGAAGTTTAAAAAATGCTGTGGCAGAATTCATTATAGTTAAACGATTTTGATTTTCTTTCGAATTTCATGGTTTATTCCCAAAATCCATATCAAAACAATTCCTAAGGTTATTTTCTGAATCAATGGCAGCCAACAATTATTTATCCAATCATATCCAACGGATTCTAAATCAAACGGAGAGCCTCCGGGATATAATTGAGATGAATAATAGAATAGAATTACAAAGGCGAATATTCCAATGATTGGAATTCTGTTTAATGTTAATTCTAATTCCTTGTGATGCACTTTTAGATTTGAAGATCGTTAGGGTTTATCAAAAACAAAGATCATAAAGCAGTCTAAAAAACACTTTATAAGGCAAAGATCAAGGAAACTTTAAAATATGATGTCGGAGAGGTAACTTTAGTGTAAACCACAAAACAATACCAAAACGTTCCGTCGAAATGTTAATTAACTACCAGAAGGATCAATTATCTAGGATAAAAGTAACATCAATGACATCCTGAATGTTTGTAAAGTGACAGTGGCGAAAATACACGTCTTAAGAGTGAATATTAATCTAAACAAAAATTTAAATGTTAGAAATGTTAAAGGGTCTTGCGATGAGAAAATTGCAAGAAAAAATGTTGAGTAACAGTCTTAGCAGTGAGGCTACAAGTGAAGCGGCTTCAGAAGGAGCAAATGCCTTACTTGAAACCTTAAAAGGTGGTGACTTAAGCCAAATCACTGGTCTATTAGGTGGCGCAGGCGGTGCTACTGAAGGAAATGCTATTGCTGAAAACCTTAAAGGGAAGATCAGTGAAATCCTTCAAGCAAAAGGAATGGGTGCAGAAGAAGCAGCTGCCGAGTCTGAATCTACAGCTCAAGATCTTGTGGCTGGTTTGAAAGAAAAATTTCAGTCTGAAGCAGAAGAAGATAAAGGCTTTGACTTGAGTCAAATTACTGGACTTCTTGGTGGAAATGCTGGAGACCTTTTAAATAAGGCCAAAGAAATGGGTGGCGCTGGCGACCTATTGAGCAAAGCTAAGAATCTACTAGGCTAAGAATTTAGTCAGAAAAAATTTAATAAGAAAAGCCATCTAGAATTTCTAGATGGCTTTCTCATTTCGATATTAACTAATATTACTATGTATTGGGTCTACCTAAATCCAATTCATTAACTGCATCAGATATTTCATATCCTAATCGAAGTCCTTCTGTACAATCGATTTCTATGTGTACTCCGAGTGGTACTCTTGAATATCCATTCTCATCCGCCATTTCTCTCATACTCGTGAAGGTCCTTGGCTCTCCTTGAAATTCTGTTCTTCCTTCGTGTGTTCTATCTGTGAACGTTACCTGATTTCCAAAGGCATCAATGAATACACCTGCTGCTGCCGAAGCGAAACAAGAGTGACCAGATGGGTATCCTGGGAAACTTGGGTTTGGCCAGAAAACCAATCTAAATAGATTCGTTTGGAAAGCTGGATCAATGAATTCATGGATAAAGTTACTAGGTCTCATCACCATGTACTCATACTTATCTGCCCAAGTAGATACTGCTGCATCGTTCAATGAAAATCCTAATTTCAAATGTATTGCTAGTGCCTCGTCCAAGTCTAAATCTCGCTCTTCAATCAATTGATTAAGTATAGATACTTGTCTCATTGGAGGACTCATCATTAAACCTTCTACATCATCACTCCAAAACTCTGCTATGTGTAATTGTTCACCTTGAGCCGCTTTTGCCGCGTTGTTGGAGTCATACACTTCTTGCATTTGATCGAAGTAAGGTGTTCCTGGAACATTGCTATATTCGATTGGTGGTACTGTGCTTGTTTCATCTGGCCCGATCACAAAGGTTCTAACAGACTTCCAGTAAGGGAACAATGCTCTCTCAGGTTCTGCTGAATATGTCCAGTATCCATCTCCCGTTGGAGGCTCGTAAGAAAGTGGTTGTGGCTCTAGAATCTGCTCTTCGGCTTCATCATCTGTCTGACTATATCTTATAACTTCTGCTGCTACATCTCTACCCCATTCTTTTGATTCTTCGATTTCTTCTTGGCTCAACGTCTGTGATAAGAAAGCTTCATTCTGTATTCTTAATTCTTCGATTTGACTTCTCTTATCGGTATCAAGGGTAAATAAGAAGTGACTTAAAGCCATTGCCATCGCACTGTTTAGAGCTAACTCAAATTGGATATCATCTCTTCGATTAGGCTGATCGACATCAAGTCCATTCAATCTTTGAGAATTTGAGCTAAATCCTCTCATACCAGGTGCGGCAGTTTCATAAGCAGTCAAGTAAACATAAGCTATGGCTCTTGCGGTTGCATTTGGTCTCATCCCACCTGCATATCTATCGAGTTCATAAAAAAGTTTTGTCCAGCTATTTAGAAGGTCATAGTTCATGTCATCAACATCTGTTCCGCCTCCTTGATTTCCTCCTCCATTTCCGCCGCCACCACCGCCGCCTCCGCCGCCAGGTCTTCCACCTCTGAGCTGAGCTAAACTATTAGGAAATTCTTCTATTATGTTAACCTCTCCTGTTAGGTCATCATTCTCTAAGCCAACATCTTCTGTGCATGATTGAAAAAAGATTCCACTGCTTAGAATGGCTAATACGATCCAAATTCTCTTGTGCATACGATTTTATTTTATTGTTAGTAATTAGAATGAATCATCAAAGAATTCATCATTCTTTTGAAAAGGAAACAGATAAAATTTCGGCCGAAAAGTTTAACTATGTTTGAATTCATTATAAAGACAAACAGCTTTGAAAAACTCCTACCTCGTGCTTGAAAAAAATTTAACCCCAGGTATAAAAAATACAATTATCCTGAGATTCAGAAACAAGAAATAATTGTCAAACCACCATGATTATTGACTAATTGTATATTTAATTTCAGATCATCCATTAAAAAATGAATTGAAAAAAAATTAAACTGCTCGTAAAAATTTTGTGTAAACTGAAAAAATTTGAGACATCGTCGTACATTAATGATTCAAAACCAACACCATGAAATTTCTTAAATACCTTATTTTCTTTCTTCTCGCCATTGCACTTTTCTTCGTACTACTAGGGTTTTTAAAACCAACGGTAAAATATGGGCATGAGATCTTGGTTGATAAATCAGTGGAAGAAGCTTGGGCTGTTCATCAAGACGAGTCAAAATATAATCAGTGGCTGAAAGGATTTCAGAGCATTGACCTTGTCAGTGGTGAGAAAGGAAAGGTAGGTAGTAAATATAAGGTCAAAGTAAAACCGAGCCCAACAGAACCAGAATTTGTAATGATTGAAACCATCTCGTCAATCAAAGAAAATGATCACATCAGTTTAAGTTTCGATAGTGACATGAGTGTTTTTGAACAAAAGACTTCTTTCACAAAAGAAGGAAACAAGACGAAGGTAAAAACAGAATCAGAAGTACTCGGAAAAGGCCTAATGATGAAATCGCTCTTTGCGGCAATGGAAATGTTTGCAGGTGCTTTTGAAAAGCAAGAAGTTGAAAATATTGAAAACCTAAAGAAGGTAATCAATGAAAATACAACCAATTATTTCCCGGTTACGGAGCCAGAAACTTCCATGGAAATTCAAGAGTAAGGATGAGAGTAACCATTACTGTACTCTTAAAGTGTCAGAGGAATTTCGTCAGTAAATGAGAGTGCTTATAACTGGCATCACAGGATTGCTTGGCGGTTATATTGCGAAGGCTTGCTACGAAGAAGGACATACCATTATTGGATTACACCGCAGAAAAAATCCAAATTTTAATTTCAACTTTCCCATTGAGTGGAGGTTCCAAGACCTCAAGGATGAAATTTTTAACCCCAACATATTAGACACGATAGATGCCATCATTCATTGCGCAGCCGACACGCGGATGGGTTCAAGCATTAATCAAGAACAAGACTTAATAAATATTTTCGCTGTTGCAAAGTTGGTTGATCTCGCTTGCGCAAATGAGATTTCTCGTTTTATTTTAATAAGTTCTTCGAATACTTTCCAAGTGGGAACCAAACAAAACCCGGGAACTGAGAAAACACCCTTACTTCGAAATAAACAACTATTCAACTATGCCAATTCGAAAATTGCCGCTGAAATGATCTGTCGCCATGCCGCAAAAGAGCAAAAACTAAACACCATTATTCTAAATCCAACCTTCATGATCGGCGGTTCAAAATTGAATGTAAGTTCGAACAAACTAATTCATTATATTCTTAAAAACCAACTACTGATTAAATTCAATGGGGCTAAAAATTTCGTTGACATAAAGGATGTGGCTCAAGCCGCCGTTACGGCTTTAAGTAAGGGTCGCAGTGGAGAAAACTATCTGCTCTCAAATCAACTATTGAGTTTTGCAGAACTTATTCAAAAAATCAAAAATCTTCAAGGGAAAGAAGCTCGGATTATTTCTATTCCAAATGGCATAATAAAGTTAGCAGGTAGTTTTTTATCCTTTATTGAAGCTGCGTTTAGAAAACCCATCAACTTTAATCGCAAGACTGCAGACTTACTTTTATCCGAACCTTACTTTACAAATGTAAAAGCAAAAGAAGAATTAGATTTTAATCCCAGACCATTGGATGATACGTTGAAAGACATGGTAACGGTTTACGAAGACTCCATTAAAAGTTAACTCAAAAATCACTTGCGCACAGTCACGTCAAACTTCTCTTCTAAGTAAGGCATATTTAAGGCGACCTCCTTTCCTTGTGCTACCAACCAATCTTGCAACTCACTCCCCTTCTTTATGATAAAGCCAAACTCATTGGATTGTTTTGGAAATAAGAAAATTAGGAATCGCAAGGGTAGAAAACTGAGATTCATGATGAAACGCTTGATAGGGGACTTGATAAATTCCACCCGTTCATCTGGCAACCGAAGATTGTAATAAAATTTTACCTCATTGTTTTTAAACTGAGGATAATAACTACTGACAATCTTAATCACCTCACGCTCTTCCCAGCGATAAATGAAATTGGGAATGTGACTATTGGATACTCCACCATACTTCAGGTCGTTGCCGATGACTGCTTCAATTTCATACACTGGAGCAAGACCTAGCTTATTGGCGAGATTCATAATCCAACTCTCTCTGCCTTCAAACACAATCGCTCCCTTACGTCCCACTCTTATCATTTCTAGCAATGCTTTATGGGGTGCATAACAATGATGCAATCCTGCATGGACCAAAACCCAATCGTAACTATCCGTATCTTCCGTAATGGTCTCTGCATCCTGATAAGACCATTCATAAGGATCAAACTCGTTTCCAGTCATGCGAGAATCAAGATTAGAGATGGTTACCTTCGTGAAGCCGAGTCGATGAAGAACCTCCTTATCATAATTACCTCCGCATACCACCAGAATGGAGTCATTGGTTTTGACCGACCCATCCTCTAAGGCGGAACGTAATGTTTTGGTGTAAATTAATTTATTGTAATCCTTCATCACATATATAAGAAATACAAATATAACATTCTTGGATGGAATGCTTTAGTTGCTCATTGCAATTACAACTGCATATTAAAACCAAGATGTTGAGCTTAACTCAAAATTTACAAATACATACCTGGAAGATCTTGAACTTGGTATCAAAGAATACAATACTGCACCAATGAAAATTAAGCAAACTACTACAACCATTGATTGATTTCTATATTAACCATTTATCAATTGCGCAGAAGTTAAATTAACTCCAAGTCTAAATAAAAATATAGTTACTTAGTCACTACTACTCTATTCATTTGCCTTTTTCCTGAATTGATATCAATTATTTCTAAAAGGTAAATACCAGCATGTATGGAGTCAATATTTAATAGACTTCCATTACTATATCTTGTATCAATTATTCTTCCATTAAGGTCATATAAAGTTGACAAGAAATGAAAGGTTCCCTCCACTTGTATATTAATAAGATCCTTCGCAGGATTTGGAAAAACAATGATTTCAAATTCAGAATTTTCTTTAATAGAAGTTGACATATCACAAGCTTCATCAACAATCAATTCTTGTTGCTCTACGATAAAATCATAAGACAATTCTTGTAAGCTTTTGTCATTTAAGGTCGCCGCCCATGGACCATGACCTTCACCTACTAAGGTATTCAATTCTACATGTACACCGGTAGAGTCATAGAGATGCACCAACTCTTCTGCCTCACTAAAAAGTACCGTAGGATCTTCTGTACCATGCGCGATAAATAAAGGTGGATCATTGCTGTCAAAAGGATTAATGCCAAAAATTGTCTCATGTACTTCCAATGCTACATTGCCTCCCCAGAAGTCAACAATGCTTTGTATTTCATAGGTTTGATCTACATTAGTTGTTGACAAAGTGGGATCATCCGCCAGGCTTATTTCATCTCTAAAATCTTCTAAAGCAGAAACGCCCAAGGTGACCGCTGTAATCGCTCCTGCAGATCCACCGCCCACCGAGATAAAGTCTGTATTGATATTATAATTATCTGCATTAGCCACGATCCAACGCATCGCAGCCTTAGCATCTCTTTGGGCAGCGTATATGGCCATCGCTCTTGAAATTTCTTCAGCAACAGGGAATTGGTTCGCTAAATCTTCCCATTCTTGAGGAACGATTCCAGTATGTATTGTACCTATGTTTTGGGAAGTTCGATAATCGACGGAAACAAAAACCCAGCCTCTGGAAGCAAAGTAGTGTGCCATATTTATAATGTGATTTGCAGTTTTAGAACCACCATTAAATCCACCTCCATGGATGAACATATAAACTGGTCTATTCTCCGAATCATTATCAGGGGTATAAACATCTAGCAATAAGGGAATTGCAAATGTACTTGGACTAACACCATCATGGGTAAGTCCTTCTGCATAGGTGATGTCAGACTCCAAAATAATGGCGTAGGTACTGTCACATGTTACCTCCGGATGTACGCTCGATTCAAAACAAAGACTGTAGTTAGAATCGTGATTATTCGATACTTCTTGTGCTATTGCATGTAGGTCTGTCTCAAACCCTGTGTCGTATTCAAAACTGCTTAAATCAACATCGTAAATACTCTTTAACCAAAGCAGCCCACCGGCTTCTCTAATGATATCTCCTTGATGTCCTTTCTCATCCGTAAACAAGGACGTTTCTATAGGACCAAATCTTGTAATATCATCCAGCAATTCATCATTCATATTCATTAGATCCAAGCGATTACTTACCCTTCCTGTTGGTATCGTGAAAATTGTGGTTGTTGGAAATTCCTCACGCAACTGATCTACTATTGAATTATGAACAAGATCATCTACAAAATAATCATACAACTCATATATCGTATTAAATCCAAATTCCTCCGCTCGCTCCTCCCAATCTGCTGGATAATCAATTTGTGGTATCGCAATAAAAATATTGACGTCCGGATTATTCTGTAATGCATATTCAATCCAAGCTCGGTGACCCTCTGTGGGATTTTCCATTTCATGTCCTGCTGTCATCCCAAATAATTCAATGTTCCCTTGATCAAGGGCGGCTTTTATTTGATTGTGTTCTGGGCTATTAGAATCATTCCAAAAATTAATGGGTCTTCCATTTTCTCCCCCGCGTATGATTGTAGTACTGTTATGATTTTCAAATCCAGCTTCCAAAGCCAAGATATCCAATCTCTCTGCATAAGGTCTAAAAAAGCTATTACCTATCAGTAGCATATTATAGCCCTGAGTTTCTGAAGAAATGCAATCATCCATTTGTGCAAACGAAAAAACGGATGTGATCAAAATGAGGGTTGTGATTTTAAGTATCAGATTCATTGTATTATATATCAATTATGTTTATTCAAATTTATTAGTTCTACTTAACTGTGACTAAATGGTTATTATGCTGTTTTGCGTTGGATGACTTGTTACATCAAGACTAGATGTACGAGGCATCCAAAGAAGAATTATAATATGTTGTGAACTTTATTCATTGACTGAAAACTTTTACTTTTCATGTATTTCTAATTCGTATATAGCTGACTTTGAAATTGATTAGCAAATGCTCGGTATTTTTTTTGCGTAAGGTCAATGACCGCATTCTTGTCCATATTTACAGTACCTGAAGTATTCATTTTTGTATGATATTTTCTTACATGCAAATCACTCCAAATCACCAACTCCATGATGATAGGTGCTAGATCTATTCCTTTTTCGGTTAAGAGATAAATGTTTTCCTTTTTGTTCGAACGGAGCTTGTTCTTTGTGACTACTTCCAATGATTCCAATAATTTCAATCTTGATGAAAGTAAATTACTAGCTACGCCTTCATCGGAAGCCATAAATTCCTTGTAGGATGTCTTGTTGTGAAGTAACATATCGCGGATAATGACTATTGACCATTTATCCCCAATCAAATCAAGCGCAGAGGCAATCATACAAGAAGATCGAAAATTAACTTTCATAAATTAAAGATAATACTTTAATTTTTAAAGTAAAAAAGAGTAATATTGCTTTAAATATTAAAGTAAAAAAAATCATGTTAGCAGGACACTATGCCACAGCTCTTGTAGCTTATCAGAAATACCCTAAGGGTACCTTACTTTACTTCTTAATAGCTTCTCAGCTCCAAGATTTCTTATGGTTTATATTTCATTATCTGAAATTAGAAAGGACGACGCCTGATGATGTTTTTGATACGACGGTGAGTAATATGGTCGTCAACATGCTATATAGCCATGATTTAATTCCATTGATAGCATGGTTAATCATCGTTTTCCTAATCGGGAAATTTATTTTTAAAGAAAACAAAATCGGTTTGGTTGGTTCTGCTTTAGTCCTTGGCCATTTTGTTTTAGACTTTTTCTCAGGACACCCTCACCACATCTTCGGGCTGGATTCTGGAGCAGTTGGATTAGGTAATTACGCTACAAACGTCTACCAAGCGATTGGCATAGAAGCACTTGCAACTGCAGTAATTCTTTGGTACTTCTTCAATCAAGAAAGGAAGTCTGGTATACAACGTAGCTTTAAAAATAAAGCATCCATCATAGGACTATTTGTCTTTGGAATTGTATTCATGTTGTCTATTGCGACCACCTCGTTTAGAGAGTTATTTAACATTCCGGAATTTGATCTTGGCTTCAATACAAGCGTACCTACACTCATAATTACCTATGTAAGTATGATTGTTTATCTGAAACACTTTGTACCAAAATTCAGTACAAAATAAGCGAGCAAAAGAGTTGATAATTACGATGCTTGTTCTGTACCAGAAAAGCTTCGAATATATTTTCATGAATGAAATTGCGTGTGGATGATCGAAAATAATTTGATCAAATATGCATGGACAAACGCTGACTTTTTCCAATGATCGGAAATGATATGTGCCGTCTCTACGAGCAAAGTGATTTAGATATGGCATCATCAGCTGATACTAGGCAGAATTATTTTTACCCACAACAATTCTTAAATTTATTTCCACTTCCGCACAGGCAAGGATCATTCCTTTGAACCTTTGGTTTTCTCCTTTCAATTAATTTTGCTTTCACTTCTTTTTGATGCGAAGTATTTCTCTCTTCTATTTTTTTTCTTAGAACATTATCTAGATATAAATTTGGATGCCATCCATTTAAGAATTTTGTAACAAATTTAGAATTTGCATAGGCTGCTACTATACCTGAAGGTGGACCGCCAACAACCCCAACTAAAGGAGGAATTAACCACCTCACCTTATTTGTATATTTAACAAGTAATGACTCATCCTTATTATTCATTAATATTCTCTTGACCTCATTTTCATTGTATTCTTTCGACTTGAACCAAACTCTAAACAGTTGTCCTTCTATATTTGATCTAAGATTTAGTATGTCCTTTAAAGAGATAATTTTACTAACAAATAGTTTACCCAAATTTGGAATACCCTTAAGGTCATTTAAATTAGAGAATATACTTACCGATGTTGTTCTCGCTAAAAAATGGTTCATTTCTGAAGGCCTTAGCTTGGCCTCAATAAATTGTTTTGAATAAGAATCTAATATGATATTATCCACATTAATTTGGGATGCAATATTTAGTGCTCTATTATTGTAGAACAATCCAAGTATTTTAATGATGTCTATTCGACGAATTTTTGATAATTCCTTTGTTATAATACCTAGGCCTTTTCTGACGTTTTTGAGTTGAAGATCATGATTAGTTTCTTCAGCAAGTTCGCTCATAATATTTCTATCGTCTATACTTTTGTGATTCACTTCAATATTGTATAAAATATTTTGACCTGGTTGATTTAATTTTCCGGTAGGAGAAATCTCTGATAATTTTCTCTCAATTGTATCTAAATAATTTCCAGAAATTGTTCGAAATCCTGTCCGCAACTTCTTTTTATCTTCACTAATACCTGCATGAGCAATACTTGTGTTAATAATCTCTATTACTCCGGCATGAAACAAATCATGAAGCTCTGACAAATTAAATAATTTAAAGAGCCATACTAGATCAGCTGCCATTATAAATAATTTATCATTTAATAGCATAGCGCAGAAAAAATCATTAAGAAAATGAATTTTTCGATCTAAATTAAAAACATCTTGGAAGCCAGAATAAAGTTTAACATGGTGACAATTAAGTTTACCGCACTTATCACATTTGTGATCAAATTGAATATCAAGAAGTTGATTTTCGCAAGGGAAATTGTGCACAAGACCTGTTATCATAAAAGTGAAATTATATTTATTCCTGGTCGAAGAATTTAATAATTAATTCAAAATAGCAGAAATATATTTATACTTAAAGATATAACTTTGTTCAAGATTATGTTTTAATGCTGTTCTACAAAAATCTATATCTTAATCTTCAGGAAGTCATGAGTCCTATCTCGTTCCGTATTATTGCAATCTTGAAAAACTTATTAAATTCATTTTTCATTTAAAGTCTTGATTTATTTTACCCATTGAATTCTGCATTCATTCGCAAATGATCAATGTCCCTATTTATGGTTAAATATCTTAGCTATTCGATCGTAGTACTCTTGAGTTAATACTTCAGTCCATGATGTTGGTTGCCCACTTCCATATAAAGCTAAATATGTGACATCGCTATTTTTCGTTGATGAATGCCAATGTTCCGAACCTTTTTCGCATTTGATTACATCACCTTCCTTTAGAATTACCGGTTCTTTTCCTCGCTCTTGATAATAGGCTTCACCATCTACAATGATCAGCACTTGTGCCGTACTATGCGTATGCCAGTCCAATGTTGAATTCGCTTTAAAAGTAGCCTTAGTTATGTTATAACCCAATTCGGCATCATCGTGAATAATAGCATTCAACCATGCCTCTCCAATGTAATGTGTATTTGGAGCTTTGGTGCCTTCTGTTTGATAAGAGGAAATATTGTATTCTAAATTCTGAGAACATCCTGAAAATGAAACTAAAGCAAACAGGACAATCATTGAAAATTTCATATTTCTATTTTGAATGTTAAAAGTTTAGACATTACTCCTTTACAGCCCACACCTTAAAAATACACATCTTTCATTAATCAGATCCTGAAACCGCATAACTCTCTCCCTCATCTGGAACTAAAAATTCTTGCACTGAAAGACCTGCCTCTACCCTAGCCTTTTCCAACCAAGCCACTGGTTCGCCTTGATCATCGGATGCCAATGGGAAGGTTCCAAAATGCATGGCAATACTTTTCTTAGATCGCACATCTTTATGAATCTGGATGGCCTCTACGGGCGTCACGTGAATAGGACCCATAAACCATTCTGGCTTATAAGCACCAATAGGAATTAAAGAAAGATCCATCGGTCCATAGTTCTTTCCAATCTCCTTAAAGTTATCACCGTATCCAGTATCACCTACATAATAACATTTAAGATCTTCGTGTTGCATGAGAAAACCACACCAAAGCGTGGCGTCCCTATCAAACAATCCTCGGGAAGAAAAATGATTGGCAGAAGTGGCGGTGAATTTAATGGCATCAATCTCCACAGATTTATCCCAATCAAGTGCCATCGTTTTCGTTTTCTTAATTCCCCATCGATGAAGTAATCCATCTACTCCTAAAGGGACTATAAAGGCCGGATTATGATCTTTGGTTAAACGCTTAATGGTCGGCTTATCCATGTGATCGTAATGATTATGAGATAGCAAAACAAGGTCGATGGAAGGCAGGTCTTCAAAGTTAATTCCCGGCGGTCTCATTCGTCCAGGGCCGGCAAACTGGAAAGGACTGCACTTCTCAGACCAGACGGGATCGGTGAGTATGTTCTTGCCTCCGATCTGAATTAAAAAGGTGCTATGATTCACAAAGCTTACGAGAATTTCTCCTTCTTGATTTGTGCCTGGAACTGCCTTTGTTCTGACGGTCGTTTCATAGTTCTTTTCCCACTTCCCTCGCATGGCTGTTCCCGAACTCATATATTTCGAGGCCTCTTTAAAACCATTCGCGGGTCGACCACTGGGATTATGAAATCTCTTCCCATCAAAGTGTTTTGTTTGAGGTCCTTTGTATTTGGGTCCAGATAAAAGGAAACCAATGAGGATTACCAAAAAAATGAAAGTACCAATAAGGCCTAGTAAAATATAGATGATTGTCATTGACGATTTTAGTCATTTAATAATTCAAGCAAGCTAATGGCTGCTTTACTGATCACTGTGCCCGGACCAAAAACGGCCGCCACTCCTTGTTCAAATAAAAAGTCATAATCCTGCGGCGGAATCACTCCACCCACTACTAGAATGATGTCTTCACGTCCCAGTTCTTTTAATGCTGCTTGAGTAGCCGGAACTAAGGTTTTATGACCTGCAGCCAAGGAAGAAATCCCTAAAAAATGAACATCATTTTCAATGGCTTGCTGCGCTGCTTCTTCTGGTGTCTGAAACAATGGTCCGATGTCCACATCGAATCCTACATCTGCAAAACTAGTAGCAATGACTTTCGCCCCTCGGTCGTGACCATCCTGCCCAAGTTTGGCAATCATAATACGCGGACGGCGCCCAGAACTTTTTTGATAGTCCTCAGCGAGTGTTCGTGCTTTTTTAAAATCTTCATCCATTTTAATCTCCTTTGAATAGACGCCACTGATCAGATTATGCTTGGCTTTAAATCTTCCGAAGACGGCTTCGAGTGCAGTGCTTATTTCTCCGAGTGTTGCATCCAATCTCGCTGCATTTACGGCCAGGGCCAAAAGATTACCTTCCGTCTGAGCTGCATGTTCTAGTGCCTCCAATGCCAGTTTAACTTTCGCATTATCTCGATCATTTTTGGTTCGGTTAATTCTGGCAACCTGCTCTTCTCTTACTTTCGCGGTTTCCACTGAAAGAATTGGAATCTCTGTTTCATCTTTTTGCTGGAAGATATTTACACCAACGATTTTCTCTTCACCTCCATCGATGCGTGCTTGCTTTTTGGCAGCGGCAGCTTCGATTCTCATCTTTGGAATTCCTTTTTCGATGGCTTTAGTCATTCCTCCATAGTCCTCAATTTCTTCGATGTGCTTCCATGATTTCTCAACCAATTCGGCCGTGAGTTTTTCTATGTAGTGTGAGCCTGCTGTTAAGTCTACAATGTCTGTAACACCGGATTGTTCCTGCAAAAATATCTGTGTATCCCTAGCCACCTTGGCGGAATAATCGGTAGGTAATGCCAAGGCCTCATCCAAGGCATTGGTGTGCAGTGATTGGGTTCCACCCAAAGTAGCGGCATGAGCTTCTATCGTTGTCCGAGCAACATTGTTGTATGGATCTTGAGCAGTTAAGCTATAACCCGAAGTCTGGCAATGGGTCCTCAACGCCAATGATTTTTTATTTTGGGGATTGTATTGCTGGACAATTTTTGCCCACAATAATCGACCGGCTCTCATTTTAGCAATCTCCATATACATTTGCATGCCAATGCCCCAGAAAAATGAAAACCGAGGAACAAAGGCATCCACTTCTAGACCAGCTTTTACTCCCGCACGTAAATACTCCCAACCATCCGCTAGCGTGTATGCCAATTCTAAATCTGCGGGTGCACCTGCCTCGTGTATGTGATATCCACTGATGCTAATCGAATTGAACTTTGGAAGATTCAGTGAGGTATATTCAAAAATATCAGAGATGATACGCATGCTTGGCGTCGGCGGATAGATGTAGGCATTCCTCACCATGAATTCCTTCAAAATGTCATTCTGAATCGTTCCACTCAACTGATCCATGGTAATCCCTTGCCGTTCAGCAGCAATGATAAAAAAGGCCATGATCGGAAGTACTGCGCCGTTCATCGTCATGGATACAGACATTTTATCCAATGGTATGTCTTGAAACAATCGCTCCATATCCTCTACTGTATCTATGGCCACTCCAGCCATACCCACATCACCTGACACTCTAGGATGATCGGAATCATACCCTCGATGCGTTGCTAAATCAAAGGCCACCGAAAGTCCTTTCTGACCGGCCTCTAAATTCTTGCGATAAAATTCATTACTTTTTTCTGCGGTACTAAATCCAGCATACTGCCTGATCGTCCAAGGTCGACCCACATACATGCTTGCATAAGGACCACCCAAATATGGAGGATGTCCTGAAACAAATTGTACATGACTTAATGAGGGATCGTGTGATTGATAATTTTCAATCTCTATGCCTTCAGCACTCAGGTAAGAACTTTTATCCTTTCCTGGTCCTCTTCCTAGACTTGCGTCAAATGAATGTTTAGTGTTTGAATCCATGGACTATAAAAATAGCCATTGATTTTGGTTTATTTGTAAAGAGTGATGCTTCCTTTCCAAATCTCTACCACTCCATCGATAAATTCGATTTCTGCGATGTAGACATAAACGCCAGGATTCAGCTCGATACCATTATATCTTCCATCCCAAGCATCCACGATTTCGAAACCAGGAAGTATGGGCTGATCGACGGAATGGACCACGTTGCCCCAACGATCATAAACTTTAAAATCATTGATCTGAAGAGCTCCAGGACCTAAGAAAGGCACAAAAGATTCATTTAAGCCCTGGCCATCTGGATTAAAAATGGAAGGAACATAAACGTTTCTAGTTTTCTTGACATCCACAAATATTTCTGCAAACCCGCTACAGCCATTCACATCAAAAACTTCGACCGAGTAAAAAGCTGGGTCTAAAGGATCAATAAGGATGCTTGTGCAATCAATATCTTCACACTCCCAGACACCATTTTCTGAAAACCAAACGATGGAATCAATCGGTGAAGAAGCATTGATGAAGGCATCAATGATAACATCCGTCTCTCCTAAATCTACCAAGAGATCATCGCCAAGATCAATGGTCAATCCCGGTGGTTGCGGAATATCAAATTGTAATGGATCAACCATCTGGCATCCTTCACTATCTAAAACCACGATCTCATACTGACCTGGCAAGGCCCAAAAACAAGAATCTGCTGGGGTAACATTTCCAAAATTTACCTGATATACATAACCATTACCAGTCCCACCAGACACAGGTCCTAAGCAAATCAAGGTCGAGTCTCCTGGACAGTTTAATGGGATAAAATCCGCGACAGAGGCTTCGATGGGTAGATTGGCCTCAATGGTATAATCAATGACTTGAACACATCCCACGGAATCCATGATCTCAATGGTATAATCTCCCTGCCCTAAATTCAATGCTTGATTGGTCGTTGAAACTTCTGGAGTCCAGTTGTAAGTATATGAACCCAAACCACCTTCAGCAAAAACCCCAATGGTCGCTGATTCTGTTCCAAAACAGCTGATGGCTGTGGTCAAGAAAGGATCTATCCCCACAATCAGACTATCGGGCTCTTGGACATTAAAACTAAAGATGACATCACAGTCATTTCCGTCAGTCACGGTCAGTACATAATTACCAGCTTGGATGTTGGTCAATTCTGGCGTCGTTTCTCCAGTATCCCATTCGTAATCATAATTACCGTCTCCTCCAGTCAATAAGATCTCAAGGCTTCCATCGGCATCTCCAGCACATTTAATCCCTGCAATTTCTGAATTGGTGGAGTCTATTTGTATTTGCTCAATGTCTGGTACTTCAAAGGTGAGTGTATCAGAAAAACATTGACCATCAAAGGCATAGTAACTGATCGTGCCCGCAGGTAAATTCTGCGTCGTTCCAACCATTCCATCGACCTCATCCAAACGATTCCCATCTTCATCCAAGAAGAAATAAATAAATTCTACGGCTCCTATGGTACTGTTACTTGCAATGGCCGTAGCTTCTCCATCTGGCCTTCCAAAACAGCTAACCCCCACAATGGAATTTAAATCTATTTCTAAGTCCATTCTTGGTGGATCCACTAAGGTGATGATGGTATCTTTTTCACAGCCATCCGAATCTGTGACCGTTATATTATAATCTCCAGCTGTTAAATCTTCTGCCGTATTAAATGTCAATGAAGCATCATGTGACCAAGCATAATTAAATGGTGGTACTCCGCCATCCAAGGAAATCTCAATTCGACCTTCATCTCCTTGAAAGCAGGTAGGATTCGTTGAGAATTCTTCAAAGAAGAAATTACCCGCTCCATCAATGCTTACTTCAGTGACGCTCGGACATGCTATGTCATCTCCAGTAACTGTGACAAAGTATACACCTGCCCCTACACCTTCTAATTGGGAGTCATCTCCTAGTACAGTACCTGAACTATTCTCCCAGTTAAACGTAGGATTCATGGCATCGCCACTTATTATGGTTACTTCTACAATTCCAGAATCTGCATCATCTCCACACCCTACTCCTTGAACAACCGTTGCCTCGATATTTAAAGCGCCCATTCCTGACATGTCTAACTCAAAGGTACTTGAACAAGAAGTGGCATCGGTGACCGTAAGTGTATAAATACCAGGAGGTAAATCC
This sequence comes from Saprospiraceae bacterium, assembly GCA_020627785.1. Lineage (GTDB taxonomy): Bacteria > Bacteroidota > Bacteroidia > Chitinophagales > Saprospiraceae > JAHDBF01. Next base: position 87,817 of record JAHDGF010000006.1, read on the forward strand.
ATGATATCTTCTGTCATTGAACCTTCACTCCATTCATAAGAAAGTGCTCCATTTCCACCACTGGTCATGACGTCAATAGACCCAGGTTCACCACCACAACCGGGGTTGACTGAGTCTACTAAATCAATCACAATCTCAGGAAAGGTAAATTCAGGAATCTCCATCACAAACTCTACATTACATCCATTTTCCAAGGTAAATTCTACATCGTAGAGACCGCCTTCAAGTTCTGAGAAGAATTCTATATTGTTGGTTCCAGGATTTAATCCATACAGTGGGAACATGCCATTTTGATCTGAGACAAATACTGGAAATTGATCAGAGATTGTACCATTGTTCATAACAATGACATATTCACCGAACTCTCCAAAACACTCGGGTGTGAATAAGGTATCTACTTGAAAATCTGGAACAAAGTCTCCCAATATTTCAAACTCTATCTCAAGTGGACAGAAGTTGGCATCCTGAACAGTTATATCATAAGTGCCAGGATTTAAATTATTAAATTCTCCGATCAAACTAGGACCTTGACCATTATCAAAATCGTACAAGCCGCCGGCAAATGGAGTTCCTCCTGAAACGGTGACAATGGCAGATCCATCTTGCGTTCCAGTACAAGTAGCATTCACGACGCTTACGCCAAAGGTAAAATCAAGCACATCCATGGTTACTTCTGCTGTGGCTTCGCAGCCGGTGGCATCCGTCACGGTCAGTGTATAGGTTCCCTCCGGAACATTTTCTTGCATTTCTTCTGCGAATACTCCATTGGACCAAGCATATGAATATGGAGGATTTCCACCGGAGGCCATTCCTCCGATATCACCTTTCAATCCATCACAAGCAGGTGGATCTACAACAAAGGCAGAGGCAACGAGGAGATCCGCATTGGAAATATCATACTGTTCAAATATAGAACCTCCTGCCGCATCAAATACTTCAATAAGATAGAGGTCAGGTGGTACGTTATTCAAAACAAAAATACCACTGGCATCTATGGGTTCATTCATGGCAATAAAACCTGAACCACCTTCCACTGAAATGGTGTAAGGCCCTGATCCGCCACAGACTTCAACCGTTAAATCTCCGGTTCCATTTCCGTCTGCACAGTAACTTGGGATAACGGCTAAATCTGAACAGTTTATTTTGAGTGGGACATTGGTAGATACATCAAGATCTAATAGGGTAAAGCAATCTGATCCATCTGGAAAGATGAAATATACCTCAAGGCCTACGATGTTAGAAGTTAGGTCTACAAAGGAACAATCTCCTGGGTTTCCAACCACTTCAAAAAACAACTTAAATATCTCAGTGCCATCGCCAAGGCTCTGGCCTTCTCCATTGATATTACTCCATAATATTCCTAAATTCCCAGTAGCCGCCTCTGTTAAATTATTCTCTACGGCTCCAGTTAAAGGAGAACCCGTATCATCTAATTGATCAAACATGAGCACCGTGGGATCGAATCCAAAGGTATATTGAAAAGAGGCCACATCTTGAAAACCGGTGACGTGACATTCTAGCCAGAAATTATCTCCTGGCTCTAGCGGTATAAACATGGGTGGAAGTACAAATTCCCAACTTAGGTTATCTAATAATTGTTGGGGACAATCGGTCTGAGAAAAACCTAATTGTGAAAAAAGAATCACGAATGCTGAAATATGTAGCCACCTCATAGAATGCTTTGTTACCGACGTTTACTTTGCTGCCGCAAATATAGGTCTTCACATGAGTAAAAGGTCTAATAAGTCTATAATTTAAAGACATTAAGTCAATGTGGAGAACTATTAAGTATTATACGCTTAGGTCCATGCTTTCGTTGCGTAGAGGGGTTATTTATTAATAAGTAAATTCATTTGCCGAAAGGCTAAACAAAAAAAATCCTCACCTAAGGCGAGGATTTCTTTAATTGCATAAATTGTCCTTGGGATGGGACTTATATAAAATAAAGGAATTAATACACGATAGCTGGAAGATTGTGATTCTTCATCAAGATGTCTCTAAAGGAGGATGCCTCGTTTTCAGTGCCAAACCGACCCATCAATACTCGATACCACACCTTTCCATCTCTATAATCATTCAACACAATGATTTCCTCCAAGAATTGATCTCTCAATTCATTGACCTTTCTTAGTGCAGCTTCATAGTTGTCATAGTCTCCTAATTGAACTCTGTAGCTACTTTTTACCGTTTTGTTTCTGTAATTATCGTACTGAGAATCCATCGCAGGCGCAGGATTGGTTACCGGCGTCTTGTCATTTGGACTCTGGTTGAAGTAATGATTGGTAATTACCTTGGCGTCCTTGTGCACATGGAAATTTAGTAGATTCATCAACTTTGATCTAGATAGTGTTTCTTCCACTCTCTCAACCAGTTCTCCTTCCGTATTAAAGATCAGGAGCGTTGGAAGTACCCTAATCTGGTACTTTTGCTTGACATCAAAACCATCCTTGGTATCGATGTCTACCTTGATAGACACATAATTATTGTTAAGCATATTCGCTACTTCCTTATCTTGGAAAGTTGTGTTTTCCATCCATTTACAAGGTGTACACCAGTCTGCATAGAAGTCAACGAAGAATAATCTTCCTTCTGAAGCTGCTCTCTTTTTAGCTCGGTCAAATGTTTCGTCGGTGAAATCAATAGAAGAGGGTCCGTCATTTGACGCGCTTACAGCAGTGATCGTCGTTGTAAGCACTAAAGCAACTAGGGCAATCTTGGAAATGGTTTTACTAAGCAAAATCATAATACTAGATTTTTATTCAATAATTGTGTTGTTCCTTGTAAGGCAAACACTGTGCCACATATTACAGAAAAGTATAATGTGTGCGTTTGTCCCTATTTTATCGCCACTCCCCTATTATTGATTGAAAAACACCCTCGAAAGAGGTTCCTCCTAAGGAAATTACTTAGATAGCCTCGATTTATAACAATAACCATTAACTTCGTGCCCTCATTAAAAACCTGACGATGTCTCCTATTTCCGCAGCAATTACTGGAGTTGGCACCTATGTCCCACCTGATGTCTTAACCAATAAAGACCTCGAACAAATGGTTGAAACCAATGATGAATGGATTCAATCTCGGACTGGTATCAAGCAAAGACACATTCTTAAGGACCCTACCAAGGCTACGTCTGACATGGGGGCTGAAGCAGTAAAGCAGCTATTAACCAAAACGAATACGGACCCTTCAGAGGTAGAATGTATCATTTGTGGAACTGTCACTGGAGATATGGTCTTCCCGGACACGGCTAATCAGATTGCTTTAAAGACGGGTTGTACTAATTCTTTTGGATTTGATGTAAATGCCGCCTGTTCTGGTTTCTTATATTCATATAATGTAGGATCAGCCTTAATAGAATCAGGCCGTTTCAAGAAAATCATTGTCGTTGGAGGAGATAAGATGTCTTCCATCATAGATTATACGGATAGAGCGACTTGTATCATATTTGGTGATGGTGCAGGTGCGGTTATGCTCGAGGCAAATGAAGAAGGTCTTGGAATTATAGATTCCGTTTTAAAATCGGACGGAAGTGGCATTGATTACCTAAAAATGCCTGGTGGGGGATCATTAAACCCAGCAACTGCAGAAACGGTGGCCAATAAAATGCATTTTGCTCAGCAAGAAGGGCGTACCGTATTTAAGCGGGCGGTCAGCGGTATGACGCAAACCACCAAAGAGGTGCTTGAACGAAACAATCTAACAGCCGATGATATAAAATGGGTTGTTCCTCATCAAGCCAACCGCAGAATCATAGAATCTGTGGCGCATATGCTTGATTTCCCAATGGAAAAGGTGATGATGAACATTGCCAACTATGGAAATACTACCTCTGGAACCATTCCACTTTGTCTTGGAGATTATGAATCGCAACTAAAAAAGGGTGATTTGGTGATTCTAACGGCATTTGGAGGAGGGTTTACATGGGGCTCTACCCTATTAAAATGGGCTTATTAATCTAATTTTCACGGTTTATTGATGGATAAATTCTTAGCTAAAAGCTTGATAATCAATCGCTAAATGACAAAGATTAGTTGGTAAATCTTTTATCTTCACGGCATTAATTAAACAAAAATAAACATGGCAACGACATCAGATATTAAAAAAGGACTTTGCATGCACTATAAGCATGACATATATATAGTCACTGATTTTCAGCATGTAAAACCAGCAAGAGGTCCAGCTTTTGTTAGAACAAGCCTAAAAAGTATGACCAATGGCAAGACCATTGACAATACTTTTCCATCTGGTCATAAAATTGACGTGGTCAGAGTTGAAAGAAGAAATTTTCAATATCTTTATAAAGACGCATCAGGATTTCACTTCATGAATACTGAAACCTATGAACAGATATTCTTAGAGGAAAAAATGATTGACGCACACCAATACATGAAAGAAGGATTGGATGTGGAAATCTTATATGATGCATCAGAAGAAAAACCATTAACCGTAGAATTACCTCAATATTCAGTCGTTGAGATAACCTACACAGAACCGGGAGAGAAGGGTAATACATCAACAAACGCCTTCAAACCTGCAACCATTGAGACTGGAGCAGAAATCAGAGTACCGCTTTTCATCAACGAAGGGGATAAAGTAAAGATTGAAACTGCTACGGGTTCTTACATGGAAAGATCAAAAGCCTAACGAATGACTTTTAAAGAGATTCAACAACTAATCAAATTGGTCACAGAGTCTGACCTTACTGAATTCAAAGTAAAAGATGATTCCTTTGAATTGAGCATTAAAACCAAAAATTTTGCAAAGGGTAATGGAACGGTTGTTTCGGCTGCACCTATGGTAACGATGGCACAGAGTCCAGCGGCCATGCCAGCAGCTGCACCTGCTCCCGCTGCCCCAGCCGCAGCACCTGCCGGAAATGAAGAAAAAGAAGAAGCTGCAAATACTGCAAATCTTATAGAAATAAAATCACCAATCATTGGTACCTTCTATAGATCACCTTCTCCAGACAAACCTGCATTTTTGAAGGTAGGGGATTCTGTAGCTAAAGGAGATGTTGTCTGTATTGTTGAGGCAATGAAGCTATTCAATGAGATTGAAAGTGAAGTATCAGGAAAAGTGGTCAAAGTACTCATTGAAGATGCTCAACCAGTTGAATATGATACTCCATTATTCCTTGTAGATCCTGCAGGGTAATTACCTACCTCAAAGACCGACTTACATGTTTAAAAAGATACTAATAGCCAATAGAGGGGAAATTGCGTTAAGAGTTATTCGTACCTGTAAAGAAATGGGTATAAAAACTGTCGCTATTTATTCTAGTGCCGATGCTGAAAGTCTTCACGTAAGATTTGCAGATGAAGCCGTAAAAATTGGACCACCAAGTTCCCTCGAATCATATTTAAGCATTCCTAAAATAATGGCCGCCGTTGAAATAACAAACGCCGATGCCATTCACCCAGGATATGGATTCTTGTCTGAGAATGCAGATTTTGCCGAAGTAACCGAGGAGTATGGTGTGAAATTTATCGGACCTACTGCCAAGATGATCCGATCCATGGGCGATAAAATCACAGCCAAAGAAACCATGATTGCTGCAGGCGTTCCTGTCATTCCTGGTTCGGACGGACTATTGAAAGATGTAAAATCTGGAATCGCCTTAGCTAATGAAATAGGGTATCCAGTGATCTTAAAAGCAACCGCTGGTGGTGGTGGAAAAGGTATGAGAATTGTCTGGTCTGATGAAGAATTTGAACCAGCCTGGGATTCTGCCAAGCAAGAAGCCAAAGCTTCTTTCACCAATGATGGGATCTATATGGAGAAATTTATAGAAGAACCAAGACACGTAGAATTTCAAGTCATTGGTGATCAATTTGGAAATGTAGTGCACTTATCTGAAAGAGATTGTACGATCCAAAGAAGACATCAAAAATTATTAGAAGAGTGTCCATCAACCGCCATCACCAAAAAGATGAGAAAGGAGATGGGAGAAGCAGCCATCAATGCTGGAAAATCTATAAACTACGAAGGGGTAGGAACCGTTGAATTTTTAGTAGACAAACACAAGAAGTTTTACTTCATGGAAATGAATACTAGAATTCAGGTAGAACACCCAGTCACGGAGGAAGTAATTGATCACGACCTCATCAGAGAACAAATAAAAGTTGCTGCAGGAGAAGCCCTAACCGGCAAAAACTATCTACCAAAGGTTCATGCCATGGAAGCCAGAATTAATGCAGAAGACCCATACAATGATTTCAGACCAAGCCCTGGGAAGATAATTTCTTTCCACAGTCCCAAAGGTCATGGAGTTAGAGTCGATACCCATGTATATGCAGGTTATACCGTACCTCCTTATTATGATTCATTGATCGCTAAATTGATCTGTAAGGCACAGACTCGAGAAGAATGCATCATGAAAATGAAGCGTGCGTTAGATGAGTTTATCGTAGAAGGCATCAAGACAACGATTCCATTCCATAGAGCACTCATGGATGATGAAAGATTCATCAGTGGTAAGTATGACACAAGTTTTATCGATGATTTTATTCTTGAAGACCCTAATGCCACAGAATAATTCGTTAATACTGCATGGCCAACTTATCAACACTGTTTGGACATCTTAAGCCTTACAAGTTTTATGTAATCGCCACGATTATTTCTCAGATGCTCTTAGCCGTTTTTACGGTTATCAGCATACCGATGATAATCCCGTTTTTTCAGATCCTTTTTAATGAAAATCCGAAAACCTATGATCGAGAGGTTCAGATAACGGAAGGAGCTGAATGGTTGGAATACACTTTCAATAAAATCATCCTAAGATATGATCGAATGGATGCCTTACTTTATGTGTGCCTTGCCATCATCGGAATATTCTTACTTAAAAATTTATTCAGATACCTTTCTCTCTTTTTTATTAATCCCGCTCGTAATGGGGTTGTCAAAGATTTGAGAAAAGGGATGTATAAGCATTTGATTCATATTCCCATCCATCAATTAAAAACACATAAGCGCGGTGATATTATTACGCGACTTACTTCCGATGCTCAAGAAGTGGAATGGAGCATCCTCCAAGTTTTGGATGCATTTATCAAAGCACCTTTGACCATCATCGGTTCCTTGATTTTCATGCTTTACATTTCACCCAAACTTACCTTGTTTGTTTTTGTACTGATGATTTTCACGGTGGTCATCATCGGATCTATTTCCAAAAATCTGCGAAAGGAATCAAAAGGACTTCAAGAAAGTTTGTCAGAATTGAGCTCGAAAATTGATGAGACAGTAACGGGCATGGATAACATTAGAAGTTTCAATGTCCAGAGGCAGTGGAGTGAGAGTTTTGAAGCGGAGAATAATAATTACTATCGTCGCATTGTACAATTGTTGAGACGTAAAGATTTGGCTGGACCAACTTCTGAATTTTTAGGCATCACAGTCGTAGCTGTCTTATTGTACTACGGTGCGTCTCGTGTATTCCAAGGAGAGCTTGGGCCAGAGACTTTTTTCGCGTTCATCTTTGCTTTTTATTCCATCATCGAACCATCGAAATCTTTTTCTTCGGCGTATTACAATTACCAGAAAGGATTGGCAGCCTACGATAGGATTGACCAGTTTTCTTCCTTAGCTAGTTTTGAGGAGGATACAGATGCTGTTTCCGCTTTCGCAAATATTAAGTCTGCCATTAAATTTAAAGATCTAAGTTTTCAATATCCAAAGGAGGATAAAAAAGCACTGAATAAAATTAACCTAGAATTACAGAAAGGGAAGACAGTGGCCTTGGTGGGTGCCTCTGGATCAGGAAAAACCAGTTTACTAAACTTACTCTTAAAATTTTATAAACCGACAGACGGTAAGATTGAGGTGGACGGAATAGAGCTAGAAAATATTTCAACGGCAGACTGGCGAAAGAGTATCGCCTTGGTAACTCAGGATCCGTTTTTATTTCACGACAGCATTTATGAGAACATAAAATTTGGGCGGGAAGGCATTGATGAAGAGACAGCCAAACAGGCATTAAAACAAGCGCAACTAGAAAAATATACTGGATTACTCAATCAAAGTGTTGGAGAGCGAGGACAAATGTTGAGTGGAGGAGAGAAACAAAGATTGGCGATTGCCAGAGCCTTGGCAGGTGACCCTGAGTTATTGCTTCTAGATGAACCGACTTCAGCACTTGACGCACAGGCAGAAAGAGAGGTGAGTCTTGCGATACAAAAAGCCATGGAAGGAAGAATGGCGATCATCATTGCCCATAGGTTTTCAACCATAAAGCATGCAGACATTATTGTTGTATTAGATGGGGGTCAGATTGTGCAGCAAGGAACACATGAAGTACTTGCCAAAGAAGATGGATACTATAGAAAGTATCTTGAATTACAATAAATATAAAATAGAGATAAAGAGTCAAGGAGATGTTAATTCTTAGGATTCAAAAATCAGATATCGTACCTTGAAATCAGAAATGAGATTAGCTTTAATTATTAGTTTGTTGTGCTTGTATTTTTCTGCCTTAGGCCAGAATGCTCGCTTATTTTTCCCTTTTCCCAACGAAGGAGACACAACCTATGTTTACGAGATCAGCAATCCACATTTGGTTCGATATAAAATGTTTGAAACACCTCAGGCCTTTTATGCGGATGAAAGTATTACGCCTTGTTACATTCCTAATTACAGCTACAGAAAAGGAGATCGATTAATATGGATGCGCGGACCGACGAAGTTTTATTTTGACGCAAGTCAGCCTCGATTAAAATTTGTCAAAGCGCAAATGAAAGATCCTTTTCTGGGAGATAAGTCCGAATTGACCATCGAAGGTGAGACACAAGTCTTCAACGATATATCTAGCATCGGAGCATACAATGATGATAATTACACAGCCTACTTTAAAACCAGAGCAACAGATCTACATGAAGCGGTCAAAAAAATCCTCGGCGACCTAAAGGTGCAAGATCTGAGAATCACCATGGATTACCAAAACAAAGTTGAAAGGTTTGGTATCAATAAATGGGTAACACCTTTTGAAAGTTTGAACTGTATGACTTTGAAGATAACCCGGCAATTAACGCCAAAGTTATTTGAGGTGAAGATAAACGGTGAATGGAAAACGATTACCCTTGCACAAGAAACTGCCTTATTAAAGTTGTATCGTCCGCAAACCAATTCTTGGCTACAATTTATAGACAACCGCATGAAAAGAGAAGCGGGAACGATTGCCTTCAATCCGGAAAATGACAAGGAATACATTGGCGGGTATTTTGTGCATAGCGAAGCTACGGATCGATTGCAATCTTGCAATTTTAAATCCGGCGGAATTTATGTTTTCCCCAATCCATCCTTCGGTGACTTTCACGTAAGAATGTATTCTTATCCACCTGGAGAATATCAATTAAAGGTTTACAACATCATCGGCAGAGAATTAATGCGCAAGCAATTTACGCTCGCCAGTGAAGCCAACGTACCCATCGACCTAGGACCGATGCAAAAAGGAACCTACATTTATTCCATAGAGAATAGTGATGGTGTGAAGTTGCAGACCAAGCGGTTGTTGATTATGGGATTATAGGAAACTTGATGAAAAAATAGAGGTTGTGTTATCCACAATTCTTTAACCAATAAATGACATCGAGATAAATAAAGGCATTCTTTTCAAACCGGTCTTTCTGGAGTTCTTTCATTGTCAGTAAAAAATCATTGGTAATTTCTTTCCGGTCAAAAAGAGGTGCATTACTTACCTCATAAAAATATTTCAAGACTGCATTTTGAAGTGAATTTATTTCAGAGACCTTTTCAAAGTAGTACTTATATCGACGCAGTGCTTTCATTAATTCACCATATTCTGACAAGTTATGTAAAGCCATAAGGTGCATAAGTCTAGAATAGGATTGAATATCCTCGCGCAAACTCTTACGATTCAAGTCGATGATTCCAATAAGATATTTAATTGCCTTTTCAGGCTTATTCCCACAGAGATAAATCCAAGCAATTTTAAAATGGAGAACCATGACTTTGTGAATATCCAAGTGATCTTTATATCTCTTGATTCGAGACAAAGTGCGGGGAATTATTTCCATTCCATTTTTATAATCTCCAGAAAGTATGACGGTATTCAACCTACCTGTATGTATATATAGGAAAGAAAATATTTTATTGTTTTAGTAAAATTGGAATAGTTATCGTTTCTAAAGCTTTCTAAATTTGATAAATAGGTTTGATGAGTTTTTAAATCTCTTAGGTTGAATGCACTGGTTAAAACATAATGCATTCCTCTTAAAATCAAATTATAATCCTTCTGTTTCAACTCATTTGCTTGATTATAAAGATTTACCCATTTTTTCGAGTAACGCATACAAGACTTGTAGTCTTCAATGATGTAATTAAACAAAACATTGACAGGCAACTATTTTTTCTAACGTTTCTAAATCATCGTAGATAACATCCTTCATTTGTTTTTTAAACATGGTGGACATTTTTTCCAATTGCTTTTGGTTTCGAACGTGTCCTTCCTGAATGTAGAAATGATGCAGATTCATTTTTAAATTGGTTAAATGAATTTGCTTCGTAATGGATTTGGATACACCCGTTGATTCCAACAGCAGCTGATCAAACTCATTTTTTGCTTGTCTTGTAATATGGCGCGAGTGAATTTTCTTTTCGATTTCAATGATGGTCAATAAAGAAAAAAAGTCACCATATTTTTTGCAAAGCTGTTTTGCCTGCCCAAACAAATTTAAGGCTTGCATGGTTAGGCCCTTCTCATAAAGAATGTATGACTTATCAATTAATTCATGAATCTTGACACTTAGGGTTTTGTCAATATTTATCATTCTAAGGGAAGACAGGATCTGGCTGTAGAGATGTCTTTTCAAGTTGGAATACTTACTTGCAGAATCCAGCTTGAGCTTTTTCATAATAAGTAAATCATCAATTTCATCAAGCTTATCAACTAGATCAAAAAGCTTCAGAAAAAGTAATTGGCTACCTCCGTTCCTTCGAGCAAATAATTTAAATGCTCTTTTTTCGGATTTACTCATCGACTTAACGAGTAAAAAAATGTCAGATGATTTAGAACTAGACATAACAGCAATTATGGTCTTTAAGCATTGGCAATCAACACCTTAGGTGAATTTTAGTTTGAATTGAAATCAAATTTCTAAACAAAAGTCGTAATTGCCTTAAGAAGTGATGGACTATTTTCAGGTAAATATACGGTAATGAAAAAAATTCAATAATGAAAAAGGTTGTCGCCATAGTGAGAGCTTCTCGTTTTGACCAGGTAAAGGACGCCCTTAGTCAAAAAGAAATAAATTTCTTCACTTTCTATGAAGTCAAAGGCTATGGTCATCAAAAGGGCAAGAATCTTAGTTATCGTGGTGTGGTCTATGATGTTGGATACATCGCACGGATAAAAATTGAATTAATCATTTCTGAAGAGTTTGTAGAGATCGCCAAATCAGCCATCCAGGAAGCCGCGCATACAGGAGAAAAAGGTGATGGTCTTATAATCGTAACTAAAGTTTTAGAGATTACTAATATTAGAACAGGAAATAAAGGTAGTCAAGCAATCAATCACTAAAGATTATTTCTAAATGGAAACAAGTGTATCGGCAATAGAAATACTAACAAAAGCAAATCAGGCTTTGGCTTCAGCTGAAGAAGCAAAGTTTGTCGCTAATAATTTATGGCTTTTAATTTCGACGGTTTTGGTGTTCATGATGCATTTAGGTTTTGCCACATTAGAATCAGGATTGGTAAGAAAAAAGAATGTCGTAAACATCCTTTTTAAAAATGTAATTATTATTTCAATTGGTTTATTAACATATTACATCGTCGGATTTAATTTGATGTATCCAGAGTCTAACCCCGGTGGTTTTGTTGTGTTTCCTTCATTTGGATTAGAAGTTCCAAATGGAGGACTCACTTCAGAATACGCAGACTACACCTATTGGTCCGATTTTATTTTTCAAGGTATGTTTGCTGCCACCTGTTGTACGATTGTATCTGGCGCAGTAGCAGAAAGAATTAAACTGCTGCCCTTCTTCATATTTAGCTTTTTCTTTGTTAGCATATGTTACCCAATCGTTGGTTTTTGGAAATGGGGTGCTGGATGGTTGGATGCTTTAGGATTCTATGATTTTGCTGGCTCTACCTTAGTGCATTCTGTCGGAGGCTGGGGAGCTCTAGCAGGAATTTTACTACTAGGCCCAAGAAAAGGAAAATATACTACTTCTGGAATTAGACCTATTCCTGGTCACAGCATGCCACTTGCCGTCATCGGTGTTTTTCTCTTATGGTTTGGATGGTTTGGTTTTAATGGAGGATCTGTCCTAAGTGCCGATCCTGGTCTGGTGTCTTTAGTTTTTGTAACTACTTCATTGGCAGCAGCCGCTGGCGCAATAGCTTCTACTCTAGTCTCCTATTTAATGTCAAAAACTTTAGATTTATCGATGGCATTAAACGGTATACTGGGAGGGCTTGTAGGTATTACTGCAAGTGCTGATAGTGTCAGTGTAAGTTCCTCCATTTTTATTGGTTTAGTTGCCGGAGCATTGATTCCACTATCGGTCTCCGCCTTTGATAAATTAAAACTAGATGACCCCGTAGGTGCCACCTCCGTCCACTTGGTCTGCGGAATTTGGGGAACCTTAGCCGTTTCAATTTTTGGGAATTTTGAAGATCCAAGCATTGGACAATTTAAAGCCCAATTGATTGGCATTTTAGCGGTCGGTTTATTTACTTTTTCTTTTACCTACATCCTATTCTTTCTTCTAAAACTATCCTTAGGGATCCGCATAAGTCAAGAAGAAGAGTTAAAAGGACTTGATCTAGCTGAGCACAGTCATAGCGCCTACTACTGATGAGGCATTATTAAGAAGGACAAGCTGGTAAAATCAAAACGCTTCCTGTGGTAATATTTTAAATTTCTACAAAAGAATTCTATGACTAAGAATCCAAAACAAAATGGACTTTATACACCGCAATTAGAGAAGGATTCATGTGGCGTAGGATTGATTGCGGATTTGAAGGCAGTCCCCACAAGGTATGTTTTGGAGTCTGCCTTAACGATGTTGGAGAATATGAAACATAGAGGCGCCTCAGGTTACAATTCAAATACAGGAGATGGCGCAGGAATCTTACTTCAGATCCCACATGAATTCTACAACAATCTGTTCAAAAAAGAAAACAAAGCTCTTCCAAGCATCGGCAAGTATGGCCTAGGCATGTTCTTTTTCCCAAGAGATCCAGAACAATACAATGACTGCATGGACACCATAGTGGAATTAGCCAAGCTGCATGATTTCAAAATAATATACACACGGGCGGTTCCAACGAACAATTCAATGCTCGGAGAAAGTGCCATAAAATCTGAACCAAAAATTGTCCAATTAATATTTAAAAATATTGGCTATAATAGCATGGACATAGAGAACCGATTGTATTATCTCAGACAAAAAATAACGCAAAAGGTAAACAAAGAAATTTCCACATCTTTTGATGACTTCTATGTCGTTTCTCTCTCATCCAAAACTGTTGTTTATAAAGGTTTGCTTACAGCAACCCAACTCAGAAATTATTACCTCGATCTTGGAGCAGAAGATTTTAAAACAGCTGTAGCAATTGTTCATAGCCGTTTTTCTACTAATACATTACCTAAATGGAAATTAGCGCAGCCATTTAGATGCATTGCACATAATGGAGAAATAAATACCATCCAAGGAAATCTTAATTGGTGGACGGCCAGAGAACAAAATATGTCCAAGGCTAAAAAAAGTCGACCCAAATTGAGAAAAATTTTTCCTGTCTGTGATCCATCTGTTTCTGATTCTGGAAATTTTGACAATGTCATAGATTTTTTAATGCGAGGAAGTAGATCTCTCCCCCATGCCATCATGATGATGATTCCTGAATCTTGGCAGAATGACCAGGAAATGCCGAAATACAAAAAAGATTTCTATCAATATCACGAGGGCATTATGGAATCATGGGATGGACCAGCATCCATTTGTTTTACGGATGGAAACATATTAGGAGCAACCCTGGATCGAAATGGTCTTCGGCCGTCGAGGTATCTTGTCACAAAGGACAAACTGCTCGTTCTGGCCAGCGAAGCAGGATGCATAAATATTCCAGAAGAAAATATCGCCTTAAAATCCAGACTTGAGCCAGGAAAAATGTTAATCGCTGACCTTGATGAACAGAGGATTATTTCGGATGAAGAGGCGAAGGAATTGATATGCAAAAGAGAACCGTACAGTAAGTGGATTAAGGCGCATCGTAAAAAAATATCAGGCATTCCTCTCGGTTCTAAAAAATTAGAGGTCTCAAAAATAGAACTACAGAAACGACAAATTGCGTTTGGTCTTAATAGAGAAGATCAAGAAATGATCATTGCAGTAATGTCAGATAAAGGTAAAGATCCTATTGGCTCCATGGGTTCAGATATTCCTCTGGCCGTATTATCCAAATTTGCCCAACACCCTGCCAATTACTTTAAGCAACAGTTTGCACAAGTAACCAATCCACCGATTGATCCGTTGCGTGAAGCCTTTTACATGAGCCTTACAACAGCCATTGGCGCTGGCAGTAACATCATAGGTGTTAGTTCCCGAGAAGCAAAGTCTATAGCGTTCCCCTCTCCTATTCTTAATACCCAAGAACTAGAAAAACTAATTTCCGCAGATAGGTCTGTCACCAATTGCAGCAATCAATATTACATATCCTTCAGATATGTCCTTATTAAAGGCTATTGAAAATGTTTGTAATGAAGTAGAATTAGAAATTAGAAAGGGGGTGAATTTTATACGACTTACAGATAGATCCATTGATAAGTTTCTCATAAATATTCCTTCACTTCTAATTACAGGAGCGGTACATCACCGACTCATAAGTTTAGGATTACGGAAAGACGTTGGCCTTATAATCGATGGCGGTGACATTTGGGAATCGCATCACTTCGCATGCTTGCTGTCGTATGGAGCTGATCTTATTTGCCCGCATATTGCCCTAGAAACTGCTACAAGGATTTCCGATAATAAGGAAATCGCCATCCGTAAATATATCCAATCAGCAAATCAAGGCATTCTGAAAATAATGTCCAAACTTGGAATATCAACTTTGAGTTCTTACAAAGGTGCGCAGACCTTTGAAGCACTTGGATTATCAAAAGAGGTTGTGGATACTTGTTTCAAGAACACCATCACAAGGATTGGAGGCTTAGGATTTGAAGATCTCCAAAAAGAAAATGAAATAAAACATCAGGCCGCCTTTTTAAAAGAGCTAAATGATTTACCTGATCTAGGAAACTACAGATGGACCACTAAAGGAGAATACCATCTTTTCAATCCGGAAACCATCCATCTATTGCAACATGCAACCCGAACCAATCAATTCAAGGTCTTTCAGAAGTTTTCTCAAAAGATCGATAAGCTGGGAGAGAATAATAGTACACTTAGAAGTTTTCTTAAAATAAAAAGGTCCTCACAATCTATTGCTTTAGAAGAAGTTGAGCCTGTAGAAAACATACTTCGACGATTTGCAACTGGTGCCATGTCTTTTGGTTCCATAAGCCATGAGGCGCACACGGCACTGGCAAGAGCAATGAATGCCATTGGTGGGAAAAGTAATTCAGGCGAAGGTGGCGAAGATTCATCAAGGTATGAACGCTTAGAAAATGGTCAAAGTGAAAATTCTGCGATTAAGCAAGTTGCATCAGGACGATTCGGAGTGACAAGTTATTATTTATCTCAGGCGAAGGAGCTACAAATAAAAATGGCCCAAGGAGCTAAGCCTGGCGAGGGAGGTCAACTGCCTGGACACAAAGTCAATAAATGGATAGGAAAGGTACGGAATGCCACACCAGGTGTCGGATTAATTTCTCCACCTCCTCATCATGACATCTATTCCATTGAAGATCTTGCTCAACTGATTTTCGATTTAAAAAATGCAAATGAACAAGCGCGCATAAGTGTAAAATTAGTTTCTAAAGCAGGTGTTGGTGTGATTGCCTCTGGAGTAGCCAAAGCACATGCAGAACACATCCTGATCTCTGGATCAGATGGTGGTACCGGTGCCTCTCCACTTAGCTCCATCCGACATGCAGGTCTACCTTGGGAACTTGGATTATCTGAAACACATCAGACGCTTATATTAAATGGACTAAGAGATCGTGTTACCTTACAAGCCGATGGACAAATACGAACAGGAAGGGACCTTGCCATTGCTACAATGCTCGGTGCCGAAGAATGGGGAGTTGCTACGGCAGCACTCGTCGTTGAAGGTTGCATCTTGATGCGCAAATGTCATCTCAATACCTGTCCAGTTGGAATAGCAACCCAGGATCCTAGGCTAAGAAAAAAATTTAAAGGGAAAACAGAGCATCTAATTAATTACTTCCATTTCTTAGCTCAGGAGCTTCGAATGATCATGGCAGAAGTCGGAGTTAAAACCATCAATGATCTTGTAGGAAGAACAGACCTATTAGAAATCGATGGTTTGAAAACACATTGGAAGTATAAAAATCTCAAGCTTGAGAACTTATTATTCAAGCAAAAAAATACATTCAACAACAATCAGTATTGCTCCAAACCACAGGAACACAACTTAGATAAAGTGCTTGACCGACAATTACTTCAGCGTGCAAAAATTGCATTGAAGCATAACAAAATGTATAAGACCATTTTTAAAATAAAGAATACAGATCGTTCTGTTGGTGCCATGTTCTCTCATACAATCAGTAAAAAATATGGAGAAGAAGGATTGAAAGATGATCACTTTTCATTTAGTTTCTTGGGTTCTGCAGGACAAAGCTTCGGGGCCTTTTTAGCCAAAGGGGTGAGTTTTTTATTGGAGGGTGAAAGCAATGATTATTTTGGAAAAGGCTTGAGTGGAGGTCATTTATCGTTCAAGCCAAATAGAGCTTCAACACTTAAACCAGAAGACAACATCATCATTGGAAATGTTGCCTTATATGGTGCAACTTCCGGTTGCGCATACATTAATGGCCAAGCAGGGGATCGATTTGCCGTTAGAAATAGTGGAGCTCAGGCAGTTGTTGAAGGCATAGGACACAACGGCTGTGAATACATGACAGGAGGTGAAGTGGTGATCCTTGGAAAAATCGGTAAAAATTTTGGAGCAGGAATGAGCGGCGGAATTGTTTATCTGATGAAAGATCAATCTAAAAAGGTTAACCAAGAAAATCTTTTAAAAGAACCACTGCCTTTGGAAGACGAACTTCAACTAAAATATTTACTAAGAAATCACGTCAATCACACTGGCTCGTCAAAAGCGATGGAGCTCTTAATTCATTGGAAAGAAAGCGCTAAGAAATTTATAAAAATTATCCCAAAGGAATATAAAATTGCCCTAGAACGACAACTAAAATTAACAAACAAGAAAACTGGATAAGATGGGAAAGACGACCGGCTTCATGGAATATAACAGAGCCCTACCCTCATCGGAGAAGGTAGACAAAAGACTACATCATTTTAAGGAATTTATATTAGAAGATAGTTCTGAAAACCTTCATAATCAAAGTGCTCGTTGCATGGACTGCGGTGTTCCATTTTGTCAGAATAGTTGCCCTCTGGGAAATCGTATACCAGAATTTAATGATGCCGTCTTCAAAGGTGATGATAAGAAAGCCTATGAGATTCTCACTTCGACCAACAATTTCCCAGAATTTACAGGAAGAATTTGCCCAGCCCCTTGCGAAGGATCTTGTGTTTTAGGAATTAATAGCGATCCTGTAACCATAGAACACTTAGAAAAATCCATCATAGAGAAGGCTTTTAGTATTGGATGGGTCAAGCCCAAAATTCCAGTGAAGCAGACAGGAAAAATTATTGCCATTATTGGTTCAGGTCCCTCTGGTCTTGCATGTGCAGATGAATTAATCGAAATGGGACATCAGGTAATTATTTTCGAAAAATCAGACCGGATTGGTGGGCTGTTAAGATATGGTATTCCTGATTTTAAATTAGAAAAGTCAATTTTAGATCGGCGATTAAATTTGATGAAACAGGCAGGTGTTATCTTCAAAACGAATACTGAAATAGGCGTTGACCTGAGCCCAGAAAAATTACTTCTGGAATACGATGCAGTTGTTCTCTGCATTGGATCACAAGTCCCTAGAGATTTAAAAATTGAAGGAAGAGAATTAAATGGAATTCACTTTGCCATGGACTTTCTAAGTGCTGTAAATAAAAAAATTGCCGGCGATAAAACTTTAGATTGGGACCTTAAAGAGAAAAATGTGCTAGTTATTGGAGGTGGTGATACAGGGTCGGATTGCATCGACAACTCTAATAGAATGGGTGCTAATTCAATCGTCCAATTAGAAATATTTTCTAAACCCCCGATGACAAGAAGCGAAGATAATCCATGGCCCTTATGGCCGATGGTTTTAAGATCTTCAAGCTCACATGAAGAAGGTGCCAAGCGAGAATGGTGCATTGCCACAAAACGATTTTTATCAGAAGATGGTATAAATGTAAGCGGCGTAGAAACGGTTGAAGTTAGTTGGGAAAAAGATGAGAATGGAAAATATTCCATGCAAGAAAAAGTAGGGTCAAAAAAAATAATAAAATGTGATTACGTATTTCTAGCCATTGGCTTTATTCAACCCATGCTTCCAGGCACGCTCAAAGAGCTCAGTCTAGAACTTGGGCGACATGGGAATATTGCTGACAGCAATTACCATTGTAAGATTGATAAATTATTCGTTGCCGGTGATGCTAGAATTGGTCAATCGCTCGTTGTAAATGCGATTGCCGAAGGTAGAAAAGTAGCAGAATCGATAAATGACTTCTTAGAAGAAAATATTGTCGGTCAAAAAAATTATTCGGCTAATCCATTTGCCTTATAGCAAAGACAACACATAATCTTCGCTTTTAAAAATAAAATCATCGCCTACTAAATATAGTCATGGGCCAATACCTAGGTTTTAATTATTTTGTGGTAACCAATCTATATTCCATGTTTAATAGAAGCCACAAACTAATTGAGCAAGTATCTAAGATTAAACTACCTAAGGAATTGATCTCCTTCTGGAAGAATGTTGAAAAGAATGAAATTGGTTGTAGACATTTCTATTACAAACACTTTGGTAAAGTAATTCCAATGTCGCCGGATAGAATGAACAAATACTCCACACTAGCGCCTCTCAATGCAGATCGGAGTGGCTTCTACGCACAAATTTATAAGTGCACGAAAAATGGAGAAATTTCAAAATCACAAGAGCAGGAGCTTATTCTAAATTCACTTTGGGACCCCTATGTAATGTCCATACATCTCAATCATCAAACATCTAATTTCTGCAAGACCCATTACTTAAGATACTTTATTCCATTTGCAACAACCCATGGATCTTCAGAAATTGTCTTTCTTGGATTTACAGAATCTAAAAAGCTAGATGGTGTTTTTTATTTCAATGCTGACTTTCAAGAACTTCCAATTTTTATATGCAAGACGATGGAGGAATTTACCAATGGACGAAAAGAAGAAAAAAGCAATACGGAAACTTTACTGCAATTACTAGGAAACGAATATTGCTACCATTTCAAATTAAACGAAGATTTCAATTTAGATAAAAAGGAAATTGAAAACATTTTCAACTTTATTTCAACCTCATTCACTAAAGTATTTCAAAAGGAATTTCATCTACGTTCAAATGAAGAATACATTGAAGTAAATTTTGAATACAGAGGGTTTGAGAGATATCTGAAATTCAGTAAATCTAATCTCAAACATCCTGAGTCTTTGCAAATGGTTATTATGGCCATGAATAACTCAATCACCGAGTTCGATAAAAACTTCATCAACAATTATAAATATTATAGAACAGAAGAGACAATCCAACTTTTGCACAAAGATCAGGCAGTCAAATATATAAGAAGTGGTCTCATCAAACCATACGGAAAAAATCCAATCCCTCCGATTGCATACACTTCATACGAGAAAGAACCAAAGAAATATGAAGCTGAACTTATGGAAATGATCAAAGATAAAAATTGGACGCAAATTGAAATTGATCGATTTATAGACATCTATGGAGACACGGGGTTTAATAAATAGTCTTGCCATGAAAATTAATCAACTTTTATTCAATGCTTGATCAATAGAGACTAGGCTTAAAGCAAGGTAGTTTACGAAACAAAAGACTATATTTAAAAAGTGTTGATAGGCAAACCTTTAACGAACAACTAGTCTTATGAAAAGATCAATTCCGAATTTCCTCATCCTTGCAATTCTTCTAGTCACTGAAATTCAAGCCCAGTCTCCGCTCTTCCCAAATTCAGTGGTCTCAAATGATATTGATTTTATCGTGGAGACGGACCCAGATGTATTTATGGAACTTAGCTTTATTGGTTTGGATGATAAAGAAATGCCGGATAGTCAAAGTGATGTTTTATTCGATAAGGATACTTTCATTTTTGAAGCAAGTTTTTCAACTGGAGAGTTGATTGAAATTTGGTGTCATAGTTCTTTTGGCACCCAAGAGTTAGCAGAAGAATATGCAGAAAAACTCGGACCTCGTCTGGGTAAGCTACCGAGCATTCATAGAGAAAATTTAGATCACGTAGTCATCCACAATGGAAATGCTACTGCATTTGCAGAAGAGCAAGCAAATTTCTTTGTCTTATATTCTGAAAACATGGATGATAGAATAAGTACAAATGATTTAGAAGAGACGGTTTTCCATGAATCTGTGCACGCGTCCTATCAATTAATGTATGTAGCAACGCCAGAATGGTTGAACGCACAGTTAATGGATGTAACTTTTGTAACAGAATATGCTCAAAATTTCCCTGAAAGAGAAGACATGGCGGAATCAGCATTATTTGCATATACCTTTATTACACATCCGGGCCGATTATCGGAAGATGTAGAAAATTGGCTCATGGAGAACATTCCGAATCGCATTGAATTCTTTAGAGGCATTTACCAATCAACAACCTCCACTCTAGATTCTGAAGCAGATGAAATAGATTTCAATGTATTTCCAAATCCTACTTCCAATAAAGTTTCTGTGATCGTAAATGCCACAGATGGAGATGAATTCATTAAGGTTGTCAATACCTCAGGAGATTTAGTAAAACAAATTAAAATGGTGCATGGACTCAACACCATTGAGCTCGGGGAACTTTCAAATGGGGTCTATTTTATTTACCTTTCAGAAAGTGAGCAGGTTAGAATTATTAAAATATAGTTTGTTAAAAATCAAAAACGCACATGTCAATTGTGACCTTCTATTCTATTTCAAAAGTCAACTCACATTCATAGCAATAAAATTCATTTAGATAACTAAGAAAAGGCAATCCAATTAAAAGCATTAGCCAACCGAATATAGGCTTAAGCCTTTTTGTAGAACCCACATTATCTGATTGACAAGATGGACAGATTGTATTTTGTTTATTTTTCACTTGTTTAAAACTGAATTTAATGAGTCTATTCTAAGTCTCAAGAACATTAAATAATCTGGATGAACGATGTTCTCATTTTTATCTTTTAAATATTCTAATGCTTTTAAATAATAAACCAAGGCATGGGAATCATTTCCGTTTTCTAATTTTAAATCAGCCAATAAGGAATAATGACTAGAGTCTCTATGCGTCAATTCCAAAGCAATTTTTTCTGATTCTTTTACATTGCCTAATAGGTGATGATAAATAGCAAGTGCATGAAGATCATCATCCAAAGTAACTCCTTGAATCTCAATCAATTCATACCTAAGATCAATGGCCCGTTGAAATGAATCTAGATATTCATAAGCTGAAATTTTATGCAGTACTATATTCTTCTTCATCCATGAATCTTCCTCAAGATTATTCAAATAATCTAAAGCTTTGGTAGGATCTTCATCCATTAATCTGGTGATGATTGGTAGTTGTTCCGTATAATAAATATATCGTGGATCTGCATTTTTTCGTTCTGAAAAGTCTTCTCCTTTATTACCAATCCAAAGAAGCACAGCAAAAAACAAAATCGAAGAGAATAATACGAAAAGAAGAATTTGATATTCGTACCGGAGGTTTTTTACAATTGGTAGTGAGTTAAAAATTCTAGTAAAAAAATTTGGCTTATGCTCTCTTAATTGAGCATCAGAAAGTATAGTCTCATCATTCGTTAGATTACTTTTTTCAATGAGTTCTGCCTCTAGTAAGATTAAATGTGCTTCCTGTACATCGGCATGATCAACAATCAACTGAAAACCTCCCAATGGATTTGATATAAAACTAAAGGTCTGATTAATCAACTCACCCTTCAAGCGCGCATCAATGCCGTTTTCTTTCAGTACTGCTTTCGCAATATGAGCTTGGTGTTGTTTTTCAAAACTTGCAATTGTTACGAGTGAAATCATTTTATTAAAGATACTATTTTAATGATACCCGACTACAATGATTTTGTTTCATGAGTTTCTCACCATTGTTTCGTTATTTAACTTTTAAACTTAAATACCTCAGGCATCGAATTACAATTCGTTTCAGTTATAGGAAAGTAGGATAACATCCTATTCCATTTACTAGACTTACGATACCAACTTAAATATGTTGATTAAACGATGTATACCCATACTCCTATGTATGGGACTAGGACTCTTTGGCCAGGCCCAAGATCTACACAATTCAGATTACAGATTTAATCCGCTGTATCTTAATCCAGCCCTCACTGGAGGATTTGAAGGAACCATTAGAATCGGTTCTACACACAGAGATCAATTTAGAACTTTTATTGGACAAGCTTATCAGAGTACTTCGCTTTGGGTTGACTCACCGATCAGTTTTGTCATCAATGAGAAAAGTTGGTTGGGTGTGGGTGCAAACTTTTACCGAGACCTTGCCGGCGACCTTGGCCTCGGCCATAATGGGGTGTTGGGTTCTACCGCATTGCATGTTTCACTGGACAAAAAATATGAAAAGGTTTTAGCCTTTGGAATCCAGCTTGGGTATCTACAAAAGAAAATAAATCAGAATTCCAATGCCCGTTTCCAAGATCAAATATTAACCAATGGCCCTAGCCGGGATCTTGATCGATTGGATCAGTTTCAATTTGCCACCATGGATTTTAGTGCGGGTGTAAATTGGACGCAGGTGATTAATAAATATCAGAAATATTCATTGGGTATTTCACTGCACCACTACGATGGCTTCATTAATCAAGTTGATGATACACCTTTATTGGATAACCGAATCAATCTCTATGGAAACTGGACCTCAAAAATTAATAAAAGATTTTCGCTCCTATCCTTATTCAATGCTTCCGTTTTCCCAGAGTACTCCATTGTCCAGGTGCAAATGCACACCCAATATCAATTAAAGAAAAAGGGTGATAAATATTTAACCACAGGCCTAGGCATGCGGTTTGGAGACGCGCTGCAGTTGATGGGCGGAATGATCATAAAGAACTGGCAAATATCTCTGGCCTATGACCTCACTGTGTCTTCCGCATGGTCATACACCAATACAGCTGGCGCCTTTGAGATAGGTGTTAAGCGAACATTCATTCTCAATAAAAAACCTGAAGTCGAACCACTCATTATTTGTCCAAGAACATAATTAGAACAAATGAAAAACCAACTCAAATTATTACTGCTGCTATTTATAAGTAGCATCGCCATCCAAGGACAGTCCCAACATTTGC
The DNA here is from genome assembly GCA_020627785.1 of Saprospiraceae bacterium. Lineage (GTDB taxonomy): Bacteria > Bacteroidota > Bacteroidia > Chitinophagales > Saprospiraceae > JAHDBF01. Next base: position 111,415 of record JAHDGF010000006.1, read on the forward strand.
ACAAGCATTACGAAGACCTTCCTTGCGTCAATAAAAATTTCAATACACTGGTACACATTCCAGTAGATTCTGCCACAAGACAACCCATTGTCGGTAGTGCTTTCATCGAAAAGCTTCTGGAAGAAACAACAAAATATTTTGAGCCAATCTGCATGTCATTTACCAATTGCGAGGTGAATATCATGGAAGATAATTACACCTATTCAAGTTTAAGAAATAGTCCAATTCCAGTGCGTAACCAGATGATAAAAATGAATAATCTCTTCAGCAAGGACAAGCGGATAAATATTTTTATAACCAATCACATCGATGGTTATGAATGTGGAGACAGTAATCAAAATGGAATTGAGACAAAAGATAAAGCCAATATTTTTATCGCTCTAAACAATTGTCCTGATTCAACCTCGATTAACCTGGCACATCAAATTGGACATTTATTTGGACTGTATAATACGCACGAATTGAGTTTTGGACCAGAGCGAGTGGATGGAACGGCTTGTGAAACAACAGGAGATCTGATCTGCGACACCCCTGCCGACCCCGTTAGGTATCGTACCATGTTAGACTCTATGGTCGTCGATTGTGAATTCATCTCACCCAGCCTAGACCTACAAGGAAATTATTATGAACCTCAGGTAGGCAACATCATGTCCTTGTACGAATGCAAATGCGGATTTAGCAGAGAACAATACATCCGCATGGTAGAAACTTATGAGAACTCTCCATTTAAACAGTACTAAAATGAACAAAGTAATTATAATTCTTGCAAGCATTTCCATGGTTGTGCTTTCGCAAAATATAAATGCACAATCGGCTAACCTAAGCAAAGGTTGTGTTCCCTTGAACGTACAATTCGATGCACCCATTCTTTCTAATTACTATTGGGATTTCAAAGATGGAACGACCTCAGATTTTAAAAATCCTGAGCACATTTTTACAAGTGCTGGAATCTACAACATCGATTTATATGATGGACAAAATGGATCATTGATCGGCAGCGTAGAGGTTGAAGTTTTTCCAGACCCTACCCTTTCAATCAGTTTAGATTCCTTTGATGGATGCCTACCTTTGACGGTAAGTTTCAAACCGATTGTAAATATTCATCCGGACATAGACATTGAATCTTACCTCTGGACCTTCGGAGATGGAAATGATTCAACGGAAGAAAATCCAATGTATACCTATACCAAGGAAGGAGCCTATGATGTGTCTTTAAAAATATTCACGAGTTACGAAGAATGCAACAAGGTCATTATTGAAGAGGAGATTGTAAACGTCCTCGGCATCGTTCCAGAATTTACGAGCAGTACTTTTACTTCATGTACTTCTCCAGCTACCTTTGATTTTGACATTGAGACGGAATATAATCCCTTGCATATGTATCATTGGAATTTTGGTCAAGGAGACAGCATTGACATTTATGATCCTGAGCCAGTAGAATATTTAAATGAAGGCACATACACCGTTAGCTTATCAATTACAACGGAAACTGGTTGTCATGTTACAACCACAAGAAACGTAAGAGTGGGTGCACCACTCATTGAACTCACCGTACCAGAACCGATCTGCACGAAAGCCCTATTCAAAATTGAAAATTTAATTCCTGCGGATCAATATCGATGGGAGATAAGCCCTGAAGAAGACGCAACCATTTTTAACCCGGGTAGTCGTGAATCAAACTTTAGAATTGACGAGCCTGGCACTTATGAAATAAGTTATGTGGCATCCACCTCTGATGGTTGTGAAACGGATACAAGTTTTACGGTAGAAGTGGGATATGCACATGCTGGCTTATCCGGAACTCCTGAGGTGAGCTGTGGTTCAGATTTTGAAATTATTCTTACGGCAGATACCCTGAACTACACGGAATATACTTGGAGTGGTTTCGGCATTGATGGCGATACCGTTACTTCAACTCCTACCCTGACTGTTGATTATGTTGCACCAGAAAGAGACAGCTTTTATTTAAATGCTCCGGACAGTTTGAGATTCTTTCTCATGATCGGTTCGGAATCTGGTTGTGTGGATCAGAAATCCTATGCCTTCCCTATTGTCAAACCAGACGCCTACTTTATCCCTGATAGTATTATTGGATGGTGTCCATTGAGCATGGGATTTGAAGACGTCAGCTATTCCGCGAATGAAGTAACGTCAAGAATCTGGGATTTTGGGGATGGTACGACGCGGACTTATGGAAAGGATGACACCATGATTGTGCATACCTACACCGAGCCTGGCGAATACAATGTCAGGTTAACCTTAGTGGATGAAAATGGTTGCGCTGATCAATCGGAACTGGTTGAAATAGAAGTATTAAAAATTGGAACGGGCGGTGGTTCTACAACTGGTGGAGACCCTACTGACCCATCGACTTGCAATCCTACTTTTGGAGAGAATCAGATACTATGCACCGATGTAGAATATGAGATTGAAATTACTGGAGCCGCAACTGCGGTCTTTGATATTCACCTCGACACAGATGAAAGTCGCATGAATCATTGCTGGCGAGAAACTGAATTTCCATATACATTTTTATACCCGGGAGAATTTCCGGTGAAGATGGACTTTGAATACAAGGGTCTTCACTTTATCACACTCGAATATCCTGACATTACCATACATGGCGCACACGCAGAAGCTGAGTTCAAGATTGATTGCGGCAACCCATACGAAGTAGAATTCTGGAGTGAAAGCATGGAGGCCACAAAACTAGCATGGATTTACAAAGGAGATACCATCAGCAGAGCGGATAGATTCAAACATCGCTTCAACAGTACGGGAGATTATAAAGTGTACCTACAAGCATCTAATGCAGACACCGAATGTAGACCGCATTTGGATAGTGTTATGGTACACGTCAGAGAGATTCATGCGGACTTTGAATTAGACGATGTTCTGTGTGCTAATTCTTCCTATATATTAGATGCTTCCCTAAGCATGGATGTTGACACACATTGCCATGCCGGATTCCGATGGGAATTTGAAGAACAAAGACCTAGAACAACTTCCAACCCAAAAACCCAACATCGATTTGTAGCAGGTCACCAGATCGTTAAACTAACGACCGAGGACATCAACGGCTGCAAGGATACCGCGACAAAATCCATCGATGTGTACGGGATGGAACCTGACATTCAGGTTCCCTCCCTCATTTGTCTGCCACATGAAACACAATTGCTAGACCTCACGGAGTCAGACACAACCATCGTAGAATGGGGATGGTCTATCGGTAGCACAGAACAAAATCCAGAGCACACTTTTACAACGGACGACACCGTCGGCGTAGATAAAATTTTGGTTAAGCTCTATGTCACGGATGCCGCTGGCTGCGAAGACTCAACGTCAAAACTCATCAATTTATACGAGCCGGAAACCTGGATTGAATTAGATGGAAATCAAATCGTCTGCAAAGGAACAGAACTAGCGTTTTCTGCAGGAGATGTTTCACAGGTAGGATTACCTCTAGATTTGAATTGGGACTTTAGCCCATTTGACGCAAGTCCATCCAATGACTCCACACAGATTGTTGCCTTCGAAGAAGCAGGAGAATTTTTAATCGAATTAAACTACGAAGAAGTAGGAACTGGTTGCCTAGGTTCAGATAGTATTTTCATTCAAGTGGTTGATCTTCCGGTCGCCGACTTCAGCAGTTCGCATGATGCGTATGAAACCATATGCTATCCTGAAACTTTAGAATTCACCAATGAATCCACTACCGATGGCCCGACCATTTATCGCTGGGATTTTGACAATGGACTGGTCACCAATTTAAAAGATCCAAGCACCTCATTTAATAAAGGTGATTATGAAGTAACCCTCAGAACATCGTCCATCTATGGTTGTTCAGATACCTACACGAAGACCTATCGATTCATCGGACCAGAAGGAAACTTAGAGGCCATTGATGAGGTCGTATGCTTGCATGAAGAATTTACCTTAGAGGCTACGGACTTGGTGGATGTGACAAACATTACCTGGGATTTTGGGGATGGGACCTTGATACAGGATGTGAATCCAGTAACACACCATTATACCTTTAGACCTCCCGGAGATGAAACGGTCGTGCAGTTAATTTTGCAATCGGATGATACGGGTTGTGAGTTTATAGAAACAAGACCCATAAACTTGAGTGCTGTCTCTGCAGATTTTGAATTGGCGGAACGTACAGGTTTTTGCGCGGGCGAACTAAGCTTTAATAATCTCTCGCAAGAGGCTACGGACTACATCTGGACCTTCAACGAAAAACAATACACAGACTTTAATCCAGTCATTGAATATGATGAAAATGGACCTCAGGAATTAACTTTGGAAGTATTCAATTCTGAGACGGGTTGTGAGGGATCTTATACAGAGGTACTTCCACTCGAAGGACATGGTCAAGACTTTCAAATGCCCAATGTCTTCACGCCAGATGGTGATGGTGTCAATGATTACTTTACGGTGGTCGCTCAAGATGAGTATCAGAATTTAATGGAGGTGAAAGAATTTAAAATCTACAACCGATGGGGAAATTTAATTTACGACAATGATTCGCCAGACGGTTGGGATGGCACCTTCCAAGGACAACTGACGCCAAATGAAGTGTATGCTTTTTATGTGGAGTTTATGTTTGAGAGGTGTGGGTTGGTTAAGAAGAAAGGGAGTGTGACTTTGATTGATTGATTAACTTGATGGACTATGATTGGCTATGATTAAGATGATTAATTTGATGGACCTTGATTACGGTTCGCTTTGGAGGGGGAGTTTTACTTTATTGGAGGGAATTTATTTATGAAGGGAATTTATTTAAGGGGGACTTTGGTTAGGCTTATGGTTTCTCTTAGGGAAAATTAATCCTAACATCTTGTTTAAAAACTTCTAGATGTTAGGATTAATTTTTATGGATGAAAATGATCAGCGGGGATGGTTGTTCGGTGAACCTTAATTCTGCTTTATAAAAGATTGTGAAGAGTAATTTCCTTCTTCTGTACTCACGAGGATAAAGTAGAGACCATCTGGAAATTCATTGACCAGTATGGTAGAAAAATCTTGCTTTGGTTCTTGCTTTAGAACTTGTTGTCCGGAAGCATTATAGATTATAATCTTCTGAATAATTTGTTCTGAGGAGACGAAAAGTTGATTGGTGGTTGGGTTGGGATGGATCTTGAAGCCGGGCTCGGGTTTCAACTGATCGAATAGACTGGTGGTTCCCATGTTTTCTCCGTTGAAGGTCGGCGTCATGGTCTGAAAATCACCGGTGCCGTTTGGAAATCTGCCGGTGGAGACATCGGTGGTCTGCTCGTCAAAAACAATCTCGTCCAAGACCTCGCCTTCAGGATCAACCAAAAATATCACTTCACCGCCTGAGGATAATTTGAAATTAGTGTGGAGGCCTTCTTGCTCGCCATCTTCATCGCACCATACCATCAGGTATCCATCGGCGTCAATGGTTGTGCCTTCTGGAAATTCCCACTTCATTAAATTCTCAAAATTATCGGAAAGGAAATATCCATCTAAGGCGATGCTGCTTGTGCCATTATTATACAACTCAATCCAATCATCAAATTCTCCATCTTGATCGGCTTCAGTCTCATCGTTGCTGGCCATGAATTCATTGATGACTAAATCACCAACAACTCCAGAAACAAATCCTGCGGTGATGGTGTGGTATTCATATTCTGCACGCTCTGGAGAAAATTTTCCAGCGTCGTCATTTTCAGCATAGATGTAGTATTGCGTCGACGGACGTTCAATGGTGAGCGTTGTGCCGTACACTTGATCGCCAGCTGCGCCATCATTGTTCATTCCATCATCAAACATTTCAACTCTGGTAAAGACGCCATTTGCTGTATTTCTAAAACCGAGGAATACTCTTTCAGCATCAGCCACATTTGCAGAAATGCTAAGTGACTCATTAATCGTAGGTGTTGATGTCGATAAACTAATGTCAGAAATCTCAGGCTCCGTTTGATTAAAATCATTCAGGCCTAAGAGGAAGGCAGATCGCGCGTCCATCAGATTCGTAATTCCGATCTGGGATCCGCCAGGACCTCCCCCACCCGGACCACCACCTCCACCAATGTCCGAATTAAGATTGGCCAAAAAGTTGGCGTAGGTGAAAAATTTATTGTCGTCGGCTTGTACCGAAGGAGCAATTAAATCTTGCAAAGCTTCTGCCGTCGTCGCATAACTTCCATCTTCAAAATTCTCTAGTAGGATTGTTTTGTAATGTGCGAGGTACATCCGCTTAAACATCGGCACACTCAACAACTGTTGAATGAGTGGAAAATCGCCATCGTTTTCATGCAAGAGATGACTCATCTGCTGCTTGGATGCATTGTTGTTTAAGTTCCCTGCACCCGTCATTGAAAACACACCAAATGATTCATTTAAATCCCAGATGATAGGAATGAATCTACCGTTGTCATCTTTGTATAAATAATAGTTCTGTTTAAAACCTCCAATGTAACTATCCAGATTTACCAAAACATTATCCAAGGCCAACATCCAAAGCGCACGATCAACATCTAGAATCGCTTCAATGTCTGCTGGATGATTTTCGAGCGTATCGCACAGATCAATCAATCCTTGCCAGCCATTATCGGATTTAATTTCGTAAGAGTCTATATAACTCAAACTATCCTGCCCTAGATATTCCAAGTTTGGAAAATCTGAGGAATTGGGTCCGGCGCCGGCAGGGGGATTGCATTTTATAAAGTCATTAGACTTCGAACCAAATCTATCGGAGACAAAGGTTTTGGTGATGGATTCAGAATTGCTGTACAATCCGATCAAGTCACCATTGACATAGACATTGGCATAATTCGATAAGGGGGCTGCCATGTATTTACGGATGATCTGGTAGGATAAGACCTCTCGCAGAAAAGAAGGATCCTTGGCCACATTGCTTAACTTAATGTCTTTGTATCCTTCATGATCCTGTTCCTTATACGTATCCAATTCAATATGGAATGGATTTTTTGCCTGATTACTATTGTAGGTACTATTCCCCTTATACTTCACACCGACGCTATCATAACTTATGCCGTTGATGACCACCTCAGAGGCCAAGGTATACTCGCCAGATTCATAGGCATCATCCAAGATGGCATCCCAGTTGGCAAAATCAAAGGTGATCTCTATGGTCTGGATCTGATCCATGTCGTAGAAGGCCTGAGCACCGATATGGCTGACTTGAAGTAATAATAAAAGAGAGAAAAGGTGTTTCATGTTTGTTCATTTGAGCGGCCAAAGTTAATATTTATTCAATCCTACCCTATTAAGACAACTTCAAGAGCCAATGTCCTACCCCGAAATCAAAAATTAAAAAAGAAAAGCCAAGTAAAATACTGAAGCTCAAAGCTCGACGTTTATTGAACTTATAATCCTTGAGCAGCCACAACTGTTTTCCATGGGAATCTCCGGATAAAAATCTCAATCAATCCTGCATATTTACTTGGGTGGATGAAACAGATTTCTTAATCTTGAAGCATGTTAAAGTACTTTGTCGGTTTTTGTTTGGTTGTATTGGTATTGTATGTCATTGTATACTTTGTCGTTTGCTACAAAATCGATCACTTTGTTTTTAATCCAAGTCGGATGAATAAGGATCATGTCTTCGAACTTCCATTTAAGTTTGAGGAAGTGTATTTGCCAAACCGCGATCCAAAAGCAAAGACCATCCATAGTATTTATGCACCCTTAAGTCCTGAAAAAAACCCTTCCAAAAAAATCCTATTATACCTACACGGCAATTCTGCAGACATGCGTAACTGGGCCTTATTGATTCCGCGATATCAGGCCTATGGATATGATGTGATGATGCCAGATTATCCAGGCTTTGGTAAAAATGATGGGACTGCTTCTGAGGAATCGATTCATCAGACGGCCGACGCATTGATGAAATGGACCAAGGAAAGATACAGTCCAGAGCAGATCGTCGTCCTCGGTCGTTCCATGGGTGCCGTTCCTGCTTCCTACATCACGAGCAAGCATGAAGTGGAGCGCGTCATCATCGAAACGCCTTTTGCCAACATGGGGATTCAACTGAGAGAACTACTACCCTTCATTCCCGTCTGCCCTTCCATGCATCGGCGATTTACGGTTGATAAATATCTGGAAAAAACGAAGGCTCCGATTTATTTAATCCGCTCAGGAAAGGATGATTTAACGCTCTTGGAAAGCAGTCATTCTTTGGTTCCGCTTGCGCAAAAGGAGTATATCATTCCAGAGGCAAATCACCGGAATTTTATAACGATGAAGGCGTATGATGAGGCTTTGGATGACATCTTCAGTTTATAAAATGCCCAAATAGTTAGCTCTAGCTCTTTCATTTTAAGATTCAAAGAATATTTCTTACTTTAGGTAACATCTAAAAATGGGAACTGGACTATATATATTAACAATTGTTGCGATCGTCTATGCGGTGATCGTCCTCTTAGTTACTGTATTTCAGCATTTCTTTTTCTTCAGACCCGAGATCTTGCCGAGCAATTTTGTGTATGACTATCCTTTTGACTTTGAGGAAAAAACCTTTGAGATGGAGGATGGTGGTTCCGTCAATAGCTTGCACTTTAAAGTGCCAAACAATCGTGGCATCATTTATTACTTTAAGGGAAATTCAAGAAGCATAAAAGGCTGGGCAAAATTTGCCAAAGATTTCATGGGCAATGGTTATGACTTTTTTGTCATGGACTATCGAGGATTTGGCAAGAGTAAGGGCAAGCGTACGGAGTCTAAACTCTACGATGATAGCCAACAGATTTATAAATACATCAACAGTAAATTTGAAGAAAAGGACATCATCATTTACGGACGATCCATGGGTAGCGGCATAGCGACGCGGATTGCTTCATGGAATAATCCAAGAATGTTGATTCTTGATTCGCCATATTATAGTTTTTGGCATCAGACCAGAAGGTATGGTTTTATCTTACCGCTCCGTTTTATTCTGAGATACAAGATCAGAACAGATCAATTCATAAAGAAAGTCAGTGCACCCATTCACATCATTCATGGAACCAAAGATCGATTGATTCCATTTTTTAATAGTGAGAAGTTAAAAGCCATCAGACCCGACGACATCGAATTGCATACGGTCGAAGGGGCGGGTCATAACAACCTTCCTGACTTCCCAGAGTACCATGAATTTTTATATCAACGATTAAATGAGGCCTCCATTGATTGGCCAAAGGTTGTCGCCATATGAGTTTTACCCGAACCATAGATTTAATTGCTCCTTCCCGATTAGCGAAACTGAAAGACCCATTACTTTTTGGGAAGACGGGTTCTAGCTATGAGGAATGGACAGGCACAAAAATCACAACACGCGTTCTCTGCTACTGCGCTTATCTTAAAAACTTAGGATTAAAATCTGGCGACAAGATTATCCTTTTACCCGAAAGCGCATCTCCGGAATGGGTTATGCTTGATCTTGCAACTCAAGCATTGGGGATAATTGTGGTCATGGCACATGCCAGCGGCTCCAGCAAAAGCGTTAGACTGATCATCCATGAATCGGAAGCCAAACATTTCATCTACGCCAACGAAGAATTAATCGAAGGACTCGGTGATATTTTTGATGGAATCTCCTTGCAGCAATTGTATGACATTCCGGTGGATCAAGCCATCACCTTAGATGAATACGAACAAGCCTGTGCAGCCATCAAGGAAGAAGACTTGGCTTGCATCATTTATACCAGCGGAACGACGGGTGATCCCAAAGGCGTCATGTTGACTCATGCGAACATCATGAGCAATGTTCAATCCGTTACTCTACTCATGCCGATCTGCCGAGACGATCGAGTGTTGAGTATGTTGCCGTACTCTCATGTTTTTGAGCGCACCTCGGTGTATTGTCTGATCGCCTTGCAGAGTAAAATATATTTTATTGATTCACCTCAGAATTTAGCGGAGGCATTGACAAAAATTAAACCCCATTACTTCACGGCGGTCCCTAGGATTTTAGAGAAGATGTATGATCAAGTGATTGCGGCCTTTCGTTCGCGCAAGTGGCTGGGGAAAACGATGTTTAAGTGGGCGGGAAAGTTTACGGAAGAATATCAACCGCATAAAGCTTTCAATCCGATTAAGTTTGTCCAGTTACAATTCATCCGATATATTTTATTGGGACGCTTTCGCAAAAAGATGGGTGGGCACTTGAAAGGGATCATTACAGGAGCGGCACATCTCCGTCCAGAAATTGCTCGTGCATTTTATGCGGGTGGGATTAAGGTCCGAGAAGGTTACGGCATGACCGAAACTTCGCCAGTGATCAGCTTCAATAGATTTGAGCCGGGACTGTGTCGGATTGATACGGTGGGTTTACTTTTGCCGCAGGTAAGATTAGAAATCCGCAGTAAGAATGAAGAAGGTCATGGAGAGATCTGGGTCTCGGGACCGAACGTCATGCAAGGCTACTACAAGAAGCCGGAAGAAACGGCGAAGGTACTAATCGACGGCTGGCTCAACACCGGCGACATCGGTAAACTGGTCAAGGGTCGTTTCCTACAGATCACCGATCGAAAGAAAGACATCTTTAAGACCTCCTCTGGAAAGTACGTCGCTCCACAAGAATTAGAAAATCATTTTTCTCAATCGGAGCTGATTGAAAACATCCTCGTTCTAGGATTCCAGAAGGCCTACGTCACCGCCCTCATCTACCCCAACTATGAAGAACTAAAAGCCTGGGCAAAAACGCAGGACATTCACTGGACCAGTCCCCAGTACATGGCGTTGAACATCAAAGTGAAAGAACGCATGCAAGAAGAAATCAACCGCTGGAACGATTCCCTCGCCAAACATAAAAAGGTCCGCGGCTTTCATTTGATGGCAGAGCCTTGGTCTCAAGCGGAGGGACAACTTTCGGCTACGCTTAAACCGATACGGAAAAAGATCTTGGAGGATTATGAGAAGGAGACGCGGGCGTTATATGAGAAGGGGGCTTCGTTTGGGTTTTTTAATTGAGGGGGAGGGAAGGGTGAGTGATATAAAAAGAATTACATAAAGCAAAAAAAAATGGATATCTGAAACTTATTATTAATATGTTTGGTTAGAATACTGGATAACGTTCCAAAAGTTCTTTGACATACCGGTAGAAATAGAGAGGATACAAATTAGAAATATGAAAATAAATAATTTTACAAATAATTCGTATTCAATAAATAAAATAATAGAAAATATGGAATATAATAATTCAAGCCGTAGAAGAATCGGCTTTTTTAATACTAAAAATTCTAATAAAAATAATTTCAAGAAAAAATGTAAGCAAAACAATAGTATTGATAAAATAGAAATAGGAAGCTTATATTTTATAGATTTAGGAAACGATAGAGGGTTTAAAATAAATGGTAAAAGACCTTGTTTAATTATTAGACAAGTCGGAGAAACCTTTGTTGTACTTCCCTTATCTAAATTCAGAAAAAAACTTCATGTGTCTGAAGTGTTGATTCGCAAGAATCAAGGAAATTTAAAATTTGATTCAATTGTAAAAATTGGCCAAATTCAAACTGTCAACAATACCCAAATATTGCAGAAGACAGGTGAGGTTTCGGTTCCAGTCTTGGAAATTGTGGCAAAAAAGCTGCAAAATTTCTATATCCATAAACTTATGATTGAAATAGCTAAAAAGGAAATTCGAGCTTAATTAATTAACCCTTCTTCTCTACGAAATCGGTATGTCATTATTTAATTTAAATCGAAATAATGACTAATAATCTTTTAAAAATTGGAGTATTCTACGATGGGAATTATTTTTCTCATGTAAGCAACTACTACAATTATGAACATCCCAGAAAATCTAGGCTTTCAATAAATGGTCTACATAAATACATTCGTCAATACCTTGCAAGTGCCGAGTCAGTAGACAAGGAATTCGTGAAAATAACAAGCTCTCACTACTTTCGAGGCCGAATGACTAGCCATGATGCTTTGGCATCTAATAAACTTCTATCCGATAGAATATTTGATGACATTTTAATGATGGAAGGTGTTGTCACACACTATTTGCCATTAAAATTTATTGAAGGTAAAAAGTTTGAAAAAGGAATAGATGTCTACATGGCTTTAGAGGCTTATGAACTTTCACTCTATAAAAAATTCGATATTGTTGTATTGATCGCATGTGACGGGGATTACATACCTCTTGTAAAAAAACTAAATTCGTTAGGTGTCAAAGTAATGTTACTTGCCTGGGAATTTAAATATACAGATAGTCGAACGGGAAGAATTAGAGAGACAGTTACATCTATAGATCTAATTAATGAATGCGTCTATCCTGTCTTGATGCATGAAGAAATAGACAGTAAGGTAAAAAAGAATAAACTTGTAGTAGATAATCTTTTCGTGAAATCAGATGAACGCCTAAATAATCTCAGAAATAATAACTTCAACGAAAGTATTGAGTCGAGTGAAATTTTAGACTCAGAACTAGGAGTCCAAATTGGAAATATTCTTTCATTAAAAAATGGTTACGGCTTTATTAGCAAGCCTCCAAACAATGTATACTTCCATTGGACAAATGTAGTTGGTACAGATTTTAATTCATTAAGTGTGGGAGACAGAATTGAATTTACAAGCACATTAAATGATAAAGGACAAGAAATTGCAACTGAAATTAAACGAGTGTAGTTTAAAATATAGCCACTAAATTTATGGCGGGAAATGCTAAGTATATCAATGTAGGATATTGTCATATCTCATTTCGTTTTACCACTGAGAGACGCCATATCTCATAGTCCCCTAGAGCTAATCGATTGAAACTAAAATAATATCGAGAAAATGATACCAAACAAACAGCAATACAAAAAATGGAGTCTTCCATCTAAGTACACATTTATTGCATTGATAATTGGATTAATTGGTCTTTTTCTTGGGGTTTTTGGAATTTGGTATGCAATAGATTCAAATTCTTCCAACAATAAGAAATTTGATAAGCTTTTTGAAAATGATGAAATAGGCTTCACTCAAAGAAAACAATTACTTAGCCATTTTATTCAACCAGATCCAGATGAAAGCAGCAAATCTGAAAAAATGAGAACCGAATCCATCAATGACATAATTGATGAATTCATAAGTGGAAACTACGACAAGAAACTTTCTAAGGTGTACGAAAATTTTTTTAAGAAAGACTTAGAAAAATCATTAATTGAATTAAATAAAATTCAGAATTCAGAAAAGAAGCAAATTGATGAACAATCCCATGAATTAAGAGGCAGACTTCTTTTAATTAACAAGCAATATGAAAAATCAATTCAAGAATATCTGAAATCTTACAATTTGACTCCAACCTATGCGAAAGCGCGAAGGCTTGGATTATTATATTTTAATTTATACAGATACCCTCAAGCAGATCAATATTTGGAATATGCTGAAAAATTTTTAGATAATGAAGCTAAGTCTGATTCTATAAGAAAATTAATAGCTGTAAACAAATGCGATTTAGCATCGACAAACATTAGGCTTGAGAATATTGATTTTGCTGAAATTAAATTCAAAGAGTCATTAAGAATCCATGAAGAATTATATTCAACCTATAACTCTACAGATAAACTTTTTTATGCTTATGCCTTAGGAAACTATGCAGCTATCCTTGATTATAGACATATGTTCAAAGAATCGCTAAATAGACTTAAAAAAGCGAAAGAAATAGTTCAATCTTTAGATTCTGAATCCTTAGAATACTTAGAAGGGATTTCTACAACATACTTATCAATAGGTGAAAGTTATACAGCAAGTAAAGACCACCAAAATGCAATCCTATATCTGAATAATGCATATGATAATTATACATTACTAGGTGATACATTTGGCCATTACAGAACGCGTTCTTTTATAGCCTGTTGTAGGAACCTCGCAACCAATTATATTGAAATAGGTGATAAAGAGAACTCAAAAAGGTATATAAATTTAGGATTTGAATGGATTGAAAAAGGAATCAAGAGATTACCTAAGGTATATATTGAAGACAAGAACGAATTTGAAGAGATTCTAAGACAAATAGATTGAGTACAGCTAACATTTGATTATGATTTCTTTCCGCTCAAAGAGAAGACAAATATCATTTCCATTACATGCAATATTTGAAATTGTCTTTCCCTGAAATGGGTTTAAAGATTTACAAACAACCTTATCACAATATGGAAGAAAAAATCAATGAAGGATCAGTGGACTTAAGTTCCATTTTTTTCCAAGAAATGTTTAACAATGAAGAAATAAAGTGTGGAAGAAATAAACCCTACCTTCTTTCAAAATGTCGGCGTTTATTGGTTCCGAGAAGAAAAAGAAGGATGAATTCTTAATTACTGATTGAAAAATGTCCAAAAGCGAAATACAAAAAATTGTTGATCAAAGTATTTATATCTATAACAATTGTAAGCTTCCCCAAAATCCGAACTGTTTAAAAGTATAAAAAAACTTAACTTT
>JAHDGF010000007.1 GCA_020627785.1 Saprospiraceae bacterium
AGGTGTCTTTTCTTTTGTTTCGTTTTCTTTGGACAAGCAAAGAAAATGAAAAATAGAGTTCAAATAAGGAAAAGTCAATTTCACTATTGCAAATACAAAAAAGAAATTAGTAATAAAAAAGAACCATTGGACAAGCAAAGAAAATGAAAAAAGTGGTTTCAATAAGAAGGTGCTCTCTTATCTAATAAATTTAAAGAAATGATTTTTAAAGAAACGACCACTTTAGACAAGCAAAGAAAATGAAAAAATAAGTCCATTTAAGGAAAGTGTTTTTCGCAATTGAAATCCTTAAAGAAATGAGTCATTCTAAAGAACCTTTGGACAAGTAAAGAAAATGAAAAATAAAGTTCATGTGTTAGAATTTATTTAATTGAAAACGGCTTGACAATCTCCTATTGTTATTAAATGAGACCACAAATGAGGTAAGGCTTCACTACTAAATTGGCATTGATCCAGATACTGCAATTTTGCTTGTTGGAGCGCTTGATCTATGGGCTGGTTTTGTTTTAAATTTTCGAAGAAATTCAGGATTATTATTTTCGTTGAAAGATCCGGTGCTGCCCATAGACTGGCGGTGATATTAGAGCATCCGGCATAATTAAATGCTCTGGCTAAGGATCTTATACCTTCACCTTTCTTAATTAATCCATCTCCGGTATGGCATGCGCTGAGTATGGTTATATTTGCTTTTAACTTGGTCGTATATAAATCACTCGCTTTTAGGATAAAATCATCCTCTGAATTTTGTCGTGTGAAAATTAATCCTGAATTCAGTGGTTTTTCTTTAACCACAAATCCATGCATGGCTAAATGCAAAAATTCAGCATTGGTGGCTTGGCTAAGAAATTTTTCTTTTGTTGCCTTTTCATTTAAAAAAAATTTACCATTCATGATTTTGGACGATTCCAAGATCTCATCTACCGAATATTTTAATTTGCCTATCCCTCTTGTGAAGTTGGTATCTACTTCTGTAGGTAAAAGATTTTTTACACCTTCTAAGGTAAAATCATCATACGCTAATCCGAAACCAAGGTATGAATTAGCAGATGAATCTAAGCGTTTAGATTTTGCTTCATCAAATAACAATTGATTGTTGTAGGCGTAACTTAGTGCATATTTCCTTAATAAATAAGGAAGAGGTATTGTCCAATCGTTGCTACTTGTCTGATCATACTTTTCGGTTAACATCACGTCAAATGAAACCTGCATAAGTTTGTCGTCAGGGATTATGAATAATCGCTCGATTGAATCATCCAATTCTTCAAGGACATCCTTTAAAAGTAAATCAAAAACTCTGTTAGAAATTAGGGAGAATTCTTTTATGGTTTTTTCTCGCGTATTTTTACTTATTCGAATGAATTCTTCAATACTCGCCTTGAAGTTGTCATCATGTGCGAGCGTAAAAACCTTTAATGATAATTGTTTACTATAAGAAAATATATAGATGCTGTCTTGTCCCGCAAAGTATTCTATGACTGCTGCTTTCTCTGGTAGTAATTGTTGTTGTAATTTATAATTCGGCTCCTCGCTAATAGTATATTTTAGTTGGTAATACTCTGGGTATTCAAGCTCCATTTTGTCAATGAGTCTTTCATATTTTCTAGACTTTTCAAACCGTTCTTTTTTGAATTTATGGAGGTTCGTCTTTTGATCTGCCTGCTGACTTAATTCGAAGATCTTGGAGTCTAAGTCGTATATTTCTTTTTTGAGAATTGTTTCATTTCTTAAAGTCTCCTTGTCAATGTTTGAAAATTTTGCTTCTTCATCTTGAAGACCATCAAGCATTACGATGGCTTTATTTTTAGAGGCAAAATTATACGCTTGCTGAAGGTATTTCTCTTCTTTCGTCAGTCGATATAACTCTAGAGCAATATTTGTTGCCTTCTCGTATTCAGGTAAGTTTTTTTCTATCAATTCATATCGGGATGCAGCGGCCTTATAGCCTTGTCTCATTTGAGTCCAAATAAGATCCAGACCTTGATAAGAGTTTAAGACAATCTTGAGATCCTCCAAATTATTAGAGACCAGATATTTTTCATAACACGCTTCGATTTTAAGCGTGATTATTCGCTCTAAGTCTTCTGCATGAATAATTACATGATCCTTTAGATTGGGGAGACTATGAATTTCGTCATCTTCAAATCCAATGCTCAGTGATCGGATGGCTTTTTGATAAAACTCGATGGAGTTGTCAAAATTATTATGCCCAAAGGCTACATCTCCTAAGCCTTCATAGGCAAGTCCATGATAGATTGTATTTTCCGTTTCATTTAATTCTTTTGCTATCGAAAGTGCTTCGGAATAATATTGTTTGGCATCCTCTAGCACACCATTGTCATAGGCATCATAGGCAAGGTTATTTAGAATCAAGCATTTTTCTTGCAATAAATACTTTGTGTTTGGATTAAAATCCGATAAAAATTCTTGGGTTACTTTCTTTATTTCGTTGTAGGTTTTTCCATTTTGTAAAACACTCAGAAGGTTAAGCTCTGCCGCAAAGCCAATTTCTCTATTAACCTTATTTAACCTATATAGCCGAATGGAGTTTTCATAACTCTCTATAGCAATTTTATATTTTCCGTTAGCTTCTTGCATTTGTCCATAGTAATCTAAAAACTCTGCCCTCTGGATGCTATTTGAATCAAGGAGCATATTGGCTTGATCAAAATATTCCACAGCCTTTATATTTTCACCAAGTTGGTGAAAGTAGTGCGCTGTCTTCGCGAAATAATCTCCTCTGGCATTGTCCTGGTTTGGGATATCAATTAACCAGTTGTTGGCTTTCTGAATATTTTTTAAGGCTTCTCTGTAGTAAGATGAATTACTGTGACATACGGCAGTTACATAATAGCTATTTGCAAGGGCAATTTTATGTTGAATTTTTTTAGGCTTTCCCCAAAGTGTTATGGCAGTATCGAGATGTGCTAAAGCTTTAGGAATTTCTTTTTTTCGATAATAACAGCTTCCTAATTTGTGGTGTAAAAGAGCGGTATTGTATCTGTTTAGATTTGAATTACCATAAAGGCTCAAGTTTTTTGTCAGAATATTTATCGCAGAATTATGATCCAACGAATCTATAGATAGAATATCTGTTTGTACAATAACAGCATTCAAAAGTGAGTCTAAATCACCTTGATCTTGAATGGATTGAATTTCACTCGCTGAATTTTCAGTGCTTTCACAACTTACAAAATAAAGGCAGAGTAGAAATAAAATTAGTTTTTGGAATAACATTATGATGTTATGATTAAAAAATGGAGTTAGGGTATTACGCCTAACTCCATAATTTATGGAAATTCTTTTAAGTCAAAAAAATAAATTAGGAATTACTTAAAGATTTTGAAAGTCTTGTTGAGTTCATCTCCTTGAATATTTATCAGATATATTCCTCTTGAACCTGTTGGGATATCTTTAAACTCGTAACTATGTTTTCCTTCAAATAATTGTACTTTCTGCTTGAAAAAAACTCTACCCATAGGATCAATTATCTGCATGACGCAATTCTGATTTTTATTTGATTGGATGGAATATGTCCCTGATTCTTCTTCTGTTAAATTGAATGCTTCCTCTTGATCATTCGAGTGTCCTATGTAGTTGCCAGTGCCACAAGGATTGTTTAAAAGAATGGCCATTGAATTCTCATAATTTATAAATCCATCTGTCAGTACTTTGCCGATACTAGGGCTTGGTTCGGTACCTTCAAGTATTGCACACTTTACATCTTCCCAATCAAAGATCGCTTGATTCATGCCAAGATACGTGGCGAGCTGGGTAACATAGGCCGTTGCTTGAGATGTTCCACTAAGCACAAGCGGTTTACCAAATCGATCTTTTCCTATAATGTCTTCCCCTGGTGCAAAAACATCGACTGATTCTTGTCCATAATTTGAAAAACTAGAAATCATTTTATTGCAATCAGCGCTTGCTACAGAAATTATATTATCGTTGGGCAATGAGGACGGAAATGCTGCTAATCCGGCGACATTATTTTGGAAATCATTGTCGTTACTGTCATTGCCAGCAGATGCCACAAATAGTATTCCTCCCATTGATTCAGCTTCATCTATGGCTAATCTGATAGCAGATTTTGGTTCTGCTCCATGCGTTGCTTCTACGTTATAGCTAAAGGACATGTTTACAATGTTTATTCCTTCAGAGATGGCTTTATCAATAGCCTTTATGGCATCAAAAACACTTCCTACACCATCGTCGCCTTGTGTTTTATAAGCTGATAAAGTAAGTGCTCCATTTCCATTTACGATGTTCTGTGAAATGATGCTACTCATGTGCGTTCCATGATTATGATTATCAGTTGGGTGATTACTGTTATAAACGAAATCGAAACCAAAAGAAGATGGATCATAATAGCCATTCCATACTCTTTTTGACTTAGTAATGCCCGTGTCAAAAATGCTGGTGTATATCGGGGAATTTCCAGTCAACTCTGCATCAAAAATACCATTACATGAATTAACCATTTCTACTACTTCCTGTCTCGCTTTTTTAGAATCTGTGGATACCAAAAAATTCAATCCTACTCCTGTTACTGCACTGTTTTGATTTGCTTTTTTCTTAGATCCGTTGATGGTGTCTTGTGGGTTGCCGCTCGCATATGGTAAATTCGGATCGTTGTATGCTAGAAGGTAGCAATTGAGAACTGGAGTTGGCCCCTCAACCACAAACATCCCTTCTTCAATAAGAAAATCTGAAAGATCTTGGGAGCTCGCGGTGTCTGAAAACATGATGATCAATTCGTCATAGGCATAAGGAGACAAACTAATCTGTGAGAATAAATGAATGGAAAAGAATAGGGTAAAAAATAAAGAGCTTATGTTTCGCATTATGGAGGTATTAAGGGTTAAGTAAAATTCTCTGACCTATCGACAGAATTATTGCATCATATGGAGACAAGGAGTTTTCATTTTAAAATTGTGACAATTAATGACTAAAATTTCAATTACACCTATTAATCAGTGAATTCTCAGGACAACGAACCTTAAATAGGACCTTGACTCTTCTTAGAAAGTTAGGAATATTGAAAATTAAAAGGAATAAACTCCTTGAAAATCTATTAAATATGCAAGTTTATGTAGGGCGTTAGTCACAATTTGAGGAAAGTGAGACCTTATACTTCTAACCAACGAATAAAAAACCTGATGTCCATGAGAAATATTAATTTAGAAGCTCACCTAAAGGATACTTGCATCGAAAAATTAAGTCCAACAAAAGAGGTACTCATCCATATTAAGGCATCTTTGATGGATAAGGACATTGGTCCTTTCAATCAGATCATTGGAAAATCAGTCCAAAATCAATTTGAAAACTGGATAATAAAAGAATATCCTAGTTTGATTTCTCAGAAAGAAGATTTGAAAAAGGCAATACTTAGAAGATTTAAAAATTTAATTTTAAAAACTGAGATTGAAAATAACCCCATTGATTTTGATAAGCAATTTCTACAAATTTCAAAATTAGAATGTGAATCAAATTTACCAACGGAAGCCAACAGGAATAAAAATTTTGGGTTGAGTAAAAGTGAATTTGTTTTAATGCTTAAAAAACTTCGGGAAGGGAATGAAGAAATTATAGAACGGATATTCTTATCTGAATTTCAAAAATGCACTTCTATTTTGATGAGTCAGACGGGTTGTAACAAACAAGAAGCATATGATTTAACCATGGATGCTTTGGTCGAAATACGGAAGGAGTTTCTAGGAGACAAGATTCTATACGGAAATTTGGAGAGTTATTTTATAACTAAATCAATGAATCAATTTTTTCGTAAAAATAATAAGAAAAGAATTGAGATAGCTAAGTTTAGTACAGATCACTATTTTATAGAAGACCCAATAGTTGAAGACGAGGGATTCAATCTTGAGCTAAAAGAATTAGTGCATCAGGCCATTGAAAGCTTAAGTGAAGAATGTCGTGATATTTTAAAACTGTACTATTTCCAAGAATGGAGTTTTCAAGATATAGCGATCAAATTAGAAAAAGGCTATGACGCTATTAGGAAGCAAGCAACTAGATGTCGAGATAAATTTAAATCAAATTTGAAGGCTAAGTCTTTTATAAGATTTAAATCAATATAAGTCTACTTCAACGAAGAAGTACTTTCAAAAATGTGAACAATGAATTCAATAAATAATTTAAATAACTATCTAAAAAACCAACATATTTCTGTGACTGATGATGCGATTACTAAAGGTTTAATTAAGTCCCATTTTGAAGATCTTGAGCTTAAACAAAAGTGGGGATCTATGCTAGATGATGAGTTTAATTTAAAGTCATTGAAAACAGCACCCATTGTTCCTCAGAATAAAAATCGAAACTTATTCTTGGTGTTGATCTCTGTCATTCTGCTAGCTTTAATTATTTTCTTTTCGCTATCAGTTCAAGACAAAAGTAAAAATGAGAGCAAGCTTCAAGCTTTGTTGAATGATCATTATTCAAATCCTGTACCTAGAGAATTATTGAAAGGGCCAACGGAGACCATGCATGTTGCACAAAATGCCTACGGACTATACCAGTCTCAAAAATATGAAGAAGCCATTCCAATCTTTGAAGAACTTATTGTCATAGAACCACTTAATGAGGAACATCATTTTTATCTTGGGTTATCTTATTTATATAATGAACAACCAAGAAAGGCAGTTCAAGAATTTGATTGGATGTTAAATGCTGAAAAGAGTAATCGAATGGATATGGCTATGTGGTTTAAGGCTTTGGCCCTCACGGAAGCCAAAGAGTACAAAGAAGCAAAAATTCATTTGCAAGACATTGCTACATGGAATACAAACAAAGGTAAATCCATCCTTGCAGAAAAAGCTTCTCAATTATTAATCTTAATACAAGAGGAACAAAACAAATAAATTCCCACATTTTATCATAAAAAAAGGAGTCATTGGCGCATGTCAATGACTCCTTTTTTTATTCCCTCTTTTTTATAACATACGATCGTTAAGTTGGTTAAAATAAATTGATAAAAAATGTCACAAATTAAATGGTTGGTCGCCTTCTCTTAATAATGGACTTGACGTCATCCTGATCAATAGCAAGAGTTATTGAATTTTATTAATTCAAAAAATCAATTATGCAAACTTACTTTTTGAAATTTGTGTTCATAATATTTTTATTCTTTGCGGCTTATTCAGCAAAAGCACAATTGCCAATAGATGCACAGCTTTATGATAAAATAGAATATACATTATCTGCACTTGATAAATCGGAAATTACAAGCCAAACATTTTTTGATCAATCCATGGGATTCCAGGATTGGAATAAATTAAATGGAACAATAAGTAGTTCAAGTAATACGCTGAAGGCGAGTAGTTATGAATGGCTCAGGATTCAATTAGAATCTAGCTTTATAAATGGTTACGATCCTCTACCTCCATCCTCAAGTTATATGGAATTCTATTCTCCAAATTACAATAATCCAACAGTGCCACTGTCGATCATTCATTGGGAATATCAAAAATTTATTGATGATCCAGTGGGCGATGGACTTATCACAATTGATTATCAAGAGGAAAAATTTTATGACGTTCCTGATAGAACTGAAAGTCCTTATGAAGACTGCACCTTAGTTGCCATTTGTCCAGTAACTAATAAATCGTTGGTAGGACTATCTCAAACCTTTATGCTTTATGAAGATCTTTTGCTAACCAATCAAAATCAAGCAGTAAGTATTAAAGTTGATTTTGGAGACGGTCAAGGGTTTGTTCAAATATTTGAAGACATTGAAACGGTGGTTCAATATTCAAGCCCAGGCTCAAAAACTTTGACCTTGGAATATGATATGGGAAACTCAGAAGTTTTTTATGCTCAATGTTCGATAACCATAGAAGCAACTCCTCCTGCGAACCTTCAGACAAATGTAACAAGACAGGGGACTGATTGTGGTCCAGGATATACAGTAGATGCGAACGGCGCCGATGAAAATAGAACGGATATTTCTCCTGGCATTATCGTCAACATCGCTTATAATTGCTTTGACGCGAATGGTGATGGTAAAATGCTAAAACCATTTATTATCATTGAAGGGTTTGATCCACCTTCCCTTGGCAAGCCTAACACTTATCCAGCCATGTATTCAAGATTGGACTTGTTGCGCGCTAATCCCCTTTTTAATGCTGCCAATGGAAATCCAGTAGTACTTCCTAATAATAGGTCATTGAGAGAAGAATTATATTGCCAAGGTTATGACATCGTTTATATCGATTTTGACGACTTTGGGGCTGGTGACCTCTTACAAAATGCCAATAGAGTTCAACAAGTAATCGAATGGGTTAACATGAGAAAAGAAGAAGACGGAAGTGAAGAGGAAAATGTGCTACTTGGTACTAGTATGGGCGGTGTAATAGGCTATAGAGTTTTACAGCAAATGGAGCAAGCAGGTATTCCAGCAGAAGCTAAATATCTTATAACTTTTGACTCTCCGCTTCGTGGAGCTAATATTCCAATTGGTTTACAACATCTTGCGTCAACTTTTGCAGATACTAGGGTTTCAAATAGCACGACCATAGGCGATAAAGCTCAATTGCTGCAAGCATCAAGAGCAGCTTTAGAAAGTCCTGCAGCAAAGCAATTGCTTGTAAGAAATGTTTTTCATTCGAAAAATCAGAATGGTCAAACAGAATCAGATGTTTTTTATGCCACTCTTCATAGTTTGCCACCGCCTAGCTCAGCGGAGTTAGTATATATAAGCAGTGGCTCTGGAATTGGAGCACCTCAATTACTTGGACCCGGTGGGCAATTTCTAAAGTTTGATATGTTTTGCTCTAATAATTGGGGAACCTTTTCAATTGATTATGTTGAGGTTTATTTTGAATCTAGTACTGGCAACTTCCCGGTTTATAAACAAGCATTTACGAAACGACTGTTGGGACATTTCATCATCGAATTCGAATCATTTGAATATGGTATAAATCCAGCAACAGAGTATTCTTCTGCCCCAGGAGGTAGCAGTGATTTTGGAACCAGTATGGCCTTTGGTTCTGGAGCGGTAACAGTGGATGATTGCGATGCATTGAACGTCATAAATTTTCCAACCAATGGAAATTTTTGCTTCGTGCCGACCTATAGTGGTCTGAATGTTCCTGGCGTGACCAATCCAATGACCTTTGTTGCAGGTGCTTGTCCCTCACCAGCAATAGGTTGTTCTTTTTCAACAGATAATTCCGTCTGGTCTCATATTTCTGGAATTCAAGAACATAATCAATTCCATGTTTCATTAAATACTAGAACAACAAATTTTTTAATAGGTTATGTAAAGACCGGAAGCGATGGATGCGAGATCAATCCAATAGAAGATGACATTTACAACTACGGTGAATCGGATGAACAGCCTATTATTAATCCAACGGCATTTGGCTATTATAAGACAGACAATGTTATCGATTTTGATTTAGAGATAAAACCTACTGGGAAACTTTGGGTTAACAGAAATGGAAGAGTAGATTTTGTATCAAATACCAATAATCAACAAAATCAAACCTCGGAACACTTTGAATTGTTTATCCAGAGCAATGATTGTGATGGATCAGAAACACTTGTTTCGGTTGAAAGTCAAGCCGATTTCCATATAGGACATTGGGATGATCTTATCAATGTCACTAACAATGCAGATGTTTATGTGAAAGAGAATGCCACCATCGAAATCGAAAAAGATGGAGAGCTATACATCGAAAAATTTTCAAATTTAATCATTGATGGGGGAACGGTCATTGTAAGAAATGGAGGGTTATTAAAAGCTGGATGGCATGGAAAAATATTTGTAAGAAATGGTGGAGAACTTATCATTGAGGATAATGGACGATTACGACTCACGGATAATGCTCAATTAATTGTTGAAGAACATGGGAAATTCACCTTTCTAAATAAGGCCAAATTTCAATTATGGAATTCTCAAGTTGATGCCGATAATCCCATTAGATGTAATATTTGGATCAAAGAGAGAGGAAGCTTCAATTATGGTGGCCTTCCAAGGATTACTGGATTAGGATACATACAATTTGATAAGTGGTCAGAAATAACAGCAGAACACAATGTCTCTGAAATTAAATTCGTTGGCCAAGGGAAAGAACATTTATTATTTCAGTTGAACGAAGGAGCTTCTTTAGTTTTGCCAGATGTTGATTTCAAATTACAAGGTGTTAGAGTTGAATATGAACAAGCGGCCGCAATAACTTTGGATGGAGATAGAAAACTGACACTTTTTACTTCCTATCTTTTGGGAAGAACAGATGTTGCAAACTTTGGGTTTATAGGACCTAAAAATAATAGTGTACATATTATTGATACAG
The DNA here is from genome assembly GCA_020627785.1 of Saprospiraceae bacterium. Taxonomy (GTDB): domain Bacteria; phylum Bacteroidota; class Bacteroidia; order Chitinophagales; family Saprospiraceae; genus JAHDBF01. Next base: position 10,308 of record JAHDGF010000007.1, read on the forward strand.
ATTTTGAAAACCTTGCAACAGGTCTATTAACCTATGAAATCGAAAGAGGAACCAGCTATCAAATTTCTGGTTCAAATTTCTTGAATAACAGGACTGGTGTCTGGTCGATTGATGATGAAGCCTGCACCTTTACGGCTTGCCAATTTATTGGTGGCAAAAGAGGATTACTTTTAGAAGGAACGGGTGTCGCAAGATTTAATGCCAATTGTATCATTTCAGGTTATCATGGTGATATTGATGAAGTATACAATGCAGAAGGAGGAATCGTAGCATTACTAAGTAATGAGAGAGCGACTAGCATTAATCTTGATAATAGTGATGTAATGGGTAATGGCATCGGAATATTTTCGCCTCAAGGTCACAAATGCAGCGTAGGACTTTTTAATGATTCCAAAGTAGATGAAAATTTTTATGGAATCAGTATGCCAGGAACAATCGATGGGCCTGACTCTTCCGGGAAAGTATCTGCGGTAGTGACTGTTGATTGTTCAAGTATTTCTAAAAACAAAATTGCTGGCGTTCATGGATCAGGGATTCACTTAATCATCGATGCCTCTCAGCCTCACATTGGATCAAACACTTTTGAAAGGTCAGATGTTGGTAACGGTAAATTATTTGATTTATGGAACACTGATGTTTCATATTGTATGACTGGAATCGCGGCGCATAATAATTATTGGGGGCCGAATGATTATTGCCCGGTTTCTCCGACAGATTATATTATCAAAGGATCTAATTTGTGTAATATATCATTGATCACTGAGTGCCCAGAAGAAATTTCTTGTGAGTATGGAGGAACACTGCCACCGTGTAACGATCCAGTAGATGGGGAAGGACGTTCTTGCCCTTGCGACTTGCCTCCTACTTTTCCTGCTTTCGCAAATATGAATGAACAATGGAACGCAGGTGTAGCTGCTTATAGAAATGGAAATATGGATAAAATGGAACAATTATTTAGTCCTTTAGCTTCTGTTAGTAATGCTGATCGAGAAATTGGTAATGGATTCTGTATAGCCTTGGTTGATCATGCAAGAGCCTTGGCTCCATTTACGATAGCACCGGATACAAATAATTCAATTAGCGAATCATCCAAATCAACATCTAGATCAATTGACATGGATTCTAACTTTAAGCTATTTCCAAATCCATTTACAGAAAAATTAAACTTGATTATGGCGGGTGAAAATTTAGTAAAAATTTATGCCTTAGATGGAAAAATCATTTATCAAAATACTTCTGATAGCTCGCTTAGCATCGATACAAAGAACTGGCCTTCAGGCACCTACCTTGTGAAAATTTTAAACCATCAAACACAAGAAATCATTGACCATAAAATTATCAAAATTTAATCATCACTAATTTATTTTTTGCCGCCATCCATTACTATGGGTGGCGGAATTTTTTTTCAAGAATGTCACAATTATTAAAAAATTATTTCTTGTACTAGAAAATAAATAATGATGAAAAATAATTTTACAATAATCTTAGCCATCTTTTTTGGCTTTTCAATAATGCTTACTCCTAAGCTTAGTTTAGCACAAGATGAAACTGGTTTTTTATGGTGTAAAGAAAATACATCGGCGGACATAGTGATAGGTAAGGGCACAGCTTTCACACATTCATCACAGGTTCAATTTTTTAATGTCACTAATGTGCAAATAATAGGTAATTTTATAATTGACAACAATTTCATTTTTGAAAATAAAAATGTGAGCATCAATAACGATGTTAGCATCATTGTCCAAAATGAAGGAAATCTAACATTGAGAAATTCCAACCTTTTTGCTTGTGACCTATTGTGGAATGGAATTTTCTTAAGAGGCCAAACCAGTATTCAATCTTTTGATTCTAAAATTGAAGATGCAAAAACCGCGATTTTTTCCAAGAGTTCGACGACCTTAAATCTCAATAATACAACCTTCAATAAAAATGTGATTGGGATTCAACTTGAGAAAGATTTTCTAGGAAGTCCTCAAATAAATACTTTTATCAAAAACAGTTTTACTTGTACGAGTCCCATCAATGGAACCTCTGATCAATTTACAGAGGCAGGAATACTGCTAAGAAAAGTCAACATAAACCTAAATCTAAATACCATTAGCCCTATTAATAATTCTATTTTTCAAGGGATTCAGAATGGAATTGTTGTTGAAGGCATTAATTCAAAACTTGTAGCCAATGGTCTCGAATTCCTAGATATTGAAGTCAATGGAATTGACATGTCAGGCAAAGAATTAAAGATAGAAAATTCGAAATTTGAAAATTGTGGAAGTAATGGTTTGTTGATGGAAAATGTATATAAGCTAGATGTCCAGCAATCGGAGTTTGTTATCAATGAAGCAGTAAAAGGTATGAGACCAAGATCAGGAATCAGAACAAATGGATTTTTAGACAATGCGATCTTGATTATTAAAGACAATACTCAAAATTATAATTTGATTGAGACAAGTTCTTCATCCAAGATTTACGGTATGCGGCTTATCGGAAATAGTAATACCTCTAATGCCAATATTCTTTTTGAAGGAAACACTTCCAACCTTTATGATAAAAATTCTTCTGCTTGCATATTTTTGGATGGAGTTTTCCCAGCAACCAGTAGTGTTGACATAAGGGTAAACAATTTCTATTGTTCCTCTTCCAGTTTCTTCTCGCCATCTGAGAATTACGCCATGGGAATTTATAGCTCAGGTGATCGAGAAAATATGAACCTCCAAGCCAACTTCTTCGACAATTATAATGGAATCGATGACAAACTTCTCGGCATTTATCTTGAAAATTCGGGGGGAACAAACAATTTAATTTCAGAAAATGATGCATTTGGATTCAATGGAGTATTTATGAAATTACAAGGATTTAGAAATTCCATCATTTGTTCAAATACACCTTTGTCAAGTATTTTTGGAGCGGTTTATCCTAGTACTGGTTTTGAATTTTCAGGGGATAATTCAGGAACACAATTTACAAGAAATATTATGTACGGTATGGGCTTTGCTGTTAAGCTAAATTCCGATGCAATCATTGGCCCCCAGATACATCAAGGGAATTTGTGGACTTCGTTTGGATTATTTGATGCTTCTCCACGTGGAATCCTATGTGACAATTGCGATGTTGAAGAGAATAGGTTTGAAGTTCATACGGATCAATCCACCGCTGGGGTATATGAATATACTTATTACAGTCCTTACTTCCCACTTCGCACTTTCCCAGATGATATCATGATCAAAACAGATGGCGCACCTCCTACTTCTGGCTGTATCCAATTGTTTGCAAATCAAGAACCACCGGTTGAAGAATTAATAGGTTCTTCAAATGATGAAAACCATAAGGCGATAAACCCGATCAATACCTTAATTCCCTCCGATCAAGTATTTAAAGTCTATCCCAATCCAACAGATCATCAATTTACAATTGATGTGTTAGGTGAAGGAGTAAGTCAAATTTTTATCACAGATATTTCAGGGAAAGAATTGATCTCTCAAAAAGTGATAAATGTCAATTCATTTAATTTTGAATTAGAGCCTGGACTCTATTACGTTAGAGTAAGAATGAAGAGTGGGGAAATGGTCACCAAAAAACTCCAAGTCTTTTGATTGATTGGAACTTAAGACCTTATTATATTTTGGTAGGTATTTTCACTGAATGAGATTTCTTAATAAAAAATTTCAAAAGATAAATGATGACAATTCTCGTAGATATAAATAAAGGGCAGGCTAGATGTTAATTCATTCATTGTGATTTTCTTGGTGTCTTGTTTCATATTGAGTTTAGAATTTTAGAAACGTCGCAAACTGCATATCAAAATTTAATCATCACTGATTTATTTTTTACCGCCAACCAGTACTTTGGATGGCGGTTTTTTTTCTCAAGAATGTCACAAATTTTAAAAATTAATTCTTGTACTATAAAATAAATAATGATGAAAAATAATTTTACAACAATCTTAGCCATCTTTTTAGGCTTTTCAATGATGCTTGCTCCCAAGCTTAGTTTAGCGCAAGACGAAACAGGTTTTTTATGGTGTGCAGAAAACGCAACTGCAGATATAGTGATAGGCAAAGGCACTGGCCTCACGCATTCATCGCAGGTACAATTTTTCAATGTCACCAATGTGCAAATAATTGGTAATTTTATAATTGACAACAATTTCATTTTTGAAAATAAAAATGTGAGCATCAATAACGATGTTAGCATCATTGTCCAAAATGAAGGAAATCTAACATTGAGAAATTCCAACCTTTTTGCTTGTGACCTATTGTGGAATGGAATTTTCTTAAGAGGCCAAACCAGTATCCAATCTTTTGATTCCAAAATTGAAGATGCTAAAACTGCGATTTTTTCCAAGAGTTCAACGACCTTAAATCTTAGTAATACAACCTTCAATAAAAATGTGATTGGGATTCAACTTGAGAGAGATCTTTTTGGAAGCCCTCAAATAGATGTATTTATAAAAAATAGTTTTACTTGCACAGGCCCCATCAATGGAACCTATGATCAATTTACAGAAGCAGGAATACTGCTAAGAAAAGCCAACATCAACCTTAATCTAAATACCACTAGTCCTTTTGATAATTCTATATTTCAAGGGATTCAAAATGGAATTGTTGTTGAAGGCATTAATTCAAAACTTGTTGCCAATGGAATCGAATTCGAAGATATTGAAGTCAATGGAATTGATATGTCAGGCAAAGAATTAACGATAGTAAATTCGAAATTTGAAAATTGTGGGAGAAATGGATTGTTGATGGAAAATGTATTTAATCTAGATGTACAGCAATCTGAGTTTGTTATCAATAAAGCAGTAAAAGGTATGAGACCAAGATCAGGAATCAGAACAAATGGATTTTTAGATAATGCGACTATATTCATCAAGAATAATTACCAAAATTATAATTTAAATGAGTCAGCTTCTCAATGCCAGATTTATGGAATGAGGTTTACAGGAGATGGAAGTAGCACTAATGCGAGTATGCTTATTAGCGACAACATTTCCCTACTTAAAGATAAAAATTCTTCTGCGTGTATTTTCTTAGAAGGAGAGTTCCCAATGAATAGCTCGATAGATTTGAGAGTAAATCAATTTAAATGTTCTTCTTATATATTACACGAAACCCCATCAGTTAATTCTGCGATGGGAATATTTAGCTCAGGAGAAAGAGAAAATATGAATCTTCAAGCCAACGATTTTCAAGAATATAATTCAACTGGTGAAAATCTTTTAGGAATTTTGCTTCAAGATTCGGAAGGTAGCAATAATTTTATTTCGGAGAATGAAACCTTAGGATTTAATGGTATTTTCATACAGCTGAATAATTTTAAAAATTCAGTCATTTGTTCAAATAAAGCAATCCAACCTATACTTAGTCGCAGAGGGATTGGGTTTGATTTTCTTGGAGATAACTTAGGTACACAATTCACTCAAAATTCCATGCGTTGGGTAAAGATTGGAGTGAGACTAAGTGAGAATGCTATCATTGGTCCACAAATCCACCAAGGCAATACTTGGATTGCTAATTCTGTTTTTGATTTGTATACTGCCATTTTTTGTGATAATTGTGATGTAGACCAAAATAGGTTTGAAGTTCATACCGATCAAACAGAAATTGCACCAGGACCATATAGCACAACCTTCAGTTATTATAGTCCGTATTATCCATTAGTTGTTATCCCACAGGATATCATGATCAAAACAGATGGCGCACCTCCTACTTCTGGCTGCATTCAATTGTTCGCAAATCAAGAACCACCGGTGGAAGAATTAACAGGTTCTTCAAATGATGAAAACCAAAAGGCGATAAACCCGATCAATACCTTAATTCCCTCAGATCAAGTATTTAAAGTCTATCCCAATCCCACAGATCATCAATTCACAATTGATTTCTTAGGTGAAGGAGCAAGTCAAATTTTTATCACAGATATTTCAGGCAAAGAATTGATCTCTCAAAAAGTGATAAATGTCAATTCATTCAATTTTGAATTAGAGTCTGGACTTTATTGCGTTAGAGTAAGAATGAAGAGTGGGGAAATGGTCACTAAAAAACTTCAAGTCTTTTAATTGATTGGAACTTAAGACCTTATTATATTTTGGTGGGAATTTTCAATGAATGAGATATCTTGATCAGGATGGCTTTAATTTTTGCGAAGAATGCGATGATCAAAATCCAAGTATTAATCCTGCAGCCATGGAAATTTCTTGGAACAACATTGATGAAGATTGCGACGGTGTCCTTGCACGCAACCATGAATTACAAGAAGGAGCGTACCGGATTTCATTGTTAAAATTGAATAATGTTTCCTCTAAAAAATTATTGGTTTAGTCATTCTTGCTTATCCTGTCTGTCTCGCTTGTAGAGACAATTCCCGAAGAATCCTGAAATCCTGTTCAAAAACTCTTTTGGAACAAGATTTCAGGATTTTTTAAGTGAAGACAAGATTGTATCTCTCATTAAAAGACATACTCCAGTCCTATCTCAACCATCACGCGGCGAAATATTTGGATAATACTCCTTAATAACACGAGTATAAGGAGATTTTACTCAAGAAGGCCTTTGGAAGAGTGATAGAGCAGTTCACCCCTGATAATCTTATTAATCTTCTGAGACTTAGGGGCATAAAAAAAGAGAATCCGTGTTGCCGAATTCTCCTCTTGTAAATTATTGATTTCATTTATTTTTTTACTACAAATACGACTAGCTGTAGAAGTAAAAATAAATTCATTAGCTAAGGTAAGAAGTCTCTGTTAATACGCAAGAAAATTGACCAAATAAAATCCAGAAACAAGTCGGTTTTTTAGTCCATTTCCCATGAATATTGAACTTTTCAATGTCAGAAACTTAATTTTTGGGTTCAAAAGTCACTATTTTCTCCATTTCTATCTCTCCTCTTTTGACTACAACGTTAACGGTAGTGCCTGGTTCGAAGGCTGCTAGGGCTTTCATATAGGACATCATATCAAAGATTTCAAGCTCACCCATCTGAATAACCACATCACCTGCCATGATGTCTGCCTTTATTGCTGGTCTATCCTCTAAGACCGCATCAATGCGCATTCCTTTACCTGTGTACATATAATCTGGCATAACCCCTAAGGTTACTTTAAAATCAGGGGTCTGGGTTGATTCATCCTTAGTTTTGCTGAAAGGGATCTCCTTTTTACGGTCCACATTGAGAATAACACCTTGCATTAGGTTTACAATTTCCTGAATACCACTATAATTAATTTTATCACTGTCATCTGTGGGCTTATGGTAGTCTGAATGTTGCCCTGAGAAGAAAAATAGTACCGGAATATCAACTAAGTAAAAAGATGTGTGGTCAGAAGGACCAATTCCAGAGGGACTAAAGGAATAAACAAATCCGTTGTCGGCTTTAGCTATGGCGTCATTCCAAATAGGGGAGGTGCCATTCCCGTGGACTGATAATCTTTTATCTCTGTCCATTCTTCCTACCATATCAAGGTTAAACATGGCTTTAATGCTCGGTAAATGTATGGTCGAGTTATTAACGAAGTGCTTAGAACCCCATAAACCTTTTTCCTCTCCTGAGAAACCAATAAATAGGAAATTGTGGTTAAGATCAGATGCTTTTAGTCTTTTAGCTAAGAGTAATAGTGCTGCAACACCACTCGCATTATCATCTGCACCATTGTGTATTGCTTTTTCACCGGTATGTAGCGAACCTTCTTGACCATAACCAAGGTGGTCATAGTGTGCCCCAATAACAATGGTTTTATCCGCTCCCCGGTCAAGCATGCCGATGACGTTTCTTCCATTGATGACTGGATCATCAGGCGCGGGAGCTGAAGCGTGTGGATTTGATTTTAAATGGATTTTAAAGTGCTGAAAGTAACCGTCTTCTCCTTTTGGCGTTAAGCCGACTTCTTTCATTCTATTGGCTAAATATTCTGCTGCTAGTTCTTCACCTCTGGTTCCAATTTCCCGTCCTTCTAATTCATCTGAAGCTAGATACACTACATCAGATTTTAGTTGGGTTTTTTCCTCAATGTTATTGTTTATAATAACATAATTTGATTTACAAGCCATAAAGGATAAGCCGCACAGCAGGGAAATGAATGAAATATACTTTCTTTGCATCAATATTATATTAAGCCACAAATATCTAAATATAAAACGATGAAATTTGCTTCATATTTGAAAATTCCCGCAATCTTACTTTTCGCGATACTTTTGACTTATTCCTGTGGAACAAGCAAAAGAACCGTTGAAACAAATAGGACTGATGAAGTTCAAACACAAAAAAGTGAAGATGATTACACCGTTGACGATGTTGTGGATGAAACCATTGAGGTAATTGACGAAATTGTGGATGAGGTGGTCAATGCCTTTGATGCCATCGTAGAAACGGTCGATGAAACCATAGATGGAATGAAAAAGGATACTTTAGGAATGAAGGATTCTGATAAGGTTATTGCAACCGGTACCTTAATCCAAGACACCTTGTCTTATCCAGAAGAAACGCATTTGAGAAATCTTAAACAACTCACTTTCGGTGGAGATAATGCGGAGGCATATTGGAGTTTTGATAATAAGAAGTTGGTCTTTCAAGCAAGTAATAAAGATTGGGGGGCTGATTGCGATCAAATATATATTATCGACCCATTCGGACCTGTGTCCAAAGATCAGAGACCTCAGCTTGTAAGTACAGGTGAGGGTAGAACCACTTGCAGTTATTATATGCCAGGTAATAAGGAGGTGATATATGCATCTACACATCAAGGAGATCCTAATTGTCCGCCTTCTCCTGAGCGTAGAGCTGATGGAAAGTATGTGTGGCCTATTTATAGTGACTTTGACATCTTCGTTGCAGATGAGGAAGGTAAGCTTCTAAGACAGTTGACAGATACACCTGGCTATGATGCAGAGGCAACGGTCTCACCTCAAGGAGATTTAATTGTTTTTACTTCTATTCGAACAGGAGATTTAGAATTATATACCATGAAGATTGATGGTTCAGATGTGAAGCAAGTGACTTCAGGTCTTGGATACGATGGAGGTGCTTTCTTTTCTCCAGATGGAACTAAGTTAATCTTTAGATCTTCTCGTCCGCAGACTGATGAAGAAATTGCGGAATATCAAAATCTATTAAAAGAAGGATTAGTTCAGCCTACGGAAATGGAATTGTATGTGTGCAATGTAGATGGTTCTGAACTGACAAAAATCACCGATTTAGGAAATGCGAATTGGGCACCATTCTTTCACCCATCTGGCGAAAAAGTAATTTTCAGCTCAAACCATAAATCAAAAAGAGGATTTCCTTTTAATTTATTTATGATCAACCTCGATGGTACAGGTCTTGAGCAAATCACTTTTGACAATACCTTTGATTCATTTCCAATGTTCTCTCATGATGGTAAATATTTAGTTTTTGCCTCTAATCGGAATAATGGAGGAACAAGAGATACCAATCTATTTATTGCTGAGTGGGTTGATTAGATTGAAGGTTTAGAAGGCTGAAACTTTTGTTTCATTAATATTTGACAATTTTCTTTGCTTTAATGATTTCACCGTCTCTGATAATTTTGACGAAGTACATATTACTTGCAAAATTTGAAAACGGAATGCTCACTTGATTTTCATTATTCACAGTCTGAGAATGTAATAACCGACCTTCTAAATCCATGATTTGAATCTTTACAGAGCTAGGATTCGGGAACTTTAGCTGTAGTTTATCATGAACTGGGTTTGGGAAAATATCTACTTCAAAATCTGATAGTAATTCTTCATTGGACACACCAATTCCTGTGATACATTTACCCAAGAAGTTAGGGTTAGATTTTAGTTCTGAATAAATGTCTTTTACTTTATTGATTTTGTTTTCATACTCATCAAATAATGCAATCGAAGTTGACATTCCATCAAAAATAATGTGATTAGCAAGGTCAATACTTATCATTTGGCCAGGTATCAGAATGTCATTGTCCAAACCAATATTAGTGACAGACCTTCTATCTCCAGGAGGAAGATCAATATTAGCCATACTCCAACCTGTAGGATCGTTCGGTAAATCAGAGAAGGCATATAAAGTTTGATCAATAGATCCAGGATTAACTCCATTGCCTCCAATAGTCATGGGAGAACCGTCGAGCCAAAATCCATTTAGGTAATTAAAGTATTGAATAGGTATGGTCGGGTCAACGGCTACAGGTGGAGGCATCCCTACCGTCAGATTATTGATGAAAATATAAGATGATAAGGAGTTGTTTAAGAGAATGGTGCTTTGGATCGCTCCTATATCATTGGCTAATGTATTTTCAAATGGTGGACAAGATTGGGAGTTTTCAATATTATATACAAAACTAGCATTTAAATCTGGTGAACATCCTATCAGGTTATCTTGGAAGCATATAAGATCACTGTCCTCCCAAAGGCCAACACGGAAGTCTCTTAAGTCCTCTACACCTCGGTTAATTAATTTAAAGTTTGTAAATAAAGTTTGAGCAATTTCAGAATCTTCCTCAGCACATTCAAGCATGTAATTTAATTGCTGAATTTCAATGTCTAGAGGTGCCCCTTGTGATTGTTGGTGAATTGTTTGGTCATTGTAAACACTAAAGGTCATCAGTGAAGGAATAAATACCTGTTCTAAATTTTTATAATTGATCGAATTGTCATGAATGGGCAGGTCACCCGATAAGACATCATAAAAGCCGTCCAGATCATGATCATAAAATGGTGCTAAATCTTGTTGAAGTATAGATCCATTTTCTGATCCTATATCAAATCTATTGTTGCCTTTTGCGGGCCATTCTAAAATATCTAAAGGAATATTTTCGGACTGAAGATTTCCGGCTTGAAACGCTTCTTTCACACTTTCAACTTCTTCTGATTTAATAATCCAAAGACGACCAAAGTAGTTGCAATTATTTACAAATCCACTGCTAGTAATTTCAGAAATGGGACCTGGAACATAATCAGAATTGGGAAGGAATTGCGTGTAAGCTGGTCCCGCAATTTTTAAATTACCAGAAGGGTCTAAGGCTCCTACCCAAAGGTTAGAGCTAAATGTAGCACTATACTCAAGGGAGTCTGCTCCTAGCTTTATGAAATCTTCACCAATTGATCCTGATGGTTTCATATCAAAAGATCTAGTTGGAGTTGATATTCGAAATATCTCATCGCATTGTGAAAGAATAACCAATGGGAAGAAAACACATAATAGTATAGCTGAAAGTTTGTTCATTATTCTACAATTTTCAATAAATATAGAGAATCAAAACCTGTCCGAACTTTCTGGGAAGAATTTAATCGATTTAAGAATTTATAACTACAAGGTCTCAAATTGAATTAGTACTAATTATTTAAATCATGACTATTTGGCTAAATTTTTTATAACCCGAAAACCATCTTTTGGCCTTAATTCAATGGTTCAGGTAGAAATACATGGACAGATAAATTGGTTCTAACTCAATTAGATGCTTTCAAGGTGCTTGTTAATAAATTTCAAATTACCATTCCATTGTTGGTTGCTAGTTCTAGGTGCACTAACTTCATTACCAATGAAGGCAACTACGAGTTTTGACCAGAAATTTCAGTTTCTTACTGGATTTTTATGTTCCTGCTGTTTGGCTATAGGAATGGTTAGATTCAGTTGGTCAATTGAAGATGGCTGTATAGATATATTACCCAATTTTAATCTTCTTGCCCGTAACCTTATGGTTGTGGCTGGAACTTACTTGTTCTTGTTATTCTTGAAAGATGCAGATGGTAAGATTTCCGACCTTGGAATGATTAACTGGATTTTATGTAGATATATGTTAATCTACGCGCTCATCCCAGGAGCCATTAACAAGCTATCCAATATACATTATCAATATAGCTATTCTAATGCAAGCGAACGGATGATGGATCTAGATCCAAGTGGTCTCTTGTGGCAACTTTATTCTGCCTCTGATAATTACGAGTGGTTGATAGGTCTAGGGCAGGTCCTCATTATTTTGATGTTAACTTTCAGGAAAACGACACCGATAGCAACCTTATTATTGTTGCCAATTTTGATTAATAATTTAGCATTTGCAATCGTGTTTGATTCATGTAATTTATTGAGTTATTTAAGTTATCTGTCATTTACACTCGGAGGAATTATTTACATGTTGCCAAAATTTTTGCGATGGATGCGGACTTTAAAATTCCATAAATTGCTAGGATTAAATCCTAAGCAGCGCAGCCATGTTCTAAAGTCTTTTGGTATATTTAAAATCATCATTATTACAGGTCTGATGATGCAACAACTTTGGATGGTAGATCGATCAAGAAACTATTATCGCACGCATAAAAATCATCCATTAATAGGCGTATGGGACGTTGATACCTTGCGAGCAAGCACGGAGAATTTTCCTAAGTTTAATCGCCTCATATTTGAGCAAAGTATTGTAGGAAATGTAGAGGTATCTGATTCCTTATCTAAATTTTACTACATCGTTGATACGAATTATCATCAAATGGAGTTCTATAATTTCCATGAATTTAGGGCCCTTGACTTGAAGGGTAAATATAAATTGATTGACTCTAATCGGGTAGAGTACGTCGGAAGAAATAACAAGGATTCAATTTACTTTAGCCTAATAAAGCAAGAAGATAAACTGAAAAAGGAATAGAAAATAACTATTCTATGATTTCAAGCTTGGCGTATCTAAGTGCAATTCTTTTTTCTTGATTTTCTACGAGGTCGTAAAATTCTATGGTTGCAATTTTACTTTCATCAATACTTATAATTTCTCCTTTCCCAAATCTCAAATGCAGGACCTTCATACCTTCTTTTAATTTATGTGAAGGCACCGGATTGAAATTTTCCGGATCGATGTAGTCCAATTTTTTCTGAATCCTTGGAGCTCGAAGACCACCTAAACTTTTTGGTTCAGCGAATCTGTCTGGGTTTCTCATGGTTATGATTGCATCATAATTGTCCACTGGAATTTCCTCTATGAATCTTGATGGTTCATTATTTCTTACAGAACCATATTGATATCGTGTATTAGCATAGGATAAAGTGAGGTATTCCTCCGCTCTTGTGATTGCCACATAAAAGAGTCGTCGTTCTTCATCAATCTGTGCAGGGTCACTTAGTGACATGTAAGAAGGAAATAGATTTTCCTCTAGACCTACGACGAACACTGATCTATATTCAAGTCCCTTCGCAGCATGTGTAGACATTAAGGTAATGGAATCATTGTCGTTTTCTTCATTATCTTGATCAGTCATAAGGCTTATCCCTTGAAGATACTTCGCTAGACTTCTGTCCTGATTATATTCTTCTCCATCTTCAATGAGATCATCTTCAACAAATTCTTGGATACCATCGAGCAGTGAGTTGATGTTTTCTAAACGATTCATGCTTTCCATGCTTCCCTCGTTTTTATACAACTCAGTAATCCCACTTTTTCTTGCAATAAGACAGGCAGCCTCATAGGCAGTCATCGTCGTAATTTTCGCTCTGAAGGCGTGAATCATTTTTACAAACTCAACCAACTTAGTCCTGGCTCGACCTTTAAATTCAATGGCACTCAATGCTTGCATGATGCTCATTTCATTATCATCCGCTAATTGCAATAATTGATCAACGGTTGTTTTTCCTATGCCCCTTTTAGGAAAATTTATAACACGCTTAAATGCTTCATTGTCATCTAAGTTTACTGCCAATCTAAAGTAAGCAATGAGGTCTTTTATTTCTTTTCTTTGGTAAAACGATAGGCCACCAAAAATCACATAGGGCAAATTATACCGCCGCAGATATTCCTCAAAAATTCTCGATTGAGAATTGGTTCGATATAGAATGGCAATGTCTGAATTTGAAACATTAAATCTATTCTTATGCTCAACAATAGAATCGGCAATTCTTTTTCCCTCTTCCGTGTCCGTCATTGCCTTGATCAATTTGATCTTTTCACCTCCGTCTTTTTCTGTCCAGATTTTCTTTTGAATCTGTCGCTTATTGTGATTTATAACTTGGTTGGCAGCTTCAACTATATAATTTGTTGATCGATAGTTCTGTTCTAATTTATAGACCTGTACATTCTTGTAATCAGTTTCAAATTGTAAAATGTTTTCTATCGTTGCTCCACGGAAAGAATAAATACTTTGCGCATCATCTCCTACGATGCAAACATTCTCTTCGCTCCCTTCATATTGGCTTAAGAGCTTTAAGATTTCATACTGAAGGTAATTGGTGTCTTGAAACTCATCTACCAAAACATATCTAAATTGACTTTGGTACTTGGTTCGGATTTCTGGAACTTGATAGAGTAACTTAAACATATTCAGTAAAAGATCATCGAAGTCCATTGCACCCGCTTGTTTGCACTTATCAACATATTTCTGATAAATCACTTGAATCATTGGCCGGTTGCCCATTCTATCTTGGCTCATCAAATCTTCATTCACGGCATACATCTTAGGTGTAATGAGATTGCTCTTAGCACTGCTGATTCTTGATCTTACCAAACCATTGGGATAATTCTTTGTGTTTAATCCTAGGCTTTTGATGATTTCAGTAACAAGGCTTTTACTATCTGTAGTGTCATAAATGGAAAAATCGTTAGGGAAACCTATGTGTTGTGCCTCAACTCTCAGTATTCTAGCAAATAATGAGTGAAAGGTTCCTGCCCATACTCTATTGGCTACTGATCCCACGACTTTTTCTATTCTATCCTTCATTTCTCTTGCCGCCTTATTGGTAAAGGTTAAAGCAAGAATATTCCAAGGTGCAACCCCGAGCTTAATGAGGTGGGCTATTTTAAAGGTGAGAACTCTGGTTTTACCTGAGCCTGGTCCAGCAATAACCATTACTGGTCCATCACTTGCTAATACAGCTTGTCGCTGGATTTCGTTAAGCTCGTGCAAATATGTTTGGGCAATTTCTTGAGACATTTCACAAAAGTGTGAAATATATATATTTCAATCATATAAATTTGTGATTTTATCACAAGGAAGTTCTATGCAAGCCATCAAAGAGTGTATTTCATTTTTAAATTTTCCTCAACGGGAGATTAGTTTACCAAAAGTAGAATCTCCACTGAGTTACATCTTCACTCTATTCATTTTTGCATTTATTTTAAACATAGTACTTCTTTCCCTTGTATCAAGTTTTGTCAATTTCGAATCAATGGATAATGGCATTCTAGCTTTAAAGGATACAGTAGGGTTCGCCTCTTTGTTTGCTCTAGCAGTTATTGGAGCTCCGGTTATTGAGGAGATAATTTTTAGGTACCCTTTAAAAAATGTAATTGTCCTCAGCTTTTTATTGATTGGTTTAGATGCAATCATTGTCAGTATTTTTTGTCAAGCCTTTGGTTGGCAGCAATTGGCTGTCATTTTACCCGTAGTCACTGCACTACTTAGTGTGGCTATGATTTTCTTTTTTAAACCTTTGCAGGAAGATTGGTATCAAGCCCTTGATGATTGGTATCCTTATATTTTCTTTTTTGTAGCAGCTATGTTTGGGTTTGTCCACATATACAACTACGGCGAAGGTGGTTTTGAATGGTGGATGACACCGTTTATAGTCATTCCACAATTTGTGTTGGGACTTATTTTAGGATTTGTTAGGATACGCATTGGGCTATGGGCCTGCATACTTATGCATGCGATGAATAATGCCATCCCGATGTCCTTACTTCTTATGCAAGATAAGATGGCTTTTTAAGCGGTTGCAAAATCAAATTTTTTACCCATGTAAACCAATTTACAGCCTTGAGTAACTTCCTCTGTTGTTGAAAACGATCCGAGTATTTTAAGGATGCCATCTTTGGTTTTTAAAAAGACAGGTATTGATCTTTCATTGGCATGTAAACCTGCGATGTACTTTTTATATTGTTCGCTGGAGTTAACTTCCACTTCATGAAATTCTGGGTGATCTCTGGCTACCTCACTAAAATTGATATAATCATCCGTGTGAGAAAATAATCCGACTTCAGGATTATTACTAGAATCCATCATCTCTTCTGATGATACCAATCTATGTGCTCCGTTTTCACCATAATCTGCAGCGTATCGATCAAGCACATAGTTGTTTACCTCATTACTTGAGGTCATGGCCATTAGAAAACCGACATTGTTAAGTTCGATATTGTCTACTAAGTCATCAGAATATACATTGGCTTGAAAAGCGGACATCCCCATTTTTTTGGAAATTTCCACGTTGGTTAGGTTGCTATCAATGAGGACAACATCTCTCTTATTATCTGTTAGATATTTACCAAGTAATCGAGCGGCCTTATGAGCTCCTACAATTAATATCGCATTGGATTTTTGTAAGGTAACACCGAGCCACTTTGCTATTAGACCTGCGGTAGATGCATTTAATACAACGGTACCTAGAACAATCATAAATACGAGCGGCGTTATAATCTCTGCATATGGAATTTCTAACTGAGTTAATTTTAAACCAAATAAAGAGGCGATACCAGCAGCTACAATTCCACGCGGACCTACCCAACTAATAAATAATTTGTCATTGGTTGTTAACTCAGAACCTCTTGTGCTAAGGAAAACTGCAGCAGGACGAATAACTAAGATGACTACTAAGAACAAGAGAAAATATTTGAATTCAAGGAGTAATTGTAAATCCTGTAAATCAATATTTGCCGAAAGGAGGATGAAAAGTATTGAGATTAATAAAATGGATAAGGCTTCTTTAAACTCTAATATTTCTTTTAGGTTAGGGACATCCATGTTTCCTAAAACCATTCCCATTACAACTACAGTCAATAGACCTGACTCATGCACCAATTGATCTGATAGAACAAAAACACCTACTACGAGTGCCAGCGTAAATAGATTTAAAAGGTAGTGTGGAATCCATTTTCTTTTGATCATTTGATACAAGCCATACGCGGCTACAAATCCTAGTGTAAATCCTATCAATAGAATCATTCCAAATTGGGACAGGGCGTGGGCTGTGAAATTTTCACCTTCGGTAGTTTTAATAAACTCAAATACCAAGACAGCCACCAATGCTCCAATTGGATCAATTAATATTCCTTCCCACTTTAGAACAGTGGAGATGTTTTTTTTCAATGGTACATTCCTAAGGATCGGGGCAATTACGGTAGGACCAGTTACGATAATCAAGGCTGAAAATAAAAAAGCGATGGTCCAAGGTATGTCTAGGATAAATTTGGCTGCAAGTCCTGCACCGATAAATGTCACCGCTGAACCGAGACTGATTAATTTCCCAATGGCGGGTCCGACTCCTTTAATCTCTTGTCTTTTTAAAGTTAGTCCACCCTCAAAAAGGATGATTCCAATAGATAAGCTGACAAAATAAAAAAGGGTTTCACCAGGAAATAGTCCTTTTGTACCAGTAAAAATGGGTTCTAACCACTTACTTCCATCTGCTGTACGTAAAGTGGACAGCGGTCCGACCACCAAACCAATCAAAATTAAGGGTAAAATAGCCGGGACTTTTATTCTCCAAGCGAGCCATTGGGCAAAGATTCCTAATATAATGATTGAAGCTATTTCTAACATGGCATTGATTTGATGTACATAAATATAGCAATCTCATTGGTTTTTGATCGAAATTGTAATCTTCGTTACAATTGAATAGAGCTTTAATTTTTAACTTTAGGCACATTCAATTAGGCATTAAATCGTTAACACCCAGTTTTAAATGAGGAATACCACAAAATTAGTTTTTGTATTATTTGTTTTTTTAATATCAAAAGCTTCCATTGCTCAATCAGACTTAGAGAACGAGGTTTTTGATTATTTAAAGAACTCTGATGACAATTTCTCCCTAGATTTAACAGACTTTGTAAACACCATTGAGGCAGATAGTTACACCTCAAGAGGCATTGAGCATAAGTATTTAAATCAAACCTGGGAAGGCGTTCCGATCTTTACAAAGATATTATCAGCGGCTCTAAAGGATGACAAGCTCTTTTACGCCAGCCATGATTTTTTATCCCTAAGTGATTATTCAAAAACAAGTTTTACCGAAGACCTTAATCCTATCCAAGTTTTAAATCTGGCCCAAGAAATTATTGGAGAAAATTATGCTCCTGAATTTCAAGTCCTAGAATCCACAAATCCTTTCAAGATTAAAGGAGAAAGCCCATTAAATATTGAACCAATTTTTCTTGAAAAAGCCTACGTGGTTGTAGAAAAATCGTTGGTTCCTGCATGGTTGATTGGTGTGTTTCACAATGACACTTCTGAATGGTGGCAATATCAATTGGATGCAAGAACAGGACAACTGATTGATAAAATTAGTTGGACCCTTGAATGCGGTCATCTAGATCATAGTTATGGTGTTGTAAATAGGAGTGATAAAGATGGACATGGTTGTATAGGGCATGACCACATTTGCGAAAGCGAAAATAAAAATGTGGAAGCGGAAAATTTAAGCATGGTTGCAAGTAGCTATGAAGTATTCGGTCTACCATTAATGACGCCTCAAGAAGGATATCGATCAATACAAACATTGCCATGGAACGATGCGTTGAACGCTTCGCCTTTTGGATGGCATGATACAAATGGAGCTGCAGGAGCAGAAAGCACATTGACTCAAGGGAACAATGTACGTGCCGTTGAAGATGCTAATGCCAATAATTCAGGTGGGTATTCTCCTGATGGTGGGACCAGCCTGACTTTCCATTACCCAATGGACCTAACGACTGCACCAGCCGTTTATCAAGATGCTGCCATTACTAATTTATTCTACTATAATAACATCTTGCATGATGTATGGTATCAATATGGTTTTGATGAACCAAGTGGTAACTTTCAAGAAAATAATTACGGTAATGGAGGATCATCTTCTGATCGGGTGAACGCAGATGCTCAAGATGGTTCAGGCACAAACAATGCAAATTTTTCTACACCGCCAGATGGATCTAATCCTCGGATGCAGATGTACATTTGGAATGTTGGAGACGAAGTAACTTTTGAAGTGGAATCACCGGCTTCTATTGAAGGAATATATTATGCTGCGCCGGCCAATTTTGGTCCTAGTACCGGAAATTTTTCAGGAGAACTTGTTGAAGCAATTCCTGCAACAGCTTGTAGTCCTATTACTAATACGGCAGCCATTAATGGAAAAATTGCAGTGATAGATAGAGGTGGATGTACCTTTGTAAATAAAGTTTTAGCAGCTCAAAATGCTGGAGCCATAGCTGCCATCATTTGTAACAATACAGGTGGAGCACCCACTCCATTAGGAGGAACCAATGGTTCAATAAATATTCCTTCTTTTATGTTGTCGCAAGCGGATTGTAATTTGATAACGGCACAGATCCCAACCGTTGATGTTGAATTCTGGTTAAATGATACAGGTGAAGTAGATAGTGATATGGATAATGGTGTCATTGCTCATGAATATGGTCATGGAATTTCTAATAGATTAACGGGTGGACCTTCTACCTCTTCATGCTTAAGTGGAAGTGAGCAGATGGGTGAAGGCTGGTCAGATTATATGGGACTTATCATGTCCATTAAAACTGGAGATGCTGGTGTTGATCCGAGAGGAATGGGTACCTACTTAAATTCTGAAGCGCCTTATGAAAACGGTATACGATCATATCCATATACGACTGATATGAATATTAATCCGCATACTTACGATGATATAAAAACAGAATCAGTACCTCATGGGGTTGGAACGGTATGGGCTGCAATGCTTTGGGAGATGACCTGGGCATTGATTGATGAGCATGGTTTTGATTCAGATATTTATGATGGAACTGGAGGGAACAATATTGCGATGAATCTTGTCATTGAAGGTATGAAACTTCAACCTTGTAATCCGGGGTTTGTCGATGGTAGAGATGCCATCATTGCAGCAGATGCTGCTCTTTACGCTGGCGCAAATGAATGTATTATTTGGGACGCATTTTCCAAAAGAGGTTTAGGTTTTTCTGCTTCTCAAGGATCAAGTTCGAGTAGATCAGATGGTGTAGAGGCATTTGATCTTCCGCCTGGTTGTACTGATCCTTTACTAGTAACGAAATTTGGTAATGAGGTGGCTGGAGCCAATGGCATTATCAATTATGATATTAATTTTTCTAATAATTCAGGAATCGCTCAGACGAATGTTGTGATGACTGATGTACTACCTTCTGGATTAGCCCTAGTTCCAAATACACTAAATCTTGGTACTGAGTCTGGAGGCACAATTACCTACACGCAGTCGAGTATGCCAGATGGTAATACAGCTAACGTAACCTTCGATGCACAATTAGATGGAACCAATGAATCGAGCCTCATCGAGTTTGAAGGTTTTGAAAGTGACTGGTCTAACTGGTTGGTTACGTCAGGGCAAGGAACTGCAGATTTTGGTTCTACAATAAATAATACCTTCAGGGGCGATTCAACAATCTTTGTACAGAATGTTGGAGCGAATAACACACAATTTCTAACGATAGAAAATCTAACGCTACCAAGTAATCCATTCTTGACCTTCTACCATAATTACAACACGGAAAGTGGATGGGATGGTGGATTCGTTGAGATCAGTCAAGACGGAGGAAACAGCTGGCAAGACATTCAAGCAATGTTTACTGTGAATGGGTACAATGGCAGTTTAGGAAACGGAAGTAACAATGATATAGATAATAGAGCCGCCTATACTGGAAGTAGTTTAGGGTATATTAGAAGTTGGGCTGACCTTTCAGCTGTAGCGAATCAAACCATTGATTTAAGATTTGTATTTGGATCGGACAATAATACCTTCGTTGAAGGATGGTACATTGATGACATCATGGTATACGACATGTATCAAATCAATAATGAAGTGTGTGTAACAACTTTACAAGGACTCAATCAATGTGCTACAGCAATTACTTATGTTGTTCCAGATTGTGAATTGTATTTAGATGTATTTGTGGATGCAGATGGAGATGGATATGGAGATCCAACGACTTCTTCATATTCATGTACGTATGGAACTGGGTTTGTAGCCAATGGGCTTGATTGTGATGATACAAATAATTTAGTTGCTCCAGGTGCAGCAGAACTCTGTGATGGCATAGATAATAATTGCGATGGACAAGTCGATGAAGGTTGTGGTGGTCCAACATTGATATGCGATGATGTTGTATTATTTGTAAACCCGATTGTCAACAATGCCTATCATGCTGAAATTGAATTACGTTCAGATGCCGTAGTTCCAGATAATTTTAGTTTAGATTTTACTGGTGGTCAAGAAGTCCTTTTAATGCCTGGATTCGAAACGCTTGATAATACAGATTTTCATGCTTGGATTGAGGCTTGTATTTCAACACTACAGAACGAAGAAGATGATTCCAGCGGGAATTAAAAAAAATAAATAATAGTTTAAATACTCTCTTTCATATAATGGAAGAGAGTATTTTTTTATCTAGTTTTTTCTTTTGTAAAGCCTAGAGTCGCTAATGAGTTTAGTATTTCGTTTTGAGGTTCGTTCGTTATTGATAGCTTGTCTATTTTTAGAAACTGTTAGGATAAAGCCAAAGCATGAACGATAGATATTCACGACAAATAATCTTGCCTGAAATCGGCCAATTCGGTCAGCAAAAACTCTCCAGAAGTCACATAGCCATTGTTGGTTGTGGAGGTCTTGGTGCGATTGCAGCGGCGTACTTGGCTGGCGTAGGAATCGGGAAACTTACTTTAATTGATGGCGATGTACCAGATGTTAGCAATCTGCATAGACAAGTATTTTTTACTTCAGAAGATAAGCAACCAAAGGTTGAACATCTAAAGAATAGGTTGAATGCCTTAAATCCTGAAATTAAAATTGAAGGTTTTCCTGTGAAACTAACTAAAGCAAACATTGATCATCATTTAACAGGGGTCGATTTAGTTCTTGAATGTACGGATGACCAAATGTGCAAGTATCTCGTCAATGACTTTTGTGCCTTGGAGAACATTCCATTAGTATATGGTGCGATTCATAAGTATGAAGGCTATGTTTCACTTTTTCAAAACAAAGACGACAACGATATACACTTAAGAGATATTTTTCCAGTGCCTGATCCCAACATTCCTGTTTGTTCAGAAGTGGGAGTATTAAATACCATAGCAGGTTTGATCGGCTTATTACAGGCGAACGAAGCGATCAAGTTTATTTTGGGTGTGGGAACGTCTTTGTATGGGAAGCTACTTACGTACGATATACTTAGTCTACGGCAATTTATTTTGACATTACAGAAAACTTGGGAGGCTGATTTAGAAGATCTCTATGAGTCTAACGATTACTTGACCCCTGCTTGCGACCATGTCTTAGAAATTGAGGTTGGAGAATTAATGAAGATGAGGGAGAGGGTACAGTTGATATCCGTAATGCCAAGTGAAGAACATAAATCAATTGATGAGCAATGTTTGCATGTTGCTGATACAAACCTAGGTGTAAACATGTTGGATCGTAAAAAAGAAAAGGTTGTCGTCTATTGTCGTAGCGGTAGGATTTCGAAAATTGTGGTCAGTCGCCTGCTAAAAGAGGATCCAAGTTTAGAAATATTAAGTTTGAAAGATGGATATCGGGCTTTTCAAAAATTTCAGAATGCCCTTAGGTAAAATTAAGGCCTTGAATTGACCCAGTAACTACCATCTTTAAGAAATTCCTTCTTCCAAATTGGCACATCTTTTTTAAGAGTATCTATGGCATACTCACAAGCTTCGATAGCAGCTTTTCTATGTTTGGATGAGGTGGCAATAATCACAGCTATTTCTTCTAATCCTACTTTTCCTGTTCGGTGATGAATGCTAATTTTTTCTAGGTTAAATTGTTCAATGGCAGCGCTAGCAATTTTTTTCATTTCTTTAATTGCCATTTCAACATAAGCTTCAAAAAATAAATGGGTGACCTCTTCTCCTTTATTCCAGCGCCTGACAGTACCTACAAAAAGATTAATCCCTCCGCATTTTTCATTTAAGACAAACTTATAGCAATCATCAATGGAGAGTGCGCCTGGTAAAATCTGTATATCAATATTTTTATTGTTATCCGCCACTTACAGGAGGTATTATGGCAATCTCATCGCTAGATGAAATGGTTGCATGGTCATTTGCGTAAGCTTGGTTTACTGCTACCATGTAATTTTTGTATTTTAAAAATTCAGGGTAGGATTTATTCAAGTAGATTTTTAAATCTGCAACGGTGATGACTGCTTCTTTATTTAAAATTATTTCTGAGCCACCAACAATATCTTTAGCGACTCCAAAGCACAACACTTTCATAATTAGGTTTTAAGGATTTTTTATTAAAGATATTTAAATAATAATCGAAGCGAAATAATTAAAATGACAATGGCAGTTATTCTTCTAACAAGAATAGGATTAAATCTAAAAATGGTAAGCCGTACTCCAATTTGGCCACCTAGAAAAACGCCAAGTATCAAAACTATTAACCTATTCAGATCAATATTAAAACCATAAGTTGCATATTGTCCTAAGATTCCAGCGATGGAGTTGACTAAAATAAATATGGCAGAAGTCGCAGCAATTGTTTTGGGTTTCCCCCATCGTCCAAGATGTAATAAGGGAGAAAGAAAGATTCCACCTCCTATTCCAACAACACCAGATAAAAATCCAATTCCGCCTCCTATGAAGGCATTACCGTATTTAGGAATTTTGACCACTGAGGTTCTTTTATCAAACATCATCGCCATTGAAGCCAAGAGGAGAGAAATGGCTAAGAGTAAAAAGAAGAATCGTTCTTGTATTAATAATTGACCTCCCAAAAATGCCATAGGGATACTAAAAACGATTAATGGTATGATTCTCTTCCAATGGAGGTATTGATACTTATTAAATAAAAACACGGAAGAGCAGACCACAATAACATTGCAAATCAACGCAGTCATCCTCATGTTTTCAAATGGTATTGACAAAAGGCTTAACGTAGCTAAATAGCTTGAGCCTCCGCCAAAGCCAGCTGCTGAATAGATGGCGGCTATAAAGAAAAAGATCAGAGCTAAAATTAATAGTTCACCCATTTTTATGGCATAACATACTTTTGATTCCTGATTAAATCTGAGATTTAATTACAAGTAACATACAAGAAATTATATCATTCATTATCAGTAAATATTGTTTGAAAGATTATAACAGAACAATTTTAATATAAAATACTTATAAAGAAGAAATGATAATATTTTACCTTTCTAACAGTATGATAGCATGTGCTAAGACAAAAATTTGATATTATTCCTTTAACGAGTAAAGGCGCTTGTATATCTTAAAACAATTATCTTTATTTTTCTATGAAGAAGTTTACACATTTAGATAAAGAAGATAATCCTACAATGGTGGATGTAGGTGAAAAAAAAATTACTGAAAGGATAGCTGTTGCTCGAGCAGTAATGAATGTCGAAGATGAAATTCTAGATTTGCTAGAAGATGACGAAATTCAAACTAAAAAAGGGCCTATATTTCAAACTGCAATCCTTGCTGGTATAATGGCTACAAAAAAAACCAGTGACCTGATTCCACTTTGTCACCCTTTGGCCATAAATAAGTCAACTGTGAATATACGGGTAAATGAGGATCGAAAAATTGAAATCGATTGTCTAGTAAAATTAACAGGTAAAACTGGGGTTGAAATGGAGGCTCTTACTGGAGCATCAATCGCAGCATTAACGATCTATGATATGTGTAAGGGGTTTTCGCATAATATCGTTATTGAAGAAATTAAATTAATGAAAAAGACAGGTGGAAAAAGTGATTTTGAAAGAGACTAAAAAACATAAGAAACATACTGCCCTTACTAAACCCCTAGGTGGAGACTTTCATCAAAACGAATGGGCCCTTCTTGGAGCTCCTTGCAGTGTAATCAATAAATTTGCCAACGATTTAGGAGTGCTTCTTTCTAAAAATAGAAAGGTAGGGTATGTTGACGCTTCGCATGAGGAAGTTGAAACGGAACACCCATTTGATATTTATTATCATGACAAACAAGCTTTCGCTCAAATTGATACACATACTGCATTTGCTGAAAAGCAAAATCGAAAGCACTTTTCCTCCTTAGATCTTTTACTAATTAATGGAAACCATTTTAAGGGGGATAAACAAATCGTTTTTATTAATGACAAGAAGAAGGAATCTCTAAATAGAAAATTGGACCGCCTGACAGATTTAAGGATGGTAATTGTTGAGAATCATAAACAGGATATTCACGATTTTATCAAACCCCTTGTTACTGAACAAGTTGCAATTTTTAAGATTACTGAATTAAAAGAAATTCTTAACTCAATTATTCATGATTGTAAAAGATATATTCCAAAATTAAATGGACTTGTCCTAGCTGGAGGTAAAAGTTCACGAATGGGAAAAGATAAAGGAACACTCATGTACCATGATAAACCTCAAAGAGAATATGAGGCAGATCTTCTAAAGGGATTTTGTGAAGGTGTTTTTTTATCCCTAAGTCAGAACCAAAAAATTGATGGTAGTGAAAGTTATCCAATCATTAAAGATTCCTTTATTGGGCTTGGGCCATATGGCGCTATTCTATCTGCATTTAGAGCTTATCCTAATCAAGCTTGGCTCACTGTTGCTTGTGATCTTTCTCTTTTAAATAATGAATCTTTGAGTTTACTTGTTGAAAAAAGAAATCCTTCCAAACTAGCGACTTGTTTTCATAATCCCGATACAAATTTTCCGGAACCATTAATTACTATCTGGGAGCCAAGAGCATATCCTGTACTTTTAGAATTTTTAAGTCATGGTTATTCTTGCCCTCGAAAAGTTTTAATCAATACTGAAATCGAAGAAATCCATGTAGATCAAGTCGAATTTATGGCTAATGTCAATGACCCTAAAACTTACGAATTAATTTTAGGAAAAATTAGAAACTAAGATTCTTACTTGTAGAAATAGATGGGGTATACCTCTCCTTTCAAGAAGGTGTTTTTTCCTCTTGGTAATTCTATAATTGCTTCAGCCTCTACTAAATTTGCAAGGTCTCCAGAACCATTTCCCTTTTGTGGGCTTGCCCATAATTCACCCGTTGATGAAGAAGAAATATTTACTTCTAGGAAGTAGGTTAGGTCCCGGTTGAAATTCACATCATGTGTAAGCTTAGCATATAATTTCTTTCTTAGAGGAGTACCTAAGGAGTGCCCCAACCACTCTATAAAATATCTATGCATGCAAATGAAAGAGGAAACAGGATTTCCAGGAAAGGCAAATATCGTGCACTTTTTTCTCCGTCCAAACCAAAATGGTTTGCCAGGCCTTTGTGCAATTTTATGAAATAGTTTATCTGCGCCAAGTTCTTTGAGTACTTCTGGAAGAAAATCAAATTTGCCTTTGGATACACCTCCACTTATTAAAACTATATCATATTGGTTAAGATAGCTTTCCATTTTATTTTTGATTTCCTCTTTTAAATCATCGAGGTGTGAAATGTCACATTCTATTCCTAGTGAAGCTAAGAGAGTGCTTATCCGGTACACATTCGATTTTCTGATTTGGTGAGGTAAAGGGCTTTTATCTATATCAACCAATTCATTACCCGTGGAAATGACGATTGCTGTAGGTAATTTTGCCACCTTAACTTCTGTTTTTCCTATACTTGCTCCTAAGCCAATTTCTGCAGATGATATGACCGTATTTATCCTAGATACTCGTTCGCCAAGAGATCTATCTGAACCTTTGAAATGAACATTTTGATCTTTTGTTATTCGATCTAAATTGATGGTCGCTTTGTTGTTTTCAATGGCTAGATCTTCATATCTAATGATCGTGTCACAACCTATTGGTAGAATGGCTCCTGTCATGATCTCAAAACAAAAACCATTTTTTTTCTTTTCTTTTTGTTGGTCACCGGCTGCAGCAATTCCTTCAATTTCAAAAGTTCGGACTCCATTTTCAAAATCTTTATATGAAATAGCTATCCCATCCATAGTCCCTCTATTGTATGGAGGTAAGGCTCTATCAGTATGCCAATCCTCTTTTAGAATTCTACCGATTGATTTGGAAAGTGTGACTAGCTCTGTGCCAAAAGATCCAGGGTTTTTTTTGATGATTTCTAAAGCCTCATTTACATTTATCATCAACCTCCAATTGTTGTCATAGATTCACTAATATTTGGTAGTTTTTTTCTTTTTGACTCAGCAACAAAACCATCTCTGAATTTTTGGCCTATGGCTGATTGAATGGCTTCTAATAATTGTCCATCATTTGCACCTGCGCGTATCAAATCTTTTAGGTTGAATATTCCTTCATCATATAAGCATGTTTTTATGGTGCCTAATGGAGTCATTCTTATTCTGTTACATGTGCCACAAAAAGTTCTAGAGTAAGCTGGAATGATTCCAAAGCTACCGGTGTGCCCTGGAACTCTGTAGTTAAGGGAAGTTGAATTTTTATCGTCATTAAGTTTAATGACTTTCCCATAATGAGCTTCGAGGTGCTGTAATATTTTCTTATAGTCCCATTCTAGACTTGTGTAATTTGCACCTTTACCATTGAAGGGCATTTCTTCTATTAAACGGACTGAAACATTATGAGCTTTTGTTAATCCAACCATTGGAATAAGATCTTCAATGTTTCTATCCTTTATAACAACTGCATTTAACTTTAGGTCTAAGTCATGCTTAGTTAATTCTACAAAACAATTCCATACCGTATCAAAAAGATCTCTCCTTGTAAGTTCAAAAAATCGCTGTTTATCTATAGAGTCTATGCTAAGATTTATTTTTCTTACGCCATATTTTATTAATCCGTCTAGATGTTTTAAAGTATGGGTTCCGTTTGTTGTAATAGCAATGGTATTAATCCCTTTCATCTCACTTAGGGATTTTATAAAATACATTATATCCTTTCTAAGAAAAGGCTCTCCACCAGTAATTCTAACTTTGGAAACTCCTTGTTTGCTTAGGATACTACACACTCTCAATATTTCTTCATAACTCATTAATTGATTTTGTTTTACAAAATCAATTCCTTCATTAGGCATACAATAAAAGCATCTTAAATTGCACTTATCAGTAACCGCAATTCTTATGTAATCAACAACTCTATTATGTTTGTCTACTAATTTTTTCATTGCAATCTTTCATGAATGGGTCCTTCCTTCAGTTTCAAAGATTGTCCGTTTTTATTTCTAAAGACAGCCAAGATTTCTGAGGCAATGGAATGTGAGATTTCTTCCGATGATTCTGCTCCAATTTCTAGACCTGTAGGACTATGAATAAATTCCAAGGATGAAAGATCCACATTCAGTAATTCCTTATCCATTTTTTTAAACCTTTTTTTCGGTCCAAGTATTCCTAGGTATGGAGGATGTTCTTTTAGAAAGTGTTGTAATATGGTAAGGTCCCATTTATAATCGTGAGACATTAGAACAACAGCAGTATAATCATGTGGCTTTACCTTACTGTGCTCCTCAAAAGAAATGATACGCGCAACCTTACTTACGAGCTCTTTATTTAGTTTCTTAAGTCTACCTACTACCCAAATTTCCCAGCCTAGTGTGTAAGCAACATTAGCCATCGCATTGACATCATAGTTGTCTCCTACAATGACGATTCTGGTTTCAGGTCTAATAAACTCTAATAAGACTTTCACTTCATTTTCTCCTGATTTTAGATCAAATATTCTAGGAGATTTTTTTTGTAAGACAGTTTGAATAGCATTATTTAAACTTGATGAATCAATGTTTAAATATTTTGGTAATTCTTGATGATAATCTATTAATTGACTTTTGGAAAGTAATTCGCTATCTCCTGAAATTGTCTTAGCAATAATAGTTGGGCTTTCTGCATGAAGAATCGAACGTAGCACTTCAATTTCGTTACTAGGGTCCCCAGGATCTATTGGGGTAAGTAAGACTTCAATTCTCCCATTGCAACCGAGACCTACACCAATCTGATTGTTGTCATCTTCCATGGTATCATAAACAACCAAGGAAGATTCATTTTTATATATGGCGTTTAAAGACTGTTTTAGCGCATCGCCTTCTAAACAACCTCCACTTATTCCACCAGTCCATATTCCATTACTTCTGACAAGCATTCTTGCTCCGATTCGTCTATAGGAAGATTCTTCTAGGCTAACAACCGAGGCTAAAGCAACTTTTTCATTGCTGTGGTCAATTTTGTCGTATTCTGAAATTATTTTTCTTATTTCAAGCACCTAGCTAGGTATTGATTTTTAAAAGAGGAACATGCTGTTCCCAGTTTCTACAAGATATGTAATCGAAATTGATTCTTAGAATTCTATTTTTTATTACACGTAGACCTAAATTATTCTTAATAGTGAATAATAAAAAAACCTCCTCTCAAAATTTAGAGAGGAGGTTTTTAATGATGTATTTAATAAATACTATTTAGTTACACTCAATTTTAAATTCTTAACAAACCTTTCAGATTCTATGCTTAATAAATATACACCAGAAGGAATCTGCGTTGCATCGATCTCAATCTGTTGGTCTCCTCTGAGTCTTTTCTGAATAATCACTTGACCATTCATACTTATCAATTGGAAATTATATTCTAGACCCAAAGTGTTATTAACGCTTACAAAACTTACATCTGAAGTAGGATTAGGAATAATATCCACCATTAAAAGATCAGATAAATCTTCAACACCTGATGTGAAATCATCTCCCATGGAAATGTCAAATTCAGTTATATCAATCCAACCACCTTTACCGTCTATAACAGTAAAGCTAAAGCTATCACTGTCAACAGAAGTATCTGTATTCATATATCTAATCTTACCACTCTGAATGTCAGATTGGGTAAATTGAGTTCCTACAGCTGCTTCTGTCCCATCTACTTGCATCGTTCCATAAAGAGGCATTGTTATGATTGTATAAATAAGTTCTTCAGCCGTATTGTCATCATCTTCAGTCAGTAGTAAATCTGAAGTCAATCTATTAGCCATTCCAGTAGGAACTTCAAGGGTGTTGTTATTAACAAGGTATGGTGTGTTCAATGCCGCGTTAGAACATATCTGAAGGGTGAATTCTTGGAACTGACCTCCAGCTCCTGCTGTTGCATCATTAATGTTTAATTTCCAATCTCCCATAATAGGCTCACCAATAAAAGCTGATAATGGTTCTTCAGGCTTATAATTTTTATTAAACGGACAATCAATTTCCTGCGGAGACGCATCTGAGAATGAGCAATTAAAGTTTTGTGCATTTAAACATTTATTTGCCACAAGCACAACCTCTGTGTTGGACGGACTGATTACACTTAGTGTAAGATTAGATAGTCGCTCATGTAATCCTCTTACTTTCTTTATAGATATACCTGCAACCTCACCCTCATCAAATATTGATACTATTGAGAACACATCACTCGGTGGTCCTTGAGTAATGTTTTTTGGTAAATCATCTGACTCTAAGTCTCTACAACTTAAAGCGATGGTGCTGAAAATATTTATATCTGTTGCTTTGCCTAAGGTGCAATCATTTACAGGAATGACTCTCCAGTAATATA
This sequence comes from Saprospiraceae bacterium, assembly GCA_020627785.1. Lineage (GTDB taxonomy): Bacteria > Bacteroidota > Bacteroidia > Chitinophagales > Saprospiraceae > JAHDBF01. Next base: position 40,690 of record JAHDGF010000007.1, read on the forward strand.
AAGTACTCACATCTAAAGCAAGTTCAGGGGTATAAGAAGTTCCTTCTATCCCTTCTTGGTAGGCAATATTTGTTGTGCCAAAAGATGGATTGTCGGAAAGTTCAAATATATACTCTTGTGCATTTCTAGCCTCCGTCCAAGTGAAAGTAGGTAATTGGTCAACTCCTACTGAAGATGGAGAAGGACTTATCAAAGATAAATCATCAAATAAGCTTGAAACTACTTCAAAGGTTACCAGTTGCGTTGTTGTATCTGTGCCACTGATGGCTTGTAATTCCAATTCATAAGTACCTGTGGTAATGTTATCTGCTATATCAAAGTTTATTTGAATTTCACCGTCTGGATCTATTGTAGTTTCAGAGAAATTAGCAACCATACCATCTGGTAAGCTATTAGAAAACGAAAACTCAAGTGGGTCACTGTAGCCACCAAAAGCTGAAGCATCTACATCCAAAATAAGATTAGCAGGAGAACAAATATTATTAAAATAACTTTCAGAAAGCGTATAGAAGTAAACCGGCTCAGTTGCCTCATCAATAATGAATGCATCATTGTTGATGTCAAAGAAAATATTCTCTGATGCCTTAATCTTAATCCGTGCATTAAGAGAAACTGCATTAGGAATATTTATAATCTCCTCACCATCATTTGGTGTGCTAATTTTTACAGGATAATTAAAATCATTTCCATTGTTATCTGAAACATAAATATCGACTCGCTCACAATTTATAGGAGCCTGATCGGTACCTGCAACATCCCAGGTTACTAACACCTCTTCTCCAACGGTATAGTCCGGGGTGTTGAAATTCTGCGTTTCAATGAAAAATGGTCCAGTTCCTGGGGCAGTATGAAAGGCAATTTCCTCCCAAACAGTAGCACCTCCACCTGGGAAATTATCTCTTACAACAAACCTAAAATTTAAATCTCTTTCATATGCTGGAAGTACTTCTGTTCTATTTGAAACTCCACTTAATATCGCTTGAAGTCTTGGGAAAATTCTTTTCGTATCGTCATTCGGTGGGTATGACCTGAAACTAGGTGCATTACCAACAGGATTACCCAACGTAGAAACAGGTCCTAGGTTAAATTGATCCCATCCATATGTTAGTTGATCTCCATCCTTATCAACGGCACTAGCATCCAATTCAAATGGAGTAAATAGAGGAATATAGAAACCATTCTCATATGGCCAGTTGATTTCAGGAAGATGATTTCCAAGGTCCATAATTTCTGAACAATCACCAGCACCATCAGTGTAATAGTCCATAATATTAAAAATTGACCCAGCACTGAAGTAATCATCATCTGCCCCTACATTATTATCTGGGCCACAAGCTCCTGAATAAGACATAATGGTCGATCCTGATCCTGGTTCATATGCATTTCCTGCAGACAGTTGTCCCATGGCTGGTGGACAATTACTCCAACTATGTCCTGCGGATAATTGATGACCAACTTCGTGCGCCATTGTGCTTGCTGCAAAATTTCCTGTATTATTATTACCTATACAAGAGATACCTCCCCCTTTATCATTTCTACATGCATTTGCCCCTGAGGCAACTCCTCCTACATCATCACAATTTCTAGTGAACAAATGTCCTATGTCGTAACTGTTCGATGGAATAATTGAATTTATTACGCCGGTGTTTTGACCCAATAGAGTAATCCCAATTCCAGTTTCAAATGGTTCAAGTGAAGGATTAAATGGAGGGACAAAATATGGATCATTATCCTTATCTACATGAATCAATAAATCATTATCTGCAATTAACATGTGTCTCACACCTACATTTGATTCGTATACTTCATTCAAACGTGTCATGGCAATATTGAATCGTTCCATGACTGCCTCTTTAGTACCACCAACAATATCTGCATATTCACCTGTACAAGCCAAAGCAAATCTAAAAACAGTAAGCATGTGAGGAATATTTCCTCTGCTTATAGATGAACTTGGTTTATATCCATTTTGAATTAATTCAGCTTCATCCTGATACCCACAAAATGAATTATAATCTGCCGGTATCTCTTGATCTTTGATATAGTAAGTTTGATATATCGTTGGATTATCTAAAAATATTGGATCGACATAAATTTTCCCTTCGTTTGATGTAATTGCTGCATGGAATCCTACATCACCTGTACTGAATCTTATGTTATGTTTTTTGTCGATTGACTGTCCGGCAAAACTACCGAGCTGAGGAAATTTTTTGGCTAAGCCATCTTCCATAACTTTTGCTTCCCATACTCTGTACTTCACGATTTCACCATTTGGGTGAGGTACGTCAATGATTAATTCCTTTTCTCCTTTTAATCCCACTACTTCCTCTGGAGCTTTGTTTAAGTCATTGTAAAGAGCTGCAAGGTCAAGAGTAAAAACCTCATATTTTAGAGGGTTAATTAATCTTTCTCCAGATCTATATTTTTCAATCTCAGACACATTTGATTTAGTCCAATGTGATTGAGAAAAAGATGTTGAAACAAAAAAGAAGAGAGTAACGATTGAATACAAGTATTTCATTTGCCTTGTGGGTTTATTATAATTACAAATAGTACTTACAAATATAAAATACCTACAAGATAAATGGTTGAAATTGAGTGTATTACTCACGACTCGTAGACTAAAATAGGATTTTCATCTGCGCACTTAAGGTATGAATCGTCCGACTACCATCAGATTGACGTCCCCGATAGCTAAAATTAGCATCAATAGACTTAGCAATTCGCTGAGTATAGTTCAAAGACCACAACCAATTATTACCAGTTTTTAGGCCTTGTAGCATATCTAATTCTATCGGAGATCCACTAATTCCATCAAAATCATTGAGAATATAACTAACCTGTGCTGTGAGATTGGACTTGTTTCCCCTACGCCAGGTGATGTCCGAAATCAATTCTTGATTGACACTTGATGCAGTTAAGTCTTGACTTTCTTGAACCCCATATTGGTAAGCAAAACTGGTCCTGAAATTTTGACTAGCTCGCCAAACAATCTTAGGTTGCCAACGGTAGAAATCTATAATGAAATTTTTTGCTTGATAATTTTCAGCAGCACTAAGTCGACTGCCTTGCTCCGCTTCGAATGAAAGATCAACAATTTTTTTAATGTTGTACCTCATTCGACCAAAAATACTTTCCTTCTGACGTTCCTCAAATCCACTAATGAGTAGAACCTTTGTATGGTTGTTTCTCAAACTTATCTCCCCATTTACTACACTCGATCCTTGGTTTATAAATATGGTATGATCATAATTATTTATAAAACTTACGATGTCAGAACCTTCTACGGAAAGGTCAATGACATCAAGAAAGTTATTGCTCGATCCTTCAGTTTTTTTAATCACATGATATCTCGTTCGCCAGTAAAGTTTAGTCAACCATTGCAATTGTTTTTTCTTCTCACTAATAAATTTCTCAGGTTTGAAATCTATTAGTTGCTTAAACTCAGTTTTACTTGTTCTTATAAACTCATTATTAAAAACTACAAACCGTTCAAAATTACCTAAGTCCCCAAAAGGAGCAATCTCAAATTCATTCACCTGCTCAATACTATCCTGATTATAATCATTCCAGATGTAACTCCCTTCACCTTGCTGAACCATGAGATATCTAAACTCTTGTTTTGGTTCTTGCCCTGACCCAGTTTCCAGTAAAGTTTCAGTTTTTAGCCCCTTGTTTAATAATAAAAAACCTTGATTCATCCTTCCGAAAAAACCTTTATTACTTGCCGATTCAAGGATTGAATTATCGACCACATTAAAATCTCGGTACGTGGCATTAAGATCAACATAAGTCCATTCCTTCGCTTGCCATGCCAGTTTTAACTTGATTTCGTCTGTTTCACTGGCAGTAGCAAAGGCACTTTTATCATCCATAATTCCCCAGTCAATCCGTCTATTAAATTGGATTTCAGAAGTCAATTTTTTATTGATCTGCCTTCCGGCAAATATACCCATCCTTTCAAATTGTTGACTTTGATCATTGAGTAAGAAACTGGTGTTAATTAATCTTGTATTGGTTTCTTTATTGTAGTAACCACCATAGCTCCATCCATCCTTTGCTATTTTATTTTTTATCTCAAATGAAGGAATTAGAAATTCACTTTGGAGTAGGGTAGAGTTGGCTTTTAAAAAATCAAGACTACCTTTAAGAAGCCAATTTTGGTCTTCGTAACTTAGAGAAGTTTGATGCTTGTTACCTTGATAAAGTTCCTCTTGTATAAATTGTTTAAATGAATATTCCCACTTCAATTTGTTTTTAAAACTTGATCTAAATTGTAAGGAAGAAAGTAATTCAGAAGCCGGTTGTTGCATTTCTTCTAAACTCCAAATTCTATTAAATTCTTGAGCACGATATGGATTCAACGCTTGGAAATTTTGGCCAGCGTATTCAACAAAAGCAAAGGTTTCGAAAAGCCAATTTGGATTAGACTTTAGCTTCTTTGAAAGTCGATGATTAATAGTTATACCTAGACCCTCATTATCTTCATTGTCAATGTTTGAAAATCGATTTAAGTCTGTTCTGCTTAAGGCAACTTCAGCTCCCAGATTTCCGGCTTTTTCACTTCTTAATTCACCATAAAAATTCAATAGCTGTCTTTGTACTGGCGTTGACAATTGTACTTGAGGAAGATAGTTTCCTTCATTTATACCCACATACTTATACACCCTTTGATTTATAGCTATTTCTTCATCAATAATATAATGGCCAGTAAATGCTTCGACTTCTGAAAATATAGCACTAACCGTCGCACTAGTTTTTTCTTCACTATAGGCTAAAAATTGAAAACTGTTTACAGCATCAACCTCGATGGTATAGTTTACAACATCTTGGTCATCCTCTGGAATAAAAATACCTGAAATGACAGATTCCGTTGGATCATCACCACTTTGCCTTAAGATTTCAAGTCGTGTTGAATCTAAAGCTGCAAAGCCTGATACATTCGTATTGTCTTGCTCTGAATATAAATTAAAACCAATACTGTGTTTTTCTCCATGTACAGCCGCATCTCCAGCATATACAGTTCTTAAGAAATCTTGATCTGTGTATTCATATTCAACAATGATTCGGCTGAACTGATTTATAATTTGATTAAATGTGAATTCTATCTCTGCAGAGTTGTAGTCTATCACGTAATCATACTGCTCACCTCTTTCAAGCAATTTTCCATCAGAATAAACCTTTTCAGTCCCCGATAGCACAATCAGAAATCTTTCTCCAGCATTTCCCGTAAGTTTATATGGTCCTTGATTTCCATCCTGAACTTCTAGCACTTGGCGTGCAAATATTCCTCTCGATACAGCATAACTAACTTGAGAATTAACTCGCTGATTTTTCCATGTAGATTCATGACCGATGGTTGCTCCTTGAAGTTTTTTCAGATATCTAGTAAAATATCTATCCTTTTGCGAAAGCGTATAATCCCCAGCTCTCATAAAAGTCTTATTCTTACTTAATTCAATAAAAACCTTATCAAATTCCCGCAATTGTTGCGTATTTCCTTCCGCTTGGATTGGAATATTGTCGTCAGAAATCACCCCTTTAATCTGCAGTCCTCCTCCTAAGTCTCCCTGTAAAGTCATATCAAAATTGGAGTTTAGTACAAGGTCCTGGTTGTTTCCAACAGATAGACCTCTGGAAAAACTTCCACGATAGTCCATGCCTGGAGAATCAATAATATCCTGTTGCCTAACACTATTTTGACCAAGGTCAGCAGCAATGTTGATTACTTTGTCGTTTGTAAGCATAGAGCTTGAATCAATTAGGCAGAATTTTTGCTCTAGTAGACTTGGAAATGATCTAAATAAGACCCAAACACTATCTATATCTTTTTTGTTATTATTTAACGATTTGATAGTCAATGATTTATTTTCGATTTCTACAGATAAATTCTCTATTTGGTTGCTAGGAATTATTTGCAAAGATGAAGGAATAATAAATCCTTTTGAGTAAAGAACAGTATCACTATCCAGTGAAATATGGTGTAGTTGGGAATTGCTTAACTCACGCTGTGAAAGAAGACAATTTGTCGTCATTAACACGAGCAATGTAAGGAGTTTATATTTTGAGAAGAAATGAATAAATTCTTGTTAAAATGTTGACTTAAAATGAGTTATATGTTACAAATATATTATATATATTTGTTATCAATCTCAGCAATACCTGTTTTACACAGGTATACTAACGTTTCCCATCTCATTTAGTCGTTGCAGATTACATAAATCGATTAAAAATATCTTTGATTTAGCTATTTATGGTGCTTAAACTGAAATTTTATTGTCTATATTTACACGCTGGAAACCAATCGTGAAACTCAATAAACCCTCTGGGCGAATATTAGATATGCAGCGTGTTATCGTGAATGTGGCGAGTATACTAGTAATATTACTTATTACGTATCCTCTAATGGCGCAAGAATTCAGGTCTATTGATGGATCTGGAAATAATCTTGACAATGTTGAATGGGGAGCTACCCATGGTCTGTTACAAAGAGTTACTACTGTTAACTACTCTGATGGAATGAGTGCCTTAGCTGATGAGGACCTACCCAACCCCAGAAATGTTTCTAATAAAATATTTGCCCAAGAATTCAAGATAAATGATCCAGACAACCATTCAGACTTTGTTTGGGCATTCGGTCAATTCATAGATCATGACATTTCTCTGATTGAAAATGACAATTCTGAAGCATTATTCATCGATATTCCTTTAGACGATGAGGTAATGACTCCTGGAGGAGCCATCGCAATGTCCAGATCAATAGCAGTAGAAGGTTCAGGAACAGACCCTAATAATCCAAGGCAATATAGCAACGAAGTAACATCATTCTTAGATGGTAGTGTTGTATATGGCTCAACAATTGAAAGAGCAACTTGGTTAAGAACAAACGATGGAAGCGGAAAATTAAAAGTTACCTCTGATAACTTACTTCCATGGAATACAATCTCAGGTGAAAGAAATGATCAAATTGATTCATCTGCACCACACATGGCAGACGATACCAGACAATTAGAATATTTATTCGTTGCTGGAGACGTCAGAGCTAATGAGAATCCACTATTAATTTCTCTGCACACGCTATTTGTTAGAGAGCACAATCGATTATGTGACCACTTCAGGGATTTAAATCCAAATTGGTCTGGCGATCAACTTTACGAGAAGTCAAGAAAGATGATTGGCGCTTACTTACAAGCCATAACCTACGAAGAATGGTTGCCATCTATAGATGTATTTATCCCTCCTTATACTGGATATAGACCAGAAGTCAATCCCAATATAACAAACGTATTTTCTGCTGCAGCCTTTAGAATGGGGCATACACTTTTGAATAGTGAAGTTATCCGAATGGATAATGATGGTAGCATCATTCCATTAGGAAATATTTCGCTAAAAGAATCATTCTTCCAACCAAGAGAGGTGCTTTTTGCTGGAGGAATTGAGTCTTATATCAAAGGAATGGCGACACAGGTGCAGCAAGAAATGGATGCTAAAGTCATTGATGATGTCCGGAATTTTTTGTTTGGGTCAGGCCCTTTTGGAGGCTTAGATTTAGCAGCAATTAATATCAATAGAGGAAGAGATCGTGGTTTAGCTGATTACAATACACTAAGGGATGATTTCGGCTTGAATAAGCTAAATAGTTTTTCAAATCTTACAACAACTGAAGAAGAAGCACAACAATTAGAGGCTTTATATGGAGATATTAATAAACTGGATGCATGGGTAGGAATGTTAGCTGAAAAACACATAACTGGCTCCATGTTTGGTGAACTTGTCAATACCATAATAGAAAAGCAATTCCAAGATTTAAGAGATGGCGATAGGTTTTATTATGAAAATGATCAATCATTAACGCCAGGTGAAAAAGAAGCCATCAAGGCAACTAGGCTTCATGATATTATCATGCGTAATTGTGCCATAGAAGTCATGCAATATGATGTGTTTAATGCTATGCCGCATGGAGACATACCTACAGGTCCAGATCTTGTTGAATCTCACTTAGAAGCTGCATTATACCCTAATCCAGTTGGTAGTCAGGCACAACTTAAAGTACTTGCTCAAAAAGCTGAAGAAGTAACGGTTACTATCTTTGACATGCATGGACGTATAATGTTTTCATTAGAGGGTGAGTTGCTGAATGGTGAAAATTTCTTAACACTTGATTTCGACCATAATACGTGGCATAGAGGCCTTTACACCTTGGTTATTCGGACAGAAAATGACTTCAATACTCTTAAACTTATCCTAGAGTAAACTAACATTAATTTTTTTCATATTTCTTTTCTACCCTTTTTTTGGTATATTGCTAAAGTAGAGGATAGCTTTTCTATGTCATTATCTGATATACTTATCAATCGATGCATGGATTGCCTGTTTTCTAAAATTGAAGAGGAGCAACGGTTTTTTTAATGACCTTATTATTTATAGCTTCTTTTTAATAACTTCTTGACAATTAGCAATAAAGATATATCCATTTATAATCATGTGTTTTATCTAAAGATTTACCTATTACTTTGGCACTAGTTTTGCTTTTAAAGGAATGAGTTAATGGGCGAGGTACATCCATTAATGGATATTTTATAATTATATAGCTTATACATGACATCTATCAAAACCGTAATTGTTGACCCGCAAAAAATGTTTGTTGAAGGCATCCAATGTCACTTCAATATGCAAAAGGATCAGTCTATAGATGTACTTGCTAATATTCCTGACGGAAGAAATATCCGACAGGATTTATCTAAATTCCCGCAGATAGACCTACTTATCATTGAATTGAATTTAAACGGTCAAGACGGTCTAGAAATAATCCCATCAATTCGTAAGTACTTTCAAGACATGAAAATTCTTGTTTGTACTTCTTATACGGACTATAAATATGTTAAGGAGGCTTTAATTAGTGGAGCTGATGGATATATCGTAAAATCTAATTCAATGGAAGACATGTTTGCTGGTATTGCAGACATTATGAAAGGGAAAAGATACATAGGCCCTGGCCTACACATCACTCCTCCCAATCCAAGGAACCACGTTGGTGATCAAAATCCAAAAAGTAGATTTGAAGATCGATTTATAATCAAAAGGAAACTGACTAAAAGAGAGCATGAAGTTTTGGCTTTGATTGCTCAGGCAAAAAATAATAAAGAGATTGCTGAACAACTATTTATTAGTGATCAGACAGTCTGTGTCCACAGAAAAAATATAATGAGAAAGTTAGGGGTGAAGAACACCGTTAACTTGATAAAATTAGCCCTTGAACATCAAATAGTTCAAGGATAAAATATAGAACCTTTGCCCCCCGCTTAGGTAAATTCTTCTTCCATACTTCTGAACGTTTGGTAATAATTAAAAGATTATTTGCGAAAGCGAATAGACCCAAAACCGATTTTAAGAATGAAATCACAAACGTTTTTTTCAAAGAAGACAATGAAGTCAATGTTCGGCATACTATGCTTTGGAATGTTCCTATTGTCCACTATCCAGATCAGTGCTCAATGCACGCTAACTTGCGTCGATAGACAAATCTCCGTAAATGGTGAATGCATGGCGGAAATAACTCCCTCAAGCATCTTATCAGCGCCTACTTCAGGCTGCGACTACAGAGTATCTATTTCTGATTTAGATGGTAATTTAATTGCTGAATCAGAAACTGTTGGTTCAGGAATAGGAATGATGTTGGTACATCCAACAATTTCTTTAGCAGACGGCTCAGAATTTGAGGTAAGTATCGCGTATACTGACTCTGATGGAGTTGAATTTTTTTGTTGGAGTATACTAACATTAGAAGACAAACTAAGCCCAACGGTTGCTTGTCTAGATGATGTTACTGTTGCTTGTACAAGAGAGCATCAAGAAGATTTAATGTCTAACACAGACCAAAGTGAGTCTGCCGCAGAGACAGAGGATATTGATGATGCAGATGGAAATTATTCCTTTTGTGTCAATGTTGTAAATGAGGCTTTCCCTTGGGAATTAATCTCAGAAGCAACGCTAGACTTGGCTGTACTTCCAGCAACAGTGGATGTTGAAACTCTGACAGTAACAGTCCAAGGACCTGATGGTACAACGTATCCGGCAACCTATGGAACGAGTGATTTTTCATTAGAAGACTTAGAAGCAGAACAAGCGATCGATGCAACTTTAAGTGGTAAATGGACCATTACAATTGCAGGACTTAGTGTAACTGAAGTTACTTCAGCTTCATTAAGTTTTAGCAGTACATCAGTCTTTTTAGATTCTCCAGAACTTGATGATAATTGTTCAGATGATGTAGAATTTGAGTTTCTATTAGACCAGGTGATAGATGTCGACTGTGATGGACAGACAGATCCAATTTGTGCATATAACCGAGTGATTTCTTACCGTGCCATAGATGGGTCTGGAAATATTTCTCCTACTTGTGATTTTACAATTTGCTACAATAAACCTTCGATTAATAGCATCGATTTTGAATTTCCGGAAAATGTCACATTAATGTGTGAGGTCTTAGATAGTGATGGAGATGGTATTCCAGATACTAGTTTTAGTTCTTGGGATACAAATGGAGATGGTTATCCTGATCCAGGAGAAGACGGAATTGGTTACCCAAGTATTGATGGAATACCTTTGATTCCTGGTGAAGAAAATCTATGTAAAATTAGTGTTACTTATGAAGACACAAGAATATCAATTTGTGGAAATGCATCATTTAAATTATTAAGAAGATGGAGCATTTTAGATTGGTGTGAATCAGAGTCAAGAACTTGGATTCAAACCATTAAAATTGAAGATGAACAACCACCATTCTTAGTATGTCCACCAGACACGTTAACTTTTGAAGTCGGTGCTTCAGAATGTTTTGGTGATGTTATTTTTGAGCCATTAAATCCTGCAGCAAGTACTGGTGTACAGTTCATTTATGATTGTTCAGAAGTTGACATGACAGTAGAATTTTTAACTGCGGATGATAGAGATGTAAATGACGTAGATCAGCCTTTTAATCCAACCATTGATAACGGGGATGGAACCTTCACGGCTGAAGATGTCCCAGCAGGATTGTTCTGGATAAAGTATGTTGCAACAGATGGTTGTGGCAATGTAACGGAGTGTAGGTTTGAGGGAATGATGAAAGATAGAACTGCCCCATTGGCCATATGTGATCAGTTTACAGCAGTAGCATTAAGTGAAGATGGATGGGCTAGAGCAAATGCAATTTCTTTTGATGATGGTTCTTATGATGGTTGTGGAGGTGAACTTACCTACGAAGTTAGAAGACCAACTACACCGTGTAGCTCATTAGCTGATTACGATAGAAATGATAGAAATTTTGGAGAATATATACAATTCTGTTGCTCTGATGCTGCAGAGGAATTTGTCCAAGTTGAGCTAAGAGTTACTGATGAATGTGGCAATTCAAGTACCTGCATGGTAAATGTTCAAGTGCAAGATAAATTTGGGCCATTCATTGACCAATGTCCTCAAGCCACTTTAACCATTCCATGTACTCAGTATGATGAAGATACTCTATATGGAACTCCTTCATCACCTTCTGTTACAGATAATTGTGTAGATCCGATTACACCATTGTATGAAGATTCTGCCAACATTGACCCAAGCTGCCAGATCGGAACCGTTACAAGAAGATGGTATTATGAACTGGGTGATTCTAAAGTATATTTAGAAGATTGTCAACAAGTATTTACAATAGGAAGCGATTTTAACGGAATTATAAATTTCCCGAATGATAAGACCGTAGATTGTACGCAAGCAAGCGTTGTTGATATTCCTAGAGCTGGTACAGAATTAGTGACAGAGTATTCTGGTTGTGCTAATTTAGCCTACACAAGTGAAGATCAAACATTTTATGATGTTGAAGGTATTTGCTTTAAAATAAGAAGAACACACACAGTTATTGATTGGTGTGTTTATGCTCCTAACTCTGGAAGTAATGCAGGGTTTTATCAAGACGTTCAAATTATTCAAGTAACGAATCAAGCGGAACCAACAATCCAAGAGTGTGCGATGGAGGTTTCACAAAGTCTTGATGATGCCACTTGCAATAATAGAGTACGACTAAATGTTCCATGGGGGTATGACGATTGTATCGATGCACCCATTCAGCCTGAAGATATGGGTTACCATGTTGTCTCAAATGGACAAATTGTAGAGGAGGTTGCATCAATAAGCACCACTGATGGTACAATTACTTTACAACCACTTCCTAAAGGAACGCACCAAGCTAATTTCTATATCTACAATAGTTGTGATAATGTAGCAACCTGCAGTTTAGATATTGTAATTACAGAAACAGATACTATCAAACCGGTACCTTATTGCCTTGGAGGCATTACTACGGTAGTCATGGGTCAAAGTCAAGGTGGAGATCCATCAGTAGAAATATGGGCTTCTGACTTTAATCTTGGAAGTACTGATAACTGTACAGATAGCTCAGACCTTACCTATTCTTTTGAAAATGGTAGCCAGTTTATGAGTTTTGATTGTACTGAGTTAGGTATTCACTCGTTGGATGTATATGTTTCCGATGAATGTGGTAATTCTGACTTTTGTACTACGTCAATCATTATTCAAGCCAATGGAGATATCTGCGATACTATCATAGTACCAATCGATACAACCACTAATCCAATGGACACAATGATAAATCCAATGGATACCATGGTGAACCCGATGGATACTATGGTGAATCCAATGGATACAACAATGATTGATTCTAATAATGCTCGAGTTTTAATTGCTGGATCAATATTTACAGAAAATGAACAAATGCTTGAGGAGTTAGAAATCTTGCTAAATAGTATGGAAGATGGATCGACTGTCTCAGAAGAAACAGATTTAGAAGGACATTACCTTTTCGATGACATGACAGCTAGTGGGGATTACATGATTGAACCTGTGAGCTCTAATGATTATCTAAATGGTGTTTCTACCTTGGATATCGTTGTGATACAGAGACATATACTTGGGTTAGAGGCTTTGAATAGTCCATATAAGATAATTGCAGCAGATGTAAATAACTCAGAATCAGTATCAGCCATTGATTTGGTACAAATACGAAAGCTGATATTAGGTGTAGAGAATAACTTTGAAGGCACCAATAGCTGGAGATTTGTAGATTCAGACTTTGTATTTGCTGATCAGACCTCACCTTGGCCATTTATGGAACAAATTGAGCTCAATGATCTTGCAGAAAATACAATGACTAATGACTTTGTTGCAGTTAAGATGGGAGATGTTACGAGTGATGCTGCAGTGACTTTAGTAGGGAACCAATCTGTGGATTCCAGAGGATTAGCAACGTTTACAACAGAAAATCAAGAATTTGTTGAAGGAGAAACGGTAGAAATCAGATTAAATCCTTCATTTGATAACCTTTTAGGATTACAATTTGCTCTTAATTATGACTTCCATATGTTGAAATTAGAAGACATAAGTACAGCTTCATTTGCCTTGAGCACAGAAAATTATCATGTTAAAAGCCCAGGAATACTGGTATTCTCGTGGAGTAATGCCAAATTAACTTCAATGGATAGTGATCTTGTTTTGAGCTTTAAAGCACTTAAAAATGGAACATTGTCAGAATCTTCTTTAAGTTTTGTGGACGATGTGCTAAAAGCTGAGTATTACAATACGACAAGTACATCGCAGGCCCTTGATTTAATTGTTAAGAATCCGCTTACGCAAATAGATGAGTTAAGATTATTACAAAATAATCCGAATCCATTCAGTGAAAGCACTGATATATCATTCTATCTCCCGGAGGCGGCCGATGCAACAATTAATCTAATTGATCTATCAGGAAAGCTGATTTATAGCACAAATGGAAGCTTTTCTAAGGGTTTAAACCAAGTAATAATAGAATCAGAGGCCATAAATGGCCATGGATTAATCTATTACCAGCTTGACACTGAATTTGGAACAGAGACGAGAAAAATGTTGCTAATAAAATAGAATACAAGAAACATTAAATAAAAGTCGGGTTCAAATTCATTTTGGATCCGACTTTGTTTTTATAAGAGCCTCATTTTGATGGACATATGCGTTTTTATTCAAGAAATATAATCCAAGCAGAATTGCTAAAAACCAGATAGTAATATTAATTTTGCTTACTATTATTAAAATCCCGATGATGCACAGATTCATTATCCTTACACTAATCACCTTCTTTTTTTCCTCAGCAAGCTTTGGACAATTAGAAGTCAACTTTGCCACCAATGATAATCCAACCCCTGGTGGGACTATGGACATTGATGTTTCAGTAAACAATTTTGATGAAATTGTTTCGCTTCAATATTTCATAATGTGGGATTCTTTGGTCCTAACCTATGATTCTATTATTTCTGTTACTACAGATCTACCAGAATTTTTGGTAAGCAATGTTGGTACACCTCTCACAACTGTAGCAGGTGTTGATGGTGTCTTAACAGTGAGCTGGAGTCAGCAGAGCACTTTACCAGCCTCTATTCCTGATGGAACAACCTTATTTACTGTCAGGTTGAATGTAGAGGGAGCAGCTTGTGATTCTACAGCATTGACCATTGGAAATATTCCTCCTTTTCAGAATATAGAAGTTGTAGACGCAAGTTTCAATGACATTGGAGCTGTTGCAACACCTTTACCCGTAGCTATACCTGGTACCGACTGTGAAAACGGCGGTGGTGGTGGCGGCGGTGGCGGTGGTACTCCCACTGTGACTTTAAATGCTCCAAACCTATCTGGAGATCCGGGTGGAAATATTTGTGTGCCGATAACTGTCAATGGATTTACTGATATTCAAAGTGCACAGGCAGGTTTGATGTGGGACCCTAGTGTTTTAAGCTTTTTTGGTTTTCAAAACTTTGGTCTAACAGGTTTGACCCCAGGATCATTTAATTTAAATGACGTAGACAATGGGATGACAGGATTTACTTGGATTGATAATTCAGGAACAAATCCTGCAACACTGCCAAATGGTGGTACTTTATTTGAAATTTGCTTTGAGGTAGTCGGCGCTGCAGGCTCTTCTTCTACCTTAAAATTTATAGATAATCCAGACATAGAATTCTCTGATTCTGCTGGAACCGTATTAAATGCTACAAGTTCTACCGGAACGATCTCCATCAATGATGATGGCGGCGGTGGCGGCGGTGGCGGCGGTGATGGTGACATTGGCCTAATTGCAGGTAATGTGACGGTTGCGACTGGTTCTAATGTTTGTGTGCCTATTTCTGTTGAAGGATTTAGTGATGTACAAAGCGCTCAGGCAGGGATAATGTTTGATCCTAGTTTGTTGAGTTTTTCATCTACTGGCAATTTTGGTTTACCAGGCATGTCTGCAGGTTCTTTTAATACAAATAATGCCTCTGCAGGTATGATCGGCTTCATTTGGTTTGATGGAACAGGTGTAACACCTCAAACCCTACCAGATGGTACCGTAATATTTGAAGTTTGCTTCGATGCAATAGGTGCTGGAGGTTCATCAGCTGAAGTTAAATTTATTGATTCTCCAGATATCGAATTCTCAGATTCTAATTCTGAGTTAATAACACCATTCTTTACAACGCCTGGAACTGTTACAATCACAGGCGATCCTGGTGGTGGAGGTATCTTCTCTTTGGAAGGCGATGATTTGGTCATCGAAGAAAATCAAGACTCAGCTTGTATTGATATTACAACCGTAAATTTCAATAATATTGCTGCCATCCAACTTTCAATGACTTGGTCGTCGAATGTGTTAACAAATCCTCGAATCAATAATACTAATCAATCCATTGGGCTTGCCCCAGGATTGTTTAATCAAACAGGCGCCAATGAATTAGGTTTAAGTTGGGCTAGTCCTACTGGAACAGGGCAGACCTTAGCTGATGGTACTTTGTTATATACAATTTGCTTTGATGTCGTAGACTGTGCAGATGGTTCTTTCCAATTTGTGGATGGTAGCCAAGTACAAATAGAAATAGGAGATGGTGATGCCAATCCAGTTCAATTTCAATTTTCACCAATTGGCGTAAGTTGCGATGATGACGGGGGTACTGGTGGTGGAAATCCTCCAGTTATTGGTACAGCCAACATTGATCAAGTAGACTGCTTTGGAGGAACAGATGGTTCAATATCTATAAATCCTACGGGAGGTACAGGTACTTTAACCTGTACATGGCATGCTGGGAATGTTGCAGGACCAATTATTCCTACTACAGGTCATAATTTAACAAACCAACCCGCAGGTATTTATACTGTGGTCCTTTCAGATGCATTAGAGAGTGTAACCGCTGAATTTGAAATCACTCAAAGAGACCCAATGGTCATTTCTGGTCAAGTATTTCCAGTGAGCTGTGGTAATTTAGGAAGCATAAATGTGACGGTAACACAGACTTCAGGAAACTTTTCATGTGAATGGAATACGGGAGCTACAGGATGTAATATCGGTGGTTTAGCCTCTGGGACATACTCAGTAACAGTAACCGACAATCTCTTTGGTTGTCAACAAGTTGAAAGCTATTCTGTGGGATCACAAAACGATTTAACGGTAACAGCAACAAGCGTTCCTGCCAGTTGTGATGGTGGTGGAATATCACTTTCAGTAAGCCCTCCAGGGAATTATAATTATACCTGGAATATAGCAGATGCTACCAACGGGCCTACTCAGACCCAACTAACTCCAGGTGTTTACTCATATACAGTTACCAATGAGGATGGTACATGCTCAACTGCAGGAAGCGTTGAAGTTACCTCTGAAATTACGGCTGTAGAACTAGGGGAGCTTACGACAATTGATGCTACTTGTGCAGGTGATGATGGTTCGGCTTCTTTTTTAATCTTAGGTGGTTGTCCTCCTTTTGATTGTATGATTACAAGTCCAGATGGGACCATCTCTAGCTGTGATGATTTAACTGGTCTTGCGCCAGGAGCTTACACAGTAGTTATAAATGACAATTTCTCTACGCCTGCTTTTGTGGGTAGTTTTCAGATAAATGGTGCAACACCAATTGTGATAGTCCCTACAATTACTCAACCTTCAGGAGGTATTGGAGGCTCTATAGATTTAGATGTTACTGGTGGTGTGTCTCCTTATATCTACACCTGGTCAACTGGAGATATTACAACTACACCTAGTCTAGGAGATTTAGGTAACGGAATGTATAGTGTTACTGTAACCGACACGTCAGGTTGTTCAGAAGTATTATCTGGCATTGAAATAATTGGCGATTGTTCAAGTCCAATAATTTCAGAAACAATAGCAACTACTCTGTCTTGTGGAAATGACTGCGATGGAGAATGGATGGCTAATATATCAGGTTGTGCTCCTTTCCAAGTTGTTTTCACAGATAGTAATGGCGAAAGTTCAGCTTTTGAAGTATTAACTTCTAATGCTTTAATAACAGGACTTTGTGCAGGTGACTATGCCATATTAATAACAGATGTTGAAGGGAATGCATCTAATGCTGTTACAAGTATTGTAGCTCCAGAACCTTTGGTTGTAACACTAGATAATACAGTGTGCGATGATGGTACGGACAGTGGCTCTATTACTATTGCTACTAGTGGAGGTTCAGGTGGATTGACATATAGCTGGTCTCCAATTGGAGGAACCGGTACTACGGCATTGAACTTAGTCGCAGGAACTTACGAAGTTCAAGTAACAGATGTGAATGGTTGTTCAGTATCACAGGTTTATGCTGTAGAAGATTGTGCTGATGGGGGACCTGGTGGAAGTTTAGCATGTGGAGAAAGTAATACACTTTTAACACCTAATGGAGATAATCAGAATAGTACACTTTTCATTGAATGTGCACTCGATAATGATAACACCTTAGCAGTTTATGATCGATGGGGTAGATTGGTCCATGAAGCTGTTAACTACACCAATGATTGGGGAGGTGTTAACCTTGATGGTAATACGTTGACAGAAGGCGCATATTATTGGGTAATGGATGTAATTTTTCCATCCGGTGAATCAAGAATATTTAAAGGTTACGTAAACGTAATAAGAGAAAATTAATCAGATAATAGAATTAAAAGTGATGAACATAATTAGAAATATTAGTCTGACAGTCTTATTTGTCTTTACGACAATGTACCTGTTTTCTCAAGCGAGATATTTTGATGAAAGATATATTACCACCCAAGCTTACCTCAATCCAGTTTTGGTGAATCCAGGAGCGGTTGGTAATGGTGATTTTCATAGATTAATAGGTAACTATAGAAGTAATTGGTCTTCTTTTCCAGGAGCTCCAAAGAGTTATTGGTTAAGTTATGATGGGAATGTTGGAAATAGAATAGGTTTAGGTGGGTTAATCCTGTCCGATGGCAATGGAGACTTAAAAACAACCAAAGGCCAGGGAACCATTAGTTATACCATAGATTCTCCAAATAACAAACTAGGTTTTGGACTTTCCGGAGAGTTTATCCAACATTTGTTAGCTGGCTCGGCGATATCCAATCCGTTAAATGGGGCAGATGACCCAGAAATAGCGAATAGATTAAATGGTGTTAGATTTTTTGATGTCTCCTTTGGAGTCTATGGATTGTATAACAATAACATAACCTATGGTCTAGTACTACCATCCTTGGTTAGTTCGCGATTGGATGAAACGACATCTACCTTTGAGAATGAATTTGGTTACATTGCACATGTTGGTTACATATGGGATGTGGATGGATATGGAATGAAATTAGAGCCTTCAATATTCATAAAGCAATTAAATTATGTTCCGCTTCATATTGATCTAAATGTAATTGGAAGATTTTTAGATGATAAACTATTGGGAGGTATCAGTTACACCATTGGGGCTGATGAAAGATTTGGCTTTTCAATAGGAACTAGAGTAAATGCTTTAAATTTCACTTATTCTTACAATGTTTCAAGAAATCAATTCCAAACTTATAATAATGGAGGACATGAATTTTCATTCAAAGTTGATATTGGACGTAAGGATAAGGTCGATACGATGGAAGGAATGGAAATAATGGAGGAGGATAAAATGTAAAATTTCAAGAGAAATTTAAGATAAATAAAGGGGTAAATATGTAAATATTTGCCCCTTTTCTTTTGCCTAAAATGGCCATAATTTGGTTTCTTTACAATAAGACGCGAAGTTCAGTATTTTAAGGGAATCTTAGTTTTTTTTAAACTATTTACAACCTAATGTATTATGGGTATGAAACTTAAATATTATAAAAATAACTAATATTTAATTTACCCATTTATTAGTGGTCTAAAAGATTTCCGAAAATGTATCTTTGTTGTTATCTAAGTGTAGATACCAATAAGTTGGTATCGAAAGACGAATATCACTAAGATCACTAAGCATATAATTAAGAGGGCGAACGCTTGAAAGACGACGACGAAATCTCACTTCCAAGTTTTCCCTTTTGTTATGATACAAGTTTGGTTCACTAAGCTACCATGTGGAAGCCATAAAGATGGTTGTCGACGTGCATGTATATATTTGCTAAGAACCGATAAAGACTATTAGTTAACTTAATTAAATCAAAACTCAATCTCATGAAAAGTGTATTTACGACCTTTTCGCAAAACGTGGGGAATTTAGCCAGCAAGCTTTGCTTAGCGGTTCTTTGTGTTTTTGTATTCTCTTCAGTGGGGAACGCCCAGAGTTTTAAAAACCTTGATGAATCAAGACAGACGATCGTGAATGCGGTACTATCAGTTGATGGTAAACTGCAAAATTCTTCGTTTGATGGTTCACCAATGGTAATTAAAACCGAGGACGCCCAAGGTCAGGCAACTACTGCCTCAATTGAACCGAGCCAAATTGATGGAGCTCAAAATCCAGATGTTACAAGACACTACCTAAGAAGCCTTTTAGGCTATTTGGGTACTTCCGAAAAACCTAATGTCATTTCTGTTGCTATACAAGAAAATCATGACAGAATGCTTAGCACGTATAGTAGCGAGACTAACTATCTCGAAGCTTTGAAGCAGGAGGTTATTGAACTTTTATCAATATAATAATTAAAACAAAGCTCAAAACAGTAAATAATATGAATAAGATATTACGTAACTTAATGACAATGTGCTGCCTTGCCGCTTTCACGGCTTTCAGTGCATTTGCGTCAGGAACGTATACTGTCGAATTAACTGATTTATTCGGTGACGGATGGAACGGTGGTTATTTAACAGTAAACGTGAATGGCTCAGCTGTGTCTCCTGCAGGTGGTTGGACCATCGTAGACGGCGCTTCTGAGACTTATACTTTTAATGCAGTCGATGGTGACCTTATTGAGGCTTACTACAGCGATTGCGCTTATGATTCTGAAAACATTTGGAAGATCATTGATTGTCAAGGAGTTGATGCCATTCTTGGTAAAGGTTCTGATTTTGATGATAATACATGTGGTAACGGAGAAGTATTCGTTGGAGATTATCAAAGAGCAGTAGTAGCAATTGCCCCAGGTGATTGTGAAGTTGACTTTGTGATTTCAATGACGGATGCATTTGGTGACGGATGGCAAGGAGCTTCAGTTGAAGTAGAGGCGCTTGACGCATCAGGAGCTGTAGTTTCTACACTTTCAGCATCTATGCCAAGTGGTGGATTTCCTGGTAATACAGGACCTACCTTAGTGCCTTTTAATGTGATAATTCCAGCTGGAGGAACAGTTAATATTTCTTCAGGAGGTACTGATACTTGGGCCGGAGAGCCTGGTTATACTGTAACTGGTACTGCTACTAGCTATGGAGCTGATGGTGTTCCTGGTGGTGGTGATGATGGTGTAACACCAATCAGTATTGAAGTTGCAGCAGGAACTTATAATAATACCGCTAATCAAGTACAGTTTAGCTTCTTCTGTCCAGATTGTATGATTATTTGTCCAGTTGCTGGTTCAGGAACTTGGACTGACCAATATTTCTTACAAGCTGGCGAATGTTGTGTTCAAGCAACCATTCCTTTAGAAGTTTCTGGAACATGTGAAATAATTGCTGAAACAACTGTTACAGATGTTTCTAATCTACCTGTTGAAGATGGATTAGTTTCTCCTGCAAATGGTGCAGATCCAGCGGTTTGTCCTGATACTAATGCATTTGTTGATGCTGGTACAGGAGTTATGTTTTTAGAAGAATCAGATCCAGTAGCCTTTGGTGGTGGTGGAGCAAATACGTGTACTCAATTTGCTGCTATTTACAACTACATATCACCAGGTGATGGAGAAGTTTGCTTTGACTGGTCTACAAATGATCTAGCATCAGCTCAAGGTGGAATTTTTGGTTATACTGTTGGTGTTCAATGGTCTGTACTAATAGCAAGTGGTGCTAACTTAGCAGCAGAAGTAAATGAATTAGCAACTTACGCTAACCCAGGAGGAGCTACGGCTGGTTCTGAGTGTATTGCAATTGCAAAAGGTGAGTTCTTTTCATGGATAGTATATACTGATTTCAATACTTTAGGTAATGTAGGACTAGGTGCTTTACAGGCTACTATGAGTGGTGTTGAGTTTAACGGAACTTGTACTGAAGTTGTATGTGAAACTTTACCACAAGGTACGGTAAACTACCAAGTTGAACTTTGCGAAGGTGAAGATCAAATAGTTCCTATCTCATATGAATTTAAAGACGGTACAGTTTTCGAATGTGAAGTTGAAGTAGATGTATTCCCTTATACGGGTCCAATCTCTGATGCATTAGCATGTAACGATAACGTGAACATCTCTTTAGATGAAGATTGTGGTGTAACTTTTGGAGCTGATATGTTCCTAGAAGGTGGACCATACAAATGTTATGATGACTACGTAGTAAGAATTAGACCTTTCGGTGGTAACGATTACTTAGTAATTGACCCAGCAACTGGATCAACTGATGTGAATACTTTATTCGTAGCAGATCTTCCTTTAGGTCAACATATATATGAGGTTATCTGTCTTGAAACAGGTAATACTTGTTGGGGATACTTCACTATCGAAGATAAATTCGCTCCTGCTTTAGCTTGCGAATGTCCAATCGGTGGAGATTTCTTCACTCCAGATCCAGTAACTGGAACAACTGCAGGTGCAGCTGATCAAGCTAACTGGGATTTAGCTAACACATGTGGTGTTGGTGGAGGTGATGGCGTATCTGCTATTGCTGGAAATACTGATTATGTAGAATTTACATTTACAACGAATTGTACTCAATTTGTAGAAATTGGAGCTACAACTGCATGGGGTGACGGTCAATTATATGTTTATGATCAGCCACTTGATCCTACGAATATTTGTGATGGTTTAGTTGGATGGGATGGAGATTCAGGACCTGGATTTGATCCATTAACTAATGTACTATTAGATGCTGGAACTTACTACTTGTATCTTTCAAGTTGGGCTCCTGGACAGAGTGGAGATTTCACGATCACTGCTAGTGGAGAATGCTGTGGATTAATCATCGACGGTGCAGGTTTTGCTCAAGAAGTTTCACCTAAATGTGAATTCTCTTGTACTGATGAATTTAACTGGGAAGTAATTGATGAATTACCTGTACCAGAAGTTATAGATAATTGTGGAACTGGAGATCTAAGCAATACTGATATTTGGTTAGACGGTGCTGAGTGTGGACAAAGAATCTTACTAAGAAACTGGTTATTGACTGATCCGAATACCGGAGAGACAACAACTTGTACGCAGGAGTTCCATTTCAATGGAATTACAGCTGGTGATTTATTGTTACCTCCTTCACCTATTGCTATACCATGCGGTGAGGACGCATCACCTGCAGATATTGCAGCTTCATTAGGATTAGAGTCTGCTTACCCTCATTACATAGTAGGAGATAAGACTTTTGATGACAACGGAAACTTCATTGGTTATACTGATAGAGCTGTAGCTGTAACAGAAACTGAAGGAGTATGTAACTTATTTGTAAGCTATACAGATGTTGTAATCCCTACTTGTGCAGGTTGTCCTGGAAACAGCAAGATTATTAGATCTTGGGAAATCCTAGACTGGTGTGATAGTAGTGTTACTCCTTACACACAAATTATTGACGCAGCGGATTACGATGCTCCTGAAATTAGTGCTCCAGATGTTACTGTATCTGTAGAGCCATGGACTTGTACTGCTGACTTTTACCTTCCTTGCCCTGAACACTTACATGATGATTGTTATGGTGAGAATTTAGGTTATGAGGTTTTCGGACCAGCGGGTGTTACTGTTACGCAAGTACCAAGTACACTTTGTTCTACAGGTTACCAGTATGTTGCTTCTGGTGCACCTAAAACTATGGTCGGAAACCCACACATATTCAAATATGTTGCTACAGATTGCTGTGGAAATGTTGGAGAATATGAGATGGCAGTTACCGTACTAGATAACACGCCTCCTGTTGCTATTGCTAAAGAAAATATTGTAATTAGTTTGACTTCAACTCCTGGTTCAACTGAAGGAGTTGCTAAAATGTACCCTAACTCAGTGGACAACGGTTCACATGATGGAGATTGTGGTCCAATACATTTAGAAATTAGAAGAACTGATGGGTCTCCAGCATGTGGAAACCTTGGAGCTCTTGTAAGTGATGAAGATGAGTCTGGTGATTGTGCAGATAACGAAGTAGAACTACAAGATGGTTCTGTATTCTTCTGTTACTACAACAACAACTTAACTTTTAATAATGACGCTACACCTCTTGTACCAAGTGATGCTGCTCAAGATGATGACAACAGATTTGATACAGATAATGGTGAGTTCGTGAAATTCTGTTGTGAGGATTTAACAGATGTAGATGGAAACGGAACAGCTTTCGGTTTAGTAGAAGTACTAATCAGAGTTTGGGATGATGGAAACATGTCAGGTGCTTATGGAGACTGGGTTGATAACAACGCAGATGGAGATTTCCAAGATCCAGGAGAACTTGATAACTATAGTGATACTTGGGCATATGTAAGAGTTGAGGATAAACTAGCTCCTCAGATTTACTGTCCTCCACACATCACTTTAAAGTGTGATCAAGATTACACTGATACGACAATAACTGGTGTAGCTAGTGCTTCATCAACTTGTGCAGGTATCGGAGTAAGCTATACTGATGATACAGACATTAGCACATGTGGTGCTGGTATCGTTAAGAGAACTTGGTGTGTAGATGGTACTAGCAAATGCTGTGACCAATACATAACTGTTGATTACTACAGTACATGGGATCCTTGTGATAGAGATGCTGGTATTATCTGGCCAAGAGATTGGACTGGAGAACCTGCAGTTCAAGATCCATGGTGTGGAAGAAACGATGTACCAAGAGATCCAATTACTTGTGAAGAAGAGGATACAGGTGAGCCTGAGTGGACTGATAGTCCTTGTGACCTAATTGGTTACAACTTAGAATCAGATACATTCCACTTCGAAGATGGTGCATGTTACAAAGTATTAAATCACTGGTCAGTAATTAACTGGTGTATTTATAACCCGAATGATGCAGATTGGAACAATATTTCTAATCAAGGATTAGATGCTGACAATGACGGTATTCCTAACATTAGAGATTTAGATGATAACGGAAATGGTATTCCTGATAGTCACTATGAGCACAACAACCCATTAGTTTACCCACCAAATATTTGGTTTGCTTTTGATAGCGAAGGTGGATTATACGGAGTTGATGCTGCAAATACTTTAAATCCTGTGATCAGAGATTATAGTATTGATATCTGGGATTTAACATTGGTTGATTCAGATGATGGTTACTTCGGTGAGTTTGATCCTGAATTAGAAGATGATGGAATTGCTGATGGTTTATATACTCATACTCAGGTAATCAAGTTCCTTGATGAAGAGTCTCCAGAGATTCTTGTTGAAGAAAACTGTTACCCAGTTGATGAAAACTGTGAATTAATTCCACCAGTACAAGCAACAGCTTGTGATACTCTTAGTGATTGTAACTCAGAGTGGATTAAGTGGCAAGCAGAAGTTGATATTTGGGGTGACTGGACAGTAGACTATGTTTACTCTAGTTTCATTGCAGATATTCCTGCTAACAGACCGTTCTATGTAGAGCCTACACAATCATGTGAGATGGTTAGCTTACAGTTACCTGCTCCAATTGAAGGTTCTAAGTACCAGCACAGAGTATTATGGAGAGCAACTGATGGTTGTGGAAATATTACTTCACACACTAGTTTCTTCACTGTAGAAGATAAGAAGCCGCCTACCCCTTACTGTATTAACTTAAGTACCGCTCTAATGGAGAATGGTGAAGTTGAACTATGGGCATGTGACTTTAATGCAGGTGCATTTGATAATTGTGCTCCTCAAGATTGGTTATCATACACGTTCAATGGACCTGAAGATGGTTTCTTTGCACCTGAAGATGTACCAAACTGGATTGCAGCTGATAGATGTCAAGGAAAGACATTTGATTGTAGCCACTTTGAAGTTGCTCAAGCAAATGGAGGTTACTATCCTGTAAGGATTTATGTATGGGATGAATGTAACAACGTTGATTTCTGTATGGTTAACCTAAGATTGGTTGACAATCAGGGTGCTTGCGGAGGAACTCCTGGAGCATCAAGAATGATTGCTGGTGAAGTATTTACTGAAGCTGGTGAAGAAGTAATTGATGTAATGATTGAGTCTAACGAGATGTCATCTAGTTTATATAACATGGATATGACAGATCAAGCAGGTCAGTACTCAATCGTTAATCCTATTAGCATGGATTACGAAATAAGTGCAACTAAGAATGATGACTATATCAACGGTGTAACAACTTTAGATATCGTATTAATTCAGCAGCACATCTTAGATATTAAGCCGTTAGATTCAGCTTATAAGCTAATTGCTGCAGATGCAAGTAACGATGAGAGAGTAAGTGGTATTGATCTTGTTCAGATCAGAAAATTAATCTTAGGTGTAGCAGATGATTTCCCTAACAATGATAGTTGGAGATTTGTAGATGCTAAGCAAACACTTGATTACGATAACCCTTGGCCATTCACTGAATTACTAGAGGTTTCTAGCCTAAGTGATGATATGATGGACGAAGATTTCGTAGGTGTTAAGATTGGTGATGTGAACGGAAGTGTAGTTACTACTCTTACTGGAGGCCAAGTTGAAGCTAGAAGTGCTCAAACACTTGAGTTGAACGCAATCCCTACATTAACAGGTAATGGTGAAGTTTCTATCGAAGTAACTTCTAAGAACTTTAATGATGTATATGGAATGCAGTTTACTCTAGAAGCAGCAGGTCTTGAATTAACAGGTGTTTACGCTGGAGCATTAGATGTAACAGCTGAGAACTTTGCAGTTGTTAACGGAAAAGTTACTTCAAGTTGGAGTAGCGAAGCTGGTGTAACAACTTCTGAGCCTTTATTTACATTGACATTTAATGGAACAAGCGTTGAGAATGGAGTTGCAATAAACTCTTCAATCACAACTGCTGAAGCATATGTAGGTGCTGAATTACAAACTATTGACGTTGCATTGGAAGGTGCTGCTAATAATGCATTCGCATTATTACAGAACGAGCCGAATCCATTCAACAATGTATCAATCGTTGGATTCAACTTACCTGCGAAAGGACAAGCAACTCTAACAGTATATGATGTAACAGGAAAAGTGTTGAAGACTGTAAGAGGTGAATACGAACAAGGATACAATGAGATTGAGTTATCTAAGAAGGATATCAATACTAGTGGAGTTCTATACTATCAGTTAGATAGTGGAGACTACACCGCTACTAAGAAGATGATTATCCTGGATTAGTCCAGGGCCGAAAGTAAAATCGGTTTTTGGGATGGCCTCTCTCCAATTTATTGGGGGGGGGCTTTTTTTATGCTTTATTAATAATAATAAGTGGTTTGACATTTCTCTTCAGAATTATCATTATCCGCACTTCTAATAATACCATTCATGGTTGTTTGATCTAACAACCACTATTCAGCTTGTAATTACATCTTTTTACTCAAGTGCTTGCAATATCTCTCATGGCTTGAGATATGTAAATTAGTTTTACTCCCTCCAATTTATATTTCAATATTATTTAAAAATGGCCCAAGCTTCTAACAGATTCGAAGTCAGTTAGTTATGGGCAAGTTTATCAGCGTTTTATAAATTAAATAAAAAATATATGTAAAATACCCTGATATAGTTACAATTACATATTACAAGTATTCTATATTTGTTCTAGGAATTAAAACTCCTACCTACCTACCTAGTAATAGACCTACCGAAACTATTAAAGTAATTTCTTTATAGGTGTTGGCTTTTGCCTACATCCCTATACAGTAGAAAGTAGAAAATTTGGATCTCATGGTTAAAGTAAACTATGCTCTAACTTCTTTATTGAAGTTTAGCACCGTGTTAATGTGTATTTTATTCAATAACAATCTTAGTGCTCAATGTTCATTAGCATGTAATGGAACCACTCAGGTTTCACTAGGTGTAAATTGTATGGCTACAATTACACCAGCAATGATTTTAAATGATCAAGCAACTTCTTGTCCTGGTAACACTTTTGAAGTTGTTATCATGGATCAATATAACAATGTTATTGATGAAACAGTTGGAGGAGTTCACCCAAGTATTGGAGGGGATTATTGTGATCAGACATTATATGTAAAAATAGTGGCTGTACCATCAGGTAATACTTGTTGGGGAGAAATCATAATAGAAGATAAATTAGGACCTGTTGTAACATCATGTCCTGTGGTTCCAGTGGAAATACCATGTAACCAATTAAATAATCCTGATAATCCTTTCGAAATATTTAGTGGATCAACTTTTACAGACGCTTGTTCTGGACCAGTTGAGCCTATTTTAATATCTGAAACTGTTGTGCCTTTAAGTTGTGATCCTGATTTTATAAAGGAAGTAACCAGAACATATACAGCTGTTGATTCGAAAGGAAACTATGCTCCTGAATGTACAGTGACTTATAAAGTGGAAAGAATTGTTCTAGAGGATGTTGAGTGTCCATTAGATTATGATGTTTTCAATACAAATGCTCTGAGTTGTTGTGGAACATGGAATCCAGGACAGGCTAATGGTGCAATTTTAGATAACGATGCAGACAATGATGGTGATTTAGATACTGATCTTGTTTGGGATGACAATGGTAATGGATATCCAGATGTTGAAGAATTTCCTGGACCTACATTATATGGTGTGCCACTTTGGCCTTCTCCAGACTTATATTGTAATTCTGGTGTTTTTTATGATGATATAGAATTACCTACGATTGGGTGTGTAACTAAAATCATGAGAACATGGTATATCAGAGAATGGCATTGTGGGACAGAAGTGGAAACTACTTGTGCTCAAATATTTGAGATAGTTGATGAAGAGGCACCAGAAATAACATGTACTTCTGCAATTACATTAACAACTAATGTAACCACTAACCCACATAATTCAAATGGTTCTGTTAGTTGTGGTGCAGAAATTCAATTTCCATTACCTCCTGCTACCGACAAATGTTCTAGTAATCTAACATATGATTTAAATTACCCAGGAGGTTTTGCTAATAATTACCAAGTCGGAGATTTAATAAGTTTACCAATGGGAGAAAATATTGTAACTGTCACAGTTTATGATGAGTGTTACAATAGTGCCTCTTGTGAAATATTAGTCAACGTTATTGACGATACGCCTCCAGTTGCTATCTGTGATGAGTTTACCGTAGTGTCTTTAACTAATAATGGAATAGCTCATGTATTGGCTCAGACCTTTGACGATGGATCGTATGATGATTGCCAGCTGAAAAAGATGTTGGTGAGAAAAATGGATCCTTCTAATTGTGATTGCAGAGTACCAGAGTATCCAGATATGACATACTTTGGTGAATATGACACAAGACATTATTATTTATCCCAGTACCCAGCCCAACCATGGTTAGCTGATAATTTAGCTGAGGCAATGGGTGGTTATGTTGCAACAATGGGATCTGAAGATCCAGATGAAGGTCCTTGGATTTTTAACGAAGCTAATACAAATGAACCTTATGCCCTTTATAGAAATGGCGAATGGGTTGTAATTCAACCTGATGGATCTTCAGGGGTACCTTTAGCTGGAGTTAAGTATCATTACATCTACGAAGTAACAAATCCATGTACATTCTCTAAATCAATAGATTTCTGTTGCGATGAGGTTGGAACCAGTCAAATGGTTGTATTCAGAGTGATTGACATTTATGGGAATTATAACGATTGTATGGTCAATGCTGAAGTACAAGATAAACTTGCACCTACGGTATTATGTCCTGCGGATATGGTAGTGAATTGTGATCTAGCCTTTGATTTCAACGACTTAGATACACCAT
Source organism: Saprospiraceae bacterium (assembly GCA_020627785.1). GTDB lineage: Bacteria > Bacteroidota > Bacteroidia > Chitinophagales > Saprospiraceae > JAHDBF01. The sequence continues at coordinate 69,899 of JAHDGF010000007.1, forward strand.
TCGGAACTGCTACTGCATACGGATCATGTGATATAACAACAACAAATACGTTCCTAGATAACTTAGGACAATGTAATACAGGTACTTTAAAGAGAGTATTCACAGCTACAAATGCTAATGGTATTTCTGGTTCATGTGAACAAATAATAACTTTTGTAAATCCTGATCCATTTACGGAAGATCAGATTGTATATCCTGAAGATTTAGATGATTATGATGGATGTTTTGATGTAGATAATTATCACCCTGACATTATTGGATACCCTGAATTCTTAGGAGACCAATGTGATTTAGTGGGAGCAAACTGGGATGACCAAGTGTTTGTTTTCAATAATCAACCAGATCAGGGATGTTTTAAAATATTGAGAGAGTGGAGTGTAATTGATTGGTGTCAAACGGATGCTAATGGTAGCTTCTACACTTGGAATCACGTACAAGTAATAAAAGTAGGTAACTCAACAGGTCCAACTTTAACTTGTCCAGCTGACCCTATAGTAGTATGTACTTACGACCCAGATTGTAGCACAGGTGATGTTGTATTAACTTTAAGTGCTTCAGATGATTGTACAGAACTTGAAAATATTCAATGGTCATACGAAGTAGATCTTGGGTGTAATGGAACTGCAGATTCAGTGGCAGTTAATCAATCTGGATTTGGTTCATTGGCAGATGCTTCTGGTTCATATCCAATAGGTTCTCACTGCATTTACTGGACGTTCAGAGACCAGTGTGGAAATCTTACGACTTGTTCTCAAGAATTTACAGTTGTTAATTGTAAAGCACCGACTCCATATTGTATCAACGGATTGGCAGTAGACTTAATGCCTATGGATTTAGATGGAGATGGAGATAATGATTTTGGAATGGTTGAATTATGGGCTTCTGATTTTGATGCTGGTAGTTTCCACCCTTGCGGAAATCCTGTAACACTTTCATTTAGCGCAGATCCAACAGAGACAAATAAAGTATTTGATTGTACAACATTAGGTGATCAACCAGTTCAAATTTGGGCTACAACTGTATTGCCAGATGGTACTTTAATCCAGGCTTACTGTGAAACTTTTGTGAACGTACAAGACAACAATAACGCTTGTCCTGTCGGTGGTGGAGGTGGTAATCCTGGTGGAGATTCTGATCCAGAGGAGTTTGTTATAGAAGGAAGAGTTGCCACTGAGATTTCAGAAAATGTAGATGAGGTTAGTGTGAATCTTGATGGTGCAAACATGAATCCATACATCACAAATTTGGCTGGAAATTATGCATTCCCACCAATGCCTCTTGGAGGAAGTTATAAGATAGATCCTTCAAAGAATATTGACCCATTAAATGGAGTATCTACCTTGGATATCGTTAGAATTCAAAGACATATTCTTGGACTTGAAGAGTTAAGTACGCCATATAAACAAGTGGCTGCGGATGCAAATAAAGATTACAGGATTTCAGCTGCTGATTTGATTATCATTAGAAAATTAATCTTGGGTGTTGAATCAAACTTCACGGATAATGAATCGTGGGTATTCATTGATGCTGCATACCAATTTGTTGATCCTTCTGACGCGTTAAGTGCGGTGTATCCTGAGGATTATAATATTAGCGGACTAAATGCAGATATGAATGTTGACTTTGTAGCTGTTAAGGTAGGAGATGTTGACAATTCAGTTATTGCCAATTTACAATCAACTCCAACAGCAGATAGATCAAGTAATCTGATAGAATTTGGAGTAAATAAAGCGGATTTACAAGCTGGTAAAAATAAAGAGATAAATATTTATGCTACTGATGATATAGAAACATATGGTTTCCAATTCACCCTAGAAATGGATTCTGATATTGAGTTACTAGATGTAACATCAGCTAGCTTAAATCTTACATCAGAAAATTTTGGTTACACAAACCTTTCTGAAGGTTATGTAACCGTTAGTTGGAATGAGAATGAAATGAAGACCATTTCAAAAGGGACTTCACTTCTTACAATCACTGCAAATATTAAAGATGGAGTAGATTCATCAAATGGTATAAAAATAAATTCTGCTATTACAGAAGCAGAACTTTACACCTATGACTTTAATATCCAAACTCCGGTGATTGCATTAGAGGCTGGTCAAGGCAACGAAATTACAGGCACCTTCGAATTGTTCCAGAATAGTCCTAATCCATTCACCGGAGCTACTGAAATTAGTTTCAGTATGCCTCAAGATGGAGTAGCGAAATTAATCGTAACAGATGTAAGTGGACAAGTAATTTTCAGAAGCACCGCTAATTATGAGAGAGGGATGAATATTGTGAAGCTTGATAATAGTGATTTAAATGCCTCTGGTATTTTATACTACACAGTTGAAACAGACAGCAATACAGCTACCAAGAAGATGGTAGTGCTAAAATAAATTAAGAATTTACTGTTTTTGGGATGGGACCCCTCTCTAATAAAGATTAGAGGGGGTCTTTTTTATTTGAGAAATATGGTTAATATTTGCGCATGCCTAGAATTATAGGAATTGATTATGGGATGAAGCGTACTGGAATAGCCATTACAGATGAACTTCAGATTGCGGTTCATCCACATAAGACCATTGCATCAGTAGATTTGCTTGAATTCTTAGTGAACTATTTAGCAGAAGAAGAGGTTGAACTAATAGTTTTTGGATATCCTACGCATGCTGATGGTACTCCAACTTACTTAACAGAAAAGATAAACCAAATTTGCCTTGAGCTAAAAAAGAAATCAACGATAGATATTGAGTTTCAAGATGAATCGTATACCTCAGTTGAAGCAAAGGAGATCATGATTCAAGGTGGAATGAAAAAGAAAAAAAGGCGCGATAAATCAATGGTAGATTTAATTAGTGCTGTTCTTATTTTACAAAGATATTTAAAGCATATTCCATAAATGATTTTACCTATTTACGCTTTAGGGGCAAAAGTTCTAAAGAAAGTGGCTGAGCCAATTGATCAAGATTTTCCAGATTTAGAAAAACTATTAAGTAATATGTGGGACACCATGTATAATGCTCAAGGAGTAGGTCTTGCCGCACCCCAGATTGGGAAGTCAATCAGAATATTTTTAATTGATACTGTTCAACTAGAATCTGAAGAAAAAGATTTTCAAGGGGTAAAGCAGGCATTCATTAATGCAGAAATAATTGAAGAGTCTGGAGAACTATGGGCTTATGAAGAAGGATGTCTCAGCATTCCAAGAATTAGAGGAGATGTTGAACGTCAAAAGAATGTGGTCATCAAATATCTTGATGAAGAATTCAATGAGCATACCAAAGAATTTACTGGAATAAATGCACGGGTTATTCAACATGAATATGACCATATAGAAGGTAAATTGTTTACCGAAAAGCTAAAACCATTGCGTAAAAAGTTACTAAAAAGGAAGTTGGAGAAAATTAAAATAGGAGAGATTGATACTGATTATAGAATGAGATTTTCGCAGAGGTAATTAAAACCTTGAACAATAAGTCTGTCCTATAAGAAAAACCTATTTTTACAAAAAAAATATCTATGATTTCGTTAATGACTATGCCTGACTTTGCCTCATCTGCGGTGTGGTTAAGTCTACTTACGTTAACATTTTTAGAAATTGTTCTAGGAGTAGACAACATAATCTTTATTTCAATTACTGCAGGAAGATTGGAAGAGGCCGATCAAAAGAAGGCGACTAATGTCGGCTTGATATTAGCAATGGCTTTGAGGATAGTATTGTTGTTTGGAATAACCTGGCTAATTGCCATGGAAAATCCATTTTTCAGTTTCGACTTTTGGGGAATCCATGGAGCAATGTCAGGGCAATCCTTGATTTTAATTGCCGGTGGTATTTTCTTATTATATAAAAGTGTTACCGAGATTCACCATAAACTAGAAGGCGACGAACATGGAGCTGAAGGTGGATCAAAAAAGATGACCCTTTCAAATGCAATATTTCAAATCACCCTCATAAATATTGTCTTTTCATTTGATTCAATTTTGACAGCAGTCGGGATGACCCAAGGGATAGAAGGTGCATTGGTTATTATGATTATTGCTGTTGTTTTCTCTGTTTTGATCATGATGTTATTTGCAGTACCTGTTGGAAGATTTGTCAATAAGCATCCTACGATACAGATGTTAGGTATGTCATTTCTAATCTTGATAGGTTTCATGCTAATTCTAGAAGGGGCACATCTTGGACATGTGAGTGTTGGAGGTGCCGTTGTTGATTCAATACCGAAAGGTTATTTATACTTTGCCATTGCTTTTTCTTTATTTGTTGAATTTTTAAATATCAAATTGAGGAGTAGAAAAAGTAAGCCAGTTCAACTTCATGGTGTAGGCGAGGATGCAAAAAAAGAAGGATTATATAATAAGGCTTAAATGATTTAAGTTCTGTGTATCATCAATAAGAACTTGAAATCATGCAATAGTAATTATTTCGCTCAAGGCAAATCAAATTAACTATGGATAACGTGCAGTTTGAATTAAAAAAACCCATTGTCTTTTTTGACATAGAGGCTACAGGCTTAAATGTTCTGAAGGATAGAATCGTTCAGATAGCCTTGATTAAATATTCTCCAAATACCTTATTGCCAGAAGAATTGGAGATGATGATAAATCCTGGTATTCCAATCACACCTGAGGCAATGAAGGTGCATGGAATTACACCAGAGATGTTAAAAAACAAGCCTACTTTTCAACAAGTATCACAAAAATTATTTGATTTTATTGGCGATGCTGATTTATCAGGATATAATTCAGATAGATATGACATACCAATGTTGATGGAAGAGTTTGCTCGTGTTGGTTTAGATTTAGATATCTCAAAAAGGCGAACGGTAGATGTTCAGAAGATTTTCTACATGATGGAACCTAGGACTTTGAGTGCCGCATATAAAACCTATTGTGGTAAAAAATTAGAAGGAGCCCATGATGCCTTGGCAGATGTACGAGCAACAGTTGATGTACTCAAAGGACAGATCATACGTTATAAAGATGTTGATTATGAAGATGGGGACGGTTATATTACTAAAACCCCGATCAGAAATGACATTGAGGCTTTATCGACCTTTACTAAAAATACCAATTTAGTAGATGCGACCCAAAGAATGAGATATGATGGAAATGGTACCATCGTGTTTAATTTTGGAAAGTATATAGGTCAACCCGTAGCAAAGACTTTATATAAAGATCGCCAATATTACAATTGGATTTTGGATAAGGAGTTTTCGACTCAGGTAAAACAGATTATTAAAAAATTATTGAAAGAATATGAACAAAGCCTTTCTGGCAGTTCTTAGTCTATTTTGCTTACCATTGCTACAGCATTCTTGTGTAGCTCCTGTGGATGGATGCCTAGACCCACTTAGCGCTAATTATGATTTGTCTGCGGACCAAGTATGTCCTGATAGCTGTTGTATTTATCCTACATTTGCTTTAAGCGTAAATTATATGCTTGATACCATTATTCTGGATAGCGCTTTATATTACAATAATGACGCGGATTCATACTTCAGATTACGAGGATTCTATATGGCCTTGTCAGAGTTTTCTTTTCAAGGTGATTTTGGAGAGGAATTTATAATCAATGAAGATGATGCAACAATTAACGATGATTTAGCTTTAGTTTTCTATCGCAATGCCTCTATTTCACCTGGAAGTGTCAGGCTTGATGGGGTGCTTTTAGATCGGGTTAGTTTTCATATTGGGTTACCTAGCTCTTTAGAAAATATTAATGTCTCCCAAGATTATTCTGTACTAAGCACTTTACGTGATTCTATGTACCTCGATTCAATAACTAATCAGTTTTATGAAGTGGGCTTTTTGTTAGAGGTCGATTCTTTTTCTAAGTCAGCAGAATGGTTTCACTATTCTAATGTAGACTTTACGACTGAATACGAAGTTAGTTATGAAATTGAGCAAGGAAACTCAATTAGGCTTCAACTAAACATTGATTTTTTGCGTTTATTCAATGAGGTTGACTTTCAATCTCAAGATCTTAATGCGAGGCTAGAAGATGCATTTAATCTTAATATAGTAGAAGCATTGACAATTGAATGAAGATGAAAAAGTACTTTTTTATATTGATGGGGATGTTGTTGCTCACTAGTTGCAAGGATGATACAGGAGATTTTACCTTAAACTTTAAAGCACTGTATGATGGTGAACCTTTGGTTATGTTAGAGGCACTAGAGTATACTAACTATGATATAAATATATTAGAATCCGATTTTTACATCAGCGATATCACTTTGATCAAAGGAGATGAAAGGGTTGAATTGGCGGCCATTGATTTTGTAGATTTTTCTAGTAACAATTTTAGTATTGATCGCGCAGAAGAAGGAATTGACTTTAATTATTTAGAAGTTCCAGTAGGGACTTACGATGGGTTAGAGTTTTCTATAGGAGTACAACCTGAGGAGAATGGAATGCTTCCCAATGCATTTGAGTCAAATAATCCTCTGAGTAACTCAGGGAATTATTGGTCTGCATGGGATAGTTACATTTTTGCAAAATTAGCAGGAAATTACAGAGGTGACGATGGGAATTTATCAGAAACTTGGTTTTTTCATACAGGAACAGATCCTTTGTTGCGAACATTTACAGTCGATAAAGAAATTATAATTGATCCTTCAGAATCTTCAAGCGTATCGATTTCAATGGAACATAAGGTTTTATTTCAGGATGGTGGAGATTATTTTGACATAGAGACCAACTCTATCAATCATGATCCAACTAATTTAGCTCCATTGGAAATGATCGTTAATAATTATATTTCATCTTTTACTTTTGACTAAGGGTATCTACATCTTATCGATTTTAATATTGGTTTGTGTTATGACCAATGGTTGTAAAGAAGAACCGATTGATAATTCTATTTCTTTAACAAGCATAGAATATAATCCAACTGAATTTCTTCCAGATGTACCTGAGGAATTTCCATTGCTTGAAATACCCGAGGATAATCCATTGACTAGTGATGGAATACGTTTAGGTCAACATTTATTCTTTGACCCTATTTTATCGGCTGATAGTACCATGTCATGTGCTTCATGTCATCTTCCGGAAGCTGGGTTTACAGATCAACTAGCTTTTAGTACTGGAATAGATGGGGTCGCAGGAGAACGAAGTTCAATGTCTCTTGTTAATTCTGGATTTTCGTTTAATGGTTTGTTTTGGGATGGACGGATTCAATCCTTAGAAACTCAAGCACTTTTGCCCGTTGAAGATCCAATAGAGTTACATCACGATTGGCAGGAAGTTATTCCTGCATTAAGAAATTTGCCTCTTTATCAAGAGCTTTTTAGAAAAGCATTCGGAATATCAACGACTTCTGAAATCACTAAAGAATTAGCAGCGAAAGCGATTGCCCAGTATGAGCGAGTTCTCATTTCTGGAAATAGTAATTTTGATAAATTCCTACGTTTTGAATACTTTTTTTCGGAGGAAGAATCTAATGGGTTTGCAATGTTTTTTGATAAAGATCCAGAAATTATTGATGCAGAGTGTTTCCATTGTCATTCGGCTTCTCTGTTCACCGATAATTCCTTTAGAAATAATGGTCTCGATGAGGTAACAGACCTTGCAGAATTTTCTGATTTAGGTAGAGGAGCAGTGACCGGTAATCCATTAGATAATGGAAAATTTAGGGTACCTACTTTAAGAAACATTACCTTGACAGCTCCATACATGCATGATGGCAGATTTCAGACTTTGGAAGAGGTTATTGATCACTATGACTCAGGAGGGCATTTTGCACCTAACCGAGATCCTTTAATTTATGAATTAGGTCTTACAGACACCGAAAAGCAGAATTTACTTGCCTTCTTGCATACCTTGGTTGATACTTCTTACCTATCAAAGGAATATATTACGAATCCATTTAAATAGTACATAAAGGACTCCATTCCTATAAACTTGGTTTCAAACATTGAAGAGGATTACTTACATACCGATCGCATCAATTTTAACTATTAGCTTGTTTATTACCTCTTGTAGTGAACCAATAACCACAGATTCATTTTCAACTTCTCTGACAGACATTGTTTATGATCCTGTAGAATTTACTCCCAATCTACCATCTAGTTTTCCAATTCTTGAGGTACCAGAAGATAATCCTTTAACAGTAGATGGGATTAAACTAGGCCAACATTTATTCTTTGATCCAGTACTGTCGGCGGATAGTACGATGTCTTGTGCTTCTTGTCATCTGCCTGAGGCGAGTTTTACTGATCAGTTAGCAGTGAGCACAGGAATTGATGGCATAGCAGGAACTCGCAGTTCAATGTCGCTAGTGAATATTGGTTTTGCTTATACGGGTTTGTTTTGGGATGGAAGCGTTCAGACATTAGAAGAACAAGCCTTGTTGCCAGTAGAGGATCCTATCGAATTACACAACAGTTGGATGAATGTAGTTCCTAAGTTGGGTTCATCGCCATTATATCAAGAATTGTTCAGAAAGGCATTTGGCATTGAGTCGACTTCAGAAATATCTAAAGAGTTGGCTGCGAAAGCCATTGCACAATATGAGCGAGTACTTATATCGGGCAATAGTAAGTATGATAAGGAAGAAAGGGGTGAATATTTTTACTCTGAAGAAGAGAATGAAGGATTTGTTATGTTTTTTGATGAAGATCCTGACATACTGGATGCTGAATGTTTCCACTGTCATTCTGCGCCCTTATTAACAGATAATTCCTTTAGAAATAATGGTCTAGACGCCGTTTCAGATCTAGCGGACTTTGCAGATTTAGGAAGAGGAGGATTCAATGAAATTTCCTTAGATAACGGTAAATTTAGGGTTCCAACTCTTAGAAACATCGCTTTGACAGCTCCGTATATGCATGATGGGAGGTTTCAAACCTTAGAAGAAGTACTTGATCATTATAGTATGGGAGGCCATTTTTCGCCTAATAGGGACCCAGAAATGGTAAAACTTGATCTTACAGAAGACCAAAAACAAAATTTAATCGCTTTTCTTCATACTCTCACAGACACTTCCTACCTGTCTTTAGAGCATATTCAAAATCCATTTAACTGACTATCAATATGTTATGAACATATTATAAAAATTTATATGTCATAATATTGGTTTTTTGTCTTTGATATTTCCTTTTTTCTGCTTCATCTTTGAATTGTGAAATCAAAAAGCTGGAAAAAGATTTGGCTTTTGGATATGTTCATGGGATTACAATTGTTAAAGGCAGGTTGCCGAAGTGCAGCTTTCCTTTAACAACTTTTAAAAAGAAAGATTGAGTTTTGTTATTATATAGTTGGTTTTCTATTGATTGCAGAGATGCAAAAAGTTAGCTTCCTAGCTAACTGATTAGAATTAAACTAAAAAAGTAGCCACCATTCACGAGGTGGCTATTTTTTTTTACCTATATGAGAAGTGTTGAAGCCGCCCTTTTCACTATATTTAGAGAAACTACTATCCGTTCGATGAACCGAAGAAATGCGCTCAAGCTGGCAGTCGTCAGTCCAACCTTAGCTTTATCAGATAAAATTAGATCTAATAAGAGTTCTATGGATGTCCGTAATTCCATGAAGCACTCTATATCCCGCTGGTGCTATGGTGCGACAGACATCCATACGCTGATAAAATGGTGCAAAGAATTAGGCATTTCATCGATTGAGCTATTGGATAAAGAGGAGTATGAAATAGTGTTGGACGCAGGTTTGGATTGTGCGGTGGTTAATGGTAGTAAATTGGGAATAACCAAAGGCTTCAATGATCCGTCTCTACATGCTCAACTATTGAATGACTATTCAGTACTTATACCTGAGATTGCAAAGGCTGGCTTGAAAACCATTATTACCTTCTCAGGTAATAGAAATGGAATGTCAGATGAAGAGGGCCTAGCGAACTGCGTGAAAGGCTTAAAGCCTGTAGTAAGATTGGCAGAGGAACACGGGATCATGGTCATTATGGAATTACTCAACAGTTATGTTGACCATGCAGATTATATGTGTGATCATACAGAGTGGGGTGTGGATTTAGTTGACGCTTTAGAGTCTGATCATTTCCGATTATTATATGATATTTATCATATGCAGATTATGGAAGGTAATGTCGTAAATAACATAAAGAAGTATTCAGATTACATCGCACATTATCATACGGGTGGTGTTCCAGGGAGGAATGAGATTAATGAAAATCAGGAATTAAACTACCCATTCATTATAAAAAGTATAATTGAAACAGGCTATGATGGATTTCTTGGTCAAGAATTTGTACCAAGTAAAGAGAATGCTTTTGATTCATTAAAAGAAGCCATACAAATTTGTTCATAAAGAAAACTCATCGATATGTATTTTAATAGTAAAGGAAAAGAAGAAGTAACGTATGATGCCATTGTCATAGGTTCGGGTATTAGTGGTGGATGGGCCGCAAAGGAGTTGAGCGAAAAAGGACTAAAGACTTTGGTTCTGGAAAGAGGAAGAAAAGTTAAGCACGGAGAATACCCAACTGCAAATCTTGAAACTTGGGATGTTCCAAACCGAGGTAAGCTTTCCCTAGAGGAAATGAAGCACTATGAAAAGCAGAGCCGTACTGGTTACACGATAAGTGAGTTTTACAAACATTGGTGGGTAAAGGATACGGATCAACCATATGCAGAGGTTAAACCATTTGATTGGATTAGAGGATATCATTTAGGAGGAAGATCATTGATGTGGGGTCGGCAATCTTATAGATGGTCGGAGATGGATTTTGTAGCTAACGCCAAAGAAGGGATAGCTGTTGATTGGCCAATCAGGTATAAGGATCTTGCACCTTGGTATGATTATGTAGAAAGTTTTGCTGGAATCAGCGGACAGAATGAAGGTTTAGAGCAATTACCGGATGGGAAATTTTTGCCTCCAATGGAGCTGAACTGTGTAGAGCAAAAGGTAAAAACTAAGATGGCAGAAAATTTCAATGATAGAATGCTGACCATCGGTCGAACTGCTCATCTTACGGAGCCTAAACATAACAGAGGTACTTGTCAGTTTAGAAATCGTTGCATGAGAGGTTGTCCATATGGGGCATACTTTTCTTCATTGGCTTCTACTTTACCTGCAGCTGAAGTAACAGGTAACTTAACGATCACAACAAATGCAATTGTCCACTCTATCATATACGATGAGGATACTAAAAAAGCGGTAGGAGTCAGAGCAAAGGATGCCAATACCTTAGAAGAAAGAGAGTTTTTTGCAAAGGTGATATTCTGTAACGCATCGACGGTAGGTACTACTTCAATTTTAATGAATTCAAAATCTGATCGTTTTCCAAACGGAATGGGTAATGATAGTGGTGAGCTTGGTCACAATATGATGGATCATCATTTTCATGTAGGAGCCTCTGGTAAAACGGATGAGTTTAGAGATAAGTACACCAAGGGTAGAAGACCGAATGGAATTTATATACCAAGATTTAGAAATATTAATAAGGCAACACAGCAAAAAGATTTTATTAGAGGATATGGATATCAAGGAGGTGGCAGCAGACAAGGCTGGCAGAGAAATGTAAAAGAGCTCGCTTTTGGGCCTAAGTTGAAAGAGTCATTAACGCACCCAGGCGATTGGAGTTTTGGTTTGCTAGCCTTTGGGGAAATACTTCCTCATCATGACAATAAGATGTATTTGGATTATGATAAAAAAGATAAATGGGGAATGCCTACAGTTGTCTTTGATTGTGGTCTAAAGGAAAATGAGATGGCCATGAGAAAGGATATGATGAATTCCGCAGCTGAAATCTGTGAAGCAGCAGGCTTGAAGAATGTTCAGACCTTTGACACGCGATACGCTTTTGGAAATGGAATACATGAAATGGGGACTGCTCGGATGGGAAAAGATCCTAAGACCTCAGTTTTAAATAAATGGAATCAAATTCACGAGGTTAAAAATGTATTTGTTACGGATGGTTCATGCATGACTTCCGCTGCTTGCCAAAATCCGTCCTTAACTTATATGGCTTTAACTGCAAGAGCGGCTGATTTTGCCGTGAGCGAACTAAAAAAGAAAAATTTATAGCATGGATAGAAGAAGAGTTTTAAAGATATCGAGTGCTTTTCTAGGGTACTCAATTGCTGGAGGAACCGCTGCCGCAGTATTGGGGGGATGTAAAGCTACGGCTGAAGCTAAACCTGCAGATTTAGATTTATTTGATGATAATACTTATCATTTAATTAATGAGTTGACTGAATTGATATTGCCAGCTACGGACACGCCTGGTGCTAAAGATGCCAATGTTGTCAGTTATTTACACGAGCGGATCAAGCATTTTTCAACAGAAGAAGAGCAGCAAGCGATTTTTGCTGGATTGAAAATTTTTGACGCTCAGGCAAATGAGAGTTTCAGTAAAAAGTTTATCGATCTAAATTCAGAAGAGCGGGTTAAAATACTCGAAAATATGGCTACACAAGCCAAAGAAAACGAGGAACATATATTTAACATCCTGCGTGAAGAGACCATTGTTGGGTTTTTTACGTCAGAAGTAGGTGCAACAGAGGTATTGAGACATGATCCAATACCGGGGGTATATAATGGGTGCATGGATTATGTAGAAGGTGAGATTGTATGGTCTCTTTAAAAAATGCATGATTTTTGTAACCTTAGACCTTTTGATGCATTAATTCTTTAGACATCTATTTCTTTAACCGTATTTTAGCATTTTTAAAAAACAAACTAGAAAATGGCCTTTGATATTGATCTAATTAAAAATCACTATTCGAACATTTCTTCGAAAATTGATAAAGTAAAAGCAAACTTAAATAGGCCTTTGACCTTGGCTGAAAAGATCTTATACGCACATTTACATGATGATTCTCCCCTTAAATCATATAACAGAGGTGAAGATTATGTGTTTTTCGCGCCAGATAGGGTAGCCATGCAAGATGCCACTGCACAGATGGCCTTGTTGCAATTTATGATGGCAGGGAAGAAAAAAGTAGCAGTGCCTTCAACAGTACACTGTGATCACCTAATTCAAGCAAAAGTAGGTTCTGATCAAGATCTTAAGGGTGCGATTGATATTAACTCTGAGGTTTATGAATTTCTTGAGTCTGTTTCAGATAAATATGGTTTGGGCTTTTGGCAGCCAGGGGCTGGAATTATACATCAAGTAGTTCTTGAGAATTATGCTTTCCCTGGTGGAATGATGATTGGTACGGATTCACACACAGTGAATGCTGGTGGTTTAGGAATGGTAGCGATAGGTGTTGGTGGAGCGGATGCCGTTGATGTAATGGTAGGAATGCCGTGGGAATTAAAGATGCCAAAACTAATAGGTGTTAAGTTAAAAGGAAATCTGAATGGTTGGACCTCATCTAAGGATGTGATATTGAAAGTAGCTCAAATTGTAACTGCCAAAGGTGGTACAGGAGCTATTGTTGAATATTTTGGTGATGGAGCCGTTAATTTATCATGTACTGGAAAAGGTACGATCTGTAATATGGGTGCTGAGATAGGAGCTACGACTTCTCTTTTCGGATATGATGAATCAATGAGCCGATATTTAAAGGCTACAGATAGAGCAGATATAGCTGAACTTGCCGATGGTGTCAAAGATTATCTTACCGGTGATGCAGAATGTTATGCTGATCCAGAAAAGTACTTTGATCAAGTGATAGAGATTGATTTAAATACTTTGGAGCCGCACATAAACGGACCATTTACTCCAGATCTTGCGACGCCGATTTCAAAGATGGCAGATGCAGCAGCTGAGAATGACTGGCCAACAGAATTGGAATATTGTTTAATTGGTTCATGTACCAATTCATCTTATGAGGATATCACGAGATCTGCATCGATTGCAAGACAGGCGATTGCTAAGGGGATCAAGCCTAAATCTCAATTAACGATTACGCCAGGTTCAGAGCAAGTAAGATTTACTCTAGAGCGCGATGGTGTCATTAAAGAATTGCAAGAGATGGGAGCTTTGGTTTTTGCCAATGCTTGTGGACCTTGTATCGGACAATGGGATAGAGCTGGAGCGAGTAAAAAAGAAAAGAATAGTATCCTGCACTCCTTCAATAGGAACTTTTCAAAAAGAGCAGATGGGAATCCTAATACACATGCCTTTGTTGCTTCTCCAGAAATTGTAACTGCCGTTGCGTTATCTGGAAAGCTTGGTTTTAACCCAATCACTGATACACTTGTTGGAGCAGATGGTCAAGAGATAAAATTAGATGCACCAACTGGTCACGAATTACCACCTAACGGATTTGATGTAGAAGATGCTGGGTACAATGCACCAGTAGAGGATGGAAGTGGAGTAGAGGTTAAAGTAAACCCTAGTTCAGAGAGACTTCAGCTATTGACTCCATTTGTACCTATTACTGGAAAGCAATTGCATGGCAATAGAGTTTTGATCAAAACGAAAGGTAAGTGTACAACAGATCACATCTCAATGGCGGGACCATGGTTAAAATTCAGAGGACACCTTGAGAATATTTCCAACAACTGTTTCATTGGCGCTATCAACGCTTTTAATGATGAAGCGAATAATGTATTGAATTACGCAGAAGATAAGTACTTACCAGTACCAGACTCTGCTAGAGCCTATCAAAAAGCTGGTGTAGGAACTGTCGTGTTTGGTGAAGAGAATTATGGTGAGGGATCATCCAGAGAACATGCTGCGATGGAGCCGCGATTTCTGGGAGTTAATGCCGTAATTGTAAAGTCATTTGCTAGAATTCATGAAACGAATTTGAAGAAGCAAGGAATGCTAGCTTTGACCTTTATTGATAAGGCAGATTATGAAAAGGTAAGACAAGATGATGAGGTAACCATCTATGGATTTGAAAACATGGTTCCTGGAGGAACAATGATGATTCACTTACAACACGCAGATGGAACGGAAGATACTTTTGAAGTTAATCATACGTATAATGATGCTCAGATAGAGTGGGTTAGAAAGGGATCAGCACTAAATAAAATTAGAGCTGATTTTGGAGTGAGTTAAAAGTATATTAGATAAATAAAAAAAGTCTCCCTTGAAATTTCAAGGGAGACTTTTTTATTTATAGATTTTATGTTTTCTATGATCGTCTTTTTTTCTTTCCTTTTTTTCTACTGGTAGTTTTTCGTCTATCGTCTATTTCTTTTTCATTATTCATTGTTTCGGTATTTCTATTTGATACTCCTCCATTATTTGTTTCAAATCTATAACCTATTGCAATCTTTCCAGTTAAATCGAATCCTGGTAAACCTAAGTCTGCATTAAAATTATTAAAAACTCTTGATCCGACACCAAGTCCGAATTCAAATAAAATTCTTTTTGAAGAGACGATTTTATATCCTCCAAAGACTCCTGCTTTACCTCTTTTAAATACCGCTAAATTAGAACCTAAATCATCTATAGGTTTATATTGAATGTATCTGAAATATGGTCCAATATAAAAACCACTTCTTGGTTGATCTGGATTGAAATAATATTTTCCAATTAATCCAGCGGTGAATCCAGATCCAAATGAGACTCCTACCGCGCTTGTATTTGTATTTAGGACACCATTCAGTTCAATTCCAATATCTTCATTAATTCCAAATTCCACACTACCTTTTGGATTATAAGCTAAAATTGCGGCTAAAGGGTTAACACTCACATCAACTTGACTATAAGACAAATGGCTAAATGCTAAGAGAAGTGCAAGGAGAGCTATTCTTAAATTTTTCATTGCTTTGTTTTTTTTTAAATATAGTATTATCAACTGTGTTTTTTCAAGTACAATTGGCTCAAGTTCACAGATTTAAGTAAAATATAATGTTTATTATCACTTCTTAACAGTCAAAAATTGATTCTTGGGTTATATGTCGGGGAATGTGTTGTTTGGAAGAAGGGTAAAAATTAAATCAATCCAATGGAGCGCCGATTATTTAAATGAATCATAACACAATTGTTAGTGGAATAATACCAACTTTGCAAGGAGATGAAAAGAATTGGATTAATCTTAAGTTTTACGGTTTTTGTGAGCCTTTCATTTGGGCAAACAAACATTTGGAATGACCTATCCATGGTTCAAAAAACCAAAGCATATGATCCCAATTATGGTATAGAGATTGAGGCATTAGAGGCTGGAATTATCGCCTTACAGCACAACAATAAGGAAATAGAGTTATCAGGATACATCATTCCTTTAACTGGCAAAATTGAGCAAAGTCATTTTATGTTTAGCCGATATCCTCAGAATATGTGTTTTTTCTGCGGGAAAGCGGGCCCAGAATCAGCCATGCAAGTTTTCACTGCGGAGCAAAAAAAATTAAAATTTAGACAAGATAAAATTACCTTAAGAGGTACCTTGCAAGTCAACCATGATGAAGCAAGTGGACTTTTGTACACTTTGCAGAATGCGGTTTTAATCAAAGAATAATGAGTAATAAATTAATACGTCTTTCCATCGTTGTTTTGTTGACCGGAATTTTTTCTCAAATCTCTCTGGCTCAAGAAGAAAGTGTATGGAAGAAACTTTCTAAAATTACCTACAAGCAAGAATATAATGAGTTATTCGGTTTTAAGGTAGATATCCCAGTGTTTAGTAATCAGATAAAAGAGATGGAAGGAAAGACCATAGAGGTCAAAGGTTACATTATCCCGATTGAGGGTTATAAATCACACAAGGAATTTATGTTCTCAGCTTTTCCTTACAACATGTGTTTCTTTTGCGGAGGTGCTGGACCTGAGACGGTGATGGAGGTTTATGCTTCAGAACCGATTGAATATTCCGCAGAACAGATTCGCATCAAAGGAAAATTGACCTTAAATGCGGATGATATAAATAGGATGATGTATATCCTGGAAGATGTCGAAATGATAGAATAAGATCTAATAGCTCTTTACTTTCTTCCAAAATCAGCTGGAATTTCTCCCCATCTTTTTGTTTCCCATTTTTTTAAGGGATTGCTATAGTCATTTTTCTTTAGCCAATCCTCCGCTCGCAGGATCATTTCATGGATCAATGCGGTATCCTTATTTCTTTTAAGCGTTGTTTTTACTTTTTTATTTCTAATCCAAGCCATGGCAGTTCTTGAATCTGTATAGATGACTACATCTTGATTATTTTGGAAAAGAGCTAGCGCATGTACAATGGCTAAAAATTCGCCGATGTTATTTGTTCCATGAAGATAAGGACCCTGCCTAAACAACTCTATTTTTGAAAAGGTCTCAACGCCGCGATATTCCATTTTGCCAGGATTACCACTACATGCTGCATCAACAGTGATGCTATTGTCAATAATTTCATCACCAAATTGATCAAGGTCAATGGTGCTTGCTTTTTCTTTTTTCTCTACTGCTGCGTAATAATTGCCGGCGTAGGCTGCTTCAGCTTCTTTTTTAGATTTGTATGATTTGTATTTTGCGCCAGCGTAACCTTTAATGTACTTTTGGCATTCATTCCAAGTTTCAAAGATTCCGGTTTGGCGGCCTTCCCATACAACGTAATATTTTTTCTTATTTTTCGCCACTATTTAAATCTTGGGTTTTTAAGAATGTTGATTTTAAGCTTGAAGTAAACAAAATCTAAAATAAATTAGTCATGTACATAGATTCTCACGCACATCTTTATGTTGATCAATTTAAGGAGGACATTGATGAGGTTATCTCCCGTGCCCTAGCGTCGAATGTACAAAAAATATTTTTACCCAATATTGATTCTAGATCTACTGAATCCATGTTTGCATTGGCCGATAAATACCCAGAAGTATGTTATCCTATGATGGGTTTACATCCGTGTTCGGTTAAGGGAAATTATAAGGAAGAATTGGATCATATTCTTGAAGTCAAGAAGGAACGAAAAATCTATGGGGTAGGAGAGCTTGGTATTGATTTATACTGGGATAAAACTTTTACTGAGCAACAAGTGGATGCATTTAGAACTCAAATTGAATGGGCCATTGAATGGAAGCTACCGATCATCATACATTCTCGCGATGCACTGCATTTAACGATACCTATTGTAGAAGAAATGCAACATGAAAATTTAACAGGAGTATTTCATTGTTTTACGGGTACGATAGAAGAGGCAGAACGCATTCAGAAGGTAGGTTTTTATTTAGGTGTAGGTGGTGTAAGTACCTTTAAAAATGGTGGCATGGATAAGACCTTACCTTCCATTGATATGAATCATTTAATTCTGGAAACTGATAGTCCTTACTTAGCGCCTAAACCATACCGTGGTAAAAGGAATGAGTCTTCTTATATACCGATCGTTGCAGAAAGGGTTGCAGAACTGAAAGAACTTTCGATTGAAAAAGTAATGGCTATAACAACGATTAATTCTCAGCGATTGTTTGCGTCGGCATTTTAGTAAATTTTAATCTTAGTCTTGCATTTTCTTCTTCCACAGGTTTGACCACTAGAGTGTCTTCTAAAAAGCTAAATTTTCTCCTGGAAATTTCTCCCCATTCATTTGGGTTTGAATGTGCTAGTTTGGTATGACTTACAATGGAGCTGTCAAGATCAATGGTGTAGCTTCCTGAGTAATTATAATTTTGAGAGATGTATTTTAATTGTTCAAGCTGCATGGTGTCCGTGAAGTTTTTGAATTTCAAGTCTGTGCTAGCGTAGTTTTTCGGCGCTAGATGTAATGACATATATCCTGAAGGATTGTATAAAAGATATCCTGTCATTCCTTGACGCCATTCGCTCCACTGATTAGTTTCAGCAGATTTGATTTCCATCAAATGTAGTTTCCACATTCCCCAAATTTTACTTTCTGGACTTAGATTATTTTTTTGCTCGCAGGCAAATATGAGTGTCGTAAAAATAAGGGCTATCATTATTTGTTTCATGTGGTCTAGCTTGTGTGCCACAAAAATAAAAAAGGGGAAGACAATTGCCTCCCCCTTATAGTCAATGATTTAGTAATTCAACTAATTCGCTACTATGATTGGTTTAGTCGCTAGATTTTTAGCTTTGTCATCGGATGTTTGGCCTTTAAGGTTTACAGTTCCATTACTAACTGTGAAAGTTATATAATCCCAATATCCAAAGTTTCCATTGCTTTGAGCAACTACTGCATTAGATCCGTCTAAAATTTTGGCATAACCATTACCATAGTTGCAACAGATACCGTCACCATAAGCATCGTCTATGTAGTAGATGTATTCTCCATCCGCTAGCTCCCAAGTTTTATTTTTGATTCTGTTAGAATTGCCATTGGTGTATGGTCCTCCAGCTTTTAAAACTTCACCGGTTGTTGCATCGGTTAATTCCCAACTTGTTTCTGAACCATAGTAATCAAGTTTCAATTTCATTTTAACAGTAGTCAATGCACTGCCATTTCCTCCACCAGTTCCACCTCCTGTGGTAGTGAAAGTCCCTTGAGTTACCCATGGCTTCCATCCGTCTGTTGTACATTTAGTTCTTAGATCAAAGGTGTATTCAGTTCCTTGTACAAGGTTGCTAATGGCTTTAGTGGCAGTGAATGCAGTTTTATAAGTCCATTGTGTGGTTCCTACGGCTTTGTATCTAAGTCTATATCTGTCAGCATCAACAATTGGTGTCCAGCTTAATGTTGCTGTTGTGTTAGTTAGTGAACCGGCTGTTCCATCTGTAGGGCTTGTGCATGTAGCTCCCGTTCCTCCACCAGTCCCAGTTCCTCCACCAGTCCCAGTTCCTCCGCCAGTCCCTGTTCCTCCACCTGTTCCCGTTCCTGTGCCACCGCCAGTTGATCCTCCACTTAAAACATTTGATGCATTATTCACAACATTTGATAAGTTAGATGCAACATAGTTTTCCATTACTGTAGATTGACCTGCTGAAAACATGTACATGCAAGCATCGTTTACATAATCCAAGTAATTCATAAAAAGGTCGTTTGAACCGCAAGAGCTTGTGCCGATGCTTGGGCAATCATAGTGCTCTGAATTTTGATTAGGTGTGTCAGAGATCCCATCGTCTTGTCCACAACCGTTACCCCAGATGTGGTCTAGTAAAAGGTAGTGGCCAAGTTCATGTGTTAAAGTTCGTCCCAAGTTAAAAGGAGCTTGTGGGTTTACTTGTCCACATCCAGCACCTGCTCCAAATGCATTGGCGTCTACGACAACACCATCACCATTTCCATTTCCACCCAAAGGTGAATAACCTAGTAAGCCAGTGTTAGGTCTAACGAAGATATTTATGTATCCGGCAAATTGGCTGACATTATCTCCGGATGTCTGATTTACCGTTACTGCTGGTTGGCCATTGCTTAAGCCAAATCCGCTTGGGTGATTTTGATCAGCGATTACAAACTCAAGGCAAGTTTCACCGATACTTACTCCAGGATAACTTGAAGAAGCTGAAGACCAGTTGCTGATATCACTATTTGTTCCTTGGTAATCTTGGTTTAAAATAGTTACCTGTGTTTGCGCTAAGCTGATTAAACAAGCGTTGTTAGGATTTGATATGCCTTGAAAATGAATAGCAACAGGAAGTTTTACTGGGTCACTACATAGTGCTCTTGAAGAAGTAGCGTTCTCTGTTGAGTATTTTTTTAATTTTTCTAGTTTTATCTCATGTGCTTTTTTCATTTCTGGATTAGATTCTAATAGTTCTTTGTATGCATCTAAACCACAGTTTCTTTTGTGTACTTGATGTTGATCAGTTTTTACTTCAATAACCTCTTCAGTTGATGTGAGAAGATCATCCCCACAAGAGCTTAATAAAAAAGTAAAACCAAATAGAATTGCGATTAACTTGAATGACTCTTTCATAGTATTAAAATTTAATTTTTGTAAGGTTATAATTTGATTGACAATTCAAATATAGACTCAGTAGTGGGCTGAAATGCCTGAGTTTATACGACCTAGGGGTTGTTTTTATACTTTCCTACGGTTTCTTTATACGTAAGTAATATGTGCCTTAATAAAAAGGCAATACCTTTGAGATATGAAGGATGTGAGCATAGGTTTTACTCAATTACTAGAGGATCAAAAATTAAGATGGGTATGGCATCTGTTCTTTTGGATGTATATATACTTGGATGTGATATTTGCTTTGTTTGGAATTACTCCAGAGGTGGATTATCCAATTGTATTTTTTAGTTTTTTGACGGATGCCTTCATAGTCTATGTTAATCTTTATCTATTGGTTCCTTTATTTCTTACAAAGGGCAAGTATTTGGAATATTTGTTTTTTACTTTTCTTACACTTTTTATAGGCCTCATTTGTAATTATTATAATTATGAGCTTCACATAAGCGATCCGGAGTATTGGGAAGAATATTGGATTTCAGAAAACTTAGTACAATTAGTTGACGGCAGTTTTATGATTGGGATGGCACTTGCTTTTAAATTCTTAAAAAACATGTTGATGTCTGAGAAGAAAATTCAAGAAATAAGCCAAGAGCAACTAAAAACAGAGCTTGGATTTCTTAGGAGTCAAGTCAATCCTCATTTTCTTTTTAATACAATGAACAGTTTTTATGTTCAAGCAAAAAAAGGCGATCAACAATTACCAGAGAATATTTTATCTCTTTCTGATATACTGCGCTATCAGATTTATAATACAAAAAAGGAATTTGTCTCATTAAAGGATGAATTAGAGTATTTGAAGAATTATTTAGATTTAGAAAATACGCGACGTGATAATCTGAATATAAACTTTGAGTCAAAAGGTCCGATTGACACCATGAAAATTGCACCCTTGTTGTTGATTACTATGGTTGAGAATGCAGTTAAGTATTCGCAACGTACGGATGGTGGAAGAGCTATCATCCATATTAAAACTGAAGTAATTGATGAAAGGATTTATTTTACCATCAGTAACACGAAGGGAAAAGTAAATGAGATTAATAGTCCAGATAGTGGTATAGGTTTGACCAATCTTATAAAGAGGTTAGAGCTGATTTATCCAGATGATCATCAGTATGCGACAAAGGATGGTCTTGATATATTTACAACAAGTCTTATCTTAGGCAAGCGATGAATTGTATTATTATTGATGATGAGCCATTGGCAAGAGAGGGAGTCCAACTCTTAATGGATGATGCTCCTTATTTAGAACTTTTAGGATCATTTGGATCTGGGGTGCAAGCCTTGGAATTTTTAGCAAGTACTGAAGTTGATCTAATTTTTCTAGATATTGAAATGCCTGGACTCAATGGCCTCGAATTTATAAAAGCGCTTAATCACCAGCCATTTATAATTCTTACAACAGCTTATCCTGAATATGCATTGGAAGCCTTTGAACTGCAGGTCTCAGATTATTTAGTTAAACCAATTCGGAAGGAAAGATTTTTAAGGGCAGTTCTTAAGGTGAAAGAAATTTTTAATCTTAAGAACAATGAAATGTTTCAGGTTGATGATCTTGAAGAGGATTACATCTTCATCCGACATGAAAGAAAATTCGTAAAAATCTTCTATAAAGATATTTTTTATATCAACGGTCTAAAAGATTATGTCATGATTCACACCTTGGATGAAAAGTACATAACTGCAATGAACTTGAAGACCATTATGAGCAAACTGCCAGCATCTATTTTTATTCGGACCAGTAAATCCTACGGGATAAATTTAACCAAAGTGCAAAGTGTAGATGTCGATTTTATAGATCTCGGAAATAAAATGGAAGTACCAATAGGAAAGTCCTATAAGGAAGATTTCAGAGCTAGGGTAATTAATGATAAATTAGTTGATCGAAATAAATCTTAATATTTACAAGTAGTAATATTTTTTTATTGTTTTCGATTTTAGATTCTGATTCTTACATTCGCTTAATGACTAGATCATTTACTAACTAACTTTCTAAATGGATCGAATTTTTTCATTTTATTCAAAGCATAAGGTCCAGTTTTGGTTGGGTGTGATTATACTTCAGCAGGTCTTCTTATTGTTTTCAATGGATGGTACAGGAGGTGATGGTGATAGTGTAAATCATTATTTGTATAATAAATATGCATTTAAGTATCCTTGGTTATTTATACATTCTTGGTCTCGACCTTTTTTCGTTTTAGCTTCTTGCCTTTTTGTTCAATTAGGATTTATTGGAATAAAATTATTTAATTCTATCATGGCCGTGGGAGGAGCTTATCTTGCCTATCGACTTGCAAAAAAAATAGATGTTCCACGTCCTGAATTAGTAATGCCACTTCTGATGTTTATGCCTGATTACCTTCAACTAAGTTTGTCGGGATTGACAGAACCATTGTTTTCATTTATGGTTGTGGGCGCCTTATTAATTTTTGCCTATGATAGAAATATACTAGGAGCATTGATTGTTTCCTTTTTACCTTTCGCACGACCGGAAGGTTTTTTCTTTGTTGCTATTGCCGTCGTATATTTTATTTTTAGACGTGGTACTTGGAAAATGATTCCTTTATTATTGATTGGACATATTTTCTATTCATTGGTTGGATTCTTGTTTTTTGATGAGTCAATTTTATGGTTATTTAAAGACAATGCGAATGCGACACTTACTCCGGCTTATGGAGTCACTGGTAGATGGTTGCATTATGTTAGAGAATTGCCATACGTTATTGGTATTCCGATTTGTGTTTTATTTTGGTTAGGGGCTGTTGCTATGGGAATTAAGTTGTTGCTAGATTTTACGAACATAAAAAAGAATCTAATTCCTGCTATTGTTTTAGCTGGAACATTTTCGGTGATCATTGCCCATACTATTTTTTGGAAATTTGGTCTTTTTAAGTCCTTTGGTTTGACTAGGAACTTGTTAACGGTAGCTCCATTGATGGCAATAATATCTCTAGTAGGAATGCAGACCATGTGGAGTGTATTGAGATTAGAAAGAGTACGGAGTGGGTATGCGAGTCTATTTGTGATTTTAGGTTCATTGATATTTTTATATTCTGGGAATAAGTGTGCCTTAAAATTTCCAGATGATTTCCAGTTAAATCCTGTTCAAGAATTATCTAAGGAGGTTGTTCAATTCATTGACAAAGTATATCCTAAAACTGGTAGAACGTTTCATTATTACCCATTTATGAATCTTGTTGCTGAGCAAGATCCATTTGATTGGAAGACACATAAAACTTTATTTAAGGATGTGATTGAGCTTCCTATTCCAGGTAATACAATTGTAATATGGGATGACTGGTTTGCTTTGAATGAAGGAAAGGTTACGTTGGATATGTTGGTTGAACATCCTGAGTTGGAATTTGTCAAAGCCTTTGATACTTTTGATCAGATGAATAAGAAAAGAAGGTTTGTACTATTTAAGACCAAAATTTGGTATTGATTGGATCAATATGCGGTAGTTCTTATTCTTTGCTGTGGTTGTTTTATTGATCCCTAATTTGGTTGTAGTATTCTTTTACATGCAAGTCTCCAAAGCCATAAATTCCTTGTTCTGAATTGAATTTTTTAAAGAAGCTTCTAAAGTCTTGTTCAGGTACTTCTTGCAGATATTTTTTTGAGATGTCTAAAAGGAAGCTTGGATCCGTTCTATTAATATGAGCTTGGATGGTGGCTTGAAGTTTTGGGAATGAGGCATATAGTGGTTGTGCTGTCTCTTTCATTCTTTGATTATCCGCATTTCTGTAGTCCCTCCATAGCGTTGCAAAGGTCTCTAGATCTTTTCTGCTAATCAATTGCCGTTCTTGATATATCTGCTTGAGCTTCTCGTGACCCATCTTCCCAAATCCAGACCAATCTTCATGATTTGGATGGACCCACGAAACGATTGGAGAACCTTTGATTTTTAGAATTTCGTGGCAGGCGTACCAAAAATTGCATTGGCAGAATAGATCGTATTCAAACCATAAAACTATTTCCTTGTCAGAAGTGAGGTTTTTAATCTTGCTTAATTCTTGCTCTACTTTAGTTTTATATTCCTCTAATGTAGCGTTGAATTTTTCTTTAATGTATTGTGCTCGATTTTCAAAAAAATTTTTCTCTGCTAAAGGACCTTCTATGAATGCTTCGCGAAGGATTATCATATGAGATTCTTGGAGGTTATTTAGTTGTTCTTTTAAAGCGTCTCCATTTAGAATGTGTATCTCATTTTGCATTTAGCCTTTGAAGTTATTTTTTGCATATTCAAAACCTTCATCCCACCAAGCTGACATTTTCTCTGGATCAAAGTAGAATGAAAACTTTGTGAGTAGTCGTGGGGTAAAATAAAAATTGACTTTTACATTTTTATTGTAAATGCTTTCGAGATAGCCGATCATAAGATCTTGCTTGGCTAGTTGGTGGTGCATAAAATCCATGGTGGAGAAAAATAAGTCAAATGGATTTTTACTTATGTTCTTATTTATCTCTTTTATTCGTGGTATAAGTACAATGGCATCAATGACATTGGCTCCAAGGTTTACCGCTTCTTCTATTGGAAGGTAGTTTCCAAAACCACCATCCGCATATTCGAATCCATTTTTTTGTATGAGACTCATGAAGGGGACAAAGCTAGTCGATGCCCACATCCAATCTAAGAAATCTTCGTATTCACAATCTTTGAGGTGTTTATATTCTGTCGTTCCTTTTGTGAGGTTTGATACGGTAACGATTACTTGTGCCTCTGCTGCTTTTGCTTGGTTGAAATCATCAATACTTAAAACCTCTCTAAGCATTTTTCGAAGATTTTTGTGTTCTCCAAAAGTCTTCTTCCTACGCAAAAACATTCTCATGACATTGAGGTGCTTGATGGAGGATTTTATCCGACCATCTCCTAGTATTTTTATGTTGAAGGGCGATATGTTGTAAATGCTTTTCTGAGTAGCACTGTTGTAGACATATTTGATCTTATCGATTTTCCCTAGAGAGAGATGTGGAAGTAGTAGGCCTCCTGTAGATGAGCCGACAAATAAATCATATTTGACTTTTAAATCCTCAATGACATATTCTGCAAATCCACCTGCAAAAGCTCCTTTGGAACCACCTCCTGATATTACAAGTGCTCTTTTTTCTTTCATCCTTTGATATGGCAAAATTGCACTTATTTAACCATTGTAGCAACACCTTTGTTCTATTGTATCTGATTGCTGACTACCAATACGTCACAACCACCTTTATTCTAAGCACTTTTACTTATTTTAAAAGCATTATACTCTTAAAATTATGGGTCATAGCGAGATTGCAATTTTATAAGTAAATTTTTGCCTTTTGCAATAGCTACATTTGCATACATGCAGAAGAAGAGAAAGGACAATCAGTTTATTAAGAAAGCCTTCTATGAAGGAGGTAATAAAGCCTTTCGTGAATTTATATATTCTAATTTAAAATACCCTAAGGAAGCGCTTGCCCAGAAAATTGAAGGGATTGTTCATCTAAGAATTGATATTGATCATAAAGGGAAGGTAACTGATGTAAAAGTGACAAAAGGAATCGGTTATGGTTGTGATGAAGAAGCCATCCGAATTATGAAAATGGCTGAATATGCCGTCACCAAGGGTATGCGAAAAATGCGAGTTGCCTTTCAGAAGAATATTCGTATTGATTTCAAATTATCAATGATTAGAGTCAAAGACGAACCTGCTAAAAATCAAATTCAATATCAGGTAACAAAAAAGAAGGTTACTAAATCTGCAAAACCTAAAAGTGGTGGTTCTATATCTTATACAATTGAATATTAATCGCTCGTAGAATATTTTCTGATTCCAGTCTATCAATTTCCTTTCCCGCTTAAAATGATTTTAAATTTGTACTTATGAAAGCGACGAAAAAACTATTAATCTTCTGCATTATTTTAAGTGTACAATCTTTATATGCTCAGTTCCCTGGGATGGGCGGTTATGGCAATAAAGCTTCTAAATTAAAAGGTAAGATTACAGGAACTTTGGTGGATTCTATTTCCAATCAAAAGATTGGATACGCTACGATTGTATTGAAGAAGGCTGGAAAGGAAAAAGAGATTAATGGTATTCTTAGTGAAGATGATGGACAGTTCAAGTTGGATGAGGTGACAATTGGGAAATATGATTTGTTTATTTCATTTCTAGGTTACGAAGAAAAGCAGATCACGTCCGTAGAATTGACGGAGAAAAAACCTGATAAAAATTTAGGTAAAATATTATTGACTCCAAGTAATTTTTTGCTTGATGAAATAGAAATTACAGCAGAAAAGTCCTTGATTGAAACTAAGGTTGATAAGATTGTTTACAACGCAGAAAATGATGCATCAAATGCTGGGGGAGATGCTACCGATGTTTTACGAAAGGTGCCACTATTAGTGGTTGACTTAAATGGAAATGTATCTTTAAGAGGTTCAGAAAATGTCCGAATATTAATCAATGGCAAACCTTCTGGAATGTTTTCTCAAAGTGTTTCAGATGCACTGAAAATGTTTCCGGCTGATCAAATTTCAAAAGTAGAAGTAATCACTTCTCCTGGAGCTAAATATGATGGAGAGGGTACCGCAGGAATTGTAAATATTATTACGAAGAGAGGAAACATTGAAGGAGTTGCCGGTTCTTTTGATTCTTCTGTGGGTACTAGACATCATAATGGGACACTAAACTTAAGTGCTGGAAAGGGACGATTTGGTTCTTCTGCTAGTGGGTCAGTTTATTATTCTATTCCAAATGAGGCGACAAGTTCATTGTCCAGAACAAGTACTGGGGCATCTAATTTTTCAATGTCACAGGATGGGACTACAACGACTTCACGTCTTGGCTTTAATGGAACAGTGAGTGCCTTTTATGATTTCAACGCTTTCAATGCAATAAATTCTTCATTCTCGTATCAGGGTTTTGGTTTTGATACAGATGGTTTTATGGATGGGAGCATCATGTTAGATAATGTAGCAAGTGAATGGAGACGCGAAAATGAAGGCGGTAATTTATTTAGTGGTTTCGATTGGTCTACGGATTATACCAAGAAATTTGAGAAAAATGATGGGCAAGAGTTAGCCTTAGCCTATCAACTATCCGGAAATATTCAAAACCAAGACTATACAACCATCCAGACTGGCGATCCTTTTTTCTTGAGAAACGAAAATCAATTCAATGATGGTGATAATAGAGAATCAACCATTCAGGTTGACTATACACATCCACTTAAAAAAGGAATAAAACTTGAGGTAGGTGGTAAAACAGTTTTAAGAGATATAACAAGTGACTCTAAGTACAATTTTTACGATGATGTAACAAAAAGTTATAGCATACTTGACGAATCACGATCTCAGATATTCAATTATACACAGGATGTATATGCTGGATATGGCCAACTCAGTTTCCCACTGAAGAAATTTCAAGTTATCACTGGTCTGAGGTATGAGACAACGTCGATTGAAGGTGCTTTGGAAGGAGAACCTGATTCATTTAATCAGACCTATGATAATTGGTTACCAAATTTTACGATCTCAAGAGGCTTAAAGAATTTTCAGAATATTAAATTTAGTTACACTCAAAGAATACAAAGACCAAGTCTATTTTACATTAATCCTTTTACCAACTCAGTAGATCAAGTCAACATTACTGTAGGTAACCCAGCATTAGATCCAGAACGAACCAATCAATACGAATTATCTTATAATACCTTTATTAAAGGTGTAGGTATATTTAGTTCTTTTTATTACAAGACTACGGATGATATTATTGAATCCATCATACGTGTGGATAACGGAGTTTCAATCAATAGCTTTGATAATGTAGGACAGAATCAGTCATTTGGGTTGAATATTTTCTCAACAAAGACTTTAAATAATTTTACGTTAAGAGGTGGGGTGAATTTTTTCACTTACAATGCGGAGGGCGTAGTTAATGGTGAAATGCTAACTAGAGACACTTATGAATACAACGTATTTTTTAGTGGAGAGTATTCTATTACAGGGTCATTGAAGGTAGACATGTTTGGATTTTTTAGATCGCCAAGAAGATCTTTACAAGGAGACCAAGCCTCTTTTTCTATGTATGGCCTAGGAGCGAAAAAGGAAATTAGAAAATGGACTATAGGCATCCGTCTTATCGAACCATTCAATGAAACGAAATTTTTTGATAGTCGACAGGAAGGAACTGACTTCATTCAAGAGTCAAGTTTTGGACTTCCTTTTAGGTCCTTTGGTTTAAGCTTAGGTTATAAATTTGGAAACGTCGACTTCAAGGAACGAAAGTCAAAGATCAAAAATGATGATTTAAAATCCGGCGAAGGCGGCGGCGGTGGAAATATGGGAGGTCAGAATTCTAGGGGTAATTAAAATTTGCGAAAGCGAAATCTTAATAAGGGTTGATTAATTGAACTGTGAATAATCAACTCTTAGGCTGAACAACATCATATTTTTATGGTAAGTCTTTGGCAATGTCACTTTTTTAGTGACCAATTTCTTGCTTTGTAGCCTTTTAGGATAAAGTGTTTTCTTACTTGTCATAACTCATATTATAAAAATATATAATATATCAATAATCTTGCCCATTTCTATAAGATACAACAATAGTTTCATAGTTGTTGCCAATTCTGAATTATCAAGGGAGCAAACTGTTATTTTCTGAATTTTAAATGATTATAAGTTAAAAGAGCAGCCTATAAGACTCAAATTTCAAGAAATTTAGGACTTTGATTCCTACCTTTGTCTATATAATATAGAGTCATGAAGTCAATTTTTTCCCTCGTTCTAATGTTGTGTTTCACCAATGTATTTTCTCAATTTGTACAAATTGGGACCTTATTGGATCGATGGCAGCAGGCGGATCTTGTGCCATCCACAATTCATGATAACGCTTACAATGAAATATGGGGTGTGGCTATGAATGGTCATGAATATGCTATTTTAGGCTCGTCTGCAGGTACACATATTATTGATGTGACCAACCCTGAGGAAGTTTTCGAGGCCTTTTTTGTAGAAGGTAAAGCTTCGGGAGCGCAGATAATTCATAGAGATTATCATGACTATCAAGGATATTTATATGCCGTATGTGATGAAGGCCTATCAAGTCTCCAGATCATAGATCTTCGTTCGTTACCAAATGAAGTTGAAGTTGTTTATGACTCCGAGGACTTAATCCGTAGGTCCCATAATATCTTCATTGATTCAACAGCACAAATTTTATATAGTTGTGCACACAATGGTGGAACAACTGGCGTTTCAGCAATGATGGCTTTTGATATTAGTGATCCAGTAAATCCCACTTTTATTAGAGGATTTAATGGCTTTGAAAATTTCTTGGTGAATCATGTTCATGATGCCTATATAGATAATAATATAGGTTATTTTAATTGTGGACCTCACGGTATGGCAATAGCTGATATGTCTGATATTGAGAACCCAGTATTGATAAGTTCGTTGTCACCAGATGATTATGCTCAATCTGGGTATAATCATAGTGGGTGGCCGACGGAAGATGGTAAGTACTATTACATGGCAGATGAGAATCATGGATTTGATGTGAAGGTATTTAATGTTGAAGATCCCAATGATCTGCAATTTGAGAATTTTTTTGATGCAGAATCTTTTTCTAATTTTTCAATTGCTCACAATCTTATAGTGAAAGGAGATCGTTTATATGTTTCTTGCTACTTTGACGGGTTACAAGTATACGATATTTCGGATCCCGTCAATCCTGAAAGAATAATGTTTTATCCTACTTCAAGTCGTATGCACCAAGATGAAAAGTATCAGGGTGCTTGGGGTGTTTATCCGTTTCTTCCTTCTGGGAATATACTTGTGTCGGACATGCAAGAAGGTTTGTATGTAATTAAAGATTTTGAAGAAAGCGTTGGTATAGAAGATGTTGATGAAATTCAATTCAACTTGAGTCCTAACCCAGCTTATGATGCGTTAAATTTAATGGGGGACGACCTAGTAGGAATGCATTATGAAATATTTGATGCATTTGGTGCCGCTTACGCAAATGGAGCTCTTACTGCCAACCAAAGAACAATTTCAACCGTTGACTTACCAGGAGGAGTGTATTTTCTTTCACTATCCAATGGAGTTTTAAATTCAACACAAAAATTCATCGTTGCTAAATAAAAGATTTTCGATTCTTAGGCTTTCTTTCTTTAGTGTTTTATTACTAGTCAGTCAGGTGCTTTTAGCGCAACGCCCACCAAGTGTGCCTAGTTCAGTTTCGGGTCTCGATACCATTAAGGGATTGAATTTGGATATACCGGAAGAACGGGATTCCATGAAAATCAGTTTTATTGTTTTAGATCATGTGACCAACGAACAAAAATTTCAGGATTCAACCTTATCCTATTTTGAAGATTATGACCCTTTAAAAGATTTCAATGACTTTTATCATACATTAGGTAATCCAGCATCAACTCACATTTCTGCTTTATTTACTTCTCGAAATAATCGAGACGTTTTTACAGAGTTAAGACGAGATCAATTTTCAGCCTATAGTAAAAGTATACAAGAGTTAAGGTATTATCGATTGAATCGAGTATACAATGATCTTTATTTTGCTCCGATGGGTGATCAAGCAGAATTTCTCGTTAAAGCAAAATTTAGTCGAGACTTTGTAGAAGACGTCAATTTTAGTTTGGATTACTTAAGGATAGCCAATGATGGTTTATATTTAAATCAGAAAGCTCGTACGACCAACTTTGGGGTAGGCTTCTGGCTGAAGTTTCCAAAAAAGAAATATCAATCATTTCTCAGTTTTACCTCTAACAATAATTCAGAAATTTATAATGGGGGACATACCTCTACTGCCAACCTATTTTCTCTACCAATTAACCGTCAAAATATTGGGGTTAATTTAAATTCGGCGGATCTAAGAAAACAGGATTTTCATGTGGCTTATGATAGTTACCTTGGAGATCCCGCAAAATGGAATTTGTTTCATCGGATAACTTATCGTGCAGGTTACTATCGATTTACTGATGAGATTTCTGCAACTGAATTTACTAGTGATTCTACCTTCTATTCTGCCTTTCTAACCGATGATAGGGGCCTTAGGAATTTTCAAGAATTTGATGTCATGACGAATAAGGTTGTGATTGGTAGAGGGGAAGAACATCCAGTGTACATTACTGCTGGTTTGACGCATAAGTATCACAACTATGACCTAGAGATAGAAAATTTAATTGTCAATGATTTAAGTGTTGATGGGCGTGTAGGATTGAACATAAAAGATTTATATCTGAAAGGGGAAGCAAGCATAGGTCTGCTTGATAATGCAGGGAATTTATCTCTTGATGCCAAGGTGGGTTATCGGTCTCAGAAATTATTTGCGCTGTCTGGTGGATTAAAGATCTTAAGAAATGATCCTTATCTCATTGATCAAAATTTGGTTGTCAGTCATCAAGAATTATATGATCGATCTTTCAATAAGGAGTTTTCAACAAGTATTTATGGCGAACTTAAAATTCCTTCGAGTCGCACAGAGATAAAATTGGAGTCGGTCATTTTAGATAACAGTATTTACTATGATACTTTAGCACGTCCAACACAATTTGTAGATAATATAACTGGTATTGTAGGTTCTGTAAAACAAAAGATAGGATGGAAATGGATTCAGAGCGATCACATTTTACATTTTCAAAATTTTAGCGATAATCCGTGGAATCTCCCTACCTTTTTGTCTAAGCATAAATTGTATGCGCAGTTCCCTATATTCGATAAGGCGATGGATCTAAAAATTGGAGCCACCTTCAGTCAGTACCTTCAGAATAATGGGGTAGGGTTTATGCCGATTACAGGCAACTTTTATAGCCTAGATGAATCCTTACCCTGGTATAGAAATCTCGATATTTTTGTGGCAGCTAAGGTGCAAACATTCCGTTTATTTGTAAGTGTTGATAATGCGATTGATTTAATTGATAATTCAATAATTTATCAGACTCAGTTTCATCCTCAATGGGATACTAGGGTGAGATTCGGAATCCGTTGGATAATTTTTGACTAGGAGGTCAAAGGCCTTTTACTTATCTACTTGTTCATTTTTTCAGTTCCTGAATTTATCTTGACATCACCTAGTTATTAGTTTTGTTTTCTATCGTCATTTAACATAATCTACTCCCATCAAATATATTCTCTTTAGAAATTAGTCGTACCTTCTTATTTCGAATTGAATAGAAAATTAATGTTCAAATTTTTGAATGTATTTATCATCCTCTTTTTTGCTCAACTGGTCTCAACAGTTTATGCGCAACTAGATACTACTTCAATAACTAGATATAGTATAGAAAATGGATTGCCTAGTAATACGGTTTATGATATCGTTGAAGATAAAGATGGGTTTATTTGGATGGGGACCGATGCAGGTTTGTGTCGATACGATGGGCAGTATTTTAAAACCTACACCAGTGAAGATGGTGCTCCTGATATTGAAATTTTAGATTTATTTGTTGATTCCAAAAATCGAATTTGGTGTAATTCTTTTAATGGGAAAATATTTTTCATTGAGGATAATAAGGTGTTTGACCAAAATAACACCTCCTTTTTGAAAAATTGGAGTTATCCCTTTTGGTCTCAAATTATGGAAGATGATTCAGGCAATATAATTCTAAAAAATTCAAAAGGAGTTGTCGAAATATCTACAGAGTCATTTCAACTGATATTTGAAGATCCTGCTGGCACTAAAGATTATGTAGTTTTCTTTAATAAGATTAATGGTGAATATCAGATTGTGCACAAAAAGGAAATAGGAGATTATCTAAGTATTATTGATAGTTCAGGCCAAACGAAATTCGATACTATTGTATTACCTGGGATTTTTAAAAATGTAGCTACTATAGGTTTGGAAAATCAAACCCTTTGTGTAAGTTCGACTGACCTTTATCTTTTTGATGGATCAAGTTTTGATAGAGTTCATAGTTTCAATTCTGGAGAGAATAGAATTTTAAGAGCTTTATTTTTCGATGATTACTTTTGGGTTTTAACCTTAAACAATGGGTTATATCAGATACCTACATCGAATCCTTTTGCAAATCAATATTCATATTTGGAAGATGTAGCCACCACATCTATTTGTAAAGATCAAGGAAACAACTATTGGATATCATCTTTAGGTGATGGGGTTTATAAGATTGAACAATCAATTTCTAAAATTATTAATTCAGGTAACGGTCTAGTATATGATGCGGTAAAAACTCTTTGTGTTGATGAGGATATAGTTCTTATGGGGGATAAATATTTAAACCTCTATAGTTATGAAGATGGTATTTTAGAAACTATAAAATCTTCAGATGTAAAGATGTCATCCCAACATATAAATTGCATCGAGAAAATAGAGGGTAAGGGCTATTACATCGGGACAGATATAGGAACAGAAAGTATTAATTTCGATTTGCAAGATGATGGGCAAGATTTACAAAAGCTGATGACTAAAGACATTAAGCAATTGAATGATGGAAGTATTGCATTTGTGAGATTAGAAGGGGTAGATATTATAGGAATAAATGGAGTTAATGATATTGGAAGAATAAACACCTCTAAGCGGCCACTTACTATTGAAGAAACGGATGAGGGAAGAATATGGGTAGGGACCTTTGAAGGTGTTTATTATTATGATGATAAAAAATGGGATCAAGGAAATTTGCTTAAAGGCATACCTCAAGATAGAATCATGGATTTAAAAGGTAAAAATCTGGATCTGTGCATATGTACAGCAAATGATGGGCTTTACTTTATGCAAGAAGGTGATATTAAGCATTTGAGTATCACTGATGGCTTGATTAGTAATCATTGTAATTCTGTTTTTATTGAAAATGAAAATAAACTATGGTATGCTAGTAATAGCGGTTTGAATAACATCATTATTGACGAGGGAAAAATTAAAAGCATTGATTTATTCGATTCTCGGTCTGGGCTGATTTCTAATCAAATTTATCAAGTTGAAATTACGAATGGAAAAATTTATTTAGCGACTCCTAAGGGACTACAGATCATTGAACAGAAGGAATTAGAAAAGGGAACCAAAAGCTCAAGCTATATCGATGCAGTCATTGTAAACAATGAAAATATCTATGATATTTCTGAAACCAAGTTGAATCTTAGTTCTGATCAAAAAAATATTGAAATTGGTTTTTCTACCATAAATTTTAATTCAACTCCTAGTTATTTATTTAAACTTGAAGGTTTTGATGATCACTGGATTCCCACCAATGATCGTTCTGCAAAATATTATAATCTTCCTTATGGTGATTATACCTTTAAAGTAAAGATTTCAGGAGATGATGAAAGCCAACGTGTTTCACAATTAGATTTTAATGTGAAGGCAAAATTCTGGGAAACTTGGTTATTTAAATTTGTTTTACTCGCAATTTCGTTACTTGGTTCCTTGCTTTTTTTTAGATATAGAACCAATGTTCAAAAAAAGGAACTAGAACTTTCACGCTTAAAAACTGAGGCAGAAATTAAAGCTCTACGGGCTCAAATAAATCCACATTTTTTATTTAATGCCATGAATTCAATTCAGGATATAATATTTGAAAAAGATGTAGTTAAGGCAAATAAATATATATCTGAGTTATCGAAACTTATGCGCATGACCTTAGAACAATCTAAGACCCCTTGGATTACTTTAGCTGATGAAATTAAAACTTTGGAATTATATCTTTCGATAGAGTCACTTAGGTTTGATTCTAAATTTGATATGGAGGTAGAAGTTGATCCGAATATTGATGTTGACAACACGATGATGCCGAGTTGTATTTTACAGCCATTGGTTGAAAATTCAATTTGGCATGGATTATTAGATAAGAAAACAAAAGGGAAATTGAAAGTAAGTTTTTTAAACGAAGGTAATCGTACACTATGTGTCGTGGATGATGATGGAGTTGGATTTAAAAAAAATATCGGAAAAGAGAAACTACATAATTCAACTGGGCTTAAAAATTTGCGAGAGCGCATAGATTTAATCAATGAAGGGATGCGAAGTAAAATAAATATATCAATCGAAGAGTCTATCGTGAGTACTACTGAATACCCAGGCGCACGTGTCGAAATATCAATACCTAACGAATTAAATAACCGAATATGATTTCAGCAGTAATTATTGATGATGAAAAAAGGAGTTGTAATACTTTAAACAAGTTGATAAAACTGTGCGATTCAAATGTAGAAATTTTGGGTGAAGCACATAATGTAGAAGACGGGTTTGCCCTCATTCAAGAATCAAATCCTGACCTTGTATTTTTAGATATAAATATGCCCGGCGGTAGTGGCTTCAATCTATTTGATAAAATTGAAAAAATTAGTTTTAAGGTAATCTTTACGACCGCACATGATGAGTTTGCAATTTCTGCCATCAAGCTCGGAGCCTTTGACTATTTATTGAAACCCATTGCTTTAAATGAGTTAAAAGAGACTTTGTCTCGATTAAACAATGAAGAGCAAAATTCAAGCGATGAAGATTTTAAACAATTACTTCATTTAGTTCAAAAACAAAATGTTTCTTCATCAAAGATACCAGTTGCTCACATGAATGGAATTACGTTTCTCAATTCTGAAAACATCATCAGGTGTACTGCTGACAATAATTACACAGTGATACATTTAAAAGATAAGAAACAGATCATTAGTTCTAAGACCTTAAAGGATTACGATGTTATTTTATCACGTCAAGGCTTTTTTAGAGTGCATAGATCGCATCTTATTAATGTGAATAATGTTTCTAAGTTACTAAAGGGCAAGCCATCCTTAATTGAGTTAGATGATGGTACTCAAGTAGAATTGGCACAGAATAAAAAGGCGGATTTTCTAAGCCTATTTGAAGGATCCTAGTTTTGTGTATTGTTCATTGGAAGTTGGACAATAATTGGCTAGTCTTTTAATTAGATGCTGTTATGTCTTTAATTTATATGCACCTTGCTATTTCAAAGTTAGCTTAATTGGAAACTCCGGATGTAACGAAATACTTCTATTGAGTGAAGGAGTAGATTCACTGAGTGAAGCTAGCACATGATTGAGTGAAGTTCTATTGCGGCAATTTTAATAGGCCTGAAAAATATCTATTTCTATTTTAATCGATCTTAATAAAGTTTGATGAACCGATCATCACTGAATTAGAAGTGAGGATGCAATT
The DNA here is from genome assembly GCA_020627785.1 of Saprospiraceae bacterium. Classification (GTDB taxonomy): domain Bacteria; phylum Bacteroidota; class Bacteroidia; order Chitinophagales; family Saprospiraceae; genus JAHDBF01. The sequence goes on from JAHDGF010000007.1 coordinate 106,699, forward strand.
GTATAAACCTGCCAGCAAATGATTTACATCTATCTGATAGAATGATTGATTTTTTTCAATGATCATGTTGTTTGTCAGTATTTGCTGACCAAGTTCATTGAATATAAGTAACTTGACTTTTCCTTGTGAATTTTCTTCAAATGAAACATTTAGTTCTGAGCTTGTAGGATTAGGAGCTATTGAAATTTGATATTTACTTGTTGTTGTTTCTTCTGTATTTACTGTCCCTGAAAATTCATAGGCACCTGAGTCTGGAGCTCCCACACGCGGATTTCCTTGAAGATCTAATAAAGGTACATCCGGGCCAACTACACCAAAATCGATGGCTGGTGATCCGGCAAGTATAAAACCATTTTGATTTAGTAAGGGATTAGTTCCATGTAAATCTAATTCAGAATTCTCAGCTCCTTCTAGACTATTGTCAGATGAAATGTTCCCACCGTTGCTTATTAATTTTGCATTTGGGAAAAAGGATCTAAAATTATCTGTTGGATTATCAAACACAGAATTTTGAATGATTATAGGAATGAATGGGTCTTGTGTTTGATTAAATATTCCTGAGGATAAGGCCCCTTCATTGTGTGTGAAAGTTGAATTAATAATTTCTGTTTGTTCTTGTAGATTTTCTTCATGCTTAATATATAAAGCTCCACCGAGACCACTTCCTGCTGCAGAATTTTCTTTAAATATCGAACTAATAATTTTTGTTCTATATCCAACAATGGAAATACCGCCTCCTATATTTTGAGAATTATTTTCAATGAATTTTGAACCAGTAATGGAAATGTTGCCTTTGTCAGTCTCTGGTGCTATACAATTGATTGCTCCACCGTCCTTAGATTTGTTATTAAAGAAAACGCAACTATCTATAGATACATTAGCATTTCCAAAACAATCCATAGCACCTCCATCAACTTGAGTTTCATTATTATTAAATGTGGACCGTATAAGGGTGAGATTTATACTATCAGTTATTTGAATAGCGCCACCATATCTATTGGAGTAGTTCCCTTCAAAATTGCAATCGGAAATGGTTATTTCAGCCCCTCCAAATAGAACCATTCCTCCACCGGAGTACTCCGATTGGTTTAAATTTATGTTGCACTTTGATAATTCTAATTTACTTGTAGTTGAAGAAAAGCCAATGGCACCTGCACCTCTATAAATAGAGACGTTTTCTATAAATGTGGTTTCATTAATTTTCAAATTATATATGGTGTCTGACAAATTTTTGAAGTATATAGCTGCGCCATAATCACTTGATCTATTGCTTGAAAAAAAGCAGCCTTCTACTTGCATGTTGCTTCCATACGAATAAATCGCACCTCCATCTTTTCGCGTGATACCAGACAATCCAGTCTTATTGGCTGTGAAGTGACAGTTTTTCCATATTGTGTTCGAGTTTTCTTCACCTACGGCTCCTCCTTTATAAGTTGCTCTATTTTGATTAAATACGTTATTTTCTAGCAATACAGATTCTGAGTTTTTGATGAATATGGCACCTCCGTCAATTGCTTCATTCTTTTCAAACGTGCAATTCTTTATAAAGGGGTACAAGGAATTGCTATCGATAGAAATAAAGTTATTAATCCGCAGCGCTCCTCCTTCCATCGCAAAATTCTGAGTGAAATGACAATTTATAATCTGCGGGGTACCAGCAATTTTTAAAGCTGCACCATAATGATCTTTATCGAACCCATTTCTAAAAGTGAAGCCATCAATGATTGTTTCATTTGTGACACTCGGTAATAAGGACAGTAGACCTGGATTGTTGTCTTCTTTATTTATTTCAAAATTATCTTCAATGTCATTCTCTAAAAAGTCACCAGTGATAATTGTATTCAGAGGATTTGAATTTCTTTGCGATAAACTTGTCTCAGTGCCCGTGAATCCTCCATAGATTTTTAAGTTACGTCCAAGAATTATAAAGCCTTCACCGTTTGATGAAACTTTATATTTGCCTTGAGCAACCCACAGCTCCTCGCCGTTTTCAGAATTTTCTATAGCCGTATAAAATTCAGTATATGCATTTTCCCATGAACTTCCATTATTAGACCCAGTGGCATTTTGATCTACGAAAATTTGTCCATATAAAGTGGAAGTGAATAAGATTGATAATAAGGTATATCTAATTTTCATGGATGAAATTGTTTGGTTGATACCATAATATTATTATTCAATTAAAATGTTGCATGAAAACATAGACCATTGAGTGAAGCAGCTATTTCATTGAGTGAAGTCGATTACCATTCCTTTTGCCATAAAAAGATCCCCAAGCCTGAACGACTTGGAGATTTCTAAACAACGATTTAAGAACTTGTCTTACCTTCTTTCCAATGACTCATACAATTGAACCAATTGTAAAAATTCATCCTTTCCTTTTATCTCATTAGCACTCTCTGCCAGTTCTGTTATCTGCTTGATGCTTGACTCTTGTAGGTAATTTGATTTTCTCAAAAGCATTCCAAATTCCGCTACAGCCATAATGAAGTTCGTGGTTTCAGAATTGTTGCTCACCTTATTGGCCTTAGGGCCAATGGTCTGTACAATTTTCTTACTCTTATCTCCATCCGGTTCCTTATATCTAAACTTTAAAGTAGCTAGTTCATTGTTGAGTATTCCACTAGCCTGTGGCTTTGGATTGTTCTGATACTTTAAGTCATCGACAGAGGCGAGAAGATTTGATTCGACGCCTGCTGGGATAATTTCATACAATGCAGTCATAGAAATTCCTGAACCTATTTCACCTGCATCTTTGGTGTCGTCGTTGAAGTCTTCTTTGTTCAATAGTCTATTCTCATAACCGATGAGTCTGTAGGCACCTACATACGCTGGGTTGAATTCGATCTGAATTTTTACATCTTTAGCAATGGTAAACATTGATCCGCCAAACTCATTAACCAAGGTTTTCTGAGCCTCTAGCATATTGTCAATGTATGAATGATTCCCATTCCCCTTATTAGCCAATACTTGCATCCGGTGATCTTTATAATTACCTGTCCCAAATCCCATGACCGAAAGGAAGATGTTGGTTTTTCTTTTTTCTTCAATTAAAGACTCAAGACCTTCTGCAGAACTTACACCCACATTAAAGTCTCCATCAGTTGCTAGGATGACTCTGTTGTTTCCTCCTTTGATGAAATTACTTTTAGCAATATCATAGGCAGTAATGATGCCTTGACCACCTGCCGTAGAACCACCAGGTCTCAAACTTTTCATGGCTGTCCAGATTTTTTCTTTTTCAGATGCTGGGGTAGACTCTAAGACAACCCCCGCATTTCCAGCATAGGTGACAATGGCTACTTTATCTTCTGGTCTCAATTGATCTAATAATAATTTAAAGGCTGATTTCACCAGCGGTAATTTATTGGCTTGATTCATTGATCCTGAAACATCCAATAGGAATACAAGATTAGAAGGTGGTAGATTTTCGGTTTCGATTTTCTTGCCTTGGATTCCTACGTGAATTATTTGGTGTTTCTCATTCCAAGGACATTCTGAAAGTATTGAGGTCATTTCTATGGGATGTTTACCATCTGGTTGTGCATATGGATAGTTGAAATAATTTATCATCTCTTCAATCCTCACGGCATCAACTGGTGGAAGATAACCATCCATCATCATTCGCCGTACATTGCTGTAGCTTGCTCGATCTACATCGAGTGAAAAGGTAGATAACGGTTCTTCAGTGGCTGATTTAAAACTGTTTTCTACAATTTTGCCATACTCCTCATTATTTTGGTATTGATGCTTATGCGGCATTCCGTTGTGAAAAGCGCGACTCTCAAAATTGTTGGCCGCAGGACTTCCCACTCTTTTTGCCTTGCTTGCACTTATCATGTCTTGATTAGTGAAAACAATTTCTTCTTCCACAATCCTTTCCTCCTTCACTTCTTGAATGACCGGTGGCGGGGGTGGCGGATTGGAGGTTTTTGGTGGAGCAACATCAATGTCGTTATCAAGAATTAATGCATCATTTGGAGTTTTAATTACTTGATCGTTGGACTTACATGCCAGCATTGTCATGCAAATGCATAATAAGGTTAAATAGAGCAGACTAGTATTGAATTTCATAGCGTTTATTTTTTAATCTATCTTGAGGATGCATTTTTGAGGTAGATTGCACACGTGATTTGAAAATATTTTTGTTAATCCACTGTTAACTTGAAATTCAAGGCCAAAAAGTATGGACATTTGCCGGAAGATGAGTTGATAAAACTCGCATCTTCCGAAGAAAAGAATGAGGTAGGATCTCATTTATTTCTCCAATACTCTGAACTGGTCTATGGTCTCTGCTTAAAATATCTCAAGGATGCTCATGATGCAGAAGATGAGGTCATGAATGTCTATGGTCTATTTCTCAAGAAGATTAAAGAACATAAGGTCGAAAATGTTAAATCTTGGTTATATGTTCTAACTAAAAACCATTGTTTAGGTGTTTTGCGAAAGCGAAAACGAGATACTGAGAAATTTGATCAGTTTACGCTTATGTATTCTGAGGATAATTATCATCCTTTAGAAGAAGATACCTCTGAGCAAGAAACCCAACGCTTAAATCTGTGTATGGATAAATTAGCAGAACTTCAGCGCACTTGTATAAAGGCGTTTTATTATGACAAACAATCTTATGAAGAAATCTCAGCATCCTTGAACCTTCCATGGAATAAAATACGTTCCAATATTCAGAATGGGCGTAGGAATTTAAAAAAGTGCTTAGAAGCAAAGTGAGTAATATAGAAAGACATAAAACAGAATTACTAAAGAAATACTTGAATAAGAGTATTTCAAATGCTGAGCGCCATGAATTAGAAAAGCTAGCCTTAGACGATCCATTTTTATTTGAGGCGATGGAAGGATATACAGAGGTCTCAGGAAATCACGAAGAAGTTTTGGGTCGGATAAAATCTAGAATGGGTAGGGGTAAGGACACCGAAGGATTAAGCTTTCCCTACGCCATCGCTGCATCCTTACTTGTACTTTTTGGTTTTAGTTTCTTCTTTTGGCAACAAGACTCCAGTGATAAGCGCATGCCATCCTTAGCATCCAAGGAGGAGAAAACCATTACGGTGAATACTCCAATGGATGACAAACCAATGGCGGCATCCAAGAAGAAATTAGAACTCGCCGAGGAGGTAGAAATGGAGCCTGAATCTAATGAAGTGGCAGAGGCTGTTACTCAACAAAGCTCAAAGGACAAGGTAAACGTTCCACAAGCTCCCATTGAATCAAAGACAGCTCCCATTGCTTCTACTTCCAAAGAGGCGCTCAACTCTGACTTTAATGATGAAACTGAATTAATTGAATTTACAACGGTAGAAAAAGAACAGGTGGTTGTTATGGAAGAAGAAATGGTACATGCTCCTGTTGAGGTTAAAACCGTCTTTGATCCTTCCATGGAAACAAGTCCGACTCCAGCAGCAAGTGCACCTGAAGGACCTGCTGGTGTCTTTGCTAATCCATCAAAAGATAAGGCGAAGATTGATGAGATTGTGGTTATGGATGCAGATGAATCAGTTGTAAATGAGTCAGATAGAAATGAGATAAGTGAGCAAGTAGTAGTTGCAGAAAAAAAGAAAGAAGCTCGATCCGTTCAAGGTCCATCAAACAAGATGAGTGATCAGGCCGATTCTGGGATGTTTAATAATCAAGCCACTGAATCTGTAAAAGCTTACCGAGATGACTTTGAAAAATATTTATACGAGAACGTAGATCAATACTTATCTAATCAAGAATTAAAAAAGATCCAAAAAGGGGTAGCCTTGCAATTCAACTACGCGGATAATCAAGTGAGTAATTTTAAGGTTTCACCCAATCAAGACCCTAGGGTAAATGCACTCTTATTGGAATTGGTGAAGGGTGGTGTTGTGTACTTAGAAAATGTGGATGGAATAGTAGAGTATGTCTTATTTTAAAAATTACTTCTTCTTCCAGTACTTGGTCCCATCTTTCATCCGATCTAATACCCCAATTCCAATCAACATTCTACGAAGTGTTGCCGCATCATTAAAGCTGTGATGTTCATTCAATAATTCATTTACTTCTGTTTCTGTATAATCTCTGCCGGCTTCAAACTGCCCTGCAAAAAATGTCAACATTAGATCGAGTTTCTTTTTTTGCTTTTTGCCAGGGAGCATTGAGAATTTTCCTTGCTCGTCTCGGTAGCCATCAAGTAAGCTGAAGTCTGTGGTTTCTTGCATGGTGTTTAATGTTGGCAATAAATTTACAAAATTTACTTTCCTAAATTTTATTTAAATGGATTGTAAGAACATACCAATATCTGCGTCAAGGGATAGCTGGTTACATTAATTAGTTGCAAGTCAAGAGTATTCAAGCAAGGGTGAATTGATAAGCGACTTAAAAAGGCAAGTAAGGAAGCAGGAGGTACAATTAATCGGACTAGAAAAAAATCAAGAAGCAGCGCAAATAGGCTTATCCAATATAAATGCTTTGGAAATTCAAGTCCTAGAATTATCGAAGCCTAAAACTTAACAAACTTCCCATTCCCAAACAACTTTCCTCCATCCAGCAATTCATACACATAAGCCCCAGAATCTAGGAGCGGAAGAAATAAATTATTCTCACCGTGGGTAACCCGCTGCTCATGTACCATAATTCCAGATAGGTTGTAGATTTTAATAATTCCATCTTCTGGTAAATAGTCATGGATCAAAAGTCTAGCATTCTCTTCTACAGGATTGGGGAATAGGGTGATGTTGAAATTTAATGACTGATCCTCGATGGAGGAAGGTCCCAGTTGTAATATCTGACAAGAGGTATTACTGCTGTTTTCGTTACTCACGGTAAGGCAGACCTCATAACTTCCATTGCTGTCGTATTCATGTTGTGGAAACCTGTCCTCAGAACCATTGCCATCTCCAAAATCCCAAGCCCAACTTTCTGGTCTAAAATAAGACACATCCCAGAACTGAATGTTGCGATGATCCATGCTATCCTGTTCATACCAAAATCGAGAAACAGGATCGTTGTTTATTCCTAGGGAGTCACAGTCGCTACCATCCAATGGACCCAGTCGATAGGTATTAAAATTAGGAATGGTACCAGAGACATAAGTATCTAGGGTGATGATGCCTTGATTAAATTCACAGGCCTCACCTCTTTCATTGGGCTTTTCAATTCTGTGCATTTTATTACATTGTGCCCCATTGGCCATGTAAATTTTATCATCAGGTCCAAGTTGTAGCTGTCCTAAATAAATAGGAATTTCGTCTATTATTTGACAACTATCTCCATTTTGAAATTGTATCAATTCCATGGAGTCGATATTAAAATCATCATCAAGCTCAAATTGATATAATTTGTCTAAATTGGCTAGGTATAATAAATTTCCATCTGGAGAAAATTCCAAGCCATTGTTTAACCATCCATTACCGAGCAGTTGATGATACTCAGGGTCAATGAGATCCCCCGTACATCGATCAAATCCTGCATACATAAAATCAGACCCATTGGGCTGGTTATAATCTATGGTTCCATACAGGGCATATTGATCTCCTTGTTGACTAAATTTAGATTGACCAAAGGTTGACCGCAATTGAAAGGATAAGAACTGTAGATGGTCCAGATGGATTCCTGTAGGATCTACCAGGTAGGTGTAGACCGTATCTTTATTAAATTGTAAAAACCACCAGTCCCGTCCATTGCCATGTTTACAGGCCGTAAGATTTCCTAACCTACCAATCTTTTTATTGATTACAGTATCCTTTTTAAATACTTCAAAACTTTCGTTGCTGTTTTTTTCTACTCGACTTGCCCATAATTCATAATGCGTTGAATCAGTTGATGGTAGATTGTTTTCATAATTTAAATATAAGACCCAATATCCATCATCAGTTTCAGGCATAGGAATAATTCCAGCCGCTTGAGGCCCTCTGAAACCAGTCGGTCTTGACTGACCATTTTCATTATCCCAGGTTAACCATTCCCACTTAGGACTATAATTAATAATACGCCCATTCGTAATCCAGTCTCTATGGTCTCCATGAATTGATTGCGCATTGCAATACATTAAGAGTTCACCATTTTCATCACAGATGCTGGTATTACATTCCTTAAAATCTAAGGTCAATTTTAAATCACGATAGACCAGAGGGGGCAGTTCATTAAAATCTAAGAGTGTTGCGCCACAGAAATCAGGAAATATTGAACTAAGGCAGGAGTCAACACTTGTAAAATTGGAGATCCAAATATGGTCTTCTTTTTGTGCAAGTAGGGTAGGAGCAATGATGAAAACAATCATTGCTCCTAAAAGGTATTTTTTTAAATATGTAATCTTAGTTGTTGACAAGGATTAATTTTCTGGTGTGTGTCTGGCCATCTTTTCTAATCTTTAGGAAGTAGATTCCGTCGGCGATGTTATCTCTTTCCAAAATAATGGATTTCTCGGAGGAATTGAAGGTGTATTGTTTTATTTTATGTCCATCAAGACTAATTAGTTCTATCTCTGTAGATTTAAAGCCTAAAGAATTATAAATTCCGATGTGGCCTGCGGTTGGATTTGGAGTAATGATAAAATCCGTATTTTTGTTGCTGGTGCTAGAGACATCTCTACTTTCTATACAGCCATTTCCATACCCATCATGTGCTTCTGGTCCTCCTATTTTCTCTAAAAGTATGCGAGAAAAATAAACAGTAAATCCATAATCTTCAGGACATAGAATTGCTCGATCCATCAGTCTTTGTTTATTTTGGTTTATATAAGTATTTTGATTGGTTCTTTTAACTTCAACTAAATCTAAATATGCTTCAGTTAAGAATGTAAAATATTCATCTTCGGATCTGAAATTGGCTAAATCATTTATAATTTCATTTTGATTTTCAACAATCTTAGATTGAAATGATTCTTTGATGGCTGTAATTTTAGATTTATTTAGCAATATTTCATTTAACATGATTCTTACCTGCTCAGTATTTTCAGGATAGTCTTGTTGTATTGCTAAAATTTCTTTTTCAAGATTATTGATGTTCAAAAGATACTGCTGATAATCTTTTTTAAGCGATTCTTCCATTTCATATAATTGTTCAATTTCTTGCTCATATTGAATAACTCTCAACATTGGTTCTTGTTCTTCTTCACTTAATTGTTCATTGATTAAAATTTGAATTTGATCATAACAGTTTCTTATGAGTCCTGGGATTTGATTTTGGTAGAGTTCATAATATTCTAGGTTGTTAAGAACATCCATGATGGCAATCATTTGTTGAGAATGGCTTAATTCATTATCAGCGTTCGATAAAATGTCTTCCACGTAAGTAAGTAACATCTCACATGTAGGAACGACAGGATCTGGACAACAGGCTTTTATAGCCAATATGCTATTACAACAATAATGATCATCTCCATCTGGGTCATCATCATCAAAGTCATCATCACCAGGTGGATCATTAGTACCATCTCCATCTGGGTCGTCATTATCAAAATCTGGATCACCAGTTCCATCATCATCGTCTCCAGGTTTAATTACTCCAATGCCAATTTCATTGTCATTATGAATAGGTGGATTAAATGGGTCACTATTTCTGCAACTAAAGGCATTTGTGACCATGAATTGATCACTTTGAAACCAAATGTTCAAATTTCCAATCCCTGAATCTTGGGGCCTGATATTGAAAGTAGAACCCTGCAGAATAGGATCACCGGGATTAACAAGAAATTCTGACCCAGGCTCAAGCCCAGGCTCAATCTCCCCTTCAGAGCCGTCACTAAAGAGATTGCCGGCATGGGGATTGGGGCCGATGGCACTACCCTTAACTATAAGGGCGGTGGGGTTTGTATGAGTATTTTGTGCGTAGGTTAATTCTACTTCGGAGGAGCAATTATTAAAACTTGTGCCAATATTTAAACCCTTTAAATTGTTACCACAAATAAAATGATCTGATGTTCCAAAAAATAAAATGTCAGTTCCACTATTAGTATTTGAAAAAATATTCATATCCCGAATGGATAAGGCCCCCGAAGGTCCAGTACTGGCAGCTATGCCAAATCCTTGAGAAGTAATTTCACTATTTTCTTTTCCTTGGATTTCAATTTTATTTGAATTTTGTATTAATACGCCAGTTTGTGTCGCTATTATTGATGGATCATTTATTTCTATTCTACTGCTTGAAAATATTTTTACACCTCGATTCGCCGTAACATTTATATCTGGCCCAATTAAGGCAGAACTAAAGTTTGTATCGTTAATTTCTATTCCTGTTTGAGCAGTTATTGTTGAAGTTTGTAAATCAAGATTTGTTCCTGAACAATCATCAATATAGATTCCAAAATTTCCACTAACATTTATAGTTATATCTTGGAGAATTATTTGTGGAGACCCTTCAATATCTCTAAGATTAATTCCTGAATGATCACCTCCAGTTATTTCAATATTTTTTAATCGTGTTGATAAATCTCCATCTATGGTAATCCCATAATTTTCAATTGTCTCCTTAATTATAATGTTTTCAAATGTAGTTGTAGAGTTATCTCTTGTTCTTATCGGGTGACGTAAACCCTGAAATGTGGATATGCCACTATCAACATATCTGAATATCATATTGCTAACATCAATACCAATTCCTCCTATTAGTCCAGGTGAGCCAATAAATTGATTATTTGAAAAAGTTGATCCAGGATTTAATACTCCATCTCTTCCCCAAATACCAGTATTGTTATTCGATAAAATTGAGTTATGAACAGAAAGAAGTGCGCCATCATCAGCACTAATTGCCATCTGTGCATATGAAATACTAGAATTATCCAATAATTGAAAAGATGAATTTTGAACATTTATTCCTCTCCAAGCTTCGTTTGGATTGCAAGAACTAAACGTTGTATTAGATGCTAAAAAATTCCTCCCCTCTTCAATAACTATTTCTGAGTTTTCGTTTCCTACAAATTCACAATTAAAAACATTCAGATTTACGTCTATGATTAAATTACCATTGAAGACGACCTGATACCCCAATAGGTCGAAAGAGTTATTTCCTCCAGTGAATGGGTTGGATGATAATATATTATTCCAATAATTCACCCAAAATAACATAGAGCTATTATTAGTACCATCAATGAAAATAGTATTATTGTAATCTTCTTCAGTGGAAAGACAACTAGCATCAAATGCCGTGCAGTCTACATTAATAACACCTGAACAGAATAAATTTACGCATTGATCATTGCTTACACATACTCTATAATTTCCATTAACAAAGGGTTGGAAATAATTCTCTCCTTCTATAGTGTATAAAACTTGAGTTACATTTCCAATGCCATCTAATTCCACAATCTCCCAGGTGTAAAACAGGTCTTCATCATTTCCAGTGATGCAATCTGCATGTAGGGCGCAATCAGTTGTTGAAATTAATTGTGGTGTACAATCCATGCCACTTACAGACAGATCAGATGAAATAATATCTCCACAACTATTTAATGTTACTGTATAGTTTCCACCTAAGTCAACGTAATAAACTATTTTGTTGTTTTCATTATCAACTTCTACATCTGTAAGGCCTGGACCAGAAATATTAAGTATATCTCCAATATTATCTGGAATAGAACTTGAAAATGAAAAACTTATGGATCCAGATTCAGGAAGGCAAACATCCGTAATTTCAGCTTCAGGAATAGGTAATGTAGTTTTCTCATCTACAATAGAAAGGCCAGTACTACATAATAAAGTTGTGCAGACTTTTTCAACTTGAATAATGTAGTTTTTTCCAGGTATAAGTCCATCAATTATAATACTATAGTTAGGGCCTAGATTGGTGTTTGCTTCATTTTCATCTATAACTTCTATAATTGGTGAGGGTGGATTAGTACAAGTTGCATCATTAAGAATGGCACTTATCGCAAATACATTCAAATTGGGATCAGTGTCTGTCCAACTCACCTCCATAGATGTTTCAGTAATATTATCAATATTTAAGTTCTGATTTACATCGAAACTGCAAGGATTCACTATGTCAATTTGTAAGTAGCAATCTAAGGAAACTACATCTCCAACAACAACATTATTGTTGTCGCAATTAATGGTTTCTTCATCATCGCAGCATATAGATTGCACGTAAACAGTATATGATAAGTTGGGGTCAACGTTTTCAAAATGCATAGTCCCATAACCATATGGACAAATAGAATTAGTGTATACAGTACCTACATCTAATACGGGATTGTTAATAAAATTATTTAAACAGCCTGTGTTATCTGAAGTACATACAATCATATTAGTGCTTGCATTAATGGAATTGGGCATCAAGTAAAAATTATGAGAATATACTCCAGGACTCGGATCGTAAAATACAACTATCTTATCACCACAATGTTCTGCACTTATAAAATTGGGCGGTTGACAATCAGTATAGTTTGTGGTTGAAATTGTAGGGTCTTGAGTTTGTGGCCAAGGAGTTTGGCATGGATCACTACAATTATTTATGATTCTATATTCTACTTCAACTCCACCTGCGCATGCTTCAGTTGGCCCGAAGTTGATATGATCATTTATGTTTATAATTCCTCCTAGGGTACTATGACACATACTCCATTCAGTTTCATTGGCATATTTATATCTATATTCAATATGACTGATTGATTCGATATCTCCGTTAATTTGAAAATCTAAATTCACAAATCGCCCTTCTGTGCAAATTGTAAGGTCTGCGGTGGCTCCTGCTTGTCCTGTTATAGATCCAACATCAAAGAGGAAAATATCACTGTATACTCTTGTAAAACAATTCATTGCGCCATCAGCAAAAAAATCTAAGCCTGGATTTGCATAGCTTCTTTCTAAGTTAGCAGTAACTGCAATAAATTGTGCAGCGTTTGGAATAGGAGCCATTGGAAAATTTTCAAAAGCGGAGGTGAAATCTGTTCCATTTGGAAATAAATTTTCATTACCAATAAATGGAATTATTTCAACAGTTCCAGCTTGACTTAGACTATCATATTTAGCTTGCGTTAATGGAATCACAAGGGTCTGAAGCCGATCATCAAACTCAAAATTTGTAAAACTTTCTGGTTGCACAAAGCAACTGGAAGCTATCACATTAGTTACATCTAGTTCTGTGAAAAGATTAGGATTCTCAGATATTACGCCACTTTCTGTTAGAAAATCTTGACCATTGGCTGAACAATTTAGTGGTATAGTAATTACCCATACTAAACCTATGTCTGTGCTATGAAGATTAGCATTATTACTTTCATTGAAATGAAAATATACAAAGCCATTGTTCGGACGATAAATGTTTACAAAATTATTATTCAATGTATCTAATGACATCAGATCCTGTCCAACAGAAAAAATTACGTCATCGTCATTAAATCCGAAATCTTGAATTGTAAAAACAAGATCACATTCGGTAGCAGTTACTTCTACATCTAAAGGAATAGTTGATCCATTAACTAGTATGTCATTTTCTGTCAAAACATTAAAGCCGTCTCCAACGGTTGAGCAATCATTTGTATCACAGCTAGGTTTAACCCGAAAGGTATAAGTGTCAATTTCTAAATCGTCATTAGAGTATATTGGTTGGTTTACGCAACCATTATCAACGATTTCTCCTGCGGAATTAAGTAGTTCAAAAGTATATTGCGGAGTACCTTGATCTGACCAAGACAATTGTATAGAGCATGGACCTGTGTTTATTTGATTTAGTGTAGGGGCAAAGTATTCTTGATAATATTCTCCAACTCCAACTTCTGCCCAAGCATTTACCATTGAAATGTAACAATCATTACATCCGGATGTATTGTGAAAATATGCTAAAGTCTGTTGTCTAAATGAAGGATAATCACATATTATTCCGTTGTCTGTACTAAAACTATTTAAAATAAATTCTAGTAATTCCTCCCAATTCCATTCACAAGCTTGTGAAGTAAGGTATGCCCAGTGTCCTCCGGTTAGCCCTCTATTATGAAAATTATTGGAATAATAATCTGGATGATTATAAATAAGATTTGCTGGTAGTGTAAAATCCAAATCTCTGTAACCATAGAAATTCCAGGGCTCAGGCTTATTAGGTAAAATTATATTCTCAATTGATATTCCAATGATGTCGCATAAAGCTTCCTTTATTGCTGAATTATCCATTCCAGCTGTATTTAACATTGGAAAATTATTATTAACATATAAATGGGATAATTCATGGACAATAACATCCGGCGCAAAATCAGGTGTTACAGCCGGTATAGACATTCCATAATCGTTGTAAGGTGTTATTGGTTCATCCGTTTCATTTGCATGTACATCTGGGAAAAAGGGATTTAAGTCTGAATTGATATAACAAGTTGGTGAGTTTGTGAGAAATTCATAATCTAAGTCACAAAAAATTTCTTGGGTCCGATGAGCGACCAAAAAAGCTTCAAGCCCAGCTCTCTCTAAATCCATGGCATCATTCCAGTTGTTGTCATCATTATCTACTATTTCATCAGAATCTAAATTTATGACTTGAAATAGATTACTACTTAATTCAAAGCCTGTGCCATCAGCTGCCGTACATAAATTTGTTGTATAATTTAATCCAGACTGGGTTGCATAATTTAGTGTACAATCCGTATTAATCGAAAGGGGGCACTGAGACCTCAAACTTTGAGAAATAAGGAGCAAAGAACAAATAATAATAATGTGCTGTTTCATGATTTTATAGTTTTGAGACATCTCAAACTAAGCAATCAAAACAACAGATTTTATTTTCTATAATTTAGATTTTGTAATGTGAATTAACAGATATTAAATTTATTGATTTAATGAAAATTTATTTTATCGAGCATTACCGTATCACCGGCGCCCCTATCTTCACCAATCTTTTCTTCAATCCTGGAATCATTGCATCTAAATTATTCAGGTCTGCTGATATTCCTTTTAATTGATCAATGGCACGATTCAAGGCCTTTTTATGATTACCGGTAGGGCCGTAGGTGCTGTTCAAGGCAGTCCAACCTACGATCTGGCCATTGCCAGGCGTTGGGTTATTCTTCTCACCAATTTCTCCTTTACTTTTGTTGCCTCTCAATTGAGTTTCTATGTTCAATAAATCAGCCTTCAATTTTTTAATGTCCTTGTATAGTTCCGCGTCTAAACTACTGGCATTTCCATAGGCCTTGAGCATGGCTGTGACCGTTTTGTTGGCATCGTTAAACATGCTGTTTGTCATGGTTAAATCTGTAGAGAACTGTTCGTAGGTTTTTCTGAAAGCTGTCATTTCTTCATAACTAGCACCCTTCAGCGTAGGCTCAAGCAACGGGGCAACTTCAAAGGTCTGAGGACCATCGATGATTGTTTCTACGCCATCTTTGAATTCAACCAAGTTAGCCGTGTAGGTTCCTGGAGTAGCTAAGTAGCCTCTTCCAGTATCTCTCCAGCTACGTTGTCTCTTTTTTGCATTGATGTCAATTACGGCTTTAGATGCTACGTCCAATTCCCAGTTCACTCGATTGATTCCTTTCTTGCTAGGTGCATTTATCCGTTTTACTAAATTTCCTCCACCATCAGATATGATTATTTGAATCACCGCTTTTTCCTCATTCGACTCTTCATCGAGTTGGTCCCAACCAGGAAAACTAATGTCTCTATCTTTTGCTTCTTTTTCACTTTCTTTTCTCAAGTCCTTTTTGGACTTATATTCTTCGGAAAGAAAATAAGTGAAGTTTGCTCCGAATGGCGGGTTAGGCGCTACGTAAGTCGCATCTCCCTGTCCATAGATCGCACCGACTTCTTTGTACCAATCGGCGTCCTTAATAGGGAATAGGGTACCCTTTGATTTGGCGACGTCATTATTGATGGATCTCAAGACACTAATATCGTCCAGTATGTAAAAGCCTCGACCAAAAGAAGCTGCCACAAGATCATCTTCTCTTCTTTGAATGGTAAGGTCTCTAAAGGAAATGGTCGGTAGTCCTCCCTTCAATTGATTCCAATATCCCCCACCATTGTTAGAGAAGTAAATGCCAAATTCTGTGGCGATGAAAAGTAAATTGGGATCTACATGATCTTGGACAATTCTCCAGACCATTAATTTTTCCGGTAGATTACTGGTAATGTTTTTCCAAGTATTCCCTCTATCTGTACTCTTGAAAAGGTATGGTTTATAATCTCCATATTTGTGATTGTCAAAGGCCGCATAAACAGTTCCTCCTTCATGAAGGTCTCCACGTAGGTCATTGACAAAAGCGGTTGAAGGTAAACCAGAAATTCTTCCGTAGTCAACCTTACGCCAGTTATCCCCTCCATCTTCTGTAACCTGAATGATGCCATCATCGGTGCCGGCATATAATAGATTTTCGTCTTGACTTGACTCTGCAAGCGAAGTGATGGTGTTGTAATTTGACATGGCGTCTACATCCCATGGGTTATCCCAGCTCTGCTTTCGTCCCATGATGGGAAGTTCAATTCTATTTTGATTTTTGCTTAGGTCTGTACTGATTGCTGTCCAGTCATCTCCTCTATTGTCTGATCTCCACACCCGCTGAGATGCAAAGTATAATCTCGTAGGATCATGTTGACTCACAAGTATGGGCGCATCCCAGTTAAACCTTTCGTAAGGCTCATCTGGGCCTACCTCTGGACGGATGTATACAGACTCACGCGTCTTGTGGTCTATTCTCCAGAGAAAGCCTTCTTGAAATTCTCCATATGAAATATTTGGGTTACCTGGCTCTGTCGCAGACTGATGTCCGTCAGCTCCTAAAACAATCTGCCAGTCGCGATTCATAATTCCGTTGGCTCTCATCGTTCTGGATGGACCTTTGTGTGATCCATTATCCTGCGTACCTCCATAGACATTGTAGAACGGTTCCGCATCATCAACAGCAAGTTTGTAATATTGTGTCAATGGAAGATTTCCTACATGCTTCCAAGTTTTTGTTCGATCAAAAGTTTCATAGAGACCACCATCTGTGCCCATGATTACATATTCAGGGTCATTTGCTCTCCAGGCGATCGCATGGGTATCCACATGTTTATTTTTTTCATTCATCTGGTAATAGGTCTTACCATGATCATCAGAAATTAATACATAGTTGTTCATCAGATAAATGCGCCCTTCGGTGTGAGGATCTGCATACAATTCTTGATAGTAGTGTGGTCCTGTTCCACCGGAAACCATATCACTTTGTTTGACCCAAGAGCTTCCTCTGTTCGTCGACATCCAGAGTCCACCTTTTTTTCGATCCAATTCAACCACTGCATAAATCTTATCTGGATTGAAAGGGGACATGGCCAATCCAATTTTCCCTAAATTACTCATAGGAAGACCCGACTTTAATTTTTCCCAAGTCTCTCCACCATCAGTACTTCTATGGATTCCTGATCCCGGTCCACCACCCATGTAGGCCGCGACGGTACGATGTCGGTCCCAAGTTGCGCAATACAATAAGTCTGGATTCCTTGGGTCCATGAGTAAATCGGTAGCACCTGTCCATTCATCATTTCCGAGGGTGCGTTTCCAAGTGTCTCCACCATCCGTTGATTTGTACAATCCTCTTTCTCCGCCTTTACTCCAAAGCGGTCCTTGTGAAGCGACCCAGAGGATATTGGAATTTTCTGGGTGTACAATTATTTTTGATAAGTGCTCGGAGTTTTTGAGCCCCTTATTTTTCCATGAGCTTCCGCCATCATAACTCACATATATCCCATCTCCGAATCCAACATGACGTCCCCCCACATTTTCTCCAGTACCCAGCCATACCGTATGTGGGTTACTAGGATCTAAAGTGATGCACCCGATAGAGTAGGTCGATTGATTTTCAAAGATCGGTGTCCAGGTGGTTCCTGCATTGGTTGTTTTCCACACATTTCCAGACCCGACTGCTACGTACATGATGTTTTGGTTTTCTGGATGAATGGCAATGTCTGCAATTCTACCAGAGGTCAGTGATGGTCCGATACATCTAAATTTTAGTCCATTAAAGGTGGATGATTTTAGAAAGGTCGAATCCATTTGCGCTAAGCTAAAATGACTGCATAGGATTGCAACGAATAGTATTATATATCTCATGGTTTATAGGTTTTGATCTGCCTGATGGCAAATGTATTTCTAGCTAGTAAGATAAGTAATTTTGAGAAGACTGATTTTATAGAAATAAATCAAAAAGATTACCGTCCCATGAGGGACAATTCAAAAGGTTAAATCTTAGATATTTATCATAAATTCAGAGGAGGAATCGAAGCTGTTGCTATAAATTTCTGATGATTATTCCCACCGATACCCAAGCAATTTCTTGCCACATAATGTCTTTAGTAAAATTATTCTTGATGAGAAATTAAAAACCATGGATTTAAATTGTTCGCTTCCACCAAGTATTTTTTCTCCTTCTTGGATCCATAATCCTTCTTCCATTTTAAAAAACAATGCTTCCCCACCTTCTGCTCCTAAGGCTTTGCTTGTGGCTAAAAACTGACCGGTAGAATCGAGTGCAACGAGAGAACTATGATCACGTCCTCCTGGAAAAGGATTTAATCCATTTCCATAGGGAACCCACCGAGCATCTTCGTGCTTCCAAGTCATTGCAGAATACGCACTGCTTGAAAGGCCAGAGGCTAGGGTCAAACCATCTCGACTCAAAGCCATTGAAGTGGCAAAATGACTACAGGTATCTTTAGCTAAGGTGATGCGTTGACCAAAAGGTAAAAATTGATCTTCATCCTTTTTATACACGATAATAGACCCCTCACAGTTTTCTCTCCAATCATTGGTCGAAGCACCAATGGCAATTATGCTTCCATCAAAGTTCGTCACAACCTGCTCCCCGAATCCATTTTCCTCATGCAAAGGTTTTATATGCACAGGCGTTGCAGTTGTATCTTCATCCACTAAATCGTAAATAAATACTTCTCCCTGCTCTTCCTTAAATTTGTAATGCGGGGCGCCAACTACTGCAGTATTCCCATCACCTGATAGGGATACTGACCATCCAAATCTCTCTGCTAAAGTAGGCGGACTTAAAACTCTACTAAGCTTGAATTCTTCATTGATCTTTTCGACATGAATATCCACCTGGACTCGGAATACCAACGCCTTATTTTCTAAAGGTAAATCTTTA